>JAZKCS010000005.1:333391-342479 GCA_040387955.1 Bacteroidota bacterium | reverse complement strand
AATAAGTTCCTGCGGCAAGCCCTGTGAAGGTTCCTGTTCCGGTGTAAGGAGCAGTACCGCCAGTTGCAGTGATAGTGGCAGTACCGGTTGTGCCGGCATTACACAATACATCTGTATGAGCTTCAGCAGCAACAAGTAGTGTTGGTTCAGTAATGGTCACTGATACCACATCAGTACAGTTATTGGCATCGGTAACAGTATAAGAGTAAGTTCCTGCCACCAGGCCTGTGAATGTGCCTGTGCCTGTGTAAGGAGCAGTGCCGCCTGTAGCAGCAACAGTAACAGTGCTTGTTCCTCCGTTACATCCCACAGATCCCGGCGTAGCGGTTACAACCAGTACAGCCGGCTCAGCGATTGTAACAGACACAACATCCGTACAGTTATTAGCGTCAGTAACAGTATAAGAATATGTTCCTGCGGCAAGTCCTGTGAAGGTGCCTGTACCTGTATAAGGAGCAGTTCCGCCGCTTGCGGTGATGGTAGCAGTACCGGTAGTACCGGCATTACAAAGCACATCAGTATGAGCTTCAGCAGCGACTAACGGTGCAGGCTCAGCGATGGTAACAGAGATGATATCAGTACAGTTATTAGCATCGGTAACGGTATAAGAATAGGTTCCTGCGGCAAGCCCTGTGAAGGTACCTGTACCTGTGTAAGGAGCAGTTCCGCCGCTTGCAGTGATGGTAGCAGTACCGGTGGTACCTGCGTTACACAATACATCAGTATGAGCTTCAGCAGCCACTAACGGTGTCGGCTCAGCGATCGTAACAGAGATGATATCTGTACAGTTATTAGCATCGGTAACAGTATAAGAATAAGTTCCTGCGGCAAGCCCTGTGAAGGTTCCTGTTCCGGTGTAAGGAGCAGTGCCGCCTGTTGCAGTAATGGTAGCAGTACCTGTTGTGCCTGCATTACAAAGTACATCGGTATGAGACTCAGCAGCAACAAGGAGCGTAGGCTCAGTAATGGTCACTGATACCACATCACTACAGCTGTTGGCATCAGTAACGGTATAAGAATAAGTTCCTGCCACCAGGCCTGTGAAGGTACCTGTGCCTGTGTAAGGAGCAGTGCCGCCTGTTGCAGCAACAGTGACAGTGCTTGTTCCTCCGTTACATCCCACAGATCCCGGTGTAGCGGTTACCACCAGCAGAGCAGGCTCAGCGATGGTAACAGAGATGATATCCGTACAGTTATTAGCATCGGTAACAGTATAAGCATACGTTCCTGCAGCAAGTCCTGTGAAGGTGCCTGTTCCTGTATAAGGAGCGGTACCGCCACTGGCAGATATGGTAGCAGTACCTGTAGTTCCTGCGTTACACAATACATCGGTATGAGACTCAGCAGCGACTAACGGTGCAGGCGCAGCGATTGTAACAGAGATGATATCTGTACAGTTATTAGCATCCGTAACAGTATAAGAATAGGTTCCTGCGGCAAGTCCTGTAAAGGTTCCTGTACCTGTATAAGGGGCAGTTCCGCCTGTAGCGGTGATGGTAGCAGTACCGGTAGTACCTGCGTTACACAATACATCGGTATGACTCTCAGCAGCCACTAACGGTGCAGGCTCAGCGATTGTAACAGAGATGATATCTGTACAGTTATTAGCATCGGTAACAGTATAAGAATAAGTTCCTGCGGCAAGCCCTGTGAAGGTTCCTGTACCTGTGTAAGGAGCAGTGCCCCCTGTAGCAGTGATGGTAGCAGTACCGGTTGTGCCTGCGTTACACAATACATCGGTATGAGACTCAGCAGCAACAAGAAGCGTAGGCTCAGTAATGGTCACTGATACCACATCACTACAGTTATTGGCATCGGTAACAGTATAAGAATAAGTTCCTGCCACCAGGCCTGTGAATGTGCCTGTACCTGTGTAAGGAGCAGTACCGCCTGTTGCATTGACAGTAGCGGTTCCAGTAGCTGCACTATTACAAAGGATATTTGTATGCGTTGCACTAACCACAAGTGGAGTAGGTTCAGTTAAAGTAACTGATATGGTTTTACTACAGCTGTTGGCATCTGTAACAGTATAAGAATATGTTCCTGCAGCAAGTCCTGTGAAACTACCAGTGCCTGTATAAGGGGCAGTGCCTCCTGATGCAGTTACTGTAATGCTGCCAGTAGATGAGCCATTACAAAGAACATCTGTATGTATTTCATTTACTGTAAGTAAAGAAGGTTCAGATATTATTACTGAAATAGTTTTACTGCAATTATTAGCATCGGTAACGGTATAAGAATATGTTCCTGCGGCAAGTCCTGTGAAGGTGCCTGTACCTGTATATGGACCAGTTCCTCCTGTCGCATTTACAATAACACTTCCTGAAGATTCACCATTACAAAGAACATCAAAGTTTGTTTCTGTTACTATTAATAACGTTGGTTCAGCAATGGTTACTGAAATATTTTTGCTACAACTATTTGCATCCGTAACGGTATAACTATAAGTGCCTGCAGTGAGTCCTGAGAATGTTCCGGTTCCAGTATAAGGACCAGTTCCACCAGAAGCGCTAATAGTTATAGATCCCGTATTTGCTCCATTACAAAGAATATCAGTATGAACCTCATTTGCTACAAGCAATGTAGGTTCAGCGATTGTTACTGAAATATTTTTGCTACAACTATTTGCATCAGTAACCATATAATTATAAGTTCCTGCAGTTAATCCTGTGAATGTTCCTGTTCCAGTGTAAGGAGCTGTGCCACCTGATGCACTAATAGTTATTGATCCTGTATTTGCTCCATTACAAAGAATATCAGTATGTATTTCACTTGCTACAAGTAGTGTAGGTTCAGTGATCGTAACCGAAACAGTTTTACTACATCCATTTGCATCAGTAACAGTATAAGAATAAGTTCCTGCCACCAGTCCTGTGAAGGTACCTGTGCCTGTATAAGGAGCCGTACCACCTGTAGCACTAATTGTTACTGATCCTGTATTATCTCCATTGCAAAGGATATTAGTATGTGTTTCACTAGCTACTAATAATGTAGGTTCGGTAATGGTAACCGAAATATTTTTGCTACAATTATTTGCATCAGTAACGGTATAAGAATAAGTTCCTGCAATTAATCCTGTAAATGTTCCGGTTCCTGTATAAGGAGCAGTACCACCGGTTGTAGTTATTGTTACAGTTCCTGTAGAGCCACCATTACAAAGTACATTCGTATGAGTTTCCTGAGGAACTAATAATGGTGGTTCTGTAATTGTAACCGGTACAACTTTATTACAACCATTTCCGTCGGTAACAGTATATAAATAATTTCCAGCTGTGAGTCCGGTAAATGTTCCCGTACCTATATAAGGCCCTGTGCCTCCAGAAGCGCTTATTGTGATAGTACCTGTAGCTGAGCCATTACATAATATATCAGTATGAGTTTCGCTTGCAACCATCAGGGTATTTTCAGATATCGCTACAGAAATATTTTTACTGCAACCATTTGCATCTGTAACAGTATATGTGTAGATACCGGCAGTTAATCCTGTAAATGTTCCTGTGCCCGTGTAAGGAGCTGTTCCGCCTGTAGCACTTATTGTTATTGAACCTGAAGCTGCACCATTACAAGGTACATCAGTATGGATCTCACTAAGTACTAATAAGGTTGGCTGTGTAATAGTTACAGAGGCTGTAGCTGTACATGTTTTAGTATCAGTAACAATAACTGTATAGCCTCCTGCAATTAAGCCGGTTGCAATAGCACCTGTTTGTACAGGACTTGAATTCCAGCTATAGGTATAACCAGATGTACCCCCAGATGGTGTTACAGTCGCAGTTCCTGTGGAATTTCCAAAGCAATTGACATTAGTAGATGCTATACTGGCTGTTGGTTTCGGATTAACAGTTATAATTACTGTGGAAGTTACGGCAGGACATGGGCCTGCTGGATCATCAGTAGTTAATGTAAGTGTTACTGTTCCGCTGGTAATTGAAGGAGTATACGTAGACGTTAGTGAACTTGCATTAGAGAAAGTTCCACTTGGAGCACTCCATGTTGAACTTGTTGCGCCACCACCGATAGTTCCTGCAAGTGTAATACTGCTACCAGCACAAACAGCTTGAGCTGTGCCTGCATTTGCTGTAGCAATAGGGTTTACAGTGATAACAACAGTAGATGTTACAGCCAGACATGGACCTGCAGGGTCATTAGTAGTTAATGTCAGTGTTACTGTACCACTTGTTATAGAAGGTGTATACGTAGACGTTAGTGAGTTTACATTTGAGAATGTTCCACTCGGAGCACTCCATACAGAACTGGTAGCGCTTCCTCCGATAGTTCCTGCAAGTATTACCGAACCTCCTGCACAAACAGTCTGTACAGCTCCAGCATTTGCAGTTGCTATAGGATTAACAGTTATAACAACAGTAGCTGTTGCTGCAGGACATGGCCCAGCAGGATCATTACTTGTTAATGTAAGCGAAACCGTGCCACTTGCAATTGAAGGAGTATAAGTTGAAGTTAATGAGGTTGCATTAGAGAAAGTTCCGCTTGGAGCAGTCCAGGTTCCGCTTGTGGCACTGCCGCCAACGGTTCCGGCAAGTGTTATGCTACTTCCTGCACATACAGTTTGTACACTTCCTGCATTAGCTGTAGCAACAGGGTTTACAGTTATTGTTACAGTGGATGTTACAGCAGTACAAGGACCGGCCGGATCGTTAGTAGTTAGTGTTAAAGTTACAGTGCCATTTGTTATAGAAGGTGTATACGTTGACGTTAGTGAGTTTATATTTGAGAAGGTTCCACTTGGAGCACTCCATACAGCACTGGCAGCACTTCCACCTATAGTGCCCGCTAATGTTACAGAGCTTCCTGTGCAAATAGTTTGTGGGCTTCCTGCATTCACTGTTGCTATAGGATTAACAGTAACAAGTGCAGTAGCAACAGCTGCTAGGCAAGGGCCTGCTCCATCAGGATCATTGGTAGTTAATGTAAGTAAAACTGTTCCACTGGCTATAGATGGAGTATAAGAAGATGATAATGAATTAGGATTAGAGAAAGTCCCACTTGGAGCACTCCAGGTTACGCTGGTTGCACTTCCTCCAAAGCTACCTGCAAGAGGTGTGATAGTACTTCCTGCACAAACTGTTTGAGCAGACCCTGCACTAACGGTAGCTATTGGGTTAACTGTTATTACTACAGTTGATGTTACAACACCACAAGGGCCTGCTGGGTCATTAGTCGTAAGTGTTAAGGTTACCGTACCATTTGTTATAGATGGGGTATAGGTTGACGTTAGAGAGTTCACATTCGAAAAACTTCCACTTGGAGCACTCCATGTTGAACTTGTTGCCCCGCCTCCAATAGTTCCGGCAAGTGTAACACTGCTGCCCTGACAAACCGTTTGTGGAGATCCTGCATTTACAGTTGCAATAGGATTTACTGTAATGATTACTGTAGCTGTAGCAGAAAGACAAGGGCCTGCTCCGTCAGGGTCATTTGTTGTAAGCGTAAGTGTTACTGTTCCACTGGCTATTGACGGTGTATACGTTGACGTTAGTGAATTTGCATTTGAGAAAGTTCCACTTGGAG
Organism: Bacteroidota bacterium; assembly: GCA_040387955.1. Taxonomy (GTDB): domain Bacteria; phylum Bacteroidota; class Bacteroidia; order Chitinophagales; family Chitinophagaceae; genus Ferruginibacter. The sequence goes on along the minus strand of JAZKCS010000005.1, from coordinate 336,950 downwards.
CAGTCCATGTTGCACTTGTTGCACTTCCTCCAATACTTCCTGCTAATGTAATGCTGCTTCCTGCACAAACGGTTTGAGCAGATCCAGCGCTGACAGTTGCATTTGGATTAACAGTGATAGTAAAAGTTTTTGGTGTACCCGGACAACTTGCTGAAGGAACTCCTCCTGTATATGTTGGAGTTACTGTTATCGTACCTGTGATCGGCGATAAGGTACTATTGGTAGCTGTGAAAGAGGGAATATTGCCTGAACCACTTGCTCCAAGTCCGATACCTGTATTGCTATTTGTCCATGCGTATGAAGTACCTGTACCGGTAAATGTTACTGCAGTTGAACTACTTCCTTTACAAATTACCTGGTTCGATGGTTGATTTACTACTGGTATAGGGTTTACAGTTAAAGTAGCACTATTACTAATACTGCCGGCACATTTTCCATTAATAAATTTTAATCTGTATAGCCAACCTGTTTGTGAAATAGTTGGAGTGAAAGTGTAAGTATTTGAGATATTACCAATATTGGTACTATTCATTGTGCTTGGAATATCGATCCATGTTGTTCCGTTGTCCGGACTATATTGCCACACCGAACTAAGTACACCTTGGCCACCATTACCGGAAGCGGAGAAAGAAACCGTTCCGAAATTATCACAGCCTGTTTGCGAGACTGGTTGTAATTGGGGGTTAAGTGGGGACGAAACACTTAGTAAAGCTGCTGTTGTAGTATCTGTGCCACAAAAATTAGTAAATATTGCTCTATAATACCAGCCATCCTGATTGGCATTTGCCACTGCAATAACATATGGGCTAGTTGTTGCTCCAGGTATATTTGAAAATGTATTTCCTCCATCAGTAGATACCTGCCATTGAATTGCCGGAGTTGGAGTTCCGATTGCAGTTGCAGCAGCAGTAAAAGTTGTTCCGTTAAATTTACAAACTCCGGAATCTGCCGGGTTTAACGTTACAATTGGAGGAGTGCTTATTGTAACTGCTGTGGTTGTAGTTACAATTGGACATCCTGCCGCCGCAGCAATTGTATAAGTTACAGTATATGATCCTGGTGTACTTGTTGGTAAAGTGACAGTGCCGGTAGATGCATTAATTGACAATCCTGCTGTTGAAGAATATGTACCACCAGCAGTTCCTGTACGTGTAACAACAGCTGTAGTACCTGTTACACATAACGGAGATGGGTAACTGATAGTTGCTGCAGGTAACTGGGTAATAGTAATACTAGCAGTTGCAGTAACAATAGGACAGCCCCCAGCCGCAGCAATTGTATAAGTAACTAGATAAGTCCCCGGTGTGCTTCCTGCTAAATTTATAGCGCCAGTTGAAGCATTGATCGATAACCCTGCTGTTGAAGAATATATTCCGCCTGTAGTTCCTACCAAAGTAACAGTTGCTGTGCCAGCATTAGAACAATATGGTGTTGCATAACTTATTGTTGCTACCGGCAATGGTGTAATGGTTATGCCTGCTGTTGCTGTAACAGGAGGACAGCCATTAGCTGCAGCTATAGTATATGTAACTGTATATGTTCCCGGAGTACTTGCTGTAATATTTACTGCACCGGTAGAAGTATTGATAGACAATCCTGCAGTTGAAGAATAAGTTCCGCCTGTTGTACCTGTAAGTGTTACAGAAGCTGTTCCTGCAGTTGAACAAAACGGTGATGCATATGCGATCGTTGCAACCGGTAATGCTGTGATAGTGATATTAGCAGTTGCCGTAACTTGAGGACATCCATTTGCTGCAGCAATTGTATAAGTAACAGTGTACGTTCCCGGAGTGCTTGCAGCAAGATCTACAGCACCTGTAGATGCGTTTATTGTTAAACCTGCTGTAGAAGAATAAGTTCCGCCTGTAGTTCCCACCAAAGTAACAGTTGCTGTCCCTCCATTAGAACAATAGGGGGTTGCATAACTGATCGTTGCAACTGGTAAAGCTGTAATTGTGATGCTAGCTGTTGCAGTTACCGGCGGGCATCCATTTGCTGCAGCAATTGTATAAGTGACAGTGTAAGTTCCTGCAGTACTCGCAGCAAGATCCACAGCACCAGTTGATGGATTAATCGATAATCCTGCAGTTGAAGAATAAGTTCCACCTGAGGAGCCAGTTAATGTAACGGTAGCAGTGCCACCATTAGAACAATATGGCGTTGCATAACTGATTGTAGCAACGGGTAATGCTGTAATAGTAATACTAGTAGTAGCAGTAATCTGAGGGCATCCATTTGCTGCAGCAATTGTATAAGTAACAGTATAAGTTCCTGCAGTACTTGCAGCAAGGTCCACAACACCTGTTGATGCATTGATCGATAATCCTGCTGTAGAAGAATATATTCCTCCTGCTGTTCCTGTTAAAGTAGCTGTTGCTGTACCTCCATTAGAACAATATGGTGTTGCATAACTGATTGTTGCAGCAGGCAATAAACCTATGCTTATAGGGGCAGTTACAGTAACCGGAGGGCATCCGTTAGCTGCGGCAATTGTATAAGTAACAGTATATGTGCCAGGAGTACTGGCAGCAAGATCTACATCGCCTGTTGAAGGATTTATTATTAATCCTGCTGTAGAAGAATATATTCCTCCTGTAGTACCTGTTAGTGTGACAGTTGCAGTACCAGCAGAACAATACGGTGAGGCATATGCGATAGTTGCGACTGGTAAAGCTGTAACTGTGATGCTGGCAGTTGCAATAACAGGAGGACATCCATTTGCTCCTGCAATTGTATAAGTAACAGTATAGGTTCCTGCAGTACTTGCTGCAAGATCTACGGCACCTGTTGATGCATTGATCGATAAACCTGCTGTTGAAGAATAAGTTCCTCCTGTAGTTCCTGTAAGTGTGACCGTCGCTGTTCCTCCATTAGAACAATATGGTGTTGCATAACTAATCGTTGCGACTGGTAAAGCAGTGATGGTGATGCTTGCAGTTGCAGTAACCGGAGGACATCCATTTGCTCCTGCAATTGTATAAGTAACAGTGTAGGTTCCTGCAGTACTAGCTGCAAGATCTATCGCACCTGTTGATGCATTGATCGATAACCCTGCTGTTGAAGAATAAGTTCCCCCAGTTGTTCCTGTAAGTGTAACAGTTGCTGTGCCTCCATTAGAACAATATGGTGTTGCATAACTAATCGTTGCAACGGGTAAAGCAGTGATGGTGATGCTTGCAGTTGCAGTAACCGGAGGACATCCATTTGCTCCTGCAATTGTATAAGTAACAGTGTAGGTTCCTGCAGTACTAGCTGCAAGATCTATCGCACCTGTTGATGCATTGATCGATAACCCTGCTGTTGAAGAATAAGTTCCCCCAGTTGTTCCTGTAAGTGTAACAGTTGCTGTGCCTCCATTAGAACAATATGGTGTTGCATAACTAATCGTTGCAACGGGTAAAGCAGTGATGGTGATGCTTGCAGTTGCAGTAACCGGAGGACATCCATTTGCTCCTGCAATTGTATAAGTAACAGTGTAGGTTCCTGCAGTACTAGCTGCAAGATCTATCGCACCTGTTGATGCATTGATCGATAACCCTGCTGTTGAAGAATAAGTTCC
>JAZKCS010000005.1:0-333291 GCA_040387955.1 Bacteroidota bacterium | reverse complement strand
CTATCGCACCTGTTGATGCATTGATCGATAACCCTGCTGTTGAAGAATAAGTTCCTCCAGTAGTTCCTGTAAGTGTGACCGTCGCTGAGCCTCCATTAGAACAAAACGGTGATGCATATGCGATAGTTGCAACTGGCAAAGCTGTAATAGTGATACTTGTAGTTGCAGTAACCGGAGGACAACCATTTGCTGCTGCAATTGTATAAGTAATAGTATAAGTTCCTGCAGTACTAGCTGCAAGATTCACAGCACCAGTTGAAGCATTGATCGATAACCCTGCTGTTGAAGAATAAGTTCCTCCTGTAGTTCCTGTAAGTGTGACCGTCGCTGTTCCTCCATTAGAACAATATGGTGTTGCATAACTAATCGTTGCGACTGGCAAAGCTGTAATAGTGATACTTGTAGTTGCAGTAACCGGAGGACAACCATTTGCTGCTGAAATTGTATAAGTAACGGTATAAGTTCCTGCAGTACTAGCTGCAAGATTCACAGCACCTGTTGATGCATTGATCGATAACCCTGCTGTTGAAGAATATGTTCCCCCAGTTGTTCCTGTAAGTGTAACAGTCGCTGTGCCTGCATTAGAACAATATGGTGAAGCATAACTTATTGTTGCAACCGGTAAAGCAGTAATAGTAATGCTTGTTGTAGCAGTTACTACAGGACAGGAGTTAGCTGCGGCAATTGTATAAGTAACAGTGTAGGTTCCTGCAGTACTAGCAGCAAGATCTACAGCTCCTGTCGAAGCGTTTATTGTTAAACCTGCTGTTGAAGTATAAATTCCGCCTGTAGTTCCTGTTAATGAAACAGTTCCTGTACCAGCATTCGAACAATACGGTGTTGCATAACTAATAGATGCTGTAGGTAAAGTAGTTACTGTTAAAACTAAAGTTAAAATAGAGTCGCATCCTACAGAATTTACAAGTGTATCTAAATAAGTTCCTCCACTACTATAAGAATTAGAGTTCCACAAATATGGCAATACTGAAGAGCAAATTGTTACAGACGTAGAATTGGTTGAAATTGGTTTTACAGTAATACTGGCTGTAGTTGGTACGGCACATTGTCCAACAGTAGGAGTAAAGGTATAAATTGTTGTACCAGGGGTTGCTGTGCTTACAGCAGCATTCCATGTTCCTGTAATAGGAGGAATATTTAACGAACTGGTTGGTAATACAGGAGGAACAGAATTTTGGCAAATTGGACTGATTATATTAAAAACTGGAGTATCAGGAAGAGGAGCAACAAGTGTTACAGAATCTGTTTGGATAGTATACGGGATTACACAACCATAATTCTCATATGAGGCAGTACCGTTTGAAGTGAAATTTACATAGGCTCCATTGGCGCTTACATGTGTTCCATTGATATTTACCAAAGAATCTGCACGATAAGTGACAGCATCCGAACACCCACTTCCAAAATCCATTGTTAATGTTCTTGGAGTAGGACCGGCTGTATAATTTACAAAATGTCCTGCAGTATTTCCTGAACATTGAAATAATACATAAAGAGTATCGGTAAGATTATCAAAACTATTAAAAGAAGTTGTAGTGACATTACTTGTGATCAAAACAACTTCAGCACCAGCAGGAAGAGTTGCAGGAGCAGCAATCAATTTCCCTCCACCCGTAATTGTTGCATTTACATTTGTGATAAATGCCGGGTCGGTGCAGAATCCTCTCCATGTGTTTGAAACATTTGGCCATGTTGTTGTTAGCGTATTGTAATTTAAAGGTGTTTGACCTACTTGGAAGAAAACCATTTCCTGTTCATATTCAGTAGGTGAGCATGCGTCTACAAGAATGCTTTTTATTTGAAAACAGCCTGCCGGAATTGCTTCCGCAGAAGTTGATTGACATCCATTGGCATCCGTTACGGTCACCTTATAAGTATTTTCACAAAGCCCTGTAATAGTGCTTGTGATAGCACTACTATTTGTCCAGGAATATGTGTAGGGATCTGTGCCATCAACAACATCCGCAGTTGCAGTTCCATCGCATACTCCTAAACATGAAGGATCAGTTCCATGTACATAAACAATAGGCACAGGGTATGTTGTTAAATTCAAGATTGTGACAGAGTCACAACCAATCGAATTTACAAGAGTATCATAATAAGTACCAGGAGCATTGAATAGAGTGCTGTGCCATGTGTAAGGTAACGCTGCCGGACAAACGCTTACATTTGTTGTAGTCGTTGAAGTAGCTTTAATCGTAAAGTTTAAAGTTACTATAGAATCGCAGCCCGTTCTGAGGCTTACAAGAGTGTCACGATAGGTACCTGTAGTATTAATTGAATAACCACCCCAGCTATAGGGTAACTCCGACGGGCAAGCTGATATAGCTATTGTTGCCCTTATAACTGTATCTACTATGATTGTAACAGCTTCGCTTACAGGGCAAGGTGTAGTTATAGAAATGTCATCAATTGCAAAGTCATTTCCAATACCTGTTATATTATTATCATAGAATGCAATGTTTGCTGTTGTTCCTGTAGCAACCCATGTATAAGTTACCTGTTGCCAGTTTCCACATGTAGTGGTTGCAGGAGCTGAAGCCGTACCTAGCGTACTTCCATTTATTTTAGTAACTACCTGTGCAGCGCTACCTGTTGCAACTGTTTGAACCCAATAACTGAATGTATAAGTTGAACCCGTATTAACTGGAACTGTTTGTTCCCAAAACTTGTATGTGGCTCCGTTAGTAGCATCAGATCCATCCACAACAAGCATATTGCCGGAGCCGGATGTATGATCTCCGCATGTTGTAAAAAATTGATCATGATCATTTGGATTATCTCTAACTGAGTATGTTTGTCTTGCTGTTGTTTGAGTAGTATAATGAGCATACTCTGAAGTGAAACCTACATTTCCTGATTCGAAATCGGGATTAACTATCAAGTTACTTAAACTCTGGGATGTAACTGTGTAAGTTGTAGTTGAAGTAGGAGTAGCAATAGGATTTGCAATGTTGGAAAAGTTTAACCCTGTTGATGGCGTCCATGTATAACCGTTAGCTCCACCGGTTGCAGAAAGCTGAACAGAAGCTCCCAGGCAAATACTTGTATCATTGGTTACAATCAAAGGGTTGACAAAGCTTTGTAATGTGATCGTTTGACTTGGTACTGAATTTGGAACTGCATCAGTAACTGTGATCACATAGCTTCCGGCAGCAAGCCCTGTGAAATATCCCGTTGAATTAGGTGTATATGGACCGCCTGGGCCAGTTAGTGAATATGTATAAGGAGCTGTTCCTCCAGTGCCTGTAGCTCTTATTGATCCATTGGTAAATCCGGTACAAGATGGATTTGTATTGTCATATATTAATGAAAGGGGAGCAGGTGTACAAACACTTAAAGGCAATTGTCCAAAAAGACTCGGATTTGTAAATGCATTGGTATTATTTGTACTCCATGAAACCTGCGTTTCTCGTGCGCCGCCATTGTCATCATCATCCACCTGTACATCTATTCCGATCATTCTGCCATCTGAAGGAGTGCCGCCAATGCTTGACCATGGTATTGCAACTTCAACAATATAGCCTACACCTACGGTTGCAACTACCCCTGAGGTTACTGCGCCAATTATAGCCCCACCATTTGTTCCTGCATTTTTTACACCGTCTGCACCTATACCAATTTGAAAATCATTTCCATCATAAGATGTTCCTTTTTCATTTAATCCATCAATGAATATTTCAATAGCATCATTATCCCACCAGCTTCCGCCATCATTAAAAATGTTTGGATCTTTAACGTTCACCAAAATATATAAATTGGTAGCATCATACAATGTCTTCCATTGTGTACCAATAAAATCAGCAGAGATTGTTCCTACAGTAGCTTTTTGAATAGGCATATAGGTCGCTAAAGACCATGCCGCTTCTATACTGCCATTAACCGAAATTGGTGTAGATGTATTTGGTATCACAGATGCATCACATAAAACGCCACAATCATTTACAGTTAATATCAGTACTACTGTAGAATCACAATTTGCGGAACTTGTTAAAGTAGTGGTATATGTTCCAGCAGAACTATAAGAATGACCACTCCAAATGTATGGTAAAGCAGTGTTACAAACTGTTGCGTAAGTTGTATCAACTTCCGGTGCAACAAAAATTGTATGATTTAAAGTACTATCAGAAACATAGGCCCAATTGTCAATTAATCTGCTATCTCCCCATGATCCGTTAACACCATTATTCGCATTAGTGCCACTACATGTTGAGCTGGGAGGAGAACAACTTCCACATTGAGTCCAACCATGCACTGAAGAGCCTGAACTATTTACACCTCCTGTTCCATTTACGAGAGGCGTACTTGAGCAATTGCCACCAGTAGGGAGATTTGAATCGTTCCAAAATATTTGATTACTTGGAGAACCAAGTCCATTTAATCGTGTAACACTAATACCTCCAAAAATTTCAATATCAGTCATCACAAAATGTGTTTCACCGATTTTATTGATCAACACTTTAACATTCAATGCCTGGGAAATAGGAATCGGATTACCGAGCCCATCTAAGCCGTTAAAAGGAACTGTGTTTACTCCATTGACAAATGTAACCGTATCCACTCTGTCTACTGCATCAGTAAAAATACCATTGTTGTTTACATCAATATAAACATAACCTTCTTCAGTAAAGTTGGTAACAGTAAAACTAATGCTACCTGCTGCAGTACAGGCACTGGTTCTATTAAAAGTAGGAGACGATAGAGTAGGGTTAAGTGGTGTATGTATGAGTGGTTCTGTTATTTGTCCACTTCCTGCAGCTATATTAAAGCGTACAGCCGATGCCGGTAGTCCTGCATCGAAATCAGAAAAAAATATTTTATTTTTTTCACCACAGTTTGCATTATCTGGACCAAGTAAAGAGCCTGAGCCGGAATAAGCAACACTTTGATATGCAGATACACAAGATCCTGCAGCAGTACGAACGCCTAATGAATCAGATACAATGGTATAATATAAACCATTTAATCCTGAATAGGTCGCAGCATATTCATATCCTGCAGGTGTAAGAAAATATAATGTAAAGTCCGGTTCAACACCTGAAGACGCATCATGGCCATGCACACTTTCCGTCCATACTCTCCCAGTAATTTCCGGACCTGCTGCAGAATAAACATTTAAACGTGGGCAAACTATATTTCCATCTGATGTACTGGTAGGTGTTGCCCTTAAAGTCCAGATGCCTTCAGTTGCAAGAGTAGCTGTGATTTGTGCAGTTGTACATTGATCTCCTACAGTGCCTCCAATGGTACAGGTACTGTATAATCCAGTGGGGGTATATACATTAATTGTCCATGTGCCAGGGGACCCTCCATCATCTGATCTAAAAACATCCCAGTCTATTTTTTCACCTGCTTTTACATAAGCATATAAATAAAACACGCCGTGTTTACCGGGCCAGCCATCATAAGTTCCACTTCCACTACAATCTCTTGCAGGTGCGGCAGGTGTAGTAAAAGTAAGGTCTGCTCCATAGCTTGTACCAATAGCATTTGTTGCGTAAGAACGTATATGATAAGTTGTATTAGGTAATAAGCCAGAAAGTGATGTAGTAAATGAACCTGTACCACCAACAGCATTGATGATCTTGCCTCCACCTGTAGTGCTGTTTATGTCAGTAATAGGACCTGTACTAAAAATAAGCCCTCTTTCAGTTACAGTAGAACCTCCATCACTTGTTACATTGCCACCCGTTGTTGCAGTATTACTTGTTATAGAGGTTGCAGCAGTTGTGGTAACTGTAGGGGCGCTCAAGACAGCTATTGTTCTTGTCCCTTGTGCTGCTACAGATCCGCAGGTTGTTGGGGTGCCGGCAAAATTTACATTTGATGGAGATATAGCGCCTGCAGTAATAGAATGTCCTGATGTAGCTCCGGATGGAATATCAGCTGTAACCCAAAAATAGCCGGTACTACCCGAAGCAATTGCTTGACTGAATGATCCAAAATTTATTGGACTTGTTGTAAGTCCTGTAGTAACGGTACTTAATAAAGTAGGGGTAGTGAAAGTATTTGTAGGAGTATAATAAAATTTATAATTAGTTATATCACTTGAGGTAAGTCCTCCACCAGCTGTGAATGGGAAAGAAAAATCTGTTACAGTAAGATTAGCACTTGCACCTATAGAAAAATTGGTTAGGATGTTGTTCGTGGTTCCGTTACCGATAGTTCCGGCTCCAATTGTAATATTGGGAGACATAGTAGCATTAGCACAAAAAGCTGATGTAGAAGTTCCGCAAATAACTACATTCTTTATATGCAAAGTCCTCCCGTTGCCGCCAGAAAAGTATAATCTGATTGAATCAGTATTACCATTAGATACTGGTATAGATAAACCTGATATACTGATATTTTGTGGTGTACCACTAGAGCCTCCGGAAATGGTTCCGGTTGCGGCAGGCACTACCGCAGTAGTTTGATTGTATACAGTGGCAATTAAACTTCCGGAGCTATTATTTACATACGCCGAAAATGTAATACTGGTAACAGTGAGGTTAAATCCTGAAGCCGGATTTATTGGGAATGCCAGATAAAGTTCATTGGCTGTATTAACTGTGGCAGGCCAGTTAACCCCGTTTGGCCGATCAAAGGTCTGGTAGCCACCACCGTAGCTGACTGGATCCATTCCAGAACCTATCGATTCATCATGACCACTGGTAGCATTACCTGTATTACCGGTTTGTATATCAGTTGTGGCAAGTGACCATGTTTGGCAAAATTGTGCAACTGAACTAAATGAAATAAAGCATGTAAAAAAAAGAGATAAAAGAATAGCCCTTTTTATTGTTGATAATTGCAAGAAAGCATATAATGATTTATCAGCATGGCTATGCCTATGCAGTGGAGATGAAGCTGATCTCCATGCCAATCTGATAAATTTATAAATCATAAATAATGTACCGGTTATATATTTTGGTTTTTTACTATAAATTCAAAATCATCGTCATAAGGGGAGAGTTTCAAAAGGTAGTGGACAAGTTTGTGTTAAAGTTATCTTAAAGATAACAATAAAACACTAGATTTTATTGCTGAAAGGGAGAAAATATGAGGGGGAGTAGTATATGTGAATAAAGCCTTAACAAGATGTCAAGGCTTTATTTCTTTTTGTTACGCTAAATGCTTAAAAAACTTATAGTTATATAAGTTATTTCATATTATTCTTGATCTTTTTTGCTTTTTTAAGATGCGCTTGAAGTGTTGGTAATGTTTTAGCAGCAAATTCTTTGATCTTTTGGTTGTGGTTTCCTGTTGCTGCTTTTTTAAATTCTGCAATGTCTTTTGTATGATCATCAACCATCATTGTCATAAAAGATTTATCGAAATCTTGCCCTGTTTTAGCTTTAAGATCATTGATATGCATCAAATGTTCATTGGTCATATTAGCTGGTATCAGTATATTTTCAGCAGTTGCTATCTCTGTTAATTTTGTATTAGCATCACTATGGTCAGTTTCCAGCATTTTACCATAATCTTTTACAGCCTGACTATTGCCATTTATTTGTGCAATTTTGCCGAGTTCTACTTCGGCCATACCACCTGCAACAGCCTTGCTTACAAATTCATTTAATGCTATGGGAGTTTTACCAACTGTATCAATCCTCTTACTATCAGGCATATCTATTGTGTTATTCATACGGGTAGAGGAGTCTATTTCAGTACTATTTGTTGATTTATTATTATTACAATTAATCAGAAATAAAGAGCAGCCAATCAAAGTCAATTTAGAAAAAAGCATTTTCATAATATTAAAATTTTAGATCTGTTAATAACAAAATGACCTTCAAATATTAAGCCATGCAAAAGATGAATAGAATAGCGGGAAAGAAAACAGGGGTATGGGAAATTTGCTCCCCAAAAAATGTTTATTATTTTATTAATTGGTGAAAAAATAGTTGAAAAATCTTGTAACATATTAATTGAAAATGGATAAAGAAAATAGGTTAAATTAGCTAACATGAAAGGAGTATTTTGTATTGAAGGATTTTGGTATGGAGATCAGAGGGATAAGACTTCTGTGTATCCTGTATTAGATGTTGTACATCGTTATGAAGGCATGCCTTTTATTCATCATCGATGTGCTACGGTTAAAGAATTTGAATACTGTATGTCCCGTTGGAAAACAAAATCGTTTCATGAAAAATATCCTTTGCTGTATTTGTCGTTTCATGGAGAAAAAGGGATTATTAAAATTGGAAAAGAAACAGTTTCAATAGATGAATTAGCAGATCTGTTAGAAGATAAATGTAACGGAGTGATCATTTATTTTGGCGCTTGTTCTACTGTTGATATAGACAAAAGAAAATTACAATCTTTCATGAATAAAACCGGAACCCTTGCTGTGTTTGGTTATAGGAAAGATGTTGATTGGCTCAGGTCTGCTTCTTTTGAAATTTTATTGCTTAGTTATTTTTTGAGATACCCATTCGATTCATCTGGTATTAAACAAATGTCGGAAGAATTGTATGCAGAACATAAGTATCTTATCAATCAATTAGATTTCCGGATGGAACTAAATGAGAAATTTAATTTTCCAAGAAAAAGTGAAAAGAAAAATCTATTGATCAAATTGAGGAAAAAATAAAAGCCGTCCCGATAATTATATGGACGGCTTTTATTTTTATGATTAAAAATGAATCTATTCAAGAATAATAGGGTAGTCAAAAACACCATCTGAACCAGGATAAAATCCACTGATTGTTATTGTTTTTTGAGCACCAACAACTTTCTTAAGATCTTCAGTACTTTTTACATCTGTATCATTTACCCTGATGATGATAAATCCATCTCTCATACGGGTTTGATCGTTCAACGCACCTTCGTTTATTTTCTTTACAACTACGCCGCCATTGATGCCGTATTCTTTTGCTTTTTTAATATCCAGTGTTGCAAAATCAGCACCTAATTTTGTGATCATACTATTGTCTTCTTTTACAATATCATAATTTCCAGAACTGTTTTTTAAAGTAACGTTTGTTGTAAGTTCTTTACCATCTCTTTCATAACTCACACTGATCTTATCACTAGGTTTATACCTTGTAACCTGTTCTACCATTTCAGCACTTGAAAAAACAGGTACGCCATTTACTTTAGTAATGAAATCTCCTTTTTTAATTCCTGCAGCTTCTGCAGCACCACCTTTTGCAATGCCTGTAACAAATACACCATTACCATCTTTAATGTCGTTGGCTTTTTTATATTCATCTGAAATTCCATCAGATGCATAAGTTAAACCTAAGTATGCTCTTTGTACTGTACCATATTTTATCATATCGTCTACAACTTTCTTAGCAATGTTTACAGGAATTGCATAAGAGTAGCCGCTGTAATACCCGGTAGGAGAGGCTATTGCAGAGTTAATGCCAATCAGTTGACCGTTAGTATTTACTAACGCACCACCACTGTTACCCATGTTAACTGCAGCATCTGTTTGTATAAATGATTCAACTGCAGAGTTTGTTTTTGTGCTTTTGTTCAAACCTAAACTTCTTGCTTTAGCACTAACAATACCTGCTGTAACGGTAGTTTCTAAATTCAAAGGATAACCAATGGCTAATACCCATTGGCCAATTTTTACATCATCAGAATTACCATATAATAAAAATGGTAAACCTTTAGCGTCAATTTTTATTACTGCAAGATCATATGCCGGATCTCTTCCTACAACTTTAGCTGTATAAGATTTTTTATTGCTTAATGTTACTGTTAATTCATCAGCACTTTCTACCACGTGATTATTTGTAACTATATATCCATCATCGCTGATGATCACACCAGACCCTGATGCTTTTTGTTCAGGAATATATGAATTGCCTCTGCCGCCAAAAAATTGTTCAAAAATATCATCATTGAAAAAATCGCTGAACGGATTTTGTGGCGTTTTTGATTTTGGAAGATTATTGCTTACCTGTTTTGCGTTGGTTTTTGTTTTGATGTGCACAACTGCAGGTAATGCCGCCTGTGCCGGTTGAGTGAAATCTGGCGCACCCGACGGTGTGTTATTATCCAACATGCCCACGTATTTGTAATTTGAGGGTACAACACCTGCTTGTTGGCCGGCGTAAGTATTATTGTGTTGTACAAATTTTGTGTAACCAAACTTTACACCAAAAGCCGTTACTGCACTTATCATTACAGTAAATAAAATTTGTTTTGCTTTCATTTGTATATTTTAATTTTTTTGTTTTAATGATTCAATTTCTATGCCTTACTACACAAAGTAACGAAGCTCTGCCAAAATGATATTTACCAACTGACATGTTTAACAATTAATTAGGAAGAGTTTCGTAGATGTCAGTTGTCGCTTATAAAGTTAGCAAAAAAGCAACAGTATCGATACCATCTGCATAATCAGTTAGTGTAGGCTTTTGCGCTGCTCCAAAAGGAATATCTATACCTGCAACGCATTGAATTTCATCATTGTTTTTCAACGAATCATACAATGAAATTTTGTCATTATAAAAACTATAATTCAACTGGCTGATGGGGGAGAAGTTTGAATCGCTTTCTACCAAAAGAGTACTTTCATTTGTCATGTAAAAACGATTGTTCATAAGCTGTATTGACAAATTATAATCATAATTGTTTTTGTATTTATGATGGTCAGCAAAATATTTATATTGATGAAAAGATTGAAGCAAAGGAACAAAATCATAACCTTCAGGCACAAATATCTTCGTAACATTTCTGCAACCTAATCCAAAAAAAATATGGATATCATCTGATAATTTCTCAAGCATCTCTGGCGTTTCATCACCTGTTATAATTGCTACTGATGTTCGGTTGTGACGAATGATGTTTGGATATTTCCCAAAATAATATTCAAAATATCTTGCACTGTTGTTGCTGCCTGTAGCAATGTAAGCATCACAGCCTTTCAGCATTTCTGAAATTGTAATTAGATCTTTTATTTCAGGATCAAAACTTGTAAGTTTTTCTATCAGATGTGGTAATAAAATATTATCCTTAGAAGATAACTTAATAGTTTGTTTGTGCCCACAAATAAATGCACATAAAAGATCATGGAAACCTACCAAGGGAATATTGCCTGCCATTACTATCCCAACATTTCTTGGAGTAATATTATCATCTAAATGATAATGATTTATCCATTTATTTAATTTGTCTTCGGATAAGAACTCATCAATAATATTATCAACAGCTTTGTTTATAAATTCAGGAGTGAACCAGCCATTGTGTACCATGGCTTTATCTTTGATAATTTGCCACTCTTCTGTGTTTTTTTCTAAATATTTTTTTAACTCAGTTAATAAAGCAATTCTATTTTGTAATTTCATCAGGTAATTATACTTTTGAGTTACAAAAGTATTTTATTTAACCCTTTATTTAAAAACTAAACAAACAATGGCAATTAAAATTACTGACGAATGTATCAACTGCGGCGCTTGCGAACCTGAATGTCCAAATAATGCGATCTATGAAGGTGGTGTAGAATGGGCTATTTCAGACGGCACAAGTGTTAAAGGAAGTTTTACTTTGTTAGACGGAACTCAGGTAGATGCAGAACAACGCAATGCACCTATAAGTGTAGATACTTATTATATCACACCTAATAAATGCACAGAATGCCAGGGGTTTCATGAAGAGCCACAATGTGCTGCTGTTTGCCCGGTAGATTGTTGCGTACCTGATGAAATGTATGAAGAAACAGTTGAAGTGTTAATGGCTAAAAAAGAAAGCTTACACGTTTAAAGATCTTATAAAGACCGGAAGGTCTTATTACAGACAGGTGATATTTCCTGTTACAATGGCGAGGGTATTGAAAAATACTTTCGCCTTTTTGTATATTTGATAGTTATTTGCCTAAATTATTTTTATGAAAAGTCTTTTTTTGATTGTACTGCCATTCCTTTTTATTGCCTGTAAAACGAAAATAAAACCCGTTGATATTGGCGTTGCAAAACTTAGTATGATGGAAGCGGATAGGGCTTTCTCAAAGATGAGTGAAGAAAAAGGAATGAAGGCTGCTTTCCTTGAATATATCGACAGTAATGGTGTTTTATTACGTCCTAATACACATCCGATCATTGGTGGTGAGGCTATCTATTATATAACCCAGGGAGAAGATTCTACTTATAGTATGACATGGGATCCACAGGGAGGAAATGTGGCGCAATCAGGCGAAATGGGTTTTACTTACGGTATCTATTCAATTAAAACAAAGAAGGACTCATCTGTTCAATATGGCACTTATGTCAGCGTCTGGAGAAGACAACCCGATGGTAAATGGAAATTCATGTTAGATACAGGTAATGAAGGAATAGGGGAAGTCGAATAATTGAATCAGTATCCCTCATTCAGCTTAAATAGAAATAAATGTTAATTTATAATTCTGTTATTTTAATCTATTGAACTACAAACAATTTTCGTTTCTTTGCCCAAATATTTATCTCTCTTAAATGAAAAAGAAAATTGCCCTGGTTACAGGCGGTTATTCCGGCGAATCTGTAATATCTTATAAAAGTGCCATCACTATTCAAAATAATATTGACCTGCAAAAATGGGATTATTATAAAATTGATATACGTACCGATGGTTGGTTTTTTTTAGGTGAAAATGGTGCTGAAATTCCGGTTGATAAAAATGATTTTTCAATAACTCTTAATAGCGAAAAAATAACTTTTGATGCAGTGCTTATTGGATTGCATGGTACACCTGGAGAAGATGGAAAATTACAAGGTTATTTTGATTGTTTAAAGATCCCATACACTTCATGTGATGCAGCAAGTTCTGCATTGACATTCAACAAAAGATATACTGTTGCAGTTGCTGCGTTTGGCGGTTTACATGTAGCAAAGTCAATGCATTTGTTTAAAGTTGATAATAGTGTTTCTGCTGAATCTATTTTAAAAGAATTGAAATTGCCATTATTTGTAAAACCAAATAACGGTGGCAGTAGTATTGGAATGAGTAAAGTAAATGAAGCAAAAGATCTGGATGCAGCTATTGAAAAAGCCTTTAAAGAAGATGACCAGGTGTTGATCGAAGAATATATTAAAGGGCGTGAGTTTACGATCGGTGTCTTTAAAACTAAGGGAACGATCATGGCGCTCCCGATCACTGAAGTAATTGCAAAAAATGATTTCTTTGATTTTGAAGCTAAATATGAAGGAAAGAGTGAAGAAGTGACTCCCGCAAAGATTGATGCAGCAATGGCTACGCAAATAGCTGAGGCTGCTAAAAAAGCTTACAGTATCTTCAATTGTAATGGGATTATAAGAATAGATTTTATTTATAACGAAACTAACGGACAACCATACATGCTGGAAATAAATACGGTTCCCGGACAAAGTGAGGCAAGCATTGTGCCGCAACAGGTAAAGGCAATGGGGTGGACATTGAAGGATTTTTATTCGGCATTAATTGAAGAATGTTTTAACTAACAATATGTTTAAATTTATTACCAACAGGCCGTTCTGGGTTAATTTGCTTGCAGCAATTGTACTAGCAATATTGATGGTCTTTTTGATATTGCAGATGTTAAGCTGGATAACTAAACATGGCGAATACCTGACTGTTCCTTCAGTTTTAGGAAAAGACACAGAAGCAGCTATTAAGTTGTTAGAAGATAAAGGCTTTGAAGTAATTATTCAGGATTCAGTTTATACTGATACAACAAAACGTGGTACAGTAATAAAACAATTGCCCGATCCTAACTCAACTGTTAAGATCAACAGGAGTGTTTTTTTAACGGTAAATAGGTATACGCCCCCAATGATCGTGATGCCTAAATTGGAAGGATTAAGCTTGCGTTTTGCATTGGAAATGTTAGAACGTAATCATTTGAAATTGAGGGATACGATATACAAACCTGATTTCATGAAGGGGTCTGTATTAGAACAACAATACAAAGGCAACAAGATCTTAGCTGGACAACCTATTCAATGGGGTAGTGCTATTACCTTGATCATAGGTGGTGGGTTAGAAGAAAAGGAGATCATAGTTCCGGATCTTATCGGAATGTCTTATGCATCTGCGAAAACGATACTCGATTCAAGTGGTATAAGTGTAGGAGCTATTATTCCTTATCAAGGCCAAAGTATTGCTGATACTGCTAATGCATTTATTATTAAGCAAAGTCCAGAAAGGTATGATGCTGATAGAACGGCAATGTATATACGCTCCGGACAATTAATGGATGTATGGATATCTCCAACAATGATCTATTTAAAAGATACTATTAATGTTGCTCAGCCAAAAAAAGAGATTGATTAAAAATTAAAATAAATGAAAACAATAACAGTAGAAGAAGTAAAGGCAAGACTGGATGCCGGTGAAAAATTAAATATCGTAGATGTAAGAGAACCACATGAGAATGCAGAGTTCAATATTGGGGGGCCACTTATTCCAATAGGAAAAATCCAGGCAATGCAAATAGAAGATCTTGAAGATTATAAAGATGAAGAACTTATACTTTATTGCAGAAGTGGTAATAGAAGTGGACAAGGTTGTTTGATATTGGAAGCTGCAGGGTTTAAAAATGTAAAGAACCTTGTAGGAGGTATGCTGGATTGGCAAGCGAAATATAAATAAGAGACTACAAATACATAATAAAAAAGTGCTTACCATTACAGTAAGCACTTTTTTTATTTAGACAGAGAAGTGTTTTATAATTTAATGTTGATACCCACATTGAAATTTATTCCTGCCATAGGATAATAATAATTCCCATTGTCTATTGCAGCATCATAAATGTATGCGTAAGAAGCTCCGTTAGGTGAATATTTTTTGTCGAAAATATTGTTCAACTGAAAAGCAATATTCCATTCTTTAAAAAGCTTATTGTGTAAGGTCAAAGCAGCTCTTGCATCTTGCGTATAATAGGCTTCAAGCTTTCTTGTTGAATTTTTTGTGTTGTCGAGATACTGATCTCCGACATACTTACTTAATAAACTAATTTCAAGGTTTTTTACTGGGAAGATGTTGATAGTTAATCCACCTACAATAGAAGGAGAAAAAGCTATGTCAGTATTGTTATAAACATTGGATTGCTGTCCTGTCCAATTCCAATCTTTATCATAATTATCTAAATATTGGGTGAACTGTTTTATCTTATTGATACTGCCAGTAATATTTCCTGCAACATTTAAATATTTATTAAAAACATATGCGCCTTGTAATTCAATTCCTAAACGATAGCTGTTTGGTACATTCACCCTTGTATACGCTCCAACATCATTCAACTGCCCTGTTAAAACAAGTTGATCTTTATATAACATATAATAGGCTGTTGCTCCAAAGCTATACTCGGTAGCTTTTTTTTCTGTGCCTAATTCAAAGTCATGTAATGTTTCTTTTTTAGGTTGATTGTTAATTCCTGATTCAAAGTCATCTCTATTAGGTTCTTTGTTAGCTAAGGCATAACTGAAATAATGTTGCCAGCCATTTCTTGAATAAGTGACTCCTGCTTTTGGGTTGATGAAGTCAAATTTTTTGTTTGCAAAGAATGCCGGGTTATTATTTATTCCTTCGATCTTATGTTGAACATGTCTGTATTGCAGGTCAGTAAAAGTTATCCAGTTTTTACTTAATTGATATTGCCACTTAGCATAAATATTTACATCAGTTTTTAATGCATCAAAATTGTAATACTCGTAACCTTTTTCAATTGCCCCGTATTGAGACCAGATCAAATTGCCATGATGATTGCCATCATAAACAGTCCATCCGCCACCAATGATGATAGAATTTTTTAACTTGTTATATTGTAAAGAAAAAGTTTGTCCGTAGAAATAATTGTCGAGCCATTTTTGCCTTACCAAATCAGTCTCACTGATTAGAGTATCTCCAATGTTCAGGTCTGGTAATCCATAATTAGAAAATGATTGACCACCTTTGTAATTTTCATAATATCCTAATCCACGTGTAAGGAATAGAGCAGTGCTCAAATTCCATTCTGAATTGATTGTACGGTTATAAAATAATTGATAATGAGTTTGCGTATAATTGTCTGTTTCGTTATCGTATGGTGTTCCCGGTTTATCAGTTCCTGAAGAATTATATGTTCTGTCAGTTGCTAATAAATATTCAGGTACGCCATTCCAAGCCTGGTAAGTTTTTTCTTTACCTGAAAAAACATTTAATCTTAAAGTTGATTTACTGTCAACATAAGCGCCTGACAAATAAAATGATTTAAGATCAGAACTTGCTCTGTCAATATACCCATCACTAGTGATACGGCTTAATCTTGCATCAACTGTAAAATGATCATTGATCAATCCTGTTCCGGCTTTTACAGTATTTTTCCATGTATTGAATGATCCGTAATTGTTATTCAATTCACCGTATGGTTTAGTATTCAACTCATTTGTAGAAACGCTGATGGTACTACCAAAAGATCCTGTTCCGTTTGACGAAGTACCGACACCTCTTTGAATTTGAATGCTGTTGGTAGAAGAAGCAATGTCTGGTAGATCTACAAAAAATGTTCCTCCACTTTCTGCATCATTATAAGGGATGCCATTAACAGTAACATTTACTCTTGTAGCATCAATACCTCTTACTCTTATTCCAGTGTATCCCACACCGTTACCTGCATCTGAATTAACAACAACAGAAGGTGTGAAGTTCAAAATGAAAGGGAGGTCCTGGCCAATATTATTTTTTTCAATTTCTTCTTTTGTAAGATTGGTTTTGGTAAAAGGAGCTTTATCTGCAGCCCTTATAGCGGAAACTTCTACGCCTTTTAGAATGGCGGTGTCAGAAAGGCTTTTGCCATTCTGAGCATAAGACATAGTGATACCTGCAAAAAGCACTACGCTTAAAAATATTTTTTTCATTCAATAAAATTTATGCCGAACATCCGGAATAGAAGCTTCTGAAGTAAAGTGTATCTCCCTTCGCAGGTATTATCCTGAGCAGGTTATACGGGTATGATCTCAGCCTACATATATTCTAGAAATATAATCAGCACCCCGGAAAATTCAGTCGGTTAAAAGAGCAATTTGTTATGCAAAGGTATATTCCTTTTTATGATACTGCCTAATTTTTTCTTTGATAACGTTATCGGCGCTGATATTGAATGTGTTATTTTCCAAATGCCCAGATCAGAAAATCAGGGAGTGCTTTACTCCAATCATTAAAGCCATGATCTTTTTGAAATGCTTGTTTGTAAACGATATCCGCAGGAGAGGAGATATTTTTATTTTTTATTATTTCAATAAGATCTTTAGTGTGATCAATTGAAATGCTATCCATGTATCTACTGCCATTTTCATTTATATCATTTCCATAAAACCAGTATTTTAATTTAGGTTTTTTTCTGGATGATCTTATTTTGTTTATGATGATCCTGTTTTTATCATCACTATAATCAGGATTCTCTTTTGAAATATCACTAACTCCGAATGCACCAGAAAATACACCCATCTTATCTATTTTATCTGCATGGTCCCATGCAATATCAAATGCAGATAAACCAGCTGCATCACTACCTGCGATCGCTACAGATTTAAATTTCCTTACACCCGCTTTCTTTTTTGCGTATGCATATAATTCGTTGTCGATAAATTCAGCGTATTTATCAGCTTTTGTTCCATTCTCTTTGTAATATGGAATTCCTGCTACACCAAATTCCGCAATTGCATTACCCGGTTCAATAGCAACAATTACTAAAGGTTGAATTGATTTTGTTTTCCAAAGGCTATCAATGATTTCTTTGACCCTCCATTTTTTTATTTCCTGTCCACCGTTCAATAATAAGAGATTCAATTCTTTTTTATCGTTAGGTATTGGAGTGCTTATGATAGTTAATTTAATATGTTCCTGTAAATGCCTGCTATAGATCTCATCTTGCTGTTCTTTTATTTTTTGCTTGCAACCCTGTGATAGAACAGCCATAACAATAAATAATAGAATGATTTTCAAATGCTTCATAAAGTATTTTGTGCTACGAATGTATATTATTTGGCTGGGAAACTGTATTCCCTTAACTTTGCACCGCGAAGTAGAGCAGCGGTAGCTCGTCGGGCTCATAACCCGAAGGTCACTGGTTCGATCCCGGTCTTCGCAACTAAAAAATGAAGGCTCTTTTGGAGCCTTTTTTATTCTTAGCAAGTTGCAACTCAACTCTAAAGAATTTGATTACCTTCTTCTCAATTCTTGTAGCTTGATACTTGTGCCTTGCAGTTAAACGGCTACTTAAATGAAATCAGGATTTGTAAATATTTTTGGTAAACCCAATGCAGGTAAGAGTACTTTACTAAATGCATTAATGGGAGAGAAAATGGCGATTGTGTCTCACAAGGTGCAAACTACCCGGCATAGAATTAAAGCGATCTTAACATCGGATGATTACCAAATAATTTTTTCGGATACACCCGGTATCATAGAACCAAAATACAAATTGCATGAAAAAATGATGCAGGCTGTAAAAGGTAGCCTGGAAGATGCTGACGTTGCTCTATTGATCGTAGATGCAAGAGAAGATGTCCAAGAAAGCCACGCAATTTTTTCTTCATTGAAATTAAAAGTGCCTGCGCTGGTAATTTTAAATAAAGTTGACCAGGTGGGAGACGAAGAAATTTTAAAAGCTAAAGAGTTTTTTGAACAGCAAAATTATTGCAAGCAGGTTGTTGTTATATCTGCACTTAAAAAGAAAGGTATTGATGAATTGTTGAAAACGATCATCTCTTTAATGCCGGAAGGTGTGCCATTTTATGAAGGTGATGATCTTAGTGATCTGCCTACAAAATTCTTTGTAAGTGAAATGATCAGGGAAAAGATATTTTTATTGTATGGAGAAGAGATCCCTTATCATGCAACAGTATTGATCCAGGAATTTAAAGAGAAGACAACACTTATAAAAATACAAGCAGACATAATTGTACAAAGAGATACGCAAAAAGGAATTATATTAGGGGAAGGAGGCAAAATGATCAAACAGCTTGGAACATTGGCGAGGAAGGATATTGAAGAATTTTTAAGCAGTAAAGTATTTTTAGAATTGTTTGTGAAAGTGAGGCCTAAGTGGAGAGATAATGATATACAATTAAAGGAATACGGATATTAGACATTTACGATTTACGATGTACGATTTACGATGTACGATGGTATTATACTAGTAAGTCTAAATCATATAATAAGTTTACAAATTAAAAATCCTAATTTATAAATACGAAGTTGTGCATATAGCGATAAGTTTAAAAAAATCGTAAATCGTAAATCGTACATCGTACATCGTAAATCGTAAATAATATCAAGGGTTTAATTTTACAAATAGTAACAAATATGAGTTTTACAGTAGCAATAGTAGGTAGACCAAATGTTGGCAAGAGCACATTCTTTAACAGGATGTTGGAACAACGCAAAGCCATTGTGGATGATGTGAGTGGTGTAACCAGGGATAGGCAGTATGGTATTGCTGAATGGGCAGGTCAATCTTTTAATGTGATAGATACGGGAGGGTTTGTACCTAAAAGTCAGGATGTTTTCGAAAGAGAGATTCGTAAGCAGGTAACAATAGCGATAGAAGAGGCGGATGCAATTATTTTTATGGTGGATGTAGCTACCGGTATCACTGATCTGGATGATTCGATGGCAAACATGTTACGTAAAACAAATAAGCCTGTTTTCTTAGTTGTAAATAAGGTTGATAATCATGACAGATTATTAGAAGCCTCAGAATTTTATAGTTTAGGATTTGATAAGATACATTTTCTCTCATCAATAAGTGGTACAGGAACAGGAGATCTGTTAGATGAAATTACAGGTTTGATAAAAGAACCAGAGATCATCGAAGAAAAGGAATTGCCAAAATTTGCGATCATCGGTCAACCGAATGTAGGAAAGTCATCATTGCTTAATGCGCTTACAGGACAGGAGAGAACGATAGTAAGCAGTATAGCCGGAACAACCAGAGATACGATCCATACACACTATAATCTTTTTAATAAGGAATTCATATTGATTGATACCGCAGGTATCAGGAGAAAAGCTAAAGTTGACGAAGATCTGGAGTTCTATTCTGTTATCAGGGCAATTAAAGCTGTAGATGAGGCGGATGTGTGTTTATTGGTATTGGACGCAGAAAAGGGGATTGCTGCCCAGGATTTGAGCATTTTTGCGATGGCAGTAAAAAAAGGAAAGGGAATTGTGGTTTTAGTGAATAAGTGGGATGTTATGCCTAAAGAGACCAATACAGCCCGTGATTATGAAGCAGAATTGAAAAAGAGGTTTGCTCCTTTTACAGATCTTCCAATCTTGTTCATATCCGCTACTGAAAAAATAAGGATCATGAAGGGTATGGAAGCTGCATTAGAGGTTTATGACAATAGGAAGCAAAAGATAGCTACCTCTAAATTGAATGATATTATGTTAAAAGCTGTAGAAGCCTATCATCCTCCAGTAGTGAGGGGTAACCAGGTAAAGATCAAATACGTTACTCAATTACCGGTTGTGGTGCCTTCATTTGCTTTTTTCTGTAATTATCCTGATGATGTAAAAACCCCTTACAAAAATTACCTGGAAAATAAATTAAGAGAAAATTTCAAGTTAACAGGGGTTCCAATTAGGGTATTCTTCAGAAAAAAGTAGTTTTTTCTATCTTTTTCTGCTTGAAAATCAATTTCTGCCAATAATATTTGCAAAAAAAGTTGCATAATTCAAAAAAGTGATTAGTTTTGCACCGAATTTTTAAAAACTCAAAAAAAAACAACAAATGAAAAAATTACTTGCCATCTTGGCTGTTGCTGGTTTTATGACTGCTTGTAACAACGCCGCTACTGACACTGCTGCTAATGATGATTCTGCTGCTAAAGCTGCAACTGCTGATTCTTTAGCTAAAATCGCTCAAGCTGATTCTATCGCTAAAGTTGGTGCTGCTCTTGCTGATTCTGCAAACAAAATCGTTGACGCTAAAGGCGCTTCTGATTCAGCTAGCAAAATGATGGATAAAGCTGCTGACAAAATGGAAAAAGCTGCAGATAAAAAAGAAGATGTAAAACATTAATTTCGTTTTAAAACGATTTCTTGCAATAGGTCCTCCTGATTTTTCAGGAGGATTTTTGTTTTAAGCCTAGTGGTTAAATTGTTTTATTACTAGGTAGCATATAATGATCAAAAGGAGTATCAGTAAAACGGCAAAGTACGTATAAGGCTGTTCTTTCCATTTGCGTTTATCTTTGTGTCTCTTGTTTTTTCCGGTTTGCCTTTTGAGTTCCTTGTTTAATTGTTCTGTATAACCGGCTAATTTAGCCTTATCATTTATTTGTTGTAACCCTTCGATTGCGTCATTCATAAATGGATCATCAGTCATTTTCTTTTCAATTTCATGGCTCTCCGTATTAGATAACTGATTACTGAGATAGTCCATCAAATGCTGGTTATCAATATCTTTATTGCTGTTGGATAATATGTTCTTTAGATCATTGTTCATCTTTCAATAACTGCATGGTCAATATTTTTAAATTCCTTTTACCATTTTGAATATAGCTTTTAACCTGTAAAAGAGAGTAGCCGGTCATATCAGTAATTTCCTGATAGCTTTTTTTCTGCAGGTAAAACAAAGTTATACATTGTTGCTGTTCTTTATTTAATTGCTGCAAAGCAGATTCTATTGCATTAAGGGTATTGTCTTTCTGAAGAATGGTAGTTTTTAATTCAGGCTCTTCT
Source organism: Bacteroidota bacterium (assembly GCA_040387955.1). Lineage (GTDB taxonomy): Bacteria > Bacteroidota > Bacteroidia > Chitinophagales > Chitinophagaceae > Ferruginibacter. The sequence continues at coordinate 311,649 of JAZKCS010000005.1, read as the reverse complement.
GTTGATTCAGCGATAAGGTCCGTTATTTCTCCACCGTATTTTCCTTTTTCTCTCAGCTTCATCAGGCAATGGTTCTTTGCAACAGTATAGAGCCAGCTTTTAAAATAATCAACTTTATATTTATGAAGCTCAGTAATAGCTTTTAAGAAAACTTGTTGAACAGCATCTTTGGCCTCTTCCTCATTCTTTAAATATTTCATACATACACCCAGCAATAATAAAGTATAGCGCTGTAATAAAAATCCCAACCACTCATTATTCTTATCTGAATAAAAATTTTGCAGTAATTGGTTATCTTCTATGTGACTGTATTTGTCGTTACTCAAAACAATTGTATATGTATTGATTAGATGCCTGAAAGTTTATATTTCCATAATTGATGATGGAAATATAATGATCAAATTTTTGAATTGGTTATAGTAGTTTCGGATTTATCTTCTTTAGCTTTATCCAGGAATAACATTTTAAATGCCATGATCATCATAAAAATGGCAAATATTTTTTTTACTGTTGCCTGGGGAAGACTGAGTGATACCTTACTTCCGAAATAACTCCCTAACAAAAATCCGACTGCTAAAATAGCGACTACTTTAAAATCTACATCACCATGCTTATAATATTGCATAACGCCAAGAATGCCTACAGGTAATAGTATCAGGCCAAGAGAAGTACCTTGAGCTGCATGTTGGGAAAACCCTAGAAAATAAACCAATGATGGAACAATAATCAAGCCGCCGCCAACACCTACCAATCCACCGAGCATGCCTGCAGCAATACCGATCAGTATTACAATTAAAATAGTTTGCATGTCCATATCAGCTTTTTGTTTATTCACTATTTAGCCGGAAATTTTTCTTTATAATATTCTACAGCCTCATTGATGACCTTGTAAGCTGCTGCCTTATCTTGAAAATCATCTATTTCTACAACTTTATTTTCAAGCACTTTATATTGCTCAAAATAATTTTTTAAAACTGCGATAAAATGTTTTGGCAATTCATTGATATCAGTAATATGATTTACAGTAGGATCTTTTGTTGCAACAGCAATTATCTTATCATCTTTCTCGCCATTGTCTATCATTTGCATGTTGCCGATCACCGTTGCTTCAACAAGGCACAAAGGTTGTATACTTTCACTGCACATCACCAATATATCCAGCGGATCATTATCATGTCCCAATGTTTGTGGAATAAAACCGTAGTTTACAGGGTAGTGGAAAGATGAATAAACAACACGGTCCAATTTTAGTAAGCCAGTGGTTTTATCAATTTCATATTTTGCTCTTGATCCCTGTGATATTTCTATTAGTCCATTTACAATTTCAGGACTTTTTTTTCCGTAATGAGCGCCATGCCATGGATGTAATACGTACATTATAATTATGAATTATGAGTTATGAATTAAGAGTTACAATTTATCAATTATCAATTATCAATTACTAATTATTAATTATTAATTATTAATTTATATCCTAGCCAGGCTGCAAAGATACCAAGTACAATGCTTGCAATGATATAGCTGGCGCATAAAAAATATTTTCCGTTTTGGAGTAATTGCAGATTCTCGACTGAAAAAGCTGAAAAAGTTGTAAATCCTCCACAAATACCGGTTGCTAAAAATAGCTTCCAGTTGGTGGCAAAGCTTTCATTTTTTAAACTTATTGCTATTATCATACCTATGATAAAACTCCCTATAACATTTACCAGGAATGTTGGCCAAGGCCATGATCGCTGGATAAACGTCAAAGAAAAAAAATATCTTATCATGGAGCCAATTGCACCACCAAGGCCTATAAGAAGAAATTTTTTTATCATTTTGATGATTAAAGATTACCCGAAGATGTGTATTGGAAATCTACCTGCCACTGACCATCCACTTTTACAACTTTTACTTTTTGATTAAAATCTTTTTTATAAGTATTAGAATAATTAATAACTGTTATTGTATCTGTTACATTACCGATTTCGTTAATGACGATATCGGCATTTTTATATTCTTCAAGCTCTGCTTTATTATGTGCTTCGTACTGTTTTTTAAAGCTTTCAAACTTTAGCTTGTTGATATCCGTTTGCAGGATCAACTTGTTTGCATCGTTTAGGTCATTGTCCAATACTTTTCTGATAAATGCTCTTGCTACGTCAATGTCTGTATTTGGGATGTCGGCTTCTTTATTGCTGCCACAGGAGAATAGCAGGGTAGCGGTTAAAAGTGTAAATAATAAATGCTTGATCATGGTTTAAAGTTAAACATCTTTCTATTATTGAAAATAAAAAAGCACCCTGTTTTTGCAGGATGCTTTTTTATCAATTGAAAAATTATTGTGCGTTCATATTTTTTAATGTAGAATCAACAGCCTTTAAACCCTTATCCATGGCTTCTGTCAAGGAATCCATGTTTAAACTGTTCATTTCACTTGTTCCCAAGCTGTCATTTTTCTTTTCATTCATTTTTTCCATACCCATCTGCATCATTGAGGCTTTATCAAATGCAACTTTCCATGCACCACTTTCTTTCTTTAAAGAAAAGTTTGTTGTTTCACCACTTACTTTGTCTTTCACAGCTACAGTCGCTTTTTCGCCTTCAATTTTTGCATCACCAAATTCCATTTTATTTTTGTCATATTTGTTCATATCTGTGCTATCCTTAGCCATTTTTAATCCCATTTCCATCATATCCAACATACTTTTACTTTCAGCTGTAGCTAATTTTCTTGCACCTTCGATGTCTTTTTTACCAAGGGCTTCGAAGAAATTGATCAATACAGCTTTTGGGTCGCCGCCTCCACCATTACAAGCGTTAAAAGTAAATGCTGTAGTTAAAATGGCAATTGCCATCAATAATTTTTTCATAAACAGTTTTTTTTAGTTTTGAACTTCAAATATAATTTTATTTATAAATACTTTTACTATTTGTATAAAATCCTTTTTATAGGAATACACATTGGTTGAAGAAAAAGGTCATCAACTCCTATAAATGTAAAGTCTTTAATATGACTGGTGGTAAATTGTAATTTGTCAGCGGTACCGGTCTTGTAAGTTTTATAGACAAATTCGGCGCAATACATGCGGTCATCAGAAGTTAAATCAAATTTAATATCAAACATAATTCCCTTAGCATACAAAGTTTTCATAGCGCTCAATATAGAATTTGTATCAGTAGGAGTCAGTCTATATCTGAAAATGCCGATTCCTCTATTAGAATAAGGCTCGCTAAAAATATTTAATGGATCTCTGCGGATCTTTTGATCCGGATTAAATTCTCCGCCAAGGGCATGATAAACAAACACTGAATCATTTTCTATGCTTGCGATCCCACAATGTGAATAGGTTTTATTTTTTTGATTTAGCTGACGTAAGCTTTCACTGGTGAAATCATTCCCTGTCCTTGTTATCAGGTCTCCATTACGAATGATCTTTTTTACACTATCTACCTGCATAAAAGAGCGCTGTGCTAATTGTAAATTGGCTACAGAATCTTCAGGTGTAATGACTAGTTTATTATAGGCAGTTTGATTGCATGCAATGCAAAAAAATAAGAGGCAGCTTAAAGGCCACCTCTTAAATGGGAATTGGTTTTGGGGTTTATTGACGTGGGTCATTTTTCATCTCAATTTCTTTGTCCTTATCGTAAGCTTTAATAATAGCTTTTACTAATTTATGACGCACCACATCTTCTTCATCCAATTCAATATGTGCAATGCCGTCAACATTTTTTAAGATACGCAAAGCTTTGTCAATACCGCTACGCATATTTTTTGGAAGATCTATCTGCGTAGGATCACCGGTAATGATCGCTTTTGCATTGGCTCCTATACGAGTAAGAAACATTTTCAATTGTCCGTCGTTTGTATTTTGAGCTTCATCCAAAATGATAAACGCATTATCCAAAGTACGACCTCTCATGTATGCAAGAGGAGCAATTTCAATTGTTCTTGTTGTCATATAATACCCCAATTTATCAGCAGGGATCATATCATCCAGTGCATCATATAAGGGGCGTAGATATGGATCGATCTTTTCTTTAAGATCACCAGGTAAGAAACCAAGGTTTTCGCCGGCTTCAACAGCAGGACGTGTAAGAATGATCTTTTTTACTGTTTTATTCTTTAAAGCTCTTACCGCTAATGCTACAGCAGTATAAGTTTTACCTGTACCTGCAGGTCCGATTGCAAAAACGATGTCGTTCTTGTCAACTGCGGTAACCATTCTTTTTTGGTTAGCTGTACGTGCTCTAACAGTTTTGCCATTAGGACCGAATACTAAAACATCATTAGGGTTTCTGTCTACAAAATTGTCTACAACTTGTTGGTCATCACCACCTAAAATTTGTTCAAAATAATTTTCACTCATGTGTCCATTACGTTCAATGTATTGAACGATCAGGTCAATTTTTTCTTTGGCATCTACAATTTGCTCAGGTGCTCCGCTGAGTTTTACCTGTGTGCCACGACTGAGAATTTTTAAGAGGGGAAATTTCTTTTTTAGGATATCAAGTTTGCCATTGTTAACACCAAAGAATTCAATAGGGTTAACGGTTTCGAGGTTAATAATTGTTTCTGTCAATGTGCGATGGGTTTAAATTTTCGAAAAGATTTTTCTAATGCTATAACTCCAATAGCTTTAACCAAATTTAAACTATTGTCTCTAATATCCCATCACAATATTTATACACATAATGTTAAAAAAATAAAAAACAGATGGCTCTAATTTACTTATTGAATTGAATATGAAGCAGCAATGGCGGCGCCAATTTTTGCATTGTGCAGGATGAGGGCAATGTTGGTTTCAAGGCTTTCTCCTTTTGTATGTTCTGCAATATATTGCAACAAAAAAGGAGTGACTTCCTTTCCTTTTATCTGTGCTTTGTCAGCAGCATCCAATGCTTCTTTAATGTAAACTTCCATTATGTCTTGTGCTACTTCTTGTCCGACAGGAACAGGGTTAGCGATCAATACTGTTCCGTTCAGTCCGAGTGCCCATTTGGTACGAAGTAGTGTTGCAATTTCTTCTGGTGTATCTAAACGTAACGGTGATGGGTAGCCGCTTTTTTGAGAATAGAAACTTGGAAATTCATCCTGTCCGAATGTTACTACAGGAATGCCCATTGTTTCAAGATATTCCAAAGTTAAACCAATGTCTAAAATTGATTTAACACCTGCTGAAACAACAGCAACAGAGGTTTGTGACATTTCAGTAAGATCAGCAGAAATATCCATACTGTTTTCTGCACCCCTGTGTACGCCGCCGATACCACCTGTTACAAAAACTTTTATTCCTGCCAATGATGAAATACGCATGGTGGCTGCAACAGTCGTTGCGCCATATAAATTTTTGCTCAGCACATAAGGCATATCTCTTAAGCTCACTTTCCATACATTTTCTGCTTTGCCAAAATATTCGACCTGTTCTTTTGTAAGGCCCACATAACATTTGCCATTGAAGATGGCAATGGTTGCAGGGATCGCTCCATTTGCTCTCACTGCATCCTCAACTGCTAATGCTGTTTCAACATTTTTTGGATAAGGCATTCCATGTGATATGATGGTAGACTCCAATGCAACCACAGGCTGATTGTTTTCTAAAGCCTTTTTTACTTCCGGAAGAATTTCTAAAAATGAGTTTGTCATTCGCTGTAATATTTTGGTATCAATTGTAATAATTTTTTTTGATCGATGTGATTTGCAATGGCACCATTTACCTGTAAAATTTCTGCAGATAGAGTATGAGCTGCCTTCAGACTTTCAAGATCATTTTTGCCAATATATTTTGACATGATAAAAGCAGATAAAGATCCATCACCGGCACCGGTGCAATCAACAACATCTATTTTAGTAGCATGTAATCTGGTCTTTCCTTTTGCATTATATATAGCTGATCCTTTGATTCCGCTATGCAACCAAATATTTTCAACACCTCTTTCCAGTAATTCATTGATCTGCTCTTCAGTAGTTGTAGCATTACATAAAGCAGGTAGCTCATCTTCATTAGGTGTAATTAAATAAACACCTTTTAAATTACAAGTACCTATCTTTTTTGCATGAGGAACAGATACAGGCTCTATGATGAGGGGAATGCCTGAGCAATTACTAAAATCTATTAGCCAATTTATTGCATCAGCACTAATGTTCCCATCTGCTAATAAATATGCAGCAGTACTTAATAAAGAACGTTGCTGTTCTAAATGATAAGGTGTAATAAGTGAGAAAGAAGAATTAGATAATAAGGCTGTAAACAATGAACCATCGGCATTTAAAATACCGGTGTATTTAGCAGTTTCATTTTTTGTAGTGACAGAAGCAATAATATTAATTCCAGCTTCAGCGCAAATATTCTTTATCCATTTACCATCTGGATCTTCACCCAAAACTGTAATTAATTGTACAGGTATATTTAATAATGACAACTGGTGTGCAATATTGTAGCCTACGCCACCGACAATTTTTTTTACTGTCATATGATTGGTCGTGTGTAGCACCATTTTATCGGCAGCATAAAATAATTCATCTACCAATGCTCCGCCGATACATATAACAGGTTTTGTCATCTGTCAAATGTAATGAAATAAAAAAAAGTCTGGAAACTAAACCAATGCAATCTCAATTACCTGCTGCATTGTTTTCACATAATGAAATTTCATGCCCTTGATAAAATCCTGATTGATCTCTTCAACATCTTTTTCATTTTGCCAACACATGATGATCTCTTTAAGGCCAGCACGTTTTGCAGCCAGCACTTTTTCTTTGATGCCGCCAACAGGCAATACTTGTCCACGTAAGGTTATTTCACCTGTCATGGCTAAATATGGTTTTATTTTTCTGCCTGTGAAAGCACTTGCCAAAGCTGACATCATAGTAATACCAGCGCTAGGCCCGTCTTTAGGAGTAGCACCTTCGGGTACATGTATATGTATCTTTCTTTTATTGAATAATTCCGGATCGATATCGAGTTTTTTTGCATTTGCCTGTAGCCAGGTATATGCAGTGGTTGCACTTTCTTTCATCACGTTTCCAAGGTTACCTGTCAACTGTAATTCTCCCTTGCCTTCGCTCAATTGTGTTTCTATAAAAAGAATATCTCCACCAACATAAGTCCATGCAAGACCTACAGCCACACCAGGCATATTCGCTGTTTTATATAGATCATTGCTGAAACGTGGCCTTCCTAAGATCCTTTCAACATCGTTGACAGTAAGTGTAGGTTTTAATTTATCTTTTGTTGCATATTCTTTTGCAAGATTACGCATTACACCAGCCAATTGCCTGTCGAGATCTCTTACACCACTTTCTCTTGTATAATCTTCGATAACCTTTTCAACTACTTTATCATTGATCTTTATTGTAACATCTTTTAATCCATGTGCATCCTGTTGTTTTGGAATAAGATGTTGTTTAGCTATTTCAATTTTTTCTTCCACTGCATAACCACTCAGGTCTATGATCTCCAAACGATCTCTTAACGCAGGTTGTATACTACTCAATGTATTTGCAGTAGCAATGAACAATACTTTACTAAGGTCATACTCAAGTTCAAGATAGTTGTCGTAGAATGCACTATTCTGTTCAGGGTCCAATACTTCAAGTAATGCAGAAGAGGGGTCACCATGCATAGTATTACCTACCTTGTCGATCTCATCCAATATCATTACAGGGTTACTGCTTTTTATTTTACGGATAGATTGAATGATCCTTCCCGGCATAGCACCGATATATGTTTTACGGTGTCCACGTATCTCACTTTCATCATGCAAGCCACCAAGACTTACTCTTACATATTTACGATTGATCGCATTAGCAATACTTTTTCCCAAACTTGTTTTACCAATACCCGGAGGTCCCACAAAACAAAGTATCGGGCTTTTCATATCGCCTTTTAATTTCAATACTGCTAAATATTCCAGGATACGTTCTTTGATCTTATGCATACCATAATGATCATGATCCAATACTTTTTTTGCTTTCTTAAGATCATAACTGTCTTTTGTGTAATCTTCCCATGGAAGATCAAGCATCAGATCAAGATGATTGTAAACAATAGAATAATCAGGTGTGCTTGGATGCATACGCTCTAGTTTCTCTGCACCCTTTGAAAACATTTCTTTTGCAGCCTTCGGCCAAATTTTTGTTTCAGCTTTTTTCTGCATTTCTTTTACTTCAGCAACATTATCACCACCCAATTCTTCTTTGATGGCTTTCATTTGTTGTTGCAAAAAATATTCACGCTGTTGCTTGTCTAATTCTGCACGTGTTTTATTCGTTACTTTATTTTTAAGCTCCGTGTATTGCAATTCTGTTTGCATTAAATTCATCAACAACTCAGCTCTTGCTTTAATGTTGTTGATCACCAATAAGCGTTGCTTGTCTTTAAGGTCGCTGTTTAAATTACTGCTTACAAAATGTATTAAAAATGCAGGGTTCTCAATATTTTTTAAAATGATCGCTGCTTCACTTGGCAGGTTAGGAGAGATGTTGATGATCTGTGAAGCAAGGTCTTTTATGCTACCGATCATTGCATTAAAATCTGCATCATCTTTTAATACTTCTTCCGAAAGGGTGGTGATCTTAGCTTTAAAATAAGGATCTTCTGTAGTGATCTCATTTATTTTGAAACGTTTTTTGCCTTGTATGATGACAGTGGTTCCGCCATCAGGCATTTTGATCAATTTTGCAATTTTTGCCACAGTTCCTATTTCTTCAAGATCACTGACAACAGGTTCTTCAATGCTACTGTCTTTTTGGGCAATAACACCTATCAATTTGTCAGCCTTATAAGCGTCATTTACGGCTTTTATGCTCTTATCCCTACCTACGGTGATGGGAATAACTACTCCCGGGAAAAGTACAGTATTACGTAAAGGTAAAAGCGCTATTTCGTCTGGAATTGGCTGTGCATCAGCATTGTCACTATCATCTTCATTGAGGGGGATAATCGGCATAAACTCCATTTCATCTTCAGGTCCCTGCAAATAAAACTTATCATTCATAATTAAATCTATATATGGTCAAAATGTCAAAATGTTCAGCTAATACCGAATATTTTATGTGAAGGTATATATTGGCAATATTAATGCCAAGCATAAATACACAATTAATTTCCTGTTTAAAAGTTATTGATTATCATATCTATATTTAAAACGGCACTGACATTTATAAATTGTATTATGAGTAAAAAATGTATTAAATTGGATAGTCAAAATCACAGCACATGAACAAGTTTTTTTTCATAGTCATCATGTTTTTTTTCAGTTGCTCCTGCTCAAAAAAGAGCAACACTACAAATAATCCAGCAGGAAGAGTGAGTTCAGACAGTATACCCTTATGTATAAATAATCTGATAGATAGTTTTAAAATGGAAAATATTCAAAATCCTCCGAGAAAAGTTTACAGCTATACTTATAAGAGTAATACAGTTTTTTATATTCCTTCTATTTGTTGTGATCAATATAGCACTCTTTATGATGACAATTGCAATATTATCGGTCATCCCGATGGAGGATTTAGCGGAAGAGGTGATGGAAGTATTCCGGATTTTTTTACTGTTAGTACAAATGAGACATTGATATGGAAAGACGATAGATGATTTGAAGATTTGGAGATTTGAAGATGTGAAGAGTTTTTAGCTCATAAGAGCTTCTATCATTTCCAAATCTCCAAATCTTCAAATTTCCAAATCAGTATTTAATGTCCTACAACATCCAAAGAATAACCAGTAATTATTTTTACTGACGTGGCAGCATTACTCGTAATACTTCTGCAAACAGCGTAGCTGTTAATAACAGGATAGTTTATCAATCCTTCATTAATGATAACATCAGTTGATGCAGTAGGTAATACACCACAATGCCAATTAGCTGCATTTTCCCAGGCAGTGTTATAACTGCCAGTCCATATAGCTGATGTTGCGTTACAATTTAATTCAATAGCATTTTCAATAATAATATCATCAAAGTATGCAGTAAAGTCTCCGCTTGCATTAGGGTTATCATATGCAATGATGATAGCGTTAATTTCATCACCGATCAATTCTCCTTTACCAATTTGGCAAGTGAATTTTTGCCAGCCAAATGTACCTCTTGGTGTGGCGGGGTGCATATTATTTCCAAAATTATCTGTGTATGCAGGAAGCGCTCTTAATACCTTTCCTGATTTGAACTGTAGATCTACAGATGAGTATCTACCTAGTTCATTCACTGTATATTTCCGAAAGCTCAATTGCATGTTTGCTTTTACAGCAATTTTTGTTTCAGCTATTCTGTAATAATAATCAGAGAAGCCATTAGCTGTTCCCGTTAGCTTGACACTGTATTTACCATTCCACACATACGGTAGTTCATTTACGATCGTTGCCGACGCATTAGTAACTAATTTTGCAGATAATTGTGCATCATGGTAAAAGCGTGGGTCAATTGGCGTTAGTATATCCTGTGGAACTCCATTGATGATACAATTGGCTATCCTGCTTTCAAAACTGTTGCGGTAATAGATCGGCCCAAGAGAGTAGGGTATTGGGATTTCTGATGGAGTATTTACATCTGTAAGCATTCTTGCTGCAGTACCTGCTAAACGTGAGTAATAGTCAGGAGATGTCCATATGCCATCCATCGATTGCGTTCCAAAATACTGATCAAATGGTATATCAAAAAAGTCTACAGCAGAACTGATGATATTAGTTGACTCTTCATACTCATCCAGCATAGCGAAGTACATCGATGTTACGCCGATGCTTTTACAATTCAACGCCTGTTTCCATAAAAATTTTCCACCCAGTCTTGGTGCATCATTTGGATAACCTGATACATGCTGCGACCATCCACCACCTGCATGTACAACAGGATAATAATCCATTCCATTCTGATCGCAATACAATTTATCAGCCACCATATAATTGTTCTTATAATTATTGGCGCCTGTTGTATCACCATACGCACCTACGGTCCATGGAGATACCATATCATACGCTTTGTAAACATCTGCAAAATCTGTACGTGAGCCTTCGTTTCTTAAGCGCCAGTCACGAGGCACGCCAGCAATAACATAGCATCCACGGCTTTTAAAAAATTGTGCTAAGGCAAGTGCTTGTGTTTTATTCACCAGTATACTTGAATAACCAAGTCCCCAGATTTCTACAACAGGTTTACCATTTACTGTTGCATACGCAGTTGAAGATGTGAGTGCATAGATCTGTTCCATTTGAAACACCCAATCTCTTTTGATGCCTTCAACAATGTCTTCCGGAAATTGATTTTGATCACTTGCAGAAGGCATGCAATACATTACATGAAATAATCTACCCGTTTCTTCACAAGCTTTTTTTATGCTTACATAATAATCATCTGTTGATGTATATTTTATTGCTCTGCCAATTGGCGCATTCCGTTGTATGGCTACACCATCAAAACCCGATCGTTTTAATAAATTCATTTGTACATCTATCACACCCTTATCTGTTGAGTTGTACAATTTTGTTACGTCACCATTTCCAAGATTTATAAAGTTGGTTGGGTATAATGTAACATTCGGGTTATCCCTGAAGTCTGCCAGGTAAGGAAATGTTTCTATGTTATGATTGCCTCTTCCTGCGGCAGGTAATTTTCCATAAGCCCAATGGCTCCAGTCTTGCGGCAATGGTCCTGCCTGATGCCACAACTGATAACCTGCAAATGATTTTCCTTTGAATTCAGCATTAGGTGCATTTATTATTGGGGGTACAGATTGTATATCAGGATTAAGTGTGCCTACATACACAGTAATGTTGCTGACATAATTATCTTCTCCGCCAAAACCCATTCTTATATCACCACCATATCCCATAGAGCCATCTAATCCTGCATCAGTTAATGTTATTAATCTTGTGATCCATTTACCTGTTTTTGATTTTGGAAAATCTGCACCACCCCAGCCGGTGCCTGAACGGGTATAGTTTACCCATAAATAATTCATGCTGTTATCAAAATAGGTAATGGATAAAATGATATTTTTTGTGCTTGTTGGAATGGCAGCACGTGTGCAAGCAGCATACAAAAATTTTCCAGTAGGAATTTTTCTGCATGGTACACCATTGATAGTATCTGCTTTTGTGTAACCTTCCTGTGCAGGATTGTTATCTACACCCAAAGACATATTGTATAAAACAGGAGAGCTATTAAATTGAATGGATGCTGAAACAGGAGGTAAAACAATCTCTCCTGCAAAGGATCGAATACTTGTTAATGAAAATAAAAATAGGAGTCTGATCGGTTTGAAAAATGGCATCTGCAAATGTAAGTTCAATTTGAAGATTTGAAAATGTAGATTTTAAGATGCGAAGAGTACACTTTTGTCTTTCTCGCTAATTATTACATTAAATTATACAAAGCTGCTTTATTTAATATTTTGCTTATTTTTAATATTCATTGTAAAAAATTAATTAGCTGTGAGATTGCTTCTAACTTTTCTTATCATTGTTTTATTGTCAGATGTAGCAAAAGCCCAAACATATACTTTTACCGGTAATGGAAGGTATTCGCAGTCTTCTAATTGGAAAGATAACATCAAGCCTCCAAGTCCGATACCTAATGGTTCCCAGATCATCATTAAACCGTCTGCAGGCGATTCATGTGTGTTGGATATGGCACAGAACATTGGTCCGGGGGCAGCTTTTATCGTTTCAGAGGGAGTAAGGTTTATAATTGCTGGTGAAGGTATAATTATAACAGCTCTGCCAAATGTTACTATCTGTGACCAGGTGTGGATGAAAAATAATCTGAGTGTAGCAACTTATCGGAATGGTGATATAATACCCGAAGTAAAGGATCCATTTTTATGGGAATTGCAAACAACAGGAGCTTGGTGCTGGTTTAATAATGATGTAAAAAATGCTGACAGAGGCAGGCTTTACAATGGCTATGCTATTACTGATCCAAGAGGGCTTGCTCCATATGGATGGCATATAGCCTCAGATAGTGAATGGACACAAATGGTTAAATGTATTGATCCTTTAACAAACACTACATGCACAGGCTGTCATCAAAGTGAGACAGCAGGAGGCGCTTTAAAAGAAGCCGGAATAGCTCACTGGCAGGAAGCAAATGTAGGAGCAACAAATAGCAGTGGATTTACGGCAATACCTGCAAGCTGGAGGAGTGCAAATGGTATGTTTGTTCTACATGATCTGGCTCAAAGTGCCTATTTCTGGACAGCTTCATCGCTTGATGCCAGCGAACTGTTTTACAGAACTATAGATCATCAGGGCACTCATATAAGTAGAAACTCTACCATAAAAAAAGTTGCCTACTCTGTACGTTGTGTAAAGAATTAGAAATAAATAAGGGGCTTGTTTTATAGAACTAACTAGCGCATGACTCTTTCCTCAGCTTAACAAACTTTTAATATCTTCGTTTAACCCTCTAAATTATTTCTAAATATTGTCACCCAAAAACTATTGTTTTGAAAGGAATTAAATACATTTTTTTTATTGTTTTACTAATTACAAGTATTTCAAAACTTACGGCACAAACTACCGATTTTGTTACAACATGGAAAACGAATAACACTGGTACTTCAGCAAGTAATCAAATTACTATACCTACTACCGGAACCGGCTATGACTACGACGTAAATTGGGGGGACAGTACTATTGATACTGCTGTTACGGGTAATATTACACACACCTATAATACAGCAGGTACATATACAGTTAGAATTTCTGGTGCATTTCCCCAGATCTATTTTAATGAAGTCGGCGACAGCAAAAAAATATTATCGGTAGAACAATGGGGAAGCAATATGCATTGGGCAACCTTTAATAGTGCTTTTAATGGTTGCATTAATCTTATTCTAAATGCAACAGATCTGCCTGATCTAAGTGGAGTTACAGATGTTTCACAGATGTTTAGTAATTGCTTAAAATTAAATCAAGGTAATTTTAATAGTTGGGATATGCATACAATTGTAAATATGTCAAGTATGTTTTACAATGCTGTATTATTCAATCAGCCTATAGGCAATTGGAATACAGCTAATGTAACGAATATGAGCAGTATGCTTAGTTATGCAAAAGTATTCAATCAGCCTATAGGCAATTGGAATACCACTAATGTAACTAATATGAATAGTATGTTTTTATATGCTCAGGCATTTAATCAACCTATAAATAATTGGAACACTACTAGCGTGACTGACATGAGTTTTATGTTTTATGGCTCATGGGGATTTAATAAGCCTGTAGGCAATTGGAATACGGGGAAGGTAGCTACTATGCTCTCTATGTTCAATAATGCATTTGTATTTAATCAGTCCCTTGAAAATTGGAATACTGTCAACACTACCAATATGTCTTCCATGTTTTCTTCTTGTTATTCATTTAACCAACCTCTTGGTAATTGGAATATCAGTAAGGTAACTAATATGAACAATATGCTTAAGTCTACCGGCTTAACTCTTTCTAATTATGATAGTACATTAATTGGTTGGAATAATCAACCGCATCTTAAAAATGTAATTTTCGGAGCAGACGGGCTTAAATATTGTGCATCCGCTAATGCTCATACATCTCTTATAAATAATGATAAATGGGTTATTACTGGTGATACGCTCAAATGTCCGGTTCCTATTAATACTACTGATTTTGTAACCACCTGGCAAACTAATCAAAGCATTAATGGGCAACAAATTACTATACCCACTAGTGGTGGCGGATATAATTATAATGTGAATTGGGGAGATGGAACAACTAGTAATAACGTTACCGGCAATATTACACATCCATATGCTAATCCCGGTACATATACTATAAGGATTTCAGGATCCTTTCCTCAAATATCATTAAATGAAGATAATGCATACGCCATAAAACTGCTTTCAATAGAACAATGGGGATCAAGTATGAAGTGGAAGAGCTTTTTATATGCTTTTTATAATTGCTTTAATCTTGTCATAAATGCTACCGATACACCTGACTTAAGTGATGTTACAAACGTAAGAGGTATGTTTATGTATTGTACGAAATTACAAAGCAATTTGAGCGGTTGGGATACGCATACCATTACAAATATGTCAGAGATGTTTTATGGGGCAAATTTATTTGATCAAAATTTAGGAAGTTGGAACATATCTCATGTTCAGAATATGACAGATATGTTTAATTTTTGTGGTTTAAGCCTTACAAATTACGACAGTACGCTTATTGGTTGGTATAATCAACCACATCTTACCAATGTTACTTTAGGTGCAAGCGGTGTAGAATATTGTAAAGCATATTCTGCACACAGATCCTTAGTAACTAATGATGGTTGGATCATAAGTGATTATTTTGAATGTCCACCGACTCCAGCGGATTTTGTTACTAAATGGAATACTAATAATGCCGGCATATCATTAAGCAATCAAATTGCCATACCTACCACTGATACCGGCTATAATTATACTGTTACCTGGGGAGATGGTACAATTGATAGTAATGTAATCGGAAATATTACACATACTTATCCTGCCCCTGGTACGTATACAGTAAGAATTTCCGGCACTTTCCCTCGAATTTATTTTAATAATACCGGGGATAGAAAAAAAATATTGTCAGTTGAGCAATGGGGAACTGATATGCATTGGAGAAGCTTTGCCAGTGCTTTTGCCTGGTGTGAAAATCTTGTGATCAATGCTACAGATGCCCCGGATTTAAGTGGGGTTACAAATTTGTCTTCAATGTTTTCTAGTTGTGTATTAATGAATAGTAGCTTAAATACATGGAATACCAGCAATATTACTAATATGTCATCTATGTTTGCCAGCGCACATGCTTTTAATAAACCTCTCTATAATTGGAATACTTCTAATGTTACCAATATGAGTAGCATGTTTGCTTTTGCAAGTGCATTTAATCAAGTTATTTACACATGGAATACTGTCAATTGGAATACAGCCAAAGTTACTGATATGAGTAACATGTTTTATAATGCAAGCTTATTTAACCAAAATATTAGTAATTGGAATACCACTAATGTGACCAACATGAATAACATGTTTAATTCTGCAGTTAAATTTAATCAAAATATTGGTACCTGGAATACGGCTAAAGTAACTAACATGAGTTCCATGTTCTTTGAGGATGATGCATTTAATCAACCTATTGGCAATTGGAATACTGACAACGTTACTGATATGCATGAGATGTTTAAATATGCTTCTGTATTTAATCAAGATATTACTAATTGGAATACCAGGAATGTTACTGATATGAGCAACATGTTTTCTTCCAGTTATGCATTTAACCAAAATATCGGCAATTGGAATACCGAGAATGTTACTGATATGAATAATATGTTTGCTCATGCAGTTGCGTTTGATCAACCCATTGGTAATTGGAAAACCAGTAATGTAATAAATATGAATTTGATGTTTTATAGAGCATATGCATTTAATCAGGATATAGGTAATTGGAATACTGCTAATGTGACCAATATGGGGGCTATGTTTGGAGGAACAAACTATTTTAATCAAAATATCAGTAATTGGAATACTGGTAAAGTAACTACTATGCATGGTATGTTTTCTGAAGCACGTGCATTCAATCAATCTTTAGGAAAGTGGGATATAAGTAATGTAACTGCTATGGATTATATGCTTAACTCTTCAGGTATGAATTCAATAAATTACGACAGTACATTAATAGGTTGGAACAATAACCCACATCCTAAAAATATTACCTTACGAGCTACCGGACTTAAATATTGCACTTCTGCTACAGCTCATGCTTCGCTTATAGGCTATGATAAATGGACGATAATAGGGGATGCTATATTATGCCCTGCAAATAGCAACACTTTTGTTTTTACAGGTAATGGCAATTGGACTAGTTTGGCAAATTGGATAAATACTGGAGTTCCGTTAAATGATATTCCACCAGGAAGTACCATACTTATTGATCCCGTTGGTAATGGTGTTTGTGTAGTTGATGTTCCCGTTTATATTCCTACAGGAGTTTCAGTAACAGTCGCACCTAATAAAAAATTATTAATTATGGGTAATTTAATAATTCAATAAATTATCTACGCTTCCATAAAGGCTCACTAACGGTATGCCGTATAAGTGAGTGACACAACGATGCTCAATAGTAGCACTATCGCTGGTCTCAAAAAATAAATATAACAAGTAGAGCGCTTCATATTAACACATCACCACATCTCCAAATCTCTTCATCTGGCAGGTATATAAACTTTTAATATCTTCGTTATAATCTGTTCAGCTATTTTTGAACTATTAACATCATTAAAAAACTATTGTTTTGAGAGGAATTAAATGCATTTTTTTTATTGTTTTACTAATTACAGGTATCTCAAAACTTACTGCACAAACTACCGATTTTGTTACCACATGGAAAACAGATAATCCTGGTAACTCATCAAACGTTCAAATTACCATACCTACAACAGGGGATGGATATAATTATAATGTAAAGTGGGGAGATGGAAATATAAGTACTGGAGTTACAGGAAATATTACACATAACTATCTTACTCCCGGAATATATACAGTAAGGATCTCCGGCTCTTTTCCAAGAATTTATTTTAATACTGATGGCGAGAAACAAAAAATATTAACAGTAGAACAATGGGGTAGTGCTATGCATTGGACAAGCTTTGGCCATGCTTTTCAAGGTTGCTCAAAATTGATCGTAAATGCTACTGATGCACCTGATTTAAGTGGTGTTACTGATCTCATGGCTATGTTTGCTTTCTGCAGTGCATTCAACCAGCCTGTTAATCATTGGAATACAGAGCATATAACTGACATGTCATTTATGTTCTATTTTGCTACTACATTTAATCAACCTGTAAATAATTGGAATACAGGGAATGTTACTCTTATGCACAGTATGTTTTCCTTTGCTAGTGCATTTGATCAACCTATTGGTAATTGGAATACGGGTAATGTTACGAACATGATTTCTATGTTTGGTTCAGCTGTCGCTTTTAATCAACCTATTGGCAAATGGAATACTAGTAATCTAAATAACGCCATTAGTATGTTTCAGTCAGCTAAAAAATTTGATCAAAATATTGGCAATTGGAATATTGGAAATGTACTTAATATTGATGGTATGTTGAGTTATTCTGGTTTAAGTACATCAAATTATGATAGTACTTTGATAGGATGGTATAATCAACCTCATCTCAAAAACCTTTACCTTGGAGCCTTTGGATTAAAGTACTGTGCCGCTGCTACAGAACATTCCTTACTCGTTGGAAATGATAATTGGACAATAAGGGATGATACTTTAATATGTGCTGCTAACAGCAATATTTTCGTTTTTAGAGGTAATGGGAATTGGAGCAATATTGCTAATTGGATTAATACCGGAGTTCCTCTAAATGCTATACCTCCGGGAAGTACCATACTTATTGACCCTATGGGTACTGGTGAATGTATAGTTGATATCCCGGTATATATTCCTGCAGGAGTTTCTGTAACAGTAGCGCCTAATAAAAAATTATTAGTCATGGGGAATTTAATAATTCAATAAATTATCTACGCTTCCATAAAAGCTCACTAACGGTATACCGTATAAGTGAGTGACACAACGATGCTTAATAGTAGCACTATCGCCGGTTCCAAAAAATATGAAGATTTGGGAATTTGGAGATTTGAAGATGTAAGAAGCTTTTCAATTATAACAGTAACTCATTTCCAAATCTTCAAATTTTCAAATCTCCAAATCAAGAGGTTATCTTTGCATCATGTATATTTCCTGCTCAGATAAAGAACTATTTATATTAAAGAAGATCGCAAATGCTGCGGAGGAACTTGGTGTGCCCTGTTATCTTATTGGTGGTTTTGTAAGGGATAAGATCATTGACAGGCCTACAAAGGATATTGATATTGTATGCATAGGCGATGGTATTGCGCTGGCAGAAGCAGCAGCGGAGAAATTCGGTAATGTATCGCAAGTGAATGTGTTCAAGAATTTTGGTACAGCACAAATAAAATTGGATGATGAAGAGATAGAATTTGTAGGTGCAAGAAAAGAAAGTTATGATTTTAACAGTCGCAAGCCGGCGGTGGAAAATGGTACGCTTGAAGATGATCAAAACAGGAGAGATTTTACTATTAATGCCCTGGCGATCAGTTTAAATAAAGATAGTTATGGTGAATTACTCGATCCTTTTGACGGCATTGGTGATATTGAACGTAAACTCATACGTACACCATTGGCTCCGGCACAAACTTTTAGTGATGATCCGTTACGGATGATGAGGGCTATACGTTTTGCATCGCAACTAAATTACATAATAGAAGAAAAAACATTTATTGCCATCAAAGAAATGGCGGAGCGTATAAAGATCGTCAGCAAAGAACGCATTGCAGATGAGCTGAATAAGATATTGATGTGCAAAAAACCTTCTATCGGTTTCGATCTGTTGTATAAAAGTGGTTTGTTACAAATAATCTTTCCGCAGATGGTAG
Source organism: Bacteroidota bacterium (assembly GCA_040387955.1). Taxonomy (GTDB): domain Bacteria; phylum Bacteroidota; class Bacteroidia; order Chitinophagales; family Chitinophagaceae; genus Ferruginibacter. The sequence goes on along the minus strand of JAZKCS010000005.1, from coordinate 292,214 downwards.
CGCTTGCAGGTGCAGAGTATATTGATGGCAAGGGACATAAAGATAATTTCTATCATACTTTACAAGTGGTGGATAATATTTGTGAGAACACAGATGATCTATGGTTACGCTGGGCAGCGGTATTGCATGATATTGCAAAACCTGCAACCAAAAAATTTGAGGAAGGCCATGGTTGGACATTCCACGGACATGAAGTAGTAGGAGGCAGGATGGTACCAAAAATATTTACTCAATTGAAACTGCCACAAAACGAAAAAATGAAATTTGTGCGTAAGATGGTGGAGTTGCATTTGCGTCCTATCAGTCTTACTAAAGAAAATATAACTGACTCGGCTATACGAAGATTACTTTTTGATGCAGGAGAAGATTTTGATGCGTTGATGACATTGTGTTCGGCGGATATCACATCTAAGAACAAACAGAAAGTACAACGATACTTACAGAATTTTGAGATGGTGAAACAGCGTTGTGCGGAAGTGGAAGAAAAAGATCATCTGCGTAACTGGCAACCACCTATTACCGGTGAATTGATCATGGAAACTTTTAATTTGCCCCCATCAAAAAATGTTGGTATTATTAAAGATGCTATCCGCAATGCTATTTTAGATGGAGAGATAACGAATGACTATGAAGCAGCTTACTCTTTTATGATTGAGAAAGCAAAAAATATGGGATTTACGATTTAAGATTTGCGATGTACGACATTTCACCTAATGAAAAATCTTTATAGTTGCAATGAATAGCAACAAATTAAATGCAATCGTAAATCGTAGCTCGTAAATCATAAATAAATTATTACTTTTACAATAACAAACAAACGCAGCATGGCCATTTTAAAATTCAGGATATATTGGGAAGATGATGATAGCGTCTACAGAGATGTGGTGATAAAACATACGCAGACATTTGCAGATCTGCATGAGTCTATATTAAAGAGTTACGAGTTCGATAATAAACATAAAGCAACATTTTACAGAAGTAATGATCATTGGGTTCGTGGAAGAGAGATATCATTAGAAAAATATGATGATAAGAATTACCAGGCTGAGCCTTTGATCATGAGTGATGTGGTGCTTGGGTCTGAGATCAGGGATCCAAATCAAAAATTTGTATACGTATATGATTTTAATAAGCACTGGACATTTATGCTTGAGCTTATTAATGTTGATAAAGAAGAAAATAAAAAACTGGGTTATCCTGCCTGCATTCGCACTGAAGGGCTTGCACCTTCGCAATATGGCACTAAAGGCCTTGTTGATAGCCGCCTTGCTGAAGTAGAAGAAAAATATGATCTTAACCCTACAGCTATGTTAGATGGATTTAGTGAAGAAGATGAAGATGGTAATGCCGCAGAAAGTGAAGAAGAATCTACAGAAGAGGGAACAGAAGGGGAAGACTTCTAATAATTATGAATGATGAATTATGAATTTATTCAAGTTATATGGTTTCATCATTCATAACTTATCATTCATAACTCATAATTATTGAAAACCTGCATAGTAATAGTTGGTCCTACCGCTGTTGGTAAAACAGCCTTTGCTATTGAAGTGGCAAAACATTTTTCTACACAAATAATTTCTGCTGATAGCCGTCAGTGTTTTAAAGAACTCAATATTGGTGTTGCAAGACCATCAGAGGAAGAGTTGGCTGCAGTCCATCATTATTTTATTGCATCACATTCCATTCATGATACTGTTAATGCTGCAACTTTTGAAAAGTATGCATTAGAAAAGTTGGATATCATCTTTTCTGAAAATGACGTTGCGGTGATGGTTGGCGGCACAGGCCTATACGTCAAGGCTTTTTGTGAAGGTATTGATGAGATACCTGAAATTGATCCAGCGATAAGAGAAAATATTATTAACGATTACAATACTAACGGTATTGAGTGGTTGCATGGGCAACTAAAGAAAAACGACCCTTTGTTTGCTGAGAAAGGGGAGATGCAAAATCCTCAGCGAATGATGAGAGCATTGGAAGTGAAGATGTCTACAGGCAAATCAATTGTTGAATACCAATCCAAAAATAAATTACAAAGAGATTTCAATATTATTAAGATAGGTCTTGAAATGCCGAGAGCAGAATTGTATGATAGAATAAATAGGAGAGTGGATATTATGGTGGAAAATGGTTTGCTGGATGAAGTGAAACAATTGCTCCCATATGAGAAGCTCAATGCATTACAAACAGTAGGTTATAGAGAACTCTTTCAATATTTAGATGGAGAAATTTCTTTAGATAAAGCAATTGACTTGATCAAGCAAAATAGCCGAAATTATGCTAAGCGGCAGATGACTTGGTTTAAGAAAGATGAAACTATCAAGTGGATTGAAGTAGATGATTTGAAGATTTGGAAATTTGAAGATTTGGAGATTGGTTGATTCTTTTAATTTGGAAGTTATTGTCATTTTCAAATCTCCAAATCTTCAAATTTCCAAATTAAAATTATTTCCCCTTTGCAAAGTTCTTCTTTATCCAGACTACGGCTTTCTTCACATAATACTCTTCATCAGCTTCAACACCTTTTATCAATTCTTTTATTTGTGGGTGCAAAGTTTTATCTCTTGTATACCATTCTACCAATACAAGGCTTAATCTTCGTTTCCAGAAATTTTTTGATAGATTGAATTTGGTTGATAAAGCAAATATTTCTTTCTGATGTGTATTTACAATTGGCTTTGGGCTTTGCATTCCGATGGTATCACATACAGCCCAGTCTTCTATCGCATCAGCAAAGTATTCGATCAATGCCAATGTTTTGTCTGCATCTTTCTTAGCGATCTTGCCAAGTATTTTTGCTGCCAATACTTTTTCTTCATAAGCACCTTTATCCCACAATTCTTTCACCAGCTCAAAACCACCGGTTTTATATTGTGCTGCCAGATCATTTAAGATTGGCATTCTTACACCATATGCTTTTTTTTACTTCCAGGAACAAATTTTTTATAAGCAGCTAATCCTTCGAGAGTAGCATTTACTTTCAAGGCCTTTTGTATTTCTGTATATTCTTTTGAGGGCATGGGGCTGATTTGGAAATTTGGAGATTTGAAAATTGTGTAGCGCTTGCTAATTTGAATGAATAATTAAATAGGTTACTTCCTCCATCTCCTAATTTCCAAATCTTCAAATCTCCAAATCATTTTTTATTTCGTCTTCGCTCCCTGATCAATCCAGCAGCGTATCAATTCTCTTTCTTCCGGAGTCATATTGGTCTTATTATTCTGCGGCATTGTTTTGGTGAGTACTACACGTTGCATGATCTTGTCTTTTAATTTTACAATATCATCAGGAGTATCATACACAACACCATTAGGAGGAGCAGTATAAAAATCATCAGTAGGTTTGCTTGAATGGCATGGTGTACATCTTTCATTTATGATCGTGTTTACCCTGCTAAAACTTACAGGTTTACATTCACCACCTTGTTTTTGCGGAGCGGTCATAAAACAAACACCTAATAATACGATCACCGAAATTGGTAATATCCAAACGTTGTATCTTCCTTTCTCTTTTAAATTCAGGTAATGTTTTACACCGGCCACACCAACAGACATTGCTGCTAAAACAGCCCATGACTGTGCATTTCCGAATGTACTTGGGAAATGATTACTGATCATCACGAACAAAACCGGTAAAGTAAAATAGTTGTTGTGTAAAGATCTTGCCAATGCATTTTTACCATATGTTGGATCAAGTGGTTTACTTTCTTTCGCAGCTTTTACCATTGCTTTTTGTGCAGGAATTATTACAAAGAAAACATTTGCCACCATGATGCTTCCGATCATTGCACCAAAATGAATATAAGCAGCCCTTGCATTAAATACATGAGCATAGAAATAAGCAAATCCTGTTGCTATAATGAAACCAACCAATGCAAATAAAAGTGGCTTCTTTACTAAAGGAGATTTGCACATCAGGTCATAAATGATCCATGCTACAACAAATGAACCCACACCAATTCCAATACCTGTTAATGGAGCAATGTCTAAAACATTTTTATCGATCAACATTGCCTTGGCATTAAAATAATAAACCACAAACAATAAACAGAAGCCAGAGAGCCATGTGAAGTATGCTTCGTATTTAAACCAATGTAAATGTTTAGGTATTGTTTTTGGGGCAACTTTATATTTCTCTAAATAATAAAAACCGCCACCATGCACCGCCCACAGGTTACCAGCTAATTCATCTCTTACATCTTCTGTTCTGTTCAACGCATTTTCAAGAAAAACAAAATAGAAGGAAGCGCCGATCCATGCAATACCAAAAGTAAAATGCATCAGGCGGACAATGATATTCAGCCATTCCATCATATGGCTTTCGTAAGGCGTACCTTTTATGAGTACATATGTATAAGTGATCATCAGTACGATCGCTAATACCAGCGCTGCATAATTTAAGTTCTGTGAACTGATCAGTCTTTCCTGGTAGGGTTCAGGTTCGTCTTCTTTTGATTTAGCCAATGTATTAAAATGGTATGTCATCCGTACCAACATAACTAGTACCAGACCTAAAACCCCATATACCAAAAAATGTATCATATATTATAATCTATCTTAATAGTTGCCTTAAAACTACAAAATTTATAGTTTTGTTTCGTATTTTTATAAAAATTGTATCATTAACAAACAAAATTATTTGCATTGCTAGCGATTAAATCTAACAGGATCGTATTACCCGAAGGTATAAGAAAAGGGATTGTGTTGATCAATGATGGAAAAATTATTGATGTTGTTGATGATTTGTCATCAGCAGAAAATAATACTATTATTGATGCCGGAAATAAAATTGTGATGCCTGGTGTTATTGATCCGCATGTACATATTAATGAACCTGGAAGAGATTGGGAAGGTTTTGATACAGCCACCAAAGCAGCAATTGCAGGAGGCTTATCAACCTTAGTAGATATGCCATTGAATTCTTCGCCAGTTACAATTACTGTAAAAGATCTTGAATTAAAAATAGCATCCACTAAAGATCAACTGCATACTAATGTTGGTTTCTGGGGCGGTGTGGTTCCGGGTAATGATAAAGAGATAGAGGGATTGATAAAAGGCGGAGTGCTTGGATTCAAAGCATTTTTGACACATTCAGGTATAGACGAATTTCCTAACGCAACAGAAGATGACCTGCGTAAAGTAATGCCAATCATTGCAAAATACGATCTGCCATTATTAGTACATTGCGAATTGGAGGATGGACAACCGACGACAGACGACAGTAAAGAAATTTCTGATTTAAAAGACACTATCAGTGGTCCGTCATCTATCGTCAGTAGTCGATCTTATCAAAATTATTTATTATCCCGTCCTGAAAAATGGGAAGATGATGCCATTGCAATGATGATCCGTTTATGTGAGGAATTTAATTGTCGTGTACACATAGTTCATCTATCTTCCGCAAATTCAATTGCTCAAATTGTTGCAGCAAAACAAAAAGGATTGCCCATTACAGTTGAAACCGGTCAGCATTATTTGTATTTTACTGCCGAAGAAATTCCTGATGGGCAAACACAATATAAATGTGCGCCACCCATCCGTGAAAAGGCAAACAATGAGAAATTGTGGGATGCTTTAAAAGCAGGTGTGATTGATTTTGTTGCAACGGATCATTCGCCGGCAACACCCGACCTGAAAGAGTTACAAAGCGGTAATTTTATGAAAGCATGGGGAGGGATTGCATCTTTACAATTTGCTTTACCTGTTTTATGGACGGCTGCTAAAAAAAGAAATTGTACTTTTATCGATATAGTAAAATGGCTGTGTGAAAATCCTGCAAAGCTTGCCGGACAACAAAATACGAAAGGGAAAATTGCAAAAGGATTTGATGCAGATATCATTATAGTGGATGATGAAAAAAGCTTTACTGTTGAAGAAAATATTATTCAGCACAGACATAAAGTAACACCATACCTTGGTCATCAATTATATGGTGTGGTTGAACAAACTTTTTTAGCAGGAGAAAAAGTTTATGATACAGGAGAATTTACAGCATTGAATAAAGGCAAAATAATTTTAGGATAACAGTAATGAGTATAGATACAGCAAGAGCAGAGAAAATAATTGATCGTATAAACGAATTGGCTTCAATCAGCGAAGATGCAACTTGTGTGACACGTACTTATGGAACACCTGCATTTGTTGAAGGGAGTAAAAAAGTGTTGGGTTGGATGAATGATGCCGGGCTAAAAACATATGTAGACAATATCGGTAATGTAAGAGGAAGATTGGTAAGCAAAAATTCAGATGCAAAGACATTGGTCATTGCTTCGCATATTGATACCGTCGTTAATGCAGGAAAATTTGATGGTCCTTTAGGTGTGATCATGGGAATTGATCTTATAGAAAATATTAAAACAAAAGATATTCCTTTTAATATTGAGATCATCGCTTTTAGTGATGAAGAAGGCGTACGTTTTCATACAACATTTTTAGGCAGTAATGTTGTGACCGGAAATTTTGATACAACTTTATTAGATAAGAAAGATGCAAACGGTATTTCATTGAAAGAAGTGATAGCCAGTAATGGAGGGAACGGTAATAATTTATCTCAGGATGCTTTACCAAAAGATGAGTGGCTTGGCTATTATGAAATGCATATTGAACAAGGTCCGGTTTTGTACGAAAAAAATATTCCTGCTGCAGTAGTAACATCTATTGCTGGGCAAAAAAGAATCGAATTGATCTTTACTGGATTTGCCGGCCATGCAGGTACAGTGCCAATGGATATGCGCCAGGATGCATTGTGTTCAGCAGCGGTTTGTGTGCTTGCTGTCGAAAGATTTGCTTTAGAAAATAAAGATAATATTGTAGCTACTATTGGTAAGCTTGATGTGCATCATGGAGCAAGCAATGTGATACCGGGCAAAGTGATTTGTAGTCTTGATCTGCGTAGTGCATCAGATGTATATTTAGAAAGGGCTTATAACACGATCAATGAAATTTGTACTACTATCTGCAAAGCAAGGAACATTGATTTACAATGGACTTTGATTCAGCAAACAGCACCAGTGCTTTGCGATAAAAATTTATCTAACTTGCTGTCGAAGGCGATAGCAGATAGTGGAAATGAAATAATAGAATTAATGAGTGGAGCAGGGCATGATGCAATGGCGGTGGCTTCAGTGTCGCCTGTTTCAATGTTATTTATAAGATGCTATAAAGGTATCAGTCATAATCCTTTGGAAAATGCAGAAGTAACCGATATTGCAGCGGCTGTGAAAATATCAGACAATTTTATTGAAAAATTAATTCAACAACAATCAAAATAAATTAACTGCATGAGAAAGTTTTTTTTATTATTAATGATGGCTTGCCTTATGCAAACTTTTGTTTTTGCACAAGTAGGTATCGGTACAACATCACCTAATGCCAATGCAGCATTAGATATTGCTTCTACAGATAAAGGGTTGATCATTCCACGTGTCACAACTGTAAAAAGATTACAGATGTCAAACACTGCAGGTTTATTGGTGTATGATACTAACGATAATGCATACTGGTGTAATAATGGGAGCGGATGGAGCAGGATAGCATCTTTGCCACCTGCAACAAATGCCGGGGATATTTTGTATTGGAATGGCACATCATGGGCAATATTACCAATTGGTCTTAAAGGACAGGTACTAAGAGTTTGTGATGGAGCGCTTACATGGAATGCTTGTACTCCATCAGTTGCAACATCAGCAATTTCTAATATTAATTCTTCATCAGCTACCAGCGGCGGAGTTATCACGAATGATGGTGGCGCTACAGTAACGGCAGTGGGTGTATGCTATGCTACTACGCCATTGCCAACATTAATAAATAGTTTTACAAGTAATTTTCCTGCTGGAGTATTTACAAGTAACATTTCTGGTCTTACTCCGGCTACACAATATTATGTAAGGGCTTATGCTACTAACAGTCAGGGTACATCTTATGGTAATCAGGAAGTGTTTACAACTGCATCAGGCACACCTATCACATTGAGTACTTCTCCATTTACTTTAGACTTTAATGGTACCAATCCTGTATTACCAGCAGGAGTGAGTATTCGTACAGGAGCTAGTGCATCCAATTTAGGAAATGAGGCAATATTTAATAATGCCAATAATTATCATTGGGCAACACCATCATCTGCAGCAAGAAGCTATGCATCTGGAACGTTACCATCATCAACTGACTCTGCAGGTCAAGCTGCAGCAACAGAACGTGCAATCGGTTATCGTCAAACTTCAGGAAGTGGTGATCCTGGAACAGCATTTGTTTTTAAAATAGCAAACACAACAAGTAAATCAAATTTTATCCTTGGATTTTCCCTTCAATCATTGGATGTAACAAGTACGAGAACAGTAACATGGTATGTAGATTACGCTTTGGGAGATGCCCCAACATTTTTTACTTCGGTATCAACAGGAGGCACAATGACTACTGGGGGTAGTACCTTTGCAAGTAACCTTGTTACTACTGATTTCGGAAGCTTGTTGAATAATAAATCACAAACAGTATGGATACGTATCATAGCATTATCGAATAGTACAGGTTCTGGAACAAGACCAACAACAGCGATAGATAATGTTTCTCTCACATGGCAATAATTATAAAAAATAGTATAAATGGAAATATCAGCATTAACAAGAAGCGTAGTAAAAAGTAATCATGCAGTCATTGCACCCGATGGCTATATCAATAGTTGTGTACCAGGCTGGACAGATTGTACAGTGAATGTGATCATTAATGAAGCAATGGGAGCAAATCTTTGCCAGACTTTGATCACCTTAAACAAAGATGGTAAACTGATCGGCTCTACAAAAGATGCACAAATATTTTTCTTTGTAGTAAAAGGAAAAGTAAAAGCTACTGTAGGCGGTACAAAAAAAGTATTGACTACCGGACAGTTTGTATATGTACCTATAAAAAAAGGGTACAAGTTTGAGAATGTTGAAGATGGTTCACAAATATTGACCTTTCATAAAACTTATGAAAAATTAGCTGGATATGCAGTGCCTGGTATATTATTCGGTGATGGAGCAAAAGTGCCTGGCCCTTCTTATTTAGGAGATGATGCATTGCGTTTGCAAATATTATTACCTGATAATCTTTCTTTCGATATGGCCGTAAATATTTTTACATATGATAGTGGCGGACATTTACCAATGGTAGAAACACATATTATGGAACATGGCCTCTTGTATCTGCAAGGACAAGGTGTGTATATGTTGGATCATCAATGGTATCCGATAAAAAAAGGAGATAGTATTTGGATGGCACCATATTGTCAGCAATGGTTCACTGCTATGGGGAAAGAGCCAGCTGTATATATTTATTATAAAAATGTAAATCGTTTTCCAACCATTCAATAGAAATTTGATATAGATGTTGAATGTACAATTTTAAAAAAAATCGTAAATCGTACATCGTAAATCGTAAATAGTATGACTTTACATGAATTAAACACCTTGCCAAAAGATCAACTTAAAGAAGCTTTATTTAAGTGTTGTGGTTCTGTGAATTGGGTAGAAAAAATGCTGCCTTTTTTTCCTGCTGATGACCTAATTGAATTGCTTGAAGATGCTGAAGAGCAGTGGTGGAAATGTACAGAAGCCGATTGGCTGGAAGCATTTACACATCATCCCAAAATCGGTGATATAGAGTCATTAAGAAAAAAATTTGCTTCTACAGCCGCCTGGGCCGAAGGTGAACAAATAGGTGCTGCGGATGCCCCTCAACAAATTTTAGAAAAACTTGCTCAAGGCAACGAAGCATATGAGAAAAAGTTTGGCTTTATATTCATTGTTTGTGCAACAGGGAAAACTGCAGGGCAAATGTTAGACCTATTGAACGAACGTCTACCAAACTCAAGAGAAGTAGAATTAGAGATCGCCGCAGACGAACAAAGCAAAATAACAAAACTCAGATTAGAAAAAATATTAGATATAACATGGGACAATTAACAACACATATATTAGATACCACAAAAGGTAAACCGGCAGCGCTTGTGCCGGTAGTTTTATCTCAATTGGTAGGCAAGGAGTGGATAGAAATAGCACATGGCATTACTAACAGCGATGGACGAATACCTAATTTATTGGCCAATGATGTATTACTTCAATATGGCACTTACAAAATGAGATTTGAAACAAAGATCTATTTTGATGCGGAAGCGGTAAAAGCATTTTATCCTTTTGTTGAAATTGTTTTTTATATTAATAGCAGCGATCATTATCATGTGCCATTATTGTTAAACCCTTTTGGCTATAGTACTTACAGGGGTTCTTAATTAATTAAACAGATTTAAGTAAAATAAAGAATATGAATTTTTCAATAGCAGACAACGAAAAAGAATCATTATTGGCAGAATTGCAAAAAGCAAATCTTGCATTTCAAAAAGTTTACCAGGGTGATAGGCCTGATAGGCAGCCGGTGCACACTATTTATGGTGGTGCAAATTTATTTAAAAGCGATACAACAGATAAGATTGGAGAGATCGCTTTGAGAAACTTACAAACTTATGCTCCAAATTTTGTTGTGTTGGCAAAAGTATTAAAGCTTGATGGCTTTGAACATTTACCTGAATCTTTAGAAGATATAGCTGATCTTACAAAACGCTTAGATGCTATGACTGAAGCCCAGCGTAAAAAAGAACATGCATGGCTTTCTTATTCTGTTTATAATAAGATCGTTGCAAAGCTTAAAAGAGAAGGAGTAGAAGATTTTAGGATCGATTTTGAAGATGGATTTGGTAATCGTCCGGATGATGAGGAAGATGCAACTGCTGTAAATGCTGCAAACGAATTGGCAAAAGGTATGGCAGATAAAACCATTTCTCCATTCATCGGTATTCGTATCAAACCTTTTACTGAAGACCTCAAATTAAGAGGTGTAAGAACCTTAGATATTTTCCTTACTACATTATTAGAAAAAACAAAAGGCAAACTCCCTGAGAACTTCGTGGTGATGTTACCGAAAGTAACCATTACTCAACAGGTAACAACATTGATCCGTTTGTTTGAAATAATAGAAAAGAAACACGGCTTGTCTCCGAATACATTAAAGATGGAGACAATGGTAGAAGCTACACAAATTGTAATGGATGAAGATGGCAAAAATCCTTTGATGAAAATTGTGAGAGCAAGTGAAGGAAGATTAATTGCTGCACATTTTGGTACATACGATTATACTGCCTCCTGCGGCATTACAGCAAAGTATCAAACTATGGCTCACAGTGTTTGTGATTTTGCTCATCATGTTACTAAAGTTGCATTAGGAAGCACTGGCATCTGGTTAAGTGATGGCGCTACTAATGTAATGCCGATCGGTCCACACCGTGGAGATGATCTAAGTTTTGATCAATTAAATGAGAACAGGGAAGCAGTTCATAAAGGCTGGCGTATTGCATACGGACATACCATGCATTCATTGATAAATGGCATGTACCAGGGGTGGGATCTTAATCCGGCCCAAGTACCTATGCGTTATGCGGCCACATATAATTTCTTTTTAAGCAGTATCGAAGATGCAACGAATCGTTTAAAAATATTTGTAGAAAGAGCCGCTATATCAACTTTAACCGGAGATATTTTTGATGATGCCGCAACAGGACAGGGATTACTTAATTTCTTTTTGAAAGCGATGAACTGCGGAGCTATTACAGAAGAGGAAGCAACTGCAACAGGCTTAACTTTAGAAGAGATAAGAAGTCGTTCTTTCTATCAGATACTGAAGGGCAGAAGAACTAAGAAATAATGGTAAAATGTTTATAATCTTAGAGCATGTCGAAAGACATGCTTTTTTATTTAAAAAATCGTAGTGTATAAGTTTTAAATATAACATGATGTAGAATTACAAATGTTCAGTTTACAGTAGTACAAAAGCTTAATCAGGGAACCAACCAACAAAAGGGATGTAATCCTTTGTCGGCGGCTTTTTATGTTACTTTTTTTCCGCAAAAAAAGTAACATAAGAGTATCTCAACTAAAAAATACCCTATTACCCGTATAGTAATTTTGAATGATCTTAGTTAATTTGTGAAATAAACCTCTACGCATGAAATACAAATTCTTTATAATAATTTGTTTGATAAGCCAGGTGCTTTATGCTCAAACTGATTATACCATCGGCACAAAAAATAAAGATGGCTTTACAACAATTAATAAGTCTATTCAATTATCTGCCGGAGGTCTTTATACCAATCCAAAATATGAGACCCGTTATGGATTGATAGAGGAAGCAACAAAAAAAATACTTCTGTCTACAAGCTATAGGTTAGTATATACCTCTTATGAACCAGGTATTTATATTATAAAAGATACACTTGATCGATATGATCTGTATGATGCAAAGAATAAAACCTTTATAACACAGGAAAAATATAATGAGTTGAGTGCTTTTTACGATGGCTTAGCAACGGTTAGTAAAAAAAAGCCAGATTCATATGAATATATTTCTGGCGTGATAGATAAGACAGGCAAGTTGGTTATTCCCATGGAGTATCAATATGTTGGTCTCATATATGAAGGATTGATAAATGTTCAAAAGGATAACAAATTTGGGTTTATCAATATAAAAAATGAAATGGTGATACCCGCTATTTACAATGATGCTTCCGCTTTTGGAGATGGTTTAGCTCCGGTAGCTTTGGAAGAAGGAAAACATGGTTATATCAATAAAGAAAATGTTTTTGTAATTGCTCCGCAGTATGTAGATGCAGATAATTTCCGTGATGGCTATGCGGTAGTGTATAAATCAAAGGGCGGATCAAAAATAGGAGGTCGTAAAATGGATGATGAAAGAGGAGTTATAAATACAGAAGGTAAAATGATCGTCGAGCCGCTTTACGGTTATATTGATATCAGGAACAAAGGAAAGTTTTTTATAGTAAGCAAAAATGATAAATATGGTTTGCTGGATAATACCGGTAAAGCAATATTACCGCTGGAATACAAAAAGATCAACGAGTTCAATGAGAAAGGTTATGCAGTTGTAGAAAAATCTGACGGAACAAAAGGTCTTATCAATACTTCAGGAAGTTTTTTAATAAACCCAGAGTACAATGAATTGTATTACAATTATTATAATCCGGAAATATTAATTGCTAAAAAACAAGGTAAGTATAGTTTGCTCGATGAAAATTTAAAAGTATTGTTACTGAGTGATTCGGCAAAGGATATGAGGTCATTTAAAAACCTTTTTGCAATTGTGTTTGATGACAAAGTGAAAGTCTATGATCTTAAAGGGAAATTAATAAAAACAATTCCGCAGAGTAATACAAATGCTTATGGTATAACCCTTATCGGCGGCGACAATCCCGATTCTATGGTGATACCATATAATTCAATGATACAGGTAATAGACCTTGTAACAAATACTAAAACACAAGTGCCGGGTTATGATCTTTCAGATTTTAATGAAGAAGGTATTTTTGTTACAAAAGATGGTACCTATCAATTTTACGATCACACGGGTAAAAAATTATCAGAGAAAAAATATGAGAACATTGTAAATTTTTCTGAAGGTATTGTCGGTTTACAAGACTATAGTTATACAACTCCTTATTTAGCAAATAAAAACTTTACTAAAATATCAGACCTTTCCTATGTCTTCTATGGCCCTTATTCAGAAGGGCTCGGAATGGCAAAAGGCCAATATGACGGCAAGGTTTATTATTTGGATAAAACAGGTAGAACAGTTTTTGGAATATACGCCAAAGAAGGCTACCCATGTAAAAATGGGAAGATATTGATACTCGATAATTCCAGTAAATACTTTTATGTGGACAGGGAAGGGAAAAAACTAACTGACGATACATATGATGTTTTGGGAGAGTTCAACAGTGGCCTTGCAGGATATAAGAACGGTAATAAATTTGGTTACATTGATACCTTGGGTAATAAGGTTATAACTGGTGCCTATGTAGCAATTACAGGTTTTTCAAATGGTGCAGCACTTGTCCAAGAAGGAAATAATACTAAACTGATCAACACAAAAGGCGTGGTAATTTCAACAGAAAATTTCGAGGGAGGGGATACAGGTATTGAAGGAAGTTTTCCTGTTAAGAAAGCATCAGGCTGGGGGCTTATTAATAACAAGGGTGTTAAAGTAATTGATTTTGTGTATGAAGCAATTCAGCCAAAGATTAACGGAATGATATGGGCAAAGAAAAATGGTAAATGGGGTGTACTCAATGCTACGGGTGTAGCAGTTACAGAATTCGAATATGAAAGTTTAGAGAATTTTAATAATGGCTTCGCTAAAATAGAAAAAGACAAAAAATTAGGATTGATCAATAAAGCTGGTAAAGTCGTTTTACCATTCATCTATAACAAGATGAGTTCTGTATATCAAAATAAAGTGATTACATATTTACCTTCCGGTAAAATAACAGTTTCATTAAAATAGTTTGCATACAAAAAAGCCGTCCCGATAATTTGTCAGGACGGCTTTTAGTTTACTAAAACATCTTACAAATATTTTTCTGCCAAAGCTTTTACAAATATTTTATAATATTCCACAGCGGCTTCAAATTTTTCCTCTTTCACTAATGTTACAGATGGTTGTATCATATTAGCATACATGAAATCATAAATTTCATTTTTATTATCACACTTATCAATTGCAGCAACAATAGCAGGGCCATAAATTTTATAATCTGTTATCAATGCAGAATCAGCAGCATTATTCTTCATGTATTCATCTCTTAAAAAACGCAATGCAGTAAGTTCATTACAATCATCAGCAAGTTGTTTGTTCTCAACACAAGCTGTAGTTAAAAAACATCCACTTCCCGATCCTGAGCCCGAACTGGAAGTAGTAGGATAGGGGATCTCTACTAACATTTCTTCTTTCTTATTCAATATTTTAAAATAAGCATAAGGCTTGCCTTCAAAAGTTATGTTCTTTGGAAAATCTTTTGGAAGCTTATAGTCTCCTGATATTCTCTTATCAAATTTTGTTTTTATTTTCCATGTAGTTCCTTCTGTACTTGTTTTTACACTTTCTTTTATTGTGTAAATAAATTCAGCGCCTTTGGTTGGAGTAGTAAAATCTGCTGTTTCAAAATAAGCAACCTTCAATATTATTTTCTTTTGATCGTCAGCAGCTGTAGCTAAATTTTGTACAGCAAGATGATCTACCGTAAGTTCATAATACGTTTGATTTACAATGCCCGATTCTAGTTTTGTTTTGTACACTGTTGTGCTGGCTGCTTGATCGTTTGCGAAGATCGCTTTTGGTAAGCCTGCAGCAGCCACCATAGCAACACTACTCTTTGTAAGAAAACTTCTTCTGTTCATTGCTGATAAAGTTTTATAGGGTTAAAATATTTTAATTAAAGATACTTGTTAGACATGCCTTCCACAAAATCTTTGTAGTAAGCCGTCGCTTCCGCATACTCATTTTTCTTGATCATTTTTACAGATGGCATCACCAGCTGATCATAAATATAATTGTACACCTCAGTTTTGTTTTCAAATTGATTGATCGCTTGAATTAATTTTGGTCCCACTATCTTATAGTTTTTTACAAGCAATGCAGCTTCGAAATCATTGATCATATAAGTATCTCTTAAAAAACGCAGCGTCATTAATTCATCGCAATCATCAGCCAATTGTTTGTGTCGAACACATGCCGTTGTAAGAAAACAGTCATCGTCATCACCATAGTCAGTTGATGGTGGACTTACATATTCTACTTTAGCAATTACTTTATCTTTTTTGCCCATCAAATTAAAGTAATTATATGTTTTTCCTTTCAGCACCATATCCTTTGGAAATTGTTTCGCCATTTTATCATCACCCGAAACAAATTTGTCATATTTAGTTTTCACTACCCATATTTTATCTGTACCCTCCGTCACTTCAGTGCTCGATTCGATCATATGATTTATTTCAACAGATTTGTCCGGTGTTTTCAGATCAGTTCCATAATGTTTGGCCCTTATCACAATTGTTTTTTCAGCTACAGAAGGATTACTAAGTACTGAGATCGCAAAATTGTCTATAAGCATTTCATACTCCACCTGGTCAGCTGTGCCGGGTAAAAGTTTTGATTTAAAGGTCGAAGCGGTTGTTGGTGATTTTTTTTTACGTCCTTTTGGTAATCCGGCGGTGGCAAATAAAGCCAAGCTGCTTTTTGTGAGAAAGTTTCTCCTGTTCATGGTAAGTAGGTTTAGCTTTAAAGATAAACCCCATCATACAAATTACCAATACCCATTGGGAGGTATTTTTCTTTTTGATTTAGAGATTTGGAGATGAGGGAAGCGATTGCTTAACTGACAAAGTCAATTGCTGAGGAGGCAAAGTCAATTGCTAAGGTGACAAAATCAATTGCTGAGGTGACAAAATCAATTGCTGAGGTGACAAAATCGATTGCTGAGGTGACAAAGTCGATTGCTGAGGTGACAAAGTCAATTGCTGAGGTGACAAAATCAATTGCTGAGGTGACAAAGTCGATTGCTATGGTAACAAAGTCGATTGCTAGGGTGACAAAGGCAATTGTAGAGGTGACAAAATCGATTTCCGAGGTGGCAGAATTGATTTCCTGGCAAAAATCAGCCATTTACGCTTAGATAAAGGCTGAATAACGAATAATCAGCTGAAAGGATGCCGGATAGGAATGGAAAGCCCGCCGTGGCGGCTTGGAATGGATAGCCGGGACAAATGTTGGGTGATGGCAGGATGGTAAGAGCCCATGATTAATTCGAAGATTTGGAGATTTGAAAATTGTGAGATATTTCATTCATAACACCTGCTCTCATCTCCAAATTTCCAAATCTTCAAATCTCCAAATCAAAAAAAAGTGAATTACTTGTTGATGAACTGTTAGTTTGCTGTGGAAAACTGGGCATAATTGGTGCAAATGTTCAATCCTACAACTGTGGCTAATGAAATATATTTGCCCTCTTACTAATCTTTTAAAAAGGAGAAAACTGTGCGTTTAAAGAGTTTAGAAATCAAAGGGTTTAAAAGTTTTGCCGATAGAACGGTGCTTAATTTCGACGAAGGTATTACTGGGGTTATCGGGCCCAATGGTTGCGGTAAAAGTAATATTATTGATAGTATCCGTTGGGTTATTGGTGAGCATAAGATCAGCAATTTACGTAGTGAAAATCTTGAAAGTCTGGTGTTTAACGGAAGCAAGACAAGAAGTGCAAGCGGCCTTGCCGAAGTGAGCCTTACATTTGAAAATACAAAGAACCTCTTACCAACCGAATTCAATACAGTAACCGTAACCCGTAAATATTACAAGAACGGCGAAAGCGAATATCGTTTGAACGATGTAGCATGTAGATTGAAAGACATTCACAATCTATTTATGGATACGGGTGTAAGCACCGATAGTTATGCCATCATTGAATTGGGTATGGTGGATGATATTATCAAGGATAAAGAGAACAGCCGACGTAAAATGTTGGAGCAGGCTGCAGGTATCACCATTTACAAAACAAGAAAGAAAGAAGCTAAATTAAAATTGGATGCTACTGAGCAGGATCTTGCCCGTATCGAAGATCTTCTTTTCGAGATCAATAACCAGCTTAAAAGTTTAGAAAGCCAGGCGAAGAAAGCCGAGAAGTATTTCGAAATAAAAAAGGAATACAAAGAAGTTAGTATCGAACTGGCTAAAGCTGCTTTGGAAGGATTCAATATTACCTACAAAGATCTTAATCACAAGCAACAGGAAGAAGTAGATAGAAGAATAGAGCTAGAAACATCTATCGCAAAAGAAGAAGCTGTAATAGAACAGGAGAAACTAGGTTTCATTGAAAAAGAAAAAGAGTTGCAGCACATGCAGCATGCTTTCAATGATATGTTGGATGCTGTTCGCAGTAAAGAAAATGATAAAAGTTTAAGCGCTCAGCGTTTACAATATTTAAAAGAAAGAGAAACTAGTCTTCATGAATTTTTACAAAAAGCCGGCGGACAATTACAAGGCCTTGATGAAAGTATTCAGTTCACTTCTAACCAAATAAAGGAAGATGAAATAAAACTTGAAGAGTTTGAAGGGAAATTGGAAGAACTTAAAAATGCCGTTGAAGATAAACGCCGTGTGTTTGATGAAAAACGCAGCAGCATAGATGAATTGCGTAAAGAGAACCAGGCCATTCAACGTAACCAGTTCGAAGCAGAAAAAAAGGTAGCAGTTGCTGATACTTCTATTCAGAACTTACAACGCACTATTGCTCAGATACAAGATGAAAAAGCACAACGTCAGGCTCAATTGCAACAATTGGAAGCTGAGCGTAAAATAAAAGCAGAAGAGTTAGAGCAAAAGAAAGTTGATCTGCAGCAATTACACGATCACCACGAATTCACAAAAGAACAAATTTTTCAAACTCAAAGCATGCTTGAAGGTTTGAGAAATGAGTTAGCAGAAGAAAGCAGAAAATTAGATAGTAAGAAAAATGAACACGATCTTTTAAAGAGTCTTATAGATTCAATGGAAGGTTATCCTGAAAGTGTTAAGTTCTTACATAAAAATACTAATTGGAATCATGAAGCGCCTTTGCTAAGTGATATCATTTATGTAAAAGAAGAATATAGGGCAGCGGTTGAAAATGTATTAGAACCATACCTGAATTATTATGTAGTAAATAATTTGGAAGAAGGGTTACAGGCAATTCATTTATTGGATGACAATAAAAAAGGTAAAGCCAATTTCTTCTTACAGGATAAGTTCACTGATTTTGAAGGGCATCACCAACCTGAAGGAACAATACCTGCATTAAGTGTAGTTGAGATAGATGGCAAATATGCTAATTTAGCCAAACACTTGCTGGGCAACGTATTTATTGCAGAAAATGAAGATGCATTGCGTAACAGCAATGGATCAGTTGTTTTAGAAAAGACAGGTAAATATGTAAAAGGAAAATATTCTCTTACAGGTGGTAGCGTAGGTTTATTTGAAGGTAAAAAAATCGGTAGAGCGAAGAATTTAGAAAAACTAATTGAAGAGATTCAAGCACAAGAAATTATTGTGAATGAATTGAAAACTACTATACAGGCTCGTCATAATGAAGTGATAGCTTTCAACGAGCAGCTAAAAGAAAATGCGATCAAACAAACGCAACAGGATATCAATAACCTGACGAACCATGTTTTCTCTCTTCAAAATAAAATTGAGAACCTTCATCATTTAGAAGAAACAAGCGCTGCAAGAATTGAAGATCTTCAGGAACAATTGCAAAACAATCATGATGCAATTGCAAGCACAAGAGATGAATTAGATAAATGCAATACGCAGTTAGAGGAGTTAAGTGATAAAATGCAAGGTGTAGAACAGGATTATGCTGCTGCAGAACAGGAGTATAATTTTGCAACTGCTACTTTCAACGAAAGCAATTTGCAATTCACTAAACAACAAAGCAAAGTTGTTTCATTAAAACAAGAATTTGATTTCAAGAGCAATCAATTAAATGATCTTAAGGTTCAAATAGAAAGCAGCAATACACAGTTAACTGAGGCCGCATCGAGTATTACTGAAACAGCATCAGCATTAAGTGAGCTTGAAGCTGCATTGATCTCAATGTTGCAAAACAAAGAGGCTGAAGAGAAAAAATTGAACGAAGCAGATCAGGCTTATTATAACCTTCGCAACATTTTAGCAGAAAAAGAAAGTGAATTAAGGCACAAACATAAATCCAAAGAGGGAATAGATACGTTACTAAATGAGATCAAGGATAAACTGACTGATTTGAAGCTACAGTTAGCTGGAATGAAAGAGCGTTTGAATGTAGAATTTAAGGTAGATCTTGATGCGATCATTGATGAACCTCGTACTGGAGATGTGCCGTTAGAAGAATTGCAAGAGAAGAATGAAAGAATGCGTAAACGTTTGGAAAATATTGGTGAGGTGAATCCAACAGCGATCGAAGCTTATACCGAAATGAAAAAACGTTACGAGTTTATTTTAGAACAAAAGAATGATCTTGTTACAGCAAAAGATAGTTTGATGCAAACTATCCAGGAAGTTGAAGCAACAGCGAATCAACAATTCCTTGATACATTCAATGCAGTTAGAGATAATTTCCAGAAAGTGTTCAAGGCTTTGTTTACAGAAGATGATACAGCGGATATGGTATTGGTAGATCCTGAAAACCTTGCTGACACAGGTATAGATATTGTCGCAAAACCAAAAGGGAAAAGGCCTTCATCGATTGGTCAGTTAAGTGGAGGAGAGAAAACATTAACAGCAACAGCTTTATTGTTTGCTATTTACTTGATAAAACCGGCGCCATTTTGTATCTTGGATGAGGTAGATGCTCCGTTAGATGACGCCAATGTTGGGAAGTTCACTCAAATGATAAAAAAGTTCAGTGAAAATTCTCAATTCATCATTGTTACACATAATAAAATGACAATGAGTGCAGTGGATGTTATTTATGGCGTTACAATGCAGGAGGCAGGAGTTAGTAAGTTGGTTCCGGTAGATTTCCGAAGCCTAAATTAATAGAAGAATAAAAGAATTATGTTAGGTTATCTAATATCATTAATAACAGGTGCTGTCATAGGTTTTATTGCTACTAAATTATTTAGAGGTGCAGGATGGGGAATAGTGGAAAATATAATTTGTGGAGCAATAGGAGGAATGATTGGTAATTATTTTCTGGGTGATTTTTTTCACAGTTTTGAGAATTTTGTTTTAGAAAATAGTTTGCCAGCTTTTTTTGGAGCCAGTGGTATGTTGCTCATTGTTATGTTTGCATTTAATCATGATTCCGATTAACATCAATTATTTCAAAATAAAAGGATACTCATTTCAGGGTATCCTTTTTTATTTTAAGCCCTTAATGTATTTTTGAAAAATGTCTGTAGAGAAAATTATAGGAGACTGGAAGAATAAACGTTTTAAACCATTGTATTGGTTAGAGGGCGAAGAAGATTATTATATTGATATAGTAATGAATTTTGCGGAGAACAATATCTTACCCGAAAGTGAAGAAGGGTTTAATCTTTCTGTATTTTATGGTAAAGATGCTAATTGGAGTGATGTAGTGAATGCCTGTATGCGTTATCCCATGTTTGCTGAAAAACAGGTTGTGTTGCTTAAAGAAGCACAACAGATGAAGGATATAGATAAATTGGAAAGCTATATTGAAAATCCGTTGGCTTCTACAATCTTTGTTGTTGGGTACAAAGAAAAAACATTAGATAAACGTACCAAATTATATAAAACGATCGGTAAGAACGGAGAGATACTTTCTACAAAAAAACTAAGAGATTATGAGCTTGCCGGTTGGATAACTGATTACATCAAATCAAAAGAATATGTGATGACACAAAAAGCTGTAATGCTTTTAGCAGAACATATTGGTACCGACCTAAGCAGGATAGTAAATGAAATTGAAAAGGTTACTGTCAATCTTGGTCAACGTAAAAATATTACTGAAGATGATATTGAAAAATACATTGGTGTAAGTAAAGAATACAATGCATTCGAATTACAAAATGCTGTTGGCAAAAAAGATCTTGCAAAAGCTATTCGAATCATACAGTATTTTGAGGCTAACCCAAAAGCTGCACCCATACAGCTTATCCTACCATCCTTATACGGTTTTTTTAGTAAGTTGTATATCGTTTTTGGAATGGCAGATAAAAGTGAACATGCATTGAAGCCATTGTTTTATAATAATCCTTTTGCAGTTAAAGAAGCATTGAATGCAACCAAATTATATTCCTTTGCGAATGTTGAGCAGGCATTATTATTACTGCATGAGTATAATTTAAAAAGTGTAGGAATAAATAATATTGGCACACCCGATGCATCGTTGATGAAAGAATTGATCGTAAAAATGATGAATTAATTTAAAGCTACTAACGCATCTTCTTTGTCCTTTCCCAATTGATCTTTGAGTGCATCCAGCCCGGTGAATTTTACCTCACTACGTAAATGTTTTTTTATTGCAACAGTAAGTTGTCTTCCATAAATATCTTTATCAAAATCAAAGATGTTTACTTCAATTACTCTTTTAGTCCCATCAACAGTAGGCCTAATGCCAATATTCATCATCCCTTTTAAAATAGTAGACTGGCCATTTAATTTAATTTCTACAGCATATACACCATCCCCCGGAATTAATTTACTTTCTTCTTCGATTTGCAGATTGGCTGTTGGGTAACCGATCGTTCTTCCTAATTTATTTCCTTCGATCACTTTGCCGCTAAAAAAATAATTATATCCTAAAAAATAGTTTGACGTATCTACATCTCCTTTTAATAGCGCCTCTCTTATTCGAGTAGAACTAATGGTAATATCCTTAAGCATGTATCCCGGAATTTCTTTTACGATAAAATTATTTTCAGCAGCTTTTGCCTCTAATAATTTATAATTACCGCTCCTGTTTTTCCCAAAATGATGGTCATGTCCGATAATAATTGTATGAGGATGAAAAGTATCTACAAGAAAATTTTTGATGTATTCATCAGCAGTTTGTTCGGCAAATTCTTTCGTAAAGGGTACGATAACCAAATGATCAATTCCTGCCTTGCCAAGCAGTAATATCTTTTCTTCTAATGTGTTCAATAAATAAACAGGAGAAGTAGTTGGGGAAATAACCTGTCTCGGATGCGGATTAAATGTAATGAATACTGTTTCACCATTGATACGGGCCGCTTCAGATCTCATTAGCTCAATGATCTGTCTATGGCCATTGTGCAGGCCGTCGAAGGTACCGATGGTAATAACCGCCTTTGTAAAGACGGGCAATGCTGCTATATCATAGTGAACTTGCATACTGAAGCGGTGCAAATGTAGTTGATAATTGAATATTGAAAATCGAAAATTGAAAATTAGCTTTGCAAAAATTCATTTTATTACCATTAACCAATACCAGCTTAATGTCATTATACGATAAAAGGGGCGTATCAGCTCAAAAGGAAGAAGTACATGCTGCTACAAAACATTTGGACCAGGGGTTGTTCCCTAATTCTTTTTGCAAAATTTATCCTGATTTTTTAGGGAATGATGAGAGTTTTGTAAATGTGATGCATGCAGATGGTGCTGGAACTAAAAGTATTCTTGCATATTTATATTGGAAGGAAACAGGTGATCTTTCTGTGTGGAAGGGTATTGCACAGGATGCTATTGTTATGAATTTAGATGACCTGCTTTGTGTAGGTATTTATGATAATATTGTTTTTAATTCTACGATCGACAGGAATAAATTATTGATACCGGGAGAAGTTTTAAGTCAGATCATCAATGGCTCTCAACAATTATTTGATGTGCTGAAAGAGTATGGTATCAACATCCATTTTCTTGGAGGCGAAACTGCGGATGTAGGAGATGTTGTTCGTACAGTTGCTGTAAACGGAACGATGACCTGTCGCTGGCCTAAAAATAAAATTATCAGTAATGATAAAATAACTCCGGGTGATGTGATCGTTGGATTTGCAAGCTATGGTCAATCAACTTATGAATCGGAATACAACAGTGGTATTGGTAGCAACGGATTGACAAGCGCAAGACATGATGTATTGAGTAAATTTTATGGTGAAAATTTTAAGGAGAGTTATAATACAGCATTAGCTGATGATGTGGTGTACATTGGCAAGAATAGGATGATAGATGAGTGCGCTGTTAGTGATGGGCAAACCACTACAATCGGTAAATTAATTCTTAGTCCTACCAGAACTTATGCTCCTGTGCTGAAAGAATTATTAGAAGACCATTTTGATAAGATACATGGTTTGATCCATTGCAGTGGTGGCGGGCAAACTAAGTGTATGAAATATTTGCCCGGTAATTTCAGAATTGTAAAAGATAATCTTTTTGCCCCTCCAGAAATATTCAATATCATACAAACGAATAGTGGCAGTAACAACAGGGAAATGTATGAAGTATTCAATATGGGATGCCGACTCGAAATTTATTGCTCACCTCAAGATGCAGCAACAATGATAAATGCAGGCAAAAAGTTTGGAATTGATGCACAGATCATCGGAAGAGTAGAGGAGAGTGTTAAAAAAGAGTTAGTTATTAAATTAAAAGATGAGGAGATTGTTTATTAACCTTGCATAGAGTAAATTTGTTGATAATAAAACCAACCGAAAAAACATGTCTGAAGCAATAGTTCAATTATCTAACGTAAATATATACCAAGGCAGCAGCCTTATTTTGAGCAATGTAAACATTACCATCAACAAAGGTGAGTTTGTATACCTTGTTGGTAAGACAGGTACAGGTAAAAGTAGTTTGCTTAAGACTTTATATGGCGATCTTGATCTTACCGAAGGTAATGGTACAGTTGCTGGATATAATCTAAGAGAATTGGATTGGAAGAAAGTGCCTTTTTTACGCAGAAGCCTGGGTGTTGTATTCCAGGATTTTCAATTGTTGACTGATAGGAATGTAAACGAGAATTTAAAATTCGTTTTAAAAGCAACAGGTTGGAAAGATGAAAAATTAATGGACGAAAAAATAGCCGATGTTTTAGATAAAGTAGGTTTGAAATCTAAAGGATTTAAAATGCCTTTTGAATTAAGTGGCGGCGAACAACAAAGAGTTGATATTGCCCGTGCTTTATTGAATTCCCCAAAATTGATATTAGCTGATGAACCTACCGGTAACCTAGATCCTGAAACCAGTGATGAAATTATGCAGTTATTATTTCAGATCAGTAAAGATTATAATACTGCTATCATAATGGCTACGCATGATTATATTGTGATCAATAAATTTCCTGCAAGAACTATTAAAACTGAATTAGGAAGGGTATGGGATAATGCAAGTGTTACTATGTAATTATTAGCTGTTCCAAAAAAGACTTATCAGTTTCTCCGCATTTTTTTTGTTATTGTATAGTCTCGACAATACGGCATTACGGTTGTCTGCGTCATCTTTTGTATATAATACATTATACAGACCAGCAACAGCAACTTTCATAGATATAATACTGTTCTCGATCATACATAGTTGTTCTACTTCCGAGCCTTCTACGCCGGCTTTATTTACAATACAATGCCTGCCGTTATACAATGCATTTAATAATTTTAATTTTACGCCTGTGTTGTTAAAAGATGGCAAGACGTTTATCTGTGCTTTACCGATCATATCCTGTAATTCAGCATCAGTAGGATCTGCAACCAAACAAGCATTTTTATTTTGATGTGCTGCTGAAATTAATTTTTGTGAGGGGTTCTTACCAGCGATCACAAAAGGGATATTAATATTATTGAAAATATTTTTCAATAACCATATCGCAGCTTCTTCATTTTCATTGATAGATAAATTACCATGATACAAACAAAAGGTTCCCTTTCCGTCAAATGTCAATGCCTGATTGTATGGTAGGAACACAGGAAGATATTCAATATCTGTAGCCTTGAATGTTTGTTTATAGATCAATGTATCATTTGTACTTACAGTTAAGATCTTTACTTTTTTTGCAATGATCTGCTCATACTTTTTTAGCAACATGCTTTCAAAAGAAAAATAAATTTTCTTAACAATATTTTTCTCATGCTTTGCTAAATGATGATAATATTCAAACTCAACATTGTGAAGCCTCAATATTACTTTTCTATCCTTTAATTGACCTGCATATAATGGATGGCTGCAATGAATTCCCTCGATCAAAACAGGGTGGTTGTCTTTTTTAAGATTTTTTATTAACTCTGCTGAATTACGTGAACTAACAATAAAGGGTAATCGAAAAGAAGCATTTTTGTTTCTTGGATAATAAACAACAGATTCACAATAATTTTCTAATTCCTTTTGTTCAGGGCGTTTATTTGTAAAACAATGGAGTTTTATTTTTACGCCTGCTTCATACAGCTCCGTTATTTTATAGAACAGATCAATCACGCCGCCAAAATCAGCCGGGTAGGGGACATCATGAGTTATTATATGTAAATATTTATCCAAGGATAGATCTGTAAAATGAGATTAATTTTTTTTCTTCTGTCTGCCAATTATATATCTCCCTTGCTTTTATGCAATTCTGCTGCAACATTGTATACAGATTTTCATTGTTCAATAAATTATTCAATTCATTAGCAAGGTTATCAGCGCTAATATCATCTACTAATACAGCAAAAGGATATAAATTGTTCATTTCTTTATAAACCGGATAATTAACGCACAATTGAGGTATGCCGGCATGTAGGTAATCAAAGAAACGATTGGCCAACGAATAATAATTACTTAGACCTTTGTCGTCAAACAGCGTAACGCCAATATAAGCTTGTTGAGTGATCTCTCTTAATTCAGTTGGAGGAACTTTTCCTTTAAAGATCACTTTATTTTCCAGGGCATATTTTTTTACCAATTGTTTTGCCTGGTCCATAAAATTGCCATCTCCGCAAATGATCAATTTACTATTCACTTTTGACATTGCCGGTATCAGCGTCTCAAAACTTCTGCCTTCGTTCACTGCACCCTGGTACAAAATGAATTTTTCTTTCTTATCTATATTTCCCAAATCTCTCAAAAGCGCAATATTGCTGATGACCTTATAATCCACATTATACATTTTTGCAAACTCATCTGCAATGGGTTTATTAACAGTGTAACCCAACGGAAATTTAGGAACAGTAAAGCGTTCAATTTTTTTCCATATCTTATAAATAGCCGGACGTGTTACAATTTCTTTCATCTCACAAAAAAGTTCATGAGCATCGTATACCCGTTTTGTTTTTTTTATTTCAGAAATATAATAGCACGGCAAAATAGTATCAAGATCAATAGCGCAAATACAATCCATCTTTTTAAAAAGTAAGTAAAAGAATAGGCGGGTATTGTATTCTATGTAAAAAAGCTTTCCTTTTTCAAAAAAAGTATACAGTCTTTTTTGCTTAAAAATTTGTTCTGAAAGCGGAATAGAATCTTTCATTTTCCTGCCAACAAGAAATATTTCATACCCTGCATTTGCCAATGAATTGCAGATACGTATCATTCTTTGGTCGTAATTAAGGTCTGTTGTAACAGTAAAAAAAATTCTCATTTGTATAAATAACAAGAGCAAATATGGATTATAAAAAAGGAAGTAGGAAAAAAATGTTAATAAACTATTGCTTTAATTTAAAAAAAATACGTAATCTTAGATAACTAAACTTAACCATTATATGCCAGAAGAACTACAAAACGAGGAGCAAATCCACACCCACAGACCATTATTTCTAAGCCTGTTATGTATTTTAGCATTTTTAGCCAGCGTTATTGGGATCATTCAAAATGCAAATGGATATTTTAAAGCAGATGAAGCCGTTAATAATATCCAATCAGGGAACTCTAAAACACAATTGAAAAATTTATTTTCAATGTTCAGTTCCTCCCATGAAGCTACCCAAAATACGCCTGTTTCCATCCATAATCTAAATATAGAAAATTACCAGAAATTTTCTTTAGGAGGTGTACTTGCATCAATCTTATGTGTAATAGGAACAATATTAATGTGGAAGCTACAAAAGAACGGATTCTATGCATTTGCTCTTGGTACTTTTTTTAATATTATTACGCATTTCCTTCTTTTCGGTGATAATATCTCTGCAATGGGTTTATCCATCATTGCTGCTTTAGGTGGACTGATCTTTGTGATCTTATTTGGTCTTCAACTTAAGAATATGGATTAATTTACAAAACGCTTAATACAATGGCTGATGTTATAATTGATACGAAAAATTATAGGCCGAAACGTTCGGATTTTTTAACAGGCTTATGCATCTTTTCGTTTATAATATGCAGTTGGTTATTACTTTGTGGTGTGGTTCAGCTTTCTAAGGCAGAAGCACAGGAAAAAGCAATAAATAAAGTAAAGGATCTCTTAAGTAATGATGAATTTCAACGAAACGCTACTTCTACACAAGCTGATGTGATCGCTATCAGGATGGCAGAAAGAATGGCCAGTGCTTTTACCACAGAAAATCTCCAGTTGATCTCAATTGCTGGTATTATAACAGCTTTGCTTTGCGGCATAGGAGTAGGCCTTATGTGGAATATGAAAAGGAATGGGATTTATTTTTATTTAGTTGGTATATTGGTCTCCATCATCTCACTTATATTGCTTTTTGGCAAAGCCAAAATAATAGCAATGGGTTTATTGGGCTTACATGGCATCATTACCTTTTTCGTTTTAATAGGAGCTTCCAATCTTCTGGCCTCGATACTTTTTGCGTTAATTACATCGGTATGGTTGTTTTGCACCGTAATGTTTTGGAAAGAGTCCAGAAAAATGAACGATATACAAGTGTAAAAATATTAAAATATGTAAATTTGTAAAAATCTCCTCAAAGGGAGTTTTTTTTATTTAAATAGCTAAAAACCCTTAATAATTCAATATTTTATGTTACTTTTGCACCGAAATAAAAAAAGCATAACAAAGAAGTTATAAAAACAAAAAGAAGCGATGTCTTATTTAACAATTGAAAAAAAAGCAAATATTTTTGCAAATTTTGGTGGAAAAGCTACCAACACAGGTTCTATAGAAGGTCAGGTTGCGTTATTGACTGAACGTATCAACCATATCTCTAACCATCTTAAAACCAACAAAAAAGATTTCTCCTCACAACGTGGATTGATGAAAATGGTAGGTCAGCGTAAGCGTTTATTGACATACTTGAGCAAACATGATCTTACTGGATACAGAAGCTTGATCGAAAAATTAGGCTTACGTAAATAATCAAAACACAATGTTTAAATAATTTAATTCCCAACTATCATTATTACAGTTGGGAATTATTTTTGTTTCTACAGGTTTTCATTATGGAGAATCATTTCTTTCTTAATTACTAATAAAAAAACAAAATGAGTTTAGATACTAAATCAATCACCTTCGATATCGGTGGCGGAAGAAACGTTACTATTGAAACAGGTAAAATGGCCCGTCAAGCCGATGGAGCAGTTACTGTACGTCAGGGTAATTGTATATTATTAGCTACAGTAGTAGCAAACAAAGAACCAAAAGAAGGTCAAAACTTTTTTCCTTTGTCAGTTGATTACCAGGAAAAATTTGCATCTGCAGGAAGAGTACCGGGTTCATTCTTTAAAAGAGAAGCAAGATTAAACGATTACGAAATTCTTACCTCAAGATTAATTGATAGGGCATTACGTCCATTATTTCCTGAAGATTATTTATGTGATGTGCAGGTTTTAATTAGCCTTGTATCTAGTGATCCAGAGGTTATGCCGGATGCATTGGCTTGTTTAGCTGCATCAGCCGCATTGGCTGTTTCAGATATTCCTATTCAGGAAATTATTTCTGAAGTACGTATCGCAAGAAAAGGCGGTCAATTCATCATCAATCCAACTCGTGCTGAATTAGCTGAGTGTGATCTTGAATTCATCATCGCTGCTACTGAAAAGAATATCATGATGGTAGAAGGTGAAGCAAACGAGTGCCAGGAAGAAGATCTTGTAAAAGCTTTGGAATTAGCACATGATGCAATACGTATTCAAATTAAAGCACAGGCAGAATTAAGAGATAAAGTTGGAAGTAGTGTAAAAAGAGAATACACAAAACCTTACCGCAACGAAGAATTAAATACAAAAATTACTGAATTTGCTAAGGATAAAATGTATGCTATCTCTTCAGCAGCATCTGCAAAGCATGATAGAAGTGATGCATTTGATGCGTTGAAAAAGGAAGTGAAAGAATTTTTAGGCGAAGAATTAGAAGCTGCAGATAAAGCCTTGATCGGTCATTATTTTGGCGAATTGCAATACAATGTTGTAAGAGATATGATTTTGAACGACAGAAAACGTTTGGATGGCAGAGGTACAGAAGATATCCGTCAATTGGATATGGAAGTAAATCCTTTACCAACACCGCATGGTTCTTCATTGTTTACAAGAGGCGAAACACAATCATTAACTACAGTAACTTTTGGTTCTGCATTAGATGAATTGTTGGTGGAAAGTGCTAACAAATCTGATTACACTAAATTCTTCTTGCATTATAATTTTCCTCCTTTCAGTACAGGTGAAGTTAAAATGATGAGAGGTGTTGGTCGTCGTGAAGTTGGTCATGGTAACCTTGCCATGCGTTCATTGAAAAAAATGATGCCGGGAAGTGAATATCCTTACGTAGTAAGAGTTGTAAGTGATATCTTAGAATCAAATGGTTCTTCGTCTATGGCTACCGTTTGTGCAGGTTCACTTGCATTGATGGATGCCGGTGTTCCGGTTAAAAAACACGTTAGTGGTGTTGCAATGGGTTTAATTACTAAAGGAGATAAGTTTGCTGTGCTTTCTGATATCCTTGGTGATGAAGATCATTTGGGTGATATGGATTTTAAAGTTACAGGTACACGTGATGGTATTTGCGGTGTGCAAATGGATATTAAAGTTGATGGTTTAAGTATGGATATTATGCGCCAGGCATTAGCACAGGCACGTAACGGACGTTTACATATTTTAGATGCAATGTATGCTTGTATGCCTGAGCATAGAGAAGATGTGAAACCACATGCACCACGTATGGTTAAATTGATCATCGATAAAGAATTTATTGGTGCTGTGATAGGGCCAGGTGGTAAGATCATTCAGGAAATACAAAGAGAAACAGGTGCTACAGTAAATATTGAAGAAGTAAACAACCAGGGTGAAGTAAGTGTTTTCTCTGCGTCGAAAGATAGTCTTGATAAAGCATTAAATTGGATCAAAGGGTTAGTTGCATCTCCCGTTATTGGTGATACTTATGAAGGTACTGTAAAAAGTATTAAAGAATTTGGTGCTTTCGTAGAGTTCTTGCCTAAGAAAGAAGGTTTATTACACATCAGTGAAATAAGCTGGAAACGCCTTGAAAGTATGGAAGGTGTATTCAAAGAAGGCGATAAAGTAAAAGTGAAATTATTAGATGTAGATCCACGTACAGGCAAATTTAAATTAAGCCGTAAAGTTTTGATGCCAAAACCTGAAGCTCAGGCAAAACCTGAAGCGCCAACTAATAATTAATTTCAAAATAATTATATTTAAAACTCCGAAGATCTTTTTCGGAGTTTTTTATTTTACCTATAAGTGAAAAAAGTCAGCTATCATATTTTAAAATGGGCCATAGTATTTAATGCTGTGTTACTTCTGTTGGCCTCATCAGGGAGTTTTGTTGAATTTCCCTATTGGTTTCCTATAGGGCTGATCCAATTGATGTGGCCATACTTATTTATTTTTTTTCTACTTCTTTTTATCATTACAGTTTTTTTTAATTTTGGTAGATGGTTTAAAATAGTATGCATTCTGGTTTTACTAATTGCTGGAAAAGAGATAAAGAACATTGTTGCGTTTAACGCTGAAAGTCTTTTAACTGTACAAAAAAGGTCTGATAAATTACGTGTAGCACATTTTAATGCCATGGCTATAAATGGCTATAAAAAGGGTCAGAAAGATTTTTATATAGAACGACAAAGAATGATTGATAGTTTAAGATTGCTGTCTCCTGATGTTCTTTGTATCCAGGAGTATTTAAATCTTTCTGATACGAATTACTTTAAAAGTAACTTAACAATTTTTACAGATAGTCTGCAGTATCCATATTATTATATCGGGGATCGTTTTAGCGGAACAAAATGGGAGGGTTATAAAACAGAAGGAGTAGGTATCTTTTCAAAATATCCATTGTTTGATACTGTTAAAATCCCTTTCACTGAAAAAAAATATCCGGAATATATTATTACAGGCAAAGTTCTATTTAAAAATAAACCTGTACAAATTGTTACCACACATTTACAAAGTATGTATCTCTATATCCCTCCAAAATTACCAGGTGAAGATGTAAGCATGTTAGATAAAGATTCTTCAGTTATATTTTCTGAAAGTAAATTACAAAAGATGCTTTACTTCCAACAATATCACATATCACAGG
The DNA here is from genome assembly GCA_040387955.1 of Bacteroidota bacterium. Taxonomy (GTDB): domain Bacteria; phylum Bacteroidota; class Bacteroidia; order Chitinophagales; family Chitinophagaceae; genus Ferruginibacter. The sequence continues at coordinate 260,447 of JAZKCS010000005.1, read as the reverse complement.
CAAAGACTTTAAATAAATATTTAATTAATACTTCAGATCCTGTAATTACAACTGTTGATATGAATGCAGTGTCTACCTCATGGCCATATGATAAAATCCGGGGGAAGTATGGAGATGCTTTTTTAAATGGAGGTAATGGGATAGGGAAAAGTTTTCAATCTGAAATTCCTTTTTTAAGGATCGATTATATTTTTTACGATGATAAGAACTTACAAATGGATAATTTTCAACAGTATCCTTTGTCAATATCCGATCATCATATCCTCATTGCAGATTTTGATTTTAAGCATTGAGGTCATTCTGTAGTAACTGTATCTACTACTAAGTGTTCTAAATTTAATTCAGAGAAATATGTTCTGCAGATGGCTTCCGCAGCATCAAGTAGAGATGATAGTTGTGGATGTTTATTTCCAAGTATTTTATAACACATTTCGTCTATGTCATCATCTGATATCGATGAGGTTTGCTGCAAAGCTTCTTTCAATACTATAATCCGTAAACCATTATCTTTTATCTTTCCTAATTCTGCGATCATCCAACTTAAAGCAAGGAAATAATTTTGTTCTAATAATAAAAAATGTTTGCAGTCGCCAACATCAGGCATTTTATTAAAAGGAGATGTAGTGATCTCTTGAGTTAAATATTTTGATAGATGGTCGGGTGTATTCTTTGAATTGATCAATTGAATAGCACCTTTCAATGCATGTGGGTAAATACTTAGCCAGCGCAGTTTTCTCCTGAGTTCATGTATATCTTCTTCTACATTATCAAAATTAAAATTAGTTGCTTGTGCAAATTCAACGATCTCATAAATAGCTGTGCCGTAAAATTTGTTTATCTCTTTTATTTCTTTTTTTTCTTTCAGCCAATCTATCTTACTTAGTTTTTTTTGTATCCTGCTGATCCTGTTATTTTCAAGCGTTAGCCAGTTTTCCTTTATTAATAATTTATTCAGGGATTGTGTTTTTATTGTTGCCTGATCAGTAAGGTATTGAATAGCTTCAGCAGGTATTTTTTCATTTTGAGCTAATTCTTTTGCGAATGATTGATAGTAATCAACTGCACCTATTGCATCTTCAATAATTTTAAACTGTTCTTTAAGTGAAGAGAATTTTTTCTTATCATGTATATCAATATAAAGTTTTGATAAGCCTTCCAACATAAATATTGGGGTACGGAAATTATTTTGGTATAGCCAAAGTCCTGGGTCTTTCTGTTTTGCAGCTTTCGCTATCAAAGTAAGGCACTGATTCAGGAAGAAATCAAAACGGGCTGATCCATTTTTCATTTTAAATATTTAGACTACTAATATACATCATTGTTTTTCAAAAAAAGCGATGCTACCTCCAACCCAAGTTTTGTCCTGGTTATAACGGGTGCCTATCATTTTTCCTTTACTTAATCTTGCAAGGTTGTGTGTTGCAACTGGTCTTGCAGCTTCTTTATCCCAAAAATAAAATAAACGTATCTCCGCTTTAGCCGCCCCGTCAGGGGTTTCTATGATATCAGCATAATTTACTTTGCGTTGTAATATCCAATTCTCCGGATCTTTCACATTTTCTATATCATCAGGAGTTACATCAATTATAACACCCATACCTGCAAATGAGAACAGTGGTTTTAAAACATAATTCTCCAGATCCTTTGGTAGTTCTTTGATCTCATTTAAAAAAAATGTTTTTGGTACATAAGGATTATGAATAAATGGTAAAGTGTATTTACTTATTCTGTAAAACCAATTAGGGTGGGGTACCCATTCTACATCCCAGGGTTTGGTAATATCTATTGTTGGTCCAATATCTTTTTGTTGATCCAGGTCATCAAAAATAATCCGGTTGTAAATTCTTTTTATTTCAATTTGTCTGCCATTATTTTCATAAAATAATTTATTACCAACGGGAATCAATTTTGTAATACAAACGGTTTTGATACCTAATATTTTTTCTGTTAAATAAAAGTCGATCCTTGTTTTTTGTTTTTCAGGAGATACTTCTAATAAAATAATATTTTCAACAGCCGTATCATCAACAATTATTTTTTTCAAAAATTCTTCGTAGCTATCCTTTGTAAAGCCATTCAAATAACTTGAGTAATTGGCAGGTACATTTGCATATGGTACTGTTTTTTCACTATGAAAGGACTGGAAAGCGAATAGAGTAGGGAAGCCCTGCATTTCAATTAACTGAGGTTCTATAGAACCTGTTTCTGAAACACATATTCCAAAATCAAAAGCTATGAAATCTGAATGGTCATTTTCATTAGGAACGTTGAGGCCTTTAGGAATAGCATTTTTGGTAATCTCTTTAAATTTTGGATCAACAAGGACATCAATGATGTCTTCACAGGCCTTTAGCATTTTTTTTGTAAAATCAGCGGGAATAAAGATGGGTGTTTCAGCAATTCTGAAATCTATTGCACCAGGAAAAGGTTTATTTAATTCCTGTAGATAAGCAATATATTTTTTTTCAGTAAACTGTTTGTTGAAATTATTCCGTAATTCTTTTTGCATGCGATTCTTTTACCCGGTAGGGTGTAAAAATAGGAAAAATATAAGCTTGTATTTTGAAGAACTTAATATTTTATAAGTCTTTGCAAAACCATGAATGCTGCATGTATAACTAAGGTCATAGCTCCGTAGTATAGCCATAAAAGCGAAGAGCCATATTCGGTATTATAAATTCTATTGTAAAAAATAATTATAGTGTAGACAAGAAATATTAAGAAATGCAGCCATATAGATCCCTTCACTTTTTTTCTAGTTAATTTAAAGACAAGGAAAAGAAACATTAGGCAATAACCAATTATTAAAAAGATATCTTCCTGATTAGTCATCTGTTATAATTGTATTTAAATATACAACTATATTTCTGCCATTTGCAAGTGTTGGACTGCAATATTTAAAAAATTGGGGAGGATATGAGTGTATGTGAACATGATCTTGTCGGGGTCATTAAGTTGTTCGATCATGCTTTGCCATTTTTCTAAACCATAGTTCTCAATAACGGTTTTCTTTTTTTCTTCCGTTTGTAAATGCATGCTCATACCAACGGCATCTGCTTCAGGATGGAATTGAGTGCCAATCATATATTCATTGAAACGAACAGCCATTATTGCTCTTTCTAAAGCCACATGCGGTCGTTCTTTTTCTATAGCTAAAACATATGCACCAATCTGTTCTAATAGGTCATAATTTGGTTGTATCACCTGGTAATCCCTACTGTCCACAGAATAAAAAGGGTCCATCATACCATCAAAAACTGGTTCATTATTGCCATCTGGTAATAAGTGGATAGGGAAGACACCAAAAGCTGTACTCTTGCGTTTACAAACCTTACCAATATTAAAATACCGGCAGGCTAGTTGAAAAGAATGGCAAATAAAAAAGACGTGTTTCTTTTGCAGTGAGGTGTTATCGTTATTCCATTGTTCTATTTTCTGGAGCCATTCAAAATATTTTTTTTCCCATTCACTTCCTTGACTGTCTAAGGGACTGCCTGGTCCTCCGCTTGAAATAAAAATATCGTATGAAAAATCAGGGATCTCATTTTTAAGTCTTACATCATATTCGTCCCAAACTATATTAAGATTATTGTTGTCACTATATTGATTTAGTATTTCCCTGATGCAGCGCATACCCTCATTGGCCTTACCTTCATAAAGATCTAAAATGGCTATCCGGATAAGTTGGTTTGAGTAATTGCTCATTCCGCAAAATTAATAAATTTTATAATTAGATGCCGCTTAAAAAGCTCGCCTGTATATAATCTGTAACTGCTACCAGGTCATTGGTTTGTTCATATACTTTCAATTGCCTGTCTGCTCCTGTACCGTCTTGTAGCATGGTATGCACATAGTCAATAGCAGGCTTGCTTCCCAGATGAGGGACAACATCATCAATAAAATCCAATAGCTCATAAATAAGCACTCTGGTATTTACCTCAGTTTCTTTACCAAAGTCTATCAGGCTGCCGTCTATTCCATAGCGACTGGCACGCCATTTATTTTCGTTTATTAATGCACGTGAGTAAGACATAAAATTAAGATTCTGCATTCTTAATTTATACAATTTTGCACTAACTGCCTGAAAGAGCGCAGCAATAGTTATTGTTTCCTGTATGGTCATTGGCACATCACAAATTCTATATTCAACAGTATTAAAAAAAGGATGTACCCTGAGGTCCCACCATATTTTTTTTGCGTTGTCGATGCAGTTTGTCTTTACTAAAAGCTTTACATAACTTTCATAAGCTTCGATACTTTCATAATAATCCGGTATACCTGTACGTGGGAATTTATCAAATACTTTTGTACGAAAACTTTTATAGCCCGTCATGCGTCCTTCCCAAAAAGGAGAATTGGTACTTAATGCATAAATATGCGGTAAAAAATATCTTGCCGCATTGGCAATATGTATTGCCATTTCCCTCGTTTCCATCCCCACGTGTACATGAAGACCGAAAATTAAATTACTCCTTGCTGCTTCTTGTAATTCATTAACTATTTCGCTATAACGGGCATGGTCGGTGATCAACTGGCTTTCCCAATGGCTAAAGGGATGAGTACCTGATGCGCCAACTTTTAGATCCATACTTTCTGCTATGCCACTGATCGTTTTTCTTAAAGTTGCAACATCTTCAAATGCTTCATTTACATCCTGGCAAATATCAGTACCCACTTCAACCACAGCCTGGTGCATTTCTGCTTTTACTTTATCCTTTAGCACTTTCTGTCCTTCTTTTACTATCTTTTGCTCATGACTCTTTAATTCCCTAGTTACAGGGTCGATCACCATGTATTCTTCTTCTACACCTAATGTGAAATTTTTGTATGAAATGTTAGCCATTTTAATGTTTGATTTACGATGTACGATTTACGATGTTTATTATGTCGTAAATCGCACATCTGACATCGTAATTTTTTATAATGATTCTCTACTAATGCTCTTCTTTATAAACTCTCCCCAAGTTAAATTATCCTTGCCGTCAACTTGTTCCTGTGCTTTTTCAATTGCATATGTTGCAGCAGTTTCAACAACCCATTCAAAATTTTCTTCACCTACACTTTTAAGATCGGCATCGGGTGCTGGATTGCAAAAATCAATTGCATAAGGAACACCATCTCGTAAAGCCAATTCTACTGTATTAAAATCATAGCCCAGGTATTTATTTATTTTCAAAACAATATCTGTCATGAGTTTTATTTTTTTAGCAGATGGTTTAAAATCAGCAACATATCTCTGTGAGTGTTCATTTCTGGGCTCATAACTCATGATGCGTACATATTTACCGCCAATACAATAACAACGATAATATTCTTCAAAAATAATTTCTTCCTGTAGCATCATTACCAACTCGCCGGTCTCTTTATGTTTTTCAAAAAAATCTTCTCTGTCAGTTAATTTGTAAACACTTTTCCATCCGCCCCCGGCAAATGGTTTCATGTATGCCGGGAAACCTATGTATTTAAAGATCGTTCCCCAATCTAATGGATATGATAAGTTTGAAAAAGAATCATTAGAAGTATCTAACGGTAGATCGAAAGACGGAAGTATAACTGTTTTAGGAACCGGTACATCTATTTTGGTCATTAAACAGTTGTTGAAAAATTTTTCATCAGCACTCCACCAAAACGGATTATTGATAACAGCAGTGCCGCACAATGCTGCATTTTTTAAAAATGCACGGTAAAAAGGGACGTCTTGTGAAATACGGTCAATGATAACTGAATAGCCGCAATCTTCTCCTTGAATTACTTTTTCAATATGTACAGGTTCGGCTTTTATACCTTTTACTTTTTTGCTGTTTACCCTTGCGATAAAGGCTTCAGGAAAACTCCTTTCTTTCCCGAATAAAATTCCTATTTTCTTCATAAATAAATATGTAAGTGGTTATATGCAAACATTATCAAATGTATTTTTTTAAAAGGTATAAAACAAATTATGTTTATTACATGTTTTAGCGATAAAATAAACTTTTCATAATTTCGCCACTTATGTCAATTGATTCAATTTCCGTAGTGAAGGAAAACCATCTTATATTTTCTACTTACCTGCAAAGAGAGGTGATCGTAGATTGCTATCTGCCCGGTGATCTATTAAGGTCTGAAGAGGTTAGTTTATTGCTGATCAATGATGGACAAGATCTTGTAAAAATGAATTTTGCTGAGATCATTGATGAGCTTTATCAATCAAATAAAATTACTCCGGTTTTTTGTGTAGGCATACATTGCAGCGCTGATAGAAAAAATGAATATGGTACTGCAGGAATTCCGGATTACCAGGGGCTTGGGGCAAAAGCGACATTATATTCGAATTTTATTTTTAAAGAGTTATTACCTTTTATAAGAAAAGAATATGCTATACGATCATTTAAAGAAAAATCATTTGCAGGTTTTTCTTTAGGAGGTTTGTCTGCGTTAGATATTGTATGGAATTATGCAAAAGAATTTTCAAAAGTAGGTGTATTCAGCGGAGCACTTTGGTGGCGAACGAAAGATCAGGATGCTGCTGATTTTAATGAAGACACAGATAGGATCATGCATGAACAAATAAAGTCAGGAGATTTTTCTCCATGGCTAAAATTTTTCTTTGAAGTGGGTACACAGGATGAAACAGCAGACAGAAATAATAACGGCATTATTGACGCTATTGATGATACTGTTAGTTTAATAGATGAATTAATAAATAAAGGGTATAAAGAAGATCAAATTAAATATATTGAATTGCAAGACGGGAAGCATGATGTAGCTACATGGGCAAGAGCATTTCCTGATTTTATAAAATGGGGTTGGGGCATAAAATAAATGAGTTATAAAAAATGCCATCGATTATCGATGGCATTTTTATTTTAAATTTATCTATTAATTAAAAGTATAACGAACACCAAATTGTCCTTGCCATCTTGAACCAAAGCTCATAGACCACGGTGCCTGATTTGTAAAATTAAAACCTTTGCCTGGAAATGCCCCGGAGGTTCTGTTAATTGCATTTAAAATAGTAAATACCTGGTCATTATTAAAGTATTGTCTCCCCCAATCATTATTTAATAAATTGGTTAAATTAAAAATGTCAAAAGTAAGTTGAATCGCATGGATTTTACTTCCAACTTTCATAGAAATATCCTGAGAGATACGAGCATCAATCACATGTTCCCATGGTGTACTTCTTCCATTTCTTTCAGTATACATTCCTCTTCTTTTTGATAAGTAAGGATCATTATCAATGAACGCCTGAAAATCGGCAGATTGTTCAGCAGCCGTTCTTACAACTGCTGTACCTGCTGAATTTAATCTATCTACAAATTTAATTTCTGAAGCATCTCTTGGTACATAAATAAGATCATTTACACTTCTGCCATCACTGTTTAAATCGCCATTTGTAATATAAGTAAATCCTTGCCCAGAGTTACCGGAGTAAAACAAGCCAATAGAGGTTTTAAAGCGTTTTGCATACTCAATATTTGCAGAGAAAACAGCACTAATACGATGTTTTAATTGATAATTGGAGGTAGCTAATTGCGGATCGTTAGGGTTCCCGGCTACTGCTACTCTTTCCCAATTGGACAATGCAGTAGAATTTGTGCCGCTACTTACATCGGTAGCGCCATTATGGTTATAAGCCACTTGTGCAAAAATGTGTTTCCATGTTTTGTTAAGAGTAGCACCAATATTATACGAGTAGCCTTTATTGGTGTTCGTTAGTAATAATGCATTCGTAAAAGTTGGGTTGGCTCTTCTTGTTGCATTCGATGCGCCATAAGCAATTCTTTTATCAAATCCGTTGTTATAGGTTGGGTCAACCACTCCAACAGGTGGAAGCAGATTAATATCCTGATAAAAAACGTTATTGATAGTTTTTGAGTATAAAGCTTCAATAGTTAAATTAAAACCACCATCCAACTTAACATCAGTGGCAGCATTGATTCTTAAAACCTGAGGTAACTTAAATTTCTTATCAAATAAATTTACTTCGTATGTAGCTGCTTCTACGCCTGTGCCTATAGAGCTTTGCTCATTAAAATTTGGATTAAAACCATTACCCTCATTTACGGTATATGGAGCAGAGTTAGGACTGTCATCAACTTGAGAAGTAGATCTTAATTTTAACGTTGCACCGCCAAACTGGTTGGATATCCATACAAATGGTACCCTGCCACTGAACACACCTACACCACCTCTCACAATCAGTTTTCTATCACCCTCTACATCATAATTAAATCCAACTCTCGGGGCATAGAGTAATTGATTTTTTGGAATATCCTGTGTATTATATTTCCCTTCATAAAATGAAGTGACCAATGCATTTTCAGGAGGCGTATCGCCTATAACAGGCACATCTACCCTAAACCCTAATGTTACTCTGAATTTGGGATTAACCTGTATTTCATCCTGAGCATAAAAACCCAATTGTGCAGCACTAAATTTTGCCGCAGGTTTAGGGTTGTTTACAATATCGGGAGAATAACTTACTTCAAATTGTCTTGGTTGGTTGGCATAAAAATCAGCCAAACTTGCAAAGCGCCAACGACCGTTTAAGTTGTTGATGAAAAGATTTCTAAATTTGAAAAACTCATTGTGTGTACCAAGCGTAAAAGTATGCTTGCCTTTAAAAATTTTAAGGTTATCCGTTATCTCAAAAATATCCTGGTCCAATTCGTTGGCAAGTGAGCTCCTTTCTGATCCTAATTGTATAACACCGGATCCTTTGGTAATTTCAATGGAAGGAAGCACATCACCATAAGGGGTACGGGCATCTCTGATACGATGTAAACCCAATATTAAATTATTAGAAATAGTTCTGCTGAATTTACTTCTTAATTCTAACACAGAAATATTTTGTGAATTTTTAATTCTATATGCATTATTTCCAAAACGAAATAAAGTTGTACTACGGGTTATATTATCATCAAATGCATCAATATAATTATGACGCAATGTTAAGTGGTGTTTGTTATTAACATTCCAATCAATCCTTCCAAAAATTTTATTACTTTCGGTAGCTGCATTGTAAACGCCATAACCTCCAACATCATAATTATTATAGGTTGAAGTGTTTAATGCAGCCGTTAGGTCTTCAGCTTCCTCAACAGTTATTACAGATCCTGTTTCACCAGCATTATAAAGGGTAGGGATAGTTTTCTTGGCTATCTCGCCATTTACAAAAAAGAATAATTTATTTTTAATGATTGGCCCGCCCAAACGAACACCATATTGTTTATCTGTAAAATCTGTAGATTTAATACGTGTTATAGGGTCTTTTCCAATCAAGTCCTGGTTACGAACAAAATAGTAAACTGATCCTTCATAATTATTTGTTCCTGAACGTGTGATTGCATTGATGCCTGCCCCTGTAAAATTACCGTTTGAAACATCATAAGGAGCTAATTGCACCTGTATTTCCTGAATGGCATCTAAAGAGATAGGGGTAGTTCCTGAACCTGCTCCCGGTGTGCCACCGCTGGTTAAACCAAATACATCATTATTCACAGCTCCGTCAATGGTAATGTTATTATAACGGTTATTCATACCTCCAAACGAATTGCCATTGGCTTGTGGTGTAAGCCGTGTATAATCCTGCAAACTTCGACTTAAGGTTGGTAATGACGCAATTCTTTCCTTACCTATGCTTGTTGATGCCCCTGTTTTTCTTCGTGCAGTAGCTCCGCTTGATGTACCCGTAACTACAACCGTGTTTAACTCCGTAGCTGAGGTGGCTAAGGTTGGATCTACACGGGTATTTTCTCCCAACATTAGCCAAATATTTGATTCTTTATAATCAGTATATCCAATATTGGAAATTTCAATTGTATAAGGGCCGCCGGGAGTCATATTTACGATATCGAATCTTCCGTTTTTACGGGATGCTGTAGTGTAGACTGCCCCAGTTGGAGTATGAGTTGCTTTAATGGAGGAGCCTTCAAGTGTGGCATCATTACTACCTTTTACTATACCCGAAATACTACTTGTTGTAACCTGTGCTTTTGAAAAGAATGGAATTGCAAGTATCAAACTGATAATTACAAAGCTTTGTAGTTTGTTGCTGATCATAATCTGTAAGTTTGGTTATTGATAACAAATGAAGTAAAAATTTATTTTTTAAAAGATAATCTTTATCAACATTTTTATTAAGGCAACTGCTTGCTGATTACCGCTGCTTTAAAGTTAACTAATATACAATTAATTATTCCTTATCTGGTAATATTTCATTTTACAAAGATTACCAAACCTTAGTAACTTTGCACATTAAATAAATATTATGTTAGACAGTATTGAAAGTGCGATTGAGGATATAAAGAATGGCAAATTAGTGATCGTTGTTGATGATGAGGACAGGGAAAATGAAGGTGATTTTTTAACTGCAGCTGAAAATGCAACACCTGAAGTGATCAATTTTATGAGTACTCATGGAAGAGGGTTGATATGTGCTCCATTAATGGACGAAAGATGTGAAGAACTAGAGCTGGAACCGATGGTTAATAAAAATACAGCCTTACATGAAACTGCATTTACTATTAGCGTAGATCTGCTGGGACATGGTTGTACTACGGGTATTTCTGCAAAAGACAGGTCTAAAACTATAAAAGCTTTAATTAACCCTAAAACCAAGCCACATGATCTAGGAAGACCAGGTCATATTTTTCCTTTAAGGGCAAAAAAAGGCGGCGTCTTGAGAAGGGCAGGGCATACTGAAGCTACGGTGGATCTAGCAAGATTGGCTGGCTTTGCTCCAGCAGGCGTGTTGGTAGAGATCATGAATGAAGATGGGAGCATGGCCCGTTTACCTGAGTTAAGAAAAATTGCCAAAAAATTTGATCTTAAACTTATTTCAATAAAAGATCTTATAGAATACAGGCTTAGTAAAGAAACTTTGATCAAAGAAGAAGCCAGGGTACAAATGCCTACAAAATATGGCACATTCGAATTGGTGGCATTTAAACAAATAAATACTGGGGATGTTCATTTAGCAATAAAAAAAGGAACATGGGAAAAAGACGAACCTGTAATGGTAAGGGTTCATAGTAGCTGCATCACCGGTGATATATTAGGTTCTTTAAGATGTGATTGCGGCGATCAGTTACATATGGCTTTAAAGATGATCGAAAAGGAAGGGAAAGGATTAGTACTATACATGAACCAGGAAGGGAGAGGTATCGGCCTTATCAATAAATTGAAAGCATACAAATTACAGGAACAAGGCATGGATACTGTAGAAGCAAACGTTGAATTAGGGTTTGATATGGACGGAAGAGATTATGGAGTAGGCGCACAGATCCTGCGTTATCTTGGAATTAGTAAGATGAGATTAATGAGCAATAATCCACGTAAAAGAGCTGGGTTGTTGGGTTATGGACTTGAAGTGGTAGATACAATTGCAATTGAAATAAAACCTAATCCTCATAATGAAAAATATCTTACTACTAAGAGAGATAAATTAGGGCATGATATTTTAAATGAGCAATAATCTTATTTAACCATAAATGCGTTTGATAATAACCGTTGGCCTTTTGTATAAAGACTGTAGTAATAGATACCCCTTGATAATCTATTGAAATTCACTTTCAAATAATTACTTCCCTCAAGAATGGCTTGTTCAGTATTCAGCATATGCCTGCCTGAAACATCTGTAACGGTAGTGGTTACGCTTGTATTTTCCGGTGCCGCAATTTGAAGCATCAATTCATTTTGGAACACAAAGGGAGTTTTTTCGAAAATGACATTTTTTTGTGAATTGACCAAGGTAACAATATCAGAAAAGTAGACCTGCCCATCAATGTCTGTTGCTTTCAAGCGATAGTAATTCAATTCATCAATATTTTGTTGGTCAACGAAACTGAAGTTTTTCTGACAAGGCAAACTATCTGCTGTCAATGCATAAATGCTATCGTAACTCAATTTGTCTTTGGATTTTTGCAACTCAATTTTGATATTGTTTGAAGAGCAATCAACCTGCCATAGTATCTTATTCCCAGGATTGATCTTTTGTCCTATACAATATTTGATAAGGGTATTGGTATCAGTTAAAAAAGAAACACTATCAATAATCCCCGGACTTAAATTATAAAAACTTCCTGTTGCCGACTGTTGCAATTTTACAGACCTTATCATATAAATATTTTTTCCTAATGATGCATTGTGATCATTGTAAAAAGTAGTATTAATATAATTGTTGGTTAGTAAAGTAAAAGGATCGTTTAAAGATTTGCTTCTGTAAACATAGTAACCAAGTATACCCGATGAAGAAGATGCATCCCATTTTATTTTAGCTGTTCTTACATTGTTTGTATTTGTAATGGTTAAATTCGTAGGAGCTTCGTATACATACATTTTCAAAGTGGGATCGCCTAATAAAGTTTGATGCACCATTTGCATACCATGCCTTGGAGGCTGGTAAGTATTTCTATTTACACAAGAAGTATAAGCATCAAAACCAATAGGCTCTCCTAACGCCATATGATGAAAGAACCAGTTGGGCCTGCCTGCCCAGCAATTAACCAATATATCTGAATTACTTGCCAGTGGTGCTCTCAGGAAGTTATTTTGATTATCCCAATCTCCAAAATAACTTCCGAATGTCATTGTAAATACAGATTGTAATTGCAGCGTTTTAAACATTGAAGTTGTAGCTATTCCTCCTGCACTTAAATACGAACCGGCGCCGCATCCATAACTCCATAAATAATTTTCTGTTTTCATCGCAACTTCATAATCCCCATTTTTTACGCTATCAGGTGTAAGTAAAGTGCAGAAATTGCGCCATCCATTAGAGGCAAATGCTTCTCCGGCAGAATAACCGAAATTATCTTCAATTAGTCCTCTGTAACGATAATGTTTTCCGGCGGTTCTGTACAAGTGATCTTTGTTGAGATATTGTTTCATCAAAAAAGTATCACTACTATTTATTGCAGGCATATCAAACATATCAACCCTGCCTGAAAACAATTTCACAAAATCTCTTTTGATAAAACTTGAATCAAATTTTCCATCACCCGGAATATTTTTATTTGCTGCTCTGGAAGCGGAACTGTTGTTTATTTTATTATCTGTCCAATATGTAAAACTTGTGTCACAATAATATGCATCAGTAGGCCAAGCGCCTAAATGTTCATCATGTCCGTCAGGAAAGATCAGTCCACTATATGGTACAGGGATATGTCCCAAAATAAAAATGCCTTTTACATTTGCTGTGTCGCTCATATAAATTGAAACAATAAATTGTTTGACAGACCTTACAGTTTGTTTTCTCCCTATATTTTTGCGGATAATATTCCATCCTTCACTGATAAGGTCCATTTCTAACCGCTTGATCTCTGTAGCAACCGGAATTATATAATTACTATCAACCAATAAAATTATTTTGCCTTGTTGATGTTTAACCGGAAAATTTTTAGCACAATAAACATAAGTATATTCTGTAAACGGAACCATATTACTGGTTGCATTGATATTGTATTCATATGCAATTCCTTCCGCAACATTATTATCTACATAAAAAGTATCATTCACCCCTAAGGTATTTGTTAAAAGTGTCCATGAAGTATCCTGCCTGGCTTTTTTTAAAACAGCATATGATTTTGCATTTAAACCTTTTTGCCAGCGTAGCGTAAATGATAGAGGAGATTGATTTGTAGTAACAGAAACTTTTAGGGAGCGGTCGGCCGATGTTTGTCCATAGCTAATGGAGAAAGCTAAAAAACTTATTAATAATATTATTAGTTTTTTCATGACATTAAAAGGGTGTACATCAAAGCCTTATCTACAAAGATACCATATAATCAATTAGAGCAGCCTGAGATCATTTAACCTTTTCCTTGATCTCCTGCAACTTAAGCATTGCTTCTACAGGAGTTAACCTATTGATATCAAATGTCTCCAGCAATTTTCTTATCTCGTCAAATGTAATAGAGTGTGCGTCAAAAATACTTAACTGCATTTTTGGGGTATTCAATTGCTTTACAGTTTCGGTGCTGTCGCCACTATCTCTACTATCTTCCAATTGTTTTAATATCTCATTTGCTCTTTCAATTAAAGAAGGAGGCATACCCGCCATACGGGCTACATGTATACCAAAACTATGGGTGCTGCCACCCGGCGCTAATTTGCGTAAGAAGATAATTTTATTGCCTACTTCCTTATTAGTTACATGGTAATTTTTTACCCTCCCCAATTTATTTTCTAACTCATTTAATTCATGATAGTGCGTTGCAAATAATGTTTTCGGTTGTGTGTTACTGTTATGTAAGAATTCTACAATGCTCCATGCAATACTGATACCATCATAAGTAGATGTGCCTCGGCCAATCTCATCTAATAAGATCAAACTGCGATTGGTAATATTATTAATGATACTGGCAGTTTCATTCATCTCTACCATGAAAGTACTTTCACCACCACTAAGGTTATCGCTTGCGCCAACTCTTGTAAATATTTTGTCGGTCAAAGGGATCTTTGCATCTGTTGCCGGAACAAAGCTTCCCATATGTGCCATCAAAGTGATAAGCGCTGTTTGTCTGAGTATAGCACTCTTACCACTCATGTTCGGCCCTGTAAGTATAATTATCTGTTGTGTAGATTGATCTAAAAAGATATCATTCGAAATATAACTTTCACCCACGGGCAAATTTCTTTCAATTACCGGGTGGCGGCTTTCTTTAATATCAAGAATATTGTTATCCTGCACCAATGGTTTTTTATAATTGAATTGTAAAGCATTGTTTGCGAAGCATGCAATACAATCCTGCACCGCTAGTACATGGCCATTGGTTTGCATAGGAGCGATATAGTCCTGCAATTCGATCAGCAACTGTTCAAACAATTGTAATTCGATCGCTAATATTTTATCTTCTGCACCAACAATTTTTTCTTCGTATTCTTTTAATTCTGGAGTGATATATCTTTCTGCATTGGCCAATGTTTGCTTGCGTATCCATGTTTCTGGTACTTTACTTTTATGCAGATTGGTTACTTCTAAATAATATCCGAAAACATTATTAAAACTGATCTTCAAAGAGGAAATGCCTGTTATTATCGCTTCTTTTTGTTGCAGTTCAATTAAATAATCTTTACCACCTGTTGCAATTTTTCTTAACGCATCTAATTCTTCATGAATGCCGTTTGCAATGATGCCACCTTTGCTTGCAATAGCCGGAGGGTTTTCATTGATCTCTTTTATAATTTTTTCAACAATGTATTTGCAAGGATTCAAGGCATCAGCCAATCTTTTTAAATACTCATTTTCTGTATGTTCACAAATTGCTTTGATCGCTTCAACTTGTTGCAGGCCTTTGGCAATTTGTAAAACTTCACGAGGATTAACTTTTTTCAACGGCACTTTACTCACCAATCTTTCTATATCACCTGCTTGTTTTATATGAGAAACGATTTTATTTCTTATATCAGTTTCTTTGATAAAGTATTCAACTGTTTGTAAACGTTCGTTGATCTTATTGATGTCATTCAAAGGTAATACCATCCATCTTTTTAATAGCCTTGCACCCATGGCAGAAGATGTATTGTCCAATGTTTTCAATAAAGTATTACTGCCATCGGCACCGCCAAATAATTCCAGGTTACGGATCGTAAATCTATCCATCCATAAATGATCGTTCCTATCAATTCTTTGTATGGAAGTGATATGCCCGAGGTTAGGATGTTCAGTATCTTTTAGATAATGCAAAATGGCACCTGCAGCAATTGTTCCGTTGTGTAGATTTTCAATACCAAAACCTTTCAAACTATGTGTGCCGAAATGTTTTAATAAACTTTCTTGTGTATATGCTTCAGTAAATATCCATTCATCCAAAGTATACGTAAAGAATTTTGTCCCGAAATATTCTTTGAATTTTCTTTGTTGATTACGTTGATAAACAACTTCTGCAGGATTTAAACTTTGTAATAATTTATCAGCGTATTCTACATCTCCTTCAGCAATAAAAAATTCACCAGTGCTTACATCAAGAAAAGCAATACCAATACTATTTTCTGTAAAATGTAATGCCGCTAAAAAATTATTGCTTTTATGTTCCAGCAATTTATCATTAGTTGCTGTGCCAGGTGTAACCAATTCTGTAACGCCTCTCTTTACAATTCCTTTTGCTTCTTTCGGATTTTCTAACTGATCGCAAATAGCAACACGGTAGCCTGCCTTTACCAATTTGTGCAAATAAGTATCTAACGCATGGTGAGGAAATCCAGCCAGCTGAGATGAGTTCTCGTCTCCATTATTTCTTTTTGTAAGGGTAATGCCCAGAACAGTTGATGCATTCACTGCATCCTGTCCAAAAGTTTCATAAAAATCACCCACTCTGAACAACAGTATCGCATCAGGGTATCTAGCCTTGATCGCATTGTGTTGCTGCATTAGGGGAGTTTCTTTGGTCGCTTTTGCCATTCTGTTATTTACGATTTATGAGCTATTACTTACTCAAGAGGGCAAAAATAAGTGCTTTACTGTGTCAATGTGCAGGTTTATGAAGTATGTGAATTACTTTTGCAAAACTTACCGCAGAAGGTAAAATTGTGTATGAAGAAATTAAGCATGGATGAGCTGAACCGTAAATCGGTTGATGAATTTAAGCAGGCAGATAAGATACCTATCATTGTTGTATTAGAGAATATTCGCAGTGCCTATAATGTGGGCAGTGTTTTCAGAACTTCCGATGCATTTTTATTGGAAGCCATTTATATTACCGGTTACACTTGTATTCCTCCTCATAAAGAAATTAAAAAGACAGCTTTGGGAGCAGAAGATTCCATGATATGGAAACATTTTGCCAATGCGTCAGAAGCGATCGTTGATCTGAAACAGGATGGCTATAAAGTTTATGCAGTAGAGCAGGCTATGAATAGCTATGCACTTCAAAACGTAGACTTCAAAAATGAGGATAAGATCGCTGTGATATTTGGTAACGAAGTAACCGGAGTAGAGCAAACAACCATTGAACAATGTGAAGGTTGCATAGAAATACCCCAATTGGGTATGAAACATTCTTTGAATATTGCAACCGCCGCAGGAGTAGTGTTGTGGGAATTAGTAAGACGCCGATTATTATAAATTATAAATTTTGAATTTCAAATGTCTGCAGTAAAAAAATATTTATCTCTTGTAAAATTTTCGCATACAATTTTTGCAATGCCTTTTGCATTGATTGGTTTTTTTTTAGGGGTTTTTCATTACATTTTTAAACCAGGGCAGGTAAATCTAAATAGGACTATTGGATGGCAGCCTGATAATGCGATACCACATTTTGCTTTGCCTGCCTTCATGCCCTTTAATATTTATTTATATAAATTTATACTTGTCATTCTCTGTATGATCTTTGCCCGTTCCGCAGCCATGGCATTCAATCGTTGGCTCGATGCAAAATATGATGCATTGAATCCACGTACAGCGATCAGAGAAATTCCTGCAGGAATTATATCCAGAAAAAATGCCTTGATCTTTACTATTATAAATTGTTTGTTATTTGTAGTATGTTGCTATTTCATTAATACGGCTTGCTTAATATTAGCACCAGTTGCATTGTTTATAATTTTGTTTTACAGTTATACAAAACGTTTTACTGCTTTGTGTCATCTGGTTTTAGGGGTAGGATTAAGCCTTGCACCCATAGGCGCTTATCTTGCAGTGGTTGGGCATTTCGATCTGTTGCCAATATTATTTTCATTCACTGTTTTATTTTGGGTAAGTGGTTTTGATATCATTTATGCATTGCAAGATGAGGAGTTTGATAAGTCACAAAAATTACATTCTATTCCAGCCGCATTAGGAAAAACAAAAGCGTTAAGTGTATCAGAAATTTTACATGTGCTTTCTGCAACATGTGTAATTTCAGCCGGAGTGTATGGATGTTTTGGCTTTTTGTATTGGATAGGAGTGGCAATTTTTATTGGGATGCTTATCTATCAACATTCAATCGTAAAGCCAACTGATCTTAGAAAAGTAAATATTGCTTTCATGACAGCAAATGGAATTGCATCAGTAGTATTTGCAGTATTCGTCTTATTAGATTTATTTATCAATTAGAAAGAAATCGTAAATCGTACATCCCAAATTGTAAATTAAAATGGCTAGGATCTTATCAATAGACTACGGAGGAAAACGCACAGGCATTGCCGTTACAGACCCCTTGCAGATCATTGCCACTGGCTTAACTACGATCGAATCAAAAACATTGATCCCCTTTTTAAAAGATTATTTTTCAAAAGAAACGGTTGAATTGATCATTATTGGTATGCCATTAAATTGGGATGAATCGGATACGCATGGCACACCGTTGGTCAAAGGCGCTATCAAAAAGTTGAAAAAAGAATTTCCTCAGATGCCACTCAAAACCGTTGATGAAAGGTATACTTCAAAGATGGCCAAAAACGCCATGCTGGAAATGGGTATGAAGAAAAAAGACCGCCAGGTCAAAGGGAATGTAGATGTGATTGCGGCAACAATAATGCTTCAGGAATACTTACAAAGTAGTAACCCAAAGCCCTAAAGGGCCGTTAGCACTTCAAAAAGGAAACTCTTTTCTCATCTCGTTACTAAGGATTACTTTTGTATCATTATTCATCAAAATATAAATTCTCCCTTTAGGGAGTTAGAGGGTTTATGATTTTACCTATCGTGGCGTATGGCTCGCCTATTTTAAGAAAAGTTTGTAACGACATTACTCCCGATTATCCAGAGCTGGATAAACTATTAGCCGATATGTGGGAAACTCTGTACAATAGTAACGGTGTAGGGTTAGCTGCTCCGCAGATCAATAAAGATATTCGTTTATTCATTGTTGATAGCGAACAGATCTTTGCTAATATTGAAGAAGATGATGATGAAGAAATTGATTATCCAGATGCTCCCGGATTCAAAGGAGTTTTCATTAATGCTCATATTGAGGAATTAGGAGGGAAGGATTGGAGCTATAATGAAGGTTGTCTTAGTATTCCTAAAATACGAGAAGATGTAATGCGTAAAGAAACCGTCACATTGAATTATGTTGATGAAAATTTTCAGCCACAAACAAGAACTTTTAATGGCATAACTGCAAGAGTTATTCTGCATGAATATGATCATATTGAAGGCAAATTGTTTATAGACTACATGAAGCCTTTCAGACGTACTTTATTAAAAAGAAAATTTGATGATATCAGCAAAGGCAAAATAAAAGTGGACTACAGAATGGTCTTCCCAAAATAATTTTGCTTTTCCTTTACAGCATTTGTAATAATTTGCAGGTATGATTCGTTTGGTCATACCTTTTTTATTTTGTTGTGTTTCTGCAATTTCTTTATCTGCACAGGTCTTGACTCCTAAAGACGGGGACACATCTATTTATGTCGGCAAAAAAGTTGTGACTTTAAGTGAAGTAGTTATTGATAATAAATTGAACGTTCCAACTTTCATTAACCACATTAAAAATGATTCAAGTTTTTATAAGGCATTTCGCAATTTGCATATCATTGGTTTTTCTGCTAATAACGATATAAGAATGTTGAAAAAAGATGGAGAGGTACAGGCATCTTTGATCAGTAAAACAAAGCAGCTTCGTGAAAATAATTGCCGCAAGATGGAAGTGCTTGAAGAGAAAGCCACAGGAGATTTTTACACAAAAGATCATCAGTATAATTATTATACGGCACAGATGTATGCGTCACTTTTTTTTACAAAGGATTCTATCTGTGGCGAAGATAATATTGTGACAGGTAGAGAATTTTCAACGGAAGGAAAAAGCGGTATGGAAAAACACAAAGAGCAATTAAAGACATTGTTTTTTAATCCCGGGAAAAAAATAAGAGGCATACCATTTCTCAGTAATAAAACTGCCATTTATGATGATGATATGGCGGATAATTATGACTTGAGTATTGATATGGATCAATACAATAAAACAAGTTGTTATATTTTTAAACAAAAAGTAAAGCCGGGTAAAGAAGGGGATGTGGTTGTAGATGAAATGAATACATGGTTTGATGATAAGACCTATGAAGTAGTTGCTCGTAACTATGTTTTAAGTTATGATGCAGGTGTTTATGATTTTAAAGTACAAATGGAAGTTCAGATGACACACTTTGGAAATTTGTTAGTTCCCTCGTTGATACGTTATAATGGTAACTGGAAAGCCATCTTCAAAAAAAGAGAAAGAGGTGTTTTTACTGCTACGCTTTTCGATTTCAAATAAATTTTATGTGATTTTCTCTCAATATGCAACTCTTTGATGCATAAATACGACTGTGTATTATACCCTTTCATAATTTCTAAAATAATCATGTTGTATGAAGAAAATTCTACTTTCTCTTTCTTTTGTAATGCCCGTTTTTTCCGTACTTGCCCAACCTATTCCTTTTGTTGGATGCCCTAATGTGAATGTAGCTGTTGTTCGTGCTGGCACGAATGCAACAAATACAAATCCTTACAGTATTTATAATGTCAATGCCATTACAGGCACTCCAACATTATTAAGCGGTCCAATTTTAAACCCTGCTACCGCAGCCAATCTGCAGATCAATGGTGTAGGGTTAAATACCGCTGATGGTTTTCTATATGGATTAAATGCTGAAATTCCTGCTGTTCCGCTTTCTCTTCCAATAATCCCCAAAATTCCTTTTTACAAGATTGGTTCAAATGCACAGGCTCTGCAATTAGGCACAATTGCCGGGCCTGCTGTTATTACTCCTGAAAATGCATCTGTAGTAAGTGCTGCAGCCGGTGAAATAGATCAGCTTGATAATTATTACTTTTCAGCAGCAACCGGAGTTGTAGTACCTAATTTTTTAAATCCAACTGCAAGCACCTTTTCTCCATCACGTTTGTTTATCGGAACGCTTGCAAATATTAGTGGGCTACCGGCTGGTACTGCCGCATTGGCTCCAACCTATGTTCAGGTTACTAATCCAAGTGGGGATGCAACTGGATATTTGACTAGCATTTATGCATCTATAACTCTTTCCTCTGCAGTAAATACAGGGTTAAGAGATTTTGTATTTGATCATACCGATAACTTATTAGCCACATATGTCACATATCCTGATCCTGCTAATCCGGGTGGAAGCTTTTATGGGCAGATGTTGAAAGTTGATCCTAATACCGGGATACTATCAGCAGTTGCGCCTGCTGTTATTCTTCCTTTTGCTACAGCATCTAATGAAGTAGCAGGAACATTCATTGATATCAGTGGTAATTTCCTGATACTTTTTTCAAATGGAGATATGTATAGAGCAAATGAAAATACTATTGGAAAATTTGATGGTAGTATTTCGTTGTTAAATGCAAATACAGGTTTACCTGATCCGCTTCGTGGTGATATGGCCTCTTGCGGAAGTTCTATCGAAGCAGGCCCCTTACCAGTAGAACTTAAGTCATTTAATGTTTTTAAAAAAGATAATACAATTGCTATTCAATGGCAAACTGCATCGGAAATCAACGTAGAGAAATTCACACTTTTAAAAAGTATAGATGGTGTTAACTGGAAAATTATTTCTACGGTGACTGCAAATGCTGCGAATGCAAATGGGGGACAATATCAATACATTGATAATGCAAATAACTCAACAGTTTTGTATCGACTTGCTACCATTGATAAAAATGGGAAAATTGTATTAAGTGTGATCAAAAAAATAACAGCAAATGATTTGGCTCTATCAATAACCAGCTATCCAAATCCGGTTACAAATACATTAATAATTGAAAGTCAATTCGTTTTTAGTACTGATACCAAAGTTGAAATATTAAACTTCATTGGTCAGTTACAAAATATTCCGACTAAAACAATTGTAAGCAATACAATTAAAATGAATGTTAGTGGTTTGCCAAACGGCGCATATTTTCTTCGTATCTATAGTAAGAAAAGAGAATATACCAGTAGATTTATAAAGCAATAAGTTGTATCACCCTTCTTTTTCTTAAGTAGCTGAAGTTATTCAGCTACTTTTTTTGTTTAATCGTGTAATAGAAGTTACAATTTGGGGATTTGACTTAAAGAAATGTAGAGCATTTATATGAAAATGAGCGGTATTGTATATCAATACGTTGATTTTCCCCTTGGCACTACTTTTGTGGATTTGACTATAGAAATACCTTGAAAGGTTATTAATTCATTTAAAAAACTTAAATACTTTTATTATGAGAAAAGTTCTACCCCTTATCATGGGAATTCTTTCGATAGGTCTTCCCGGATTTACTCAAATTTCACCAGTTCCCTATGTGGGCTGTCCAAATGGTAATTTTGCCGTAGCAAGAGCAGGTAATAATAGCGGCATTTTTAATCCAATGTCTATTTATACGATAGCTACTGCAACCGGCACCCCTTCTTTATTAAGCGGTCCAATTAAGGATCCTGCAAATCCCCTTTTAAATTTACAAGTAAATGGAGTAGGGGTAAATTCAGTGGATGGCTATTTGTATGGGCTAAATGCAGGATTACCATCTGTAGATCTAAGTTTACCATTTAGGCCGTCAATCCCTTTTTATCGCATTGGAATTAATGGAGTTGCTGAGCAGGTAGGTATTATCAAAGCACCTAAAGCGCCAGTAGCTGCACCATCAAATGCTTCTATAATAAACTCTGCTGCTGGTGAATTTGACCAATTGGGTAATTATTATTTTACAGCGGTAAGTGCTAAAGTACATCCCAACCATAATGATCCTTTAGGTGTCGAATTCGAGATCACCAATCTTTTGCTGGGTAAATTATCTGGTACTGCAATTTTATTACCAGGTACAGGAGAATTAGAGCCAACTTATGTTGAAATAACAAATCCGAGTAATGATGCAGCACTTTACCTGGCTACTATTACTGGAACCCAAACACTTTTAGCTGTTCAGAATTCTGGTATTAGAGACCTTATCTACAATAAATTTGATGGGCAATTATACACTTATGTTACTTTTCCTGATCTATCAAATCCAACAGGAAGTTTTTATGGTCAAATGCTGAAATTGAATCCTACTACCGGAGTACTTTCAGCTGTAGCGGCTCCAGTTATTTTATCATTTGCTAACGCAAGCAATGAAGTAGCAGGTACTTTATTTGACAAAGAAGGGAATTTTTTAATACTATTTACAAATGGTAATATTTACAAGGCAACAACGGTAGGTATAGGCATGTATAGTGGGGCAATCACGCTTTTAAATGGCGCTACTGGATTTCCTGCTGTTTTACGTGGCGACCTTGCATCTTGCGGCGCTGGTCCTGACGGAGGACCTCTACCAGTGATCTTAAGTAATTTTAATGCTTACAGGCAAAACAATGGTATTGTTATTAACTGGAGAACTGCCTCCGAAGTTAATGTGAACAGGTTTATAGTGGAAACAAGTTCAGATGCAGTAAACTGGACACATTTCTCAGAATTATTACCTCAAGGTATGGGTGAATATAATATTCAGGACAACAGTTCAATAGGAAAGATAATTTATTACCGCCTTGCAATCATTGACAATAATGGTAGCATAAAATATAGTGGCATTAAGAAGATACTTTTGGATAATTATATCTTTGATATAAATGCTTATCCTAACCCTGCTACCACGTCTATAATGATTGAAAGCCAACAGGCTTTTACGGCAAAAGCTGATATCAGGATACTAGATGCAATGGGTAAAAGGTATACTGTAACTTCAAAAAAAGTAGCAGAAAATATGATAAATGTGAACCTTTCAAGGTTAAACAAAGGGGTGTATTACATCCAGATAGCAAATGCAAATGGGGTTTTTGCAACCAAAAGGTTTACTAAATTGTAAATAATTGATTCTTACCCTATAATTGAGCGTAGATGGGATTTCCCATCTACGCTTTATAATGTGCGGCAATAAGGCTTATTTAGGCTTGAAAATATTCTTTGTATTATAAAAATACTTACCTTTGCCCACTATTTTAAAATTCTCCAAATAATATATGGCATTCAAAAAAGAAAATCGTCCCCGTCCAGTGTTTTCTCAGATCACTATTGGATTGGCTTCTCCTGACAGTATTTTAGAAAAAAGTTTTGGTGAGGTATTAAAGCCTGAAACCATTAACTACCGTACGTATAAGCCTGAAAGAGATGGCTTATTTTGCGAAAGAATTTTTGGTCCGGTTAAGGACTATGAATGTGCTTGTGGAAAGTACAAACGTATCCGTTATAAAGGTATAGTTTGTGACAGATGTGGTGTTGAAGTGACAGAGAAAAAAGTACGTCGTGAAAGAATGGGACATATCAAATTGGTAGTTCCGGTGGTTCATATCTGGTATTTTAAATCTTTGCCAAATAAAATTGGTTATTTACTAGGAATGAGTTCTAAGAAATTAGAAACAATTGTTTACTACGAACGTTTTGTAGTTATTCAATCAGGTATCCGTGCAGATAAAGGACAAAACTTTGGTGATCTTTTAACTGAAGAAGAATATTTGGACATTTTGGATACTTTACCAAAAGATAACCAACATCTTCCTGATGAAGATCCAAATAAATTCATCGCTAAAATGGGTGCTGAGGCCGTTAGTGATTTGTTGGCAAGGATCGATCTTGATCAATTAAGTTTTGATCTTCGTCATGCTGCTGCAAACGAAACATCTCAACAACGTAAAGCTGATGCTTTAAAGCGTCTATCCGTAGTAGAGAGTTTTCGTGATGCTAATACAAGAATCAACAACCGTCCTGAATGGATGGTTATGCAATATATTCCTGTTATTCCACCTGAATTACGTCCATTGGTTCCTTTGGATGGTGGCCGTTTTGCATCATCTGATCTGAATGATCTTTATCGTCGTGTTATTATTCGTAATAACCGTTTGAAAAGATTGATGGAAATTAAAGCACCGGAAGTAATCTTACGTAATGAAAAACGTATGTTACAGGAAGCGATCGATTCATTGTTTGATAACTCACGTAAATCAAATGCTGTAAAAGCAGAAGGTGGCCGTGCGTTAAAATCTTTGAGTGATGTATTGAAAGGTAAACAAGGACGTTTCCGTCAAAACTTGTTAGGTAAACGTGTGGATTATTCTGGTCGTTCTGTAATCGTTGTAGGGCCTGAATTGAAAATGCATGAGTGTGGTTTACCAAAAGATATGGCTGCTGAATTATTTAAGCCATTTATTATTCGTAAACTAATTGAAAGAGGTATCGTTAAAACGGTAAAATCTGCTCGTAAATTAGTTGATAAGAAAGAAGCAATCATCTGGGATATTCTTGAAAATATTTTGAAAGGTCACCCGATCTTATTGAACAGGGCCCCAACACTACACAGATTGTCTATCCAGGCTTTCCAACCGAAATTAATTGAAGGTAAAGCGATCCAATTGCATCCTTTGGTTACTACGGCGTTCAACGCCGATTTCGATGGTGATCAGATGGCGGTTCACGTGCCTTTGAGCAATGCTGCTGTTTTGGAAGCTCAATTATTGATGTTGTCTTCACACAATATCCTGAACCCACAAAATGGTACACCGATCACCCTTCCTTCTCAGGACATGGTGTTAGGTCTATATTATATTACTAAGGGTAAAAAATCTACTGATACTGAAAAAGTAAAAGGCGAAGGAAAGGCTTTCTACTCTGCAGAGGAAGTGATCATTGCATACAATGAACAACAGATAGATCTTCATGCTCATATTAAAGTTAAAGCCAACTTCAGAAATGACGACGGCACATTAACTTATAAATTAATTGAAACTACAGTTGGTAGAGTATTATTCAACCAACACGTTCCAAAAACTGTAGGATTTGTAAATGCATTATTGACCAAAAAATCTTTAAGAGAAATTATTGGTGATATCATTAAATGGACAAACGTTCCTACTACAGCTAAATTCTTAGATGATATCAAAACATTAGGATACCGTATGGCATTCCGTGGTGGATTATCATTTAACATTAATGACTTGATCATTCCGGATATTAAACAAGAATTGATCGACAACGCAACTGTAGAAGTTGATGAAGTTTGGGATAACTACAATATGGGTTTAATCACCAATAACGAACGTTACAACCAAACAGTTGATATCTGGAGTAGGGTAGATACACGTATAACGGAAACGCTTATACGAGAATTAGCAGCAGATAAACAAGGGTTCAACTCTGTTTATATGATGCTTGATTCAGGTGCCCGTGGTAGTAAGCAACAAATTAAACAGTTGGCTGGTATCAGGGGGTTGATGGCTAAACCACGTAAATCTGGTTCATCAGGAAGTGAGATCATTGAGAACCCAATTTTATCAAACTTTAAAGATGGTTTGAATGTATTGGAGTACTTTATCTCTACCCATGGTGCTCGTAAAGGTTTGGCGGATACGGCGTTGAAAACGGCGGATGCAGGTTACCTGACTCGTCGTTTGGTTGACGTTGCACAAGATGTGGTAATTAAAGATGAAGATTGCGGAACACTTCGTGGTATTGCAACTTCAGCATTAAAAGATAATGAAGATATCATCGAACCATTGGCTGATAGAATTGAAGGACGTACCTCTTTGCATGATGTATTCCATCCGGTAACAGAAGCGTTATTAGTTGCTGCCGGTGAAGAAATTTCACAAGATGCTTCTAAAGCTATCGATGAGAGCGGAATTGAATTTGTAGAAATTCGTTCAGTATTGACTTGCGAAAGCAAACGTGGTGTGTGTGTGAAATGTTATGGTAAAAACCTTGCTTCTGGTTACTTAGCTCAAAAAGGTGATGCAGTAGGTATTATCGCTGCACAATCAATTGGAGAGCCTGGTACTCAGTTGACATTACGTACCTTCCACGTGGGTGGTGTGGCTGGTTCTGCTTCTGTAGAATCTACCTTGCCTTCTAAATTTGATGGTACTATTCAGTTCGATGGTCTACGTACAGTAGCTACCGAAGATGCTGAAGGTAAAAAGATCAATGTGGTAATCGGTCGTACAGGTGAGGTTCGTATCATGGATGTTAAAAATGATCGTTTATTGATCACTAACAACGTTCCTTATGGTGCTACTTTAAATGTAAAAGACGGACAGGTTGTTAAGAAAGGTGAAGCTATTTGTACATGGGATCCGTTCAATAATGTTATCGTATCTGAAATTGTGGGTACAGTTAAATTTGAAGCAGTAATTGAAGGTGTAACCTTCCGTGAAGAAGCTGATGAGCAAACAGGCCACAAAGAGAAAGTAATTATTGAAACAAAAGATAAAACCAAATTACCTTCTATCATTATTGAAGGTAAAGAACACAAATCTTATAACTTACCTGTAGGTAGCCATATCGTTTTAGAAGAAGGCGACAGTGTAAGAAGCGGGCAAGTGTTGGTTAAAATTCCAAGGGTATTAAGTAAATTGAAAGATATCACGGGTGGTCTTCCACGTGTAACAGAGTTATTCGAGGCAAGAAACCCTGGTAACCCCGCGGTAGTTTGTGAAATTGATGGTGTGGTTGCTTTTGGTAATATCAAACGTGGTAACAGAGAGATCATTGTGGAAGCAAAAGATGGCGTTGTTCGTAAATATTTAGTTCCATTAACTCGTCAGATCCTTGTTCAGGATGGTGATTTTGTAAAAGCAGGAGCTGCATTAAGTGATGGTCAAACCGCACCGGCAGATATCTTGTCTATCAAAGGTCCTTTCGCAGTACAAGAATACGTTGTAAATGAAATTCAAGAGGTTTACCGTTTACAAGGTGTGAAGATCAATGATAAGCACATCGAAGTAATTGTTCGTCAAATGATGCGTAAAGTAACCATCGAAGATGCTGGTGATACTATATTCTTAGAAGGAGATACTGAAGATAAATTAGACTTTAACACAGAGAACGATAACATCTTCGATAAAAAAGTTGTTACTGATCATGGAGAAAGTGGTAAACTTAAAACCGGTCAGATCGTTACACTTCGTGATGTAAGAGAAGAAAATTCTATCTTAAGAAGAGCAGATAAAAAACTTGTTGAGTTTCGTGATGCTAAGCCGGCAACATCTTCGCCGTTGTTGTTAGGTATTACAAAAGCTTCATTAGGTACTCAAAGCTGGATATCTGCCGCTTCGTTCCAGGAAACTACAAAAGTATTGAGTAGTGCAGCTATAAATGGTAAAACGGATCTTATGATGGGCTTGAAAGAGAACGTTATTACAGGTCATCCGATACCAGCAGGTACTGGTCTACGTGAGTTCGAAAATATGATCGTAGGTAGTAAAGAAGAATACGAGTTGTTACAGACTACCAAAGAAGCGATGAGCTTTGATGAAGAAGAATAATTTCTAGTGTGCATATTTGCAAATATGCTGATGATAAGGTTGAAGGAGTAAGATTAAGTTCTTACTCCTTTTTTTTATACTTGCCTGTTATCAAAAAACATTGCACCTTAGCAAAAAAAAGATAATGCTCAAAGAGTACAAAACAATTTCACTTACAAATCTTGATACTGCAACAACTTTGGCTATAGCTTACGAGGCTATGAAAACTTTGGGTTGGCCTGTGCGTTATGCAGGCCCGGAAATGATCATTGGAAGTACACCAGTAAATTGGAAGACGAAAGGACAATCGATAGTTGTAAGTAGCGATGGTACAGAAATAACTGTTAGCAGCGAAATGGTGAATGGGGAAATGGTTGATATAACAGGAAAAAATAAGCAGAATACTGAAGAGTTTATAAGGGTCTTTGAATCTGCAAAGAATAATATATCAGAGTCTGTATTGCAAAATAATAAAACTGTATTAGAAGATTTAAAAGCTGCTACTTTAATTGCAGCTGAAGAGGAAGAAAAAAGTGCAATAGAAATAGATAAGGCCATGCATTTAAGTACCGGTAACCTATACGTAACATATACCATCATCGGGATAAATATGCTGGTGTTTATTTTAATGGCATTAAATGGGGCTGGTATTTTTGAGCCTAATAGTTTAGTACATGCCAAATGGGGGAGCAACTATTCCTCTTTGACTTTAAGTGGAGATTGGTGGAGATTATTTACTAATGTCTTTATTCATTTCGGCATCATTCATTTATTGATGAATATGTATTGCCTTTATACCATTGGAGTTTATTTGGAACCAATGTTGGGTAAAATAAAATATACTACTGCTTATATATGCACTGGAATTATAGCAAGCGTAGTAAGTTTATGGTGGCATAAAGAGGGAATAAATAGTGCAGGAGCATCGGGAGCTATTTTTGGATTGTATGGAGTCTTTCTTGCATTGCTCACTACCAGCCTTATCCCGAAAGCAGTAAGGAATTCATTGTTGCAAAGTATAGGGATTTTTGTTGTATTTAATCTTGTTTATGGAATGAAAAGTGGCGTAGATAATTCGGCTCATGTAGGCGGACTGGTTAGCGGGTTAGTGGTAGGATATGTTTATGCATTTGGTATAAAGAAGGAAAATAATGAACAGAAAGTAAGTTGGATATTACCGCTTATAATTTTAGCCACACTTGTGATAGGGTATGAATTTTTGGAAAAGAATAAAATCTCAAGCCAACAAAGAATAAAAGAATTAGCAATAGTTGATGCGGCAAGTTTTAAAGACAATGAGAAGTTTAATGATATAATGTTTGATTTTGATAGAAGACAAGCCATGGCAATGGCTCCGATCGAAGATTCTTCAGCGAGAATGGATGATGCTCTTAAAATGCAGATCGACAACGTATCATATCCTCAATGGCAACAAATGGAAATTGAGTTGATTAAAACAAAACAGTTTGAAGTTGCTCAATTGCTGCATAAAAGAGCAGATAAACTTTTAGAGTATGTAGCATTAAGAAAAAAAGAACTTGATGAAATGAAAAAGATCATAGATACAGACAATGCTACAGGGTGGACGCCAGCATTGGATGAAATAAGAAAAGAGATCAATAAAGTTGTTGCTGAAATTCCATGATCTTAAAACAAAAAGACATTTATTTCAGAGATGGAGTTCTCTTTGAAATAAATGTCTTTACATACTACTTAGTTTATTTTTTCTCGGTACAATTGAACATCCACTATACCCCGAATTTGTCTGTTAAGCTTCCGAAATAGGCTCCCCAGAACATATCACCTAGTTCCATACTCACTTTGCCTCCGGCAGATAACGCATCAAATATTTTTTTTGTTTCTTCCCTGGTATCAGGCTCAAGGCTTATATAAATGTTGTTGCCAAAATTTACAGTGAATCCCATTGATTCAGGTGCGTCTGTTCCCATCAATACATGTCCGCCTGTAATCGCTAATTCGATGTGCATGATAAGGTCTTTATCTGCATCAGGTAATGGAGGCATACCATCTTGTGGAGGAATGTCCTTAAAACGGGCAATGCCCATTCCGCCAAACTCTCCGCCAAAAACGGATCTGTAAAAATTGAATGCTTCCTCTGTATTACGAGGGAAATTGAGATATGTGTTTACTCTTGCCATGAATATAAATTTAGTGGCACAAAGTAATACTTTCTTACAAAAGAGTATAGAGAGTTATTAAAAATACCCAAGCTGGGGTATCAGATTTCTGGTTTTTTGTATCTATTTTTAAGTACTAAACTTTCCATCACATGAAAAAGATCAATGTTTTTTTTGTACTCATTTTGTTTTCTACACTTACAACTTACGGACAAGAACTAACAGCGTTTAAGAATACCAAGAATCTCTGGGGTTTCAAAGACAAAAAAGGAAAAGTTGTAGTAGAGCCAAAATATTATTATAAACCTTCAGCATTTACAGAAGGCCGGTCTGTGTTTAATAAAACATATACACTTGTAGGTGTGCTGGATGAAAAAGGAGTAGAGATAGTGCCGCCAATCTATACATCTATAAGCGATTTCAAATATGGTTATGCACTAGCGACTAAAGAAAAGTTGGACTCTTCAAGAATGATATTGGGCAAGCCTTCTAGAATAACATTCAGAGGTGTCTTGGATAAAAATGGTAAAGAAATAGTTCCGGTAATCTATAAAGATCTGTACGGTGACCTTAGTAACGGTGTGTTTTTAAGAGTTGTAGATACTGCTAATAAGATATTTTATTATAATTCAGCAGGAAAAACATTTACTCCTCCTGCTGACCTAGTACTTCAGAATATAAGAATAGACGGCAAAAAAATAACTGCTATAAAAAATGGAAAATACGGGTTGGTGGATAATAAGTTTAAAGAATTACTTCCATTTGAATATTCAAGAATAGCAGCTACAGAAAATGGTTTATTTATTGCTGGTCAAAATAATTTGCATGGATTGATGGACGATAAATTTAATTGGATAGTTCAGCCTACTTATAAATATATGAACCTGTTTCAAAAAGGATATGCAGTTTTTACAAACACAGAAAATTTACAGGGAGCTATCAATACTAAAGGTATTGTTACCACTGAACCACAGTTCAATAATATTTATCGTATTGATAAAGCAAGTGGAGCATTGGCTATGTATAAAAACAGTGGCTCTGATAGATCAGGGCTTGTAGATCTAGCAACGGGAAAAAAGATTACTGAAGCGGATTATATGTTTTCGCCGTATGATTATTATGATGGAATATTTGTTTTTAGAAGAGATAATAAAAAAGGTATGATAGATTCAACAGGTAAAGAACTTTTTTATGATGCCTATGATGATTTTTCTCCGGGTTTTGGTTACGATAGGGCATGGGTGAAGAAAGATGGTAAATATGGATTTATAGATAAAACAGGCAAATTGGTTATACCTATCCAATATGAATCCATTGGAGGTTTTGTTGAAGGAGTAGCTAAAGTAAAGATCAATGGTAAATATGGGTTTATAGATCCAAGCGGTAAGATAATAATACCAGCTATTTACAACGATGCACAAAATTTTGATGCAGGTATGGCTTGGGTGAAAGATGCAGAAAATCGCACATTTTATATTGATAAAACAGGTAAAGAAATAAAATAAAATATTAAATGAGAAGAAAAAGCATTTCGTTCTTTTTAATTTTATTGTCTTTGGGAATACTAAGTGCAACAACAAAAGAAGGATGTAAACATAAAACAAAAACAATTGTTTTTGAAAGTGCTGCTGATGTAGATGATGCACATCTTAATTACTTTGAAGACCGTCCGGAGAATTGCAATGCAAAGGGTGGCGAATCAAATGAGTTACCGATTTATAAATGGACGGTATACGGCGTACCCGTTACAGGTAGAGCTGTATTAAAATTTGCATTAGATAAAATACCCCAAAAAAGTAAAATAGTATCAGCCAAACTTTCATTGTTTGGGTTTCCAGATAAATTTCCTTCTAATGCAATACCACAGGGAAACAAAGGGGATAATATAGTAGTGCTGCAAAGAGTGATTGAAAATTGGAAAGAAGAAACAGTTACATGGAATAATCAGCCAGCTTCCACAGCAGAAGGGCAAATTGAATTGCCTATATCTACTTCACAATGGGAATATAATATTGTGAATTTCGATGTAACGGATCTAGTTAAACAAATGAATGCAACAAATAATTATGGGTTTAGTATAAGGCTTAAAAAGGAAGAAACCTATCGCTCAATTGGTTTTTTAAGTAACGAATACAGTGATCCTGCAAAAAGGCCAAGGCTTATAATAAATTATAAAAATTAACTTCATAAAAAATAAAAGCCTTCATTTAAGAAGGCTTTTTATTTTATCATTCTACATGCTCTGCAACTTTACTATCCCTTGTATTTTTTTGCACCGCAATTGCTGAAAATAAACTCAGCACAAAAGACATAGCATAAAATCCTTTTTCACTTCTTAATAATTCAGCATTCCATAAACCTACTGTTAAAAGCACTACGCTTAATATTGTGCAGAACCACGCTATACCATAATAAAGATTAGTTACGGGAATGCCTTCCAGTTGGTCACGTACAGCTTTTTGTACGGAGATAGCAGAAAAAAGGCCGAAGATGAGTACCGTGAAATAATATCCTTTCTCATTAAGTTCCATTTCAGCATTCCATAACCCGATGTTGAATGCAATTATACCAATAAATAATGTTAACCATGATGCTGCTATAAAAGCGGCTGATGGTGCTTGCAGTTGTTTTTGTTCCATATTATTTTTTTATGAAAACAAAACTATCTGTAAGCAATGGAGTAATTTTTGACAATTGTCAAAAACGATAAATATAAATGTTAAAACTTATTGCGTATCCTACTAAGTGTTTCCTGGCTTATACCGAGGTATGATGCAATATGTCCCAGCGGAACTCTTTCTAAAATATGCGGTGTTTGCTGTAAAAGATTTTCATAAAGCTCTGTTGCAGTTTTAAATTGAGCATTTACAAATCTTTCTTCGATGCGGATATAATATTTTTCGTAAGCAATTCTCACGAGCCTCTCAATTTCATGATGATGATTGAATAAGGTTGTTAATTCTTCTTTTGATATCGACCATAATACAGCACCTTCGAGTAATTGAATATTTTCTATTGCAGGTTCCTGTGTTATAAAACTATGAAAGGATGTTACAAAATCATTTTCAAAACCAAACCAATGTGTGATCTCTTTACCATCTAAATTATAGAAGCCACGTAATGCACCTTTTTCTAAAAAATAAAGATGCCTGCAGATCTGTCCTTGTGTAAGCAAGAATTCATTTTTGGGAATGATCACTTTTTGAAAACAGTCTTGAAGTTTATTTTTTGCTTCGGTACTTAGAGGGTAGAAATTGGCTATATGAGTTAAGAGATGTTGCACTGGGAATAAATATATGTGTCAAGATACAATGCTTCTGATGATATTAGTTCTTAAAAAGTCTCATTGTGTCTGAATACTTAAAGTTAACACTGTCTAGGTATGACTCAAAGACATAATAGTCTAACGTTTTCTTTAATATTTTTACATTTAATGGTCTTTCTTGAAGAAATTGGGTAATTGTATCACTGGAATTATGTGTTTGCTTGCTGTAATAGAGTTTATAAAAACATGGACCGGCCCACTCAATTTTTGCTGTTGTGATTTGTCCTGTTTTGTTATTGGTTTCAGTTTGTGTAGAATCATTTCTATTAATTATAAAATAACTATTATCAACCTTTGATTTCATAATGAATTTGCCTTTTTTAAATTCATTACATTCTATTGCTTGTTGTGTAGGGCCACAGGAAATTAGAAATATTGTAAAAATACTGAGTATAATGAGATGGTTTTTAATCATGTTTTTTGAATATCGTTATTTGACAAATCAAATATATGTGAAGTATATTATTTAATCTACGCTTCAATAAAGCTCAATAAAGTTATGCTGTACAAGAGTGCGACGCCAATGAAGCTTAATAGTAGTATTGAAGTTGGGTACATAAAAAATTGTCTGAATCAGGATTTTGAGGATTTAAAGATTATCAGGATTTGTTTCTTGAAAACCAACTTGCTTTTCATTTAGAATGCTCTAATCCTGAAAATTCAATCATCCTATAAATCCTGATTCAGACAAAAAAGCCCCGCTATCAGCGGGGCTTCAATTTATCTAAAGTAAGTGGATTATAATGTTTTCAAAACATCATTCATATTTCTTACAGCATCAGCGCTTTTGTTGAAAGCAGCTTGTTCAGATTCACTTAATTTAAAATCAAGGATCTTTTCCCACCCATTTTTACCGATGATAACGGGAACGCCTAAGCAAATATCTTTTTGTCCGTATTCGCCATCTAAGGCAACGCAACAAGTAAATAATTTTTTCTCATCACGTACAATTGCTTCAACCATTGCAGCGCCTGCAGCTCCAGGAGCATACCATGCAGATGTACCAATTAAAGCAGTAAGGGTAGCACCACCAACCATTGTATCTTTTACAATTTTCTCTTGTTGCTCAGCAGATAAGAATTCTGTAACAGGTACGCTGTTCCAGGTAGCTTTGCTGATCAAAGGTATCATTGTAGTATCACCATGTCCACCAACAACAACTGCGTTAAGGTCAGCAGGGCTGCAACCTAACGTTGTGCTCAACTGATAACGGAAACGGGCACTGTCTAATGCACCACCCATACCAATGATCTTGTGTTTAGATAAGCCTGTAGATTGCAATGCTAAATAAGTCATTGTATCCATTGGGTTACTGATAACGATGATAATTGTATTTGGAGAATATTTTAAAATGTTTTCTGCAACAGATTTTACAATACCAGCATTTACACCAATCAGTTCTTCTCTTGTCATCCCCGGTTTACGAGGTAAGCCAGAAGTAATTACTACAACATCACTGTTAGCAGTTTTTGCGTAATCGTTTGTACTACCTACGATCTTTGTGTCGAATCCAAGTAATGCAGCAGTCTGCATCATGTCTTGTGCCTTGCCTTCAGCAACGCCTTCTTTGATGTCAAGCAATACAAGCTCAGTACACAATTCTTTACGGGCAATATTATCGGCACATGTTGCACCTACTGCTCCGGCACCTACAACGGTAACTTTCATGGTAAAATGTATTTATTTTATTGATAAATTGATTTGCGCTGCAAAGGTAATTGTTTACAGTATTCTATTATGAGGGATCTGTAAATTTTTCTACGGGAACGCTGCCGTAAAATGCCTGTCTGAATCAGGATTTATAGGATTATCGGATGAACAGGATTGATATCTGCATAAAACAAGAGGTGTTCAATTTACAATTTTGTAATCCTGAAATCTCTAAATCCTGTAAATCCTGATTCAGACAATAAATACTGTAATCCTGAAAATCCTTAAATCTTGTGAATCCTGATTCAGACAATTACATTACTTTTGCAGCCAATAAAAAACAGTGATATGGCAACTACAGCAGACATGCGTTCAGGATTGGTCATCAAAGTAGATGGCAGTTTGTATTCAGTAATTGAATTCGGACAAAATAAAACAGCCCGTGCAGCAGCAAAGGTTTGGGCTAAATTAAAAGGTGTTGACAATAGTCGTACTATTGAATTGACATGGAATAGTGGTGAAACCATTTACCCTGTTAGGGTTGAGAAGAAAGCCTATCAATTTTTGTATAAAGATGATACGGGTTACAACTTCATGGACAACGAAACATTTGAACAGATAGCTGTTCAGGAAAGTATGATCGATGCTCCCAAGTTTTTAAAAGACGGACAGGAAGTATCTGTATTGATCAATGGAGAAACAGATCAACCAATGGGAGTAGAGCTTCCGGATAAAATTGTTTTATTAGTTACTTATAGTGAGCCTGGTGCTAAAGGAGATACTGCTACACGTACTTTGAAACCGGCTACGGTTGAAACAGGAGCTATTGTAAACGTACCTTTATTTGTAAATGAAGGTGAGTTGATCCGTGTAAATACCAAAACGGGAGATTACGTAGAAAGAGTGAAAGAATAAGCTAAAAAATATGATTTATACAAGGCCGGTTTTCAACAACCGGCTTTTTTTATTTTTAGTCATTTTTGGCTGATTTTAGAGAGTTTTGGGCATTTTTTGCTAAGTTTTTAACAGATTTAAGCCAAAAATCCTGTTTTTTTATTTTTTATTATTTGCAATTTTGATAAATCATTCCCTATCTTAGCAGCCCGTTTAGATTCATTAAACCATTTAATCTTTTAACATGGATATCAAACAAATTCAGGAGCTTGTAAAGCTTATCAACAAAAGCAATATTGGCGAACTAACCATTGAAGAAGAAGGCTCCAAAATTACCATTAAACAAAAGAAAGATCCGGCACAGCATGTAGTTGCATCTGCTCCAGTATATGCATCAGCACCAGCTGCAGCTGCTCCTGCCGCGGCGGGACCTTCAGCTCCTAAAGAAGCTGTTGCTCCTAAAGCTGATAATTTACTTACAATAAAAAGTCCGATGATCGGTACATTCTATCGTCAGGCAGGACCGGGTAAACCTATTTTTGCCAATGTAGGTGATGATGTTGATGAAGGAAAGGTTGTTTGTATAATAGAAGCAATGAAATTATTCAACGAAATTGAAAGTGAAGTAAAAGGTAAGATCGTAAAAGTATTGGTAGAGGATGCAAGTCCGGTGGAGTATGATCAGCCGTTATTCTTGGTTGAGCCAGCTTAATTTGAAGATTTGAAAATTTGGAGATTTGAAGATGATAAGAATTATTAGATTCTAGCATCTTCAGTTTTTCGGGTTTTCACATTTTCAAATCTCCAAATTTCCAAATTTTCAAAACAGAAAAATGTTTAAAAAAATATTAATTGCCAACCGTGGAGAGATTGCACTACGTGTAATAAGAACCTGTAAAGAAATGGGTATTAAAACGGTAGCTGTTTATTCAACTGCTGATAGAAATAGTTTGCATGTAAAATTTGCTGATGAAGCAATATGCATTGGCAAGCCAAGCAGTTCAGAATCTTATTTGAACATACCACATATTATGGCGGCTGCAGAAATTACCAACGCAGATGCTATTCATCCAGGATATGGTTTTTTGGCAGAGAATTCAAAATTTGCACAGATCTGTACAGATCATAATATCAAATTTATCGGACCAACTCCGGATATGATCAATGCAATGGGAGATAAGGTTACGGCAAAAGAAACAATGATCAAAGCAGGTGTACCTGTGGTGCCGGGTGTTGAAGGATTATTAGAAAGTGTTGCTCATGCAGTGGAATCAGCAAAAATAGTTGGCTATCCTGTAATATTAAAAGCTACTGCAGGTGGGGGTGGTAAAGGTATGAGAGTTGTATGGAACGAATCAGAGATCGAAAAAGCATTTGACAATGCAAAAGCAGAAGCAGCAGCATCTTTTAAGAATGATGGTATCTATATGGAAAAATTTGTGGAAGAGCCACGCCATATTGAGATACAAGTTGCAGGGGATCAGTTTGGAAGTGTTTGTCATTTAAGTGAAAGAGATTGCTCTATTCAACGTCGTCACCAAAAATTGGTCGAGGAATCACCTTCTCCATTTATGACACCGGAGCTAAGAGAAAAAATGGGAGAGGCGGCTATCAAAGCTGCATCATCTATCAATTATGAAGGTGTTGGTACCATTGAATTCCTTGTTGATAAGCATCGCAATTTTTATTTCATGGAAATGAATACCCGTATCCAGGTAGAACATTGCGTTACGGAAGAAGTGGTGAATTATGATCTTATAAAAGAACAAATAAAAATTGCAGCAGGACATAAAATAAGTGGTAAAAATTATTATCCTCAGATGCATGCGATCGAATGTCGTATCAATGCTGAAGATCCATACAATGATTTCAGGCCTAGTCCGGGTAAGATAACGGTACTGCATACCCCAGGTGGACATGGAGTACGTGTTGATAGCCATGTGTATGCCGGTTACGTGATACCTCCGTTTTATGATAGTATGATCGGAAAATTGATTGCCGTTGCACAAACCCGTGAAGAAGCATTAGATACAATGAGCCGTGCTTTAAGCGAATACGTTATCGAAGGAATTAAAACTACTATACCATTTCATTTGCAATTGATGCAAAATGAAGACTTTAGAAAAGGAAATTTTACAACTAAGTTTTTGGAAACTTTTGAAATGAAAAAGTAATAATTTTTTACTTTTTCTTACATGCCATACATTGTTATTTGCAGTGTATGGCATCTTTTTTTTCGTTAACTTCATAGACAGATTTAATAACGATTGTATGCCAATTTTATCGAACTATTCCGATGGCTTCTTTAATGTGGGAGCTGATTTCGGTTTCCTACCTATTAAAGCGCCACTTGTTGCACTTCCTGAAAAATACAAACCTGTGCAAGATATCTTAGACCAAATGCCTGTAGTGATTGGTGATGGAAATGAGTTATTATTTACACCCAATGCTATTGTTGAACCTGTACATGGCTTGAAGAATTTTATTGATGATGTAAATAATGAAACTGATATTTATATAATACAAGGGCTCTTCAGGTCTTACAGTTTTTTAGTGTCTGCTTATTTATTAGAGCCATCGTACCAACAGTTTCAGAAAGATGGCAACTATGGCAAAGCCAGAAATTTTTTGCCTGCTAATATTGCCCAGCCATTTTGTAAGGTTGCTGAAAAATTGCATGTATTTGCCTGGCTCGATTATCATTATTCTTATTCCTTGGGTAATTATCAAAAGCTTGATCCAAATGGAGATCTTAATTGGGAGAACATCACCATGTGCAATCGCTTCTCCGGTCAGCCGGATGAGGTAGGTTTTATCATGTTGCATGTTGATATCAATAGGTTTTCTCCGGGATTAGTTGGTACTGTTATGCAGACCATTCAACAGCTATCCGGAGGTGACAATAGCACAGTTTCACATTTGTTGTCAAAGAACTGGCAAACGATGAAGCAAATGAACCTGCGTCGCAAAGAAATGTGGAAGGCTTCAAGATGGCAACACTACAATGATTTCAGGATATTTATAATGGGAGTGAAGGGCAACAATCAATTGTTTGGTGATGGTGTAACTTATGAAGGTGTCTGGGATGAACCCAAGGCTTTCAGGGGACAAACGGGAGCACAGGATGATATTATACCAATGGAAGATATTTTTTCAGGAGTAATATTTTACTATCCTGAAAACGAACTTACCAAATACCTGTTAGACCTTCGTCAATACCGTCCTGAATGTATACAAGCCTTTTTTATTGATCTTGAAAAGTCGATGAAGGAGATACATCCTAAAGGATTAATGGGCAAATTACTCGAAAATAAAGATGCCACAGGGCTATGTTACCTATTAGGAATACTTGAAGAAATATATCATTTTCGAAATGGGCACTGGCAGTTTGTTCAGAAGTATATTATGGCAAATACAAAATATGCTACCGCAACGGGGGGGACGCCGATCACATCCTGGATACCTAACCAGATACTGGCTGTTATTCAGCAGATGGAAGATGTGGTAAGTGCTATCCGGCAGTTGCCGAATTCTGGGGATGCTGTTGCGCTGGCATTGCTTGAAAAAAATGAATCTTTAATAGACACGAAAAAAGGCTTGATAGAAGGTCAGCTTCAACTGATCCATAAGAATGAATTTTCAGCCGAGGCGGTTTTTGCGTTGAATGAAAAATTTGGGTATGATGACAGGCATTAATCTATGCTTTCAAATTCACCTTTATCTGTGTTCTTTTTGACCTTTCCAGCTTCAAATATTTTGCCGTTCATGGCAATATATACTCCTGCTGAAAGGACTTGTACAAAGGCTAAAGCACTCCCTAGGTTGAATAACCCATCTGAGCTACCAAACTTATAAGGAACCATTGCACCCGTTAAAACTATTGTTTTATTATTGCAATTTTTTAATAAATAACTTGCCGTAACTGTCATGGTATCAGTTCCATGTGTAATTATAATTTTATCTTGAATAGAATTATTGCAAGCATCGGCAATCGCCTGTCGATCCCCTTCATTAAAGTCCAAGCTGTCTTTCATCATCAATGTGGCAATCGATAATTGCAACCGACATCTACCCAAATTAAGCATTTCATGAAGATGGGTTTCTTTAAAAAAAAGGCTACCGTTCAGTTCATTATACTCTTTATCAAAAGTGCCACCTGTAACAAAAACTTTTATTGATTCGGCTATTGACATAGTAAAATGATTTCTTCCTTAAAGCTAATAAAAAATCCTTCAACTCTCCAAGCCTCTATTAAAATCCAGGGGCACTTGGCGGAGGTGGTGTTTGCGTTCCTGATGGTACTGCCGGAGGTGGCGTTGTGCCGGTACCTGGAGGTGTTACCGGTTGCGATGCACCCTTATCCATCATAGGTGCCGCTGGTGTTTGTCTTCCCGTACCTTTGATCGATGCTGCCGCTATACCGAAATTTTTAAGTTTATAAGTATAAGTAAGCATGAAGTATTGTTGCAGTACCTGGTTACGGACATCCTCAATATAAGTAGCCTCTACAGTACGGGTAATACTTTGGTTTTGTTTCAATAGATCAAATACGGAAAGTTTCAATTCTCCTGCCTGATCTTTTAAGAACTTCTTTCCTATCCCTGCATTCCACAACCAATAGCTTTGATTAAAGCCGGCACTTAAGCCACTGTAAGTAATATTTGAAACATCATTTTGTAAGAACCAGCCTTTTTTGCTTAATAAGTTTCCTTGCAACCTGGCGCTTTGTGTAACATATTTGGTATTCAATGCCGAATTGATATTGTTCTTTGAGTTGGAAAAGTTAGCATTATAAGAGACATTGAAATCTACATATTGACTTATGTTACTTGCAATAACCACTCCTGTATTATAACTGTAATTGTTTGATAGAGAGTTGGCATTGTTAACTATTCCTGGGATTTTAGAATAACCTATACCTCCACTTAAATTTAAAGTAGATTTCATAAATGTAAGAGGCATAGAGTAAGTAAGAAGTGAACGTAAACTGGCATATCCGTCTATATTTATAGGTTTGGTCAATTGTGAACCACGGTATAAAATGATATTATCAGCTAAAACGGAATCTGCTGATGCGATATAACTGGCATTTGCGATATAGTTATTTGATTGTTGTAAGAACACATTTGCCAAAAAGCTGGTTGATTTTTGGGTATTGGTATAAGTATACCTACCGCTCAAAACATTATTGGATTGTTGTCTCAGATCAGGGTTACCCGATGTAAACAATAAAGTATTTGAATTATCTATCACATTTTGTAGCTGGCTAATAGAAGGAGCATTTGTAGTTGCCCTGTACATAATATTGATATTGCTTTTTGGAGATATTTTTTTGCGCCACATCAAATTTGGCAACAGGTTGTTAAAGCTTTTATTTACTATAAGGTCACGGGGGAAATCCTGGTCGCTATTCAGTTCAAGATGTTTAAAACTAACGCCTATATTGAACATATTGTCTTTATCTCCCACACGATAGCTGGTATTTGCAGTATGAGATGTAGTTGTGTTATCAAATTTATTTGAATAAGCAGTATCAAGCTCAGAATATTTATTGCTTACATTGTCAAACCTGAAAACTTCCTTATCGGAGTTATTTTTAGTAACTGAAGGAGAGTAGCTGAATTGCAATTGTCCTTTTTTACCGATCGGCTCTGTATAACTAACATTTGCCGCATAGTTTTTCCCGTTTACCAAAAGGTCACTGAATTGATTGGTTGTAGTATCCAATGTCACAATCCCTCCATCGTAATATTTGTTATTTGAAAAAAGATAAGATTCACCTTCTTTATGATTAAAGCCTGCAGATAAGTTCAATGAAATGGTTCTGCCCTTTTTTGCAAATGCATGCCTGTATAATAAATTATTATTCGAATTGTATCCTGAATTATCAGATGTAGTAGAAGTATTAGCAGTACTCACTAATTCGGATGCGGTAATGTATCTTATTCCGTTATTATTTCTTTCGCTTTTATTTTGCTGAAAGCTAACGGCAGGGGTGAACGTAATGGAATTTTTATCATCTATTTTATAATTGAACCTTAGATTGACACGATGGTTATAATTATTAGTTGATGATAAATTTGTTTCATCATAGAACTGATCTGACGAACCTTTAATAAAATATTGTGTATTTGATTGCTGATTGTTGCTTGTATTGCTATTATTAAAAAAATAGCTACCTGTTACATCCAGTTTTTTACTCCATTGCTCAGAATAATTTAAGCCAAAGGCGTTTGTTTTACTGATACCGTTCGTTTGTCCTACTAAAAAATTATTCCCCCCACCACCAAAATTACCGCCTCCACGATTTCCTCCACCACCGCCACGACCACCGCCACCACTTCTATTGCCACCACTGCTGGTAACTCCCAGAAGGTCTTCAGAGGAAAAATTTTGTTGGTTCACATTATTAAATAATCCTACAACAGATATTCTTCTTGAACCTTTAAAAAAGCTAATATTGCCTCCTGCGTTATACCGGTTATCTGTTCCATAACCTGCGTAGATCCTGCCGAATTGCCCATTGTTCATTCCCTTTTTAGTAACGATATTGATCGTCTTCGTACTGCTTCCGTCATCAAATCCTGTAAAAGCTGCCTGATCACTCAGTTTATCAAACACCTGAATCTTATCTATTATTTCTGCCGGCAAATTTTTAAGTGCAGCGGTAGCGTCATCTCCAAAAAAATCACGTCCATCAACAGTAACTTTTTTTACCTGATCTCCTAATGTTGTTACATTTCCTGAAGCATCAACACTGATACCAGGCATTTTTTTTATAAGGTCTTCCGCAGTAGCATCAGGGTTTACTTTGAATTGACTTGCACTGTATTCTGTGGTATCGCCTTTTTGTTTAACCGGAGCAGTTT
The DNA here is from genome assembly GCA_040387955.1 of Bacteroidota bacterium. Lineage (GTDB taxonomy): Bacteria > Bacteroidota > Bacteroidia > Chitinophagales > Chitinophagaceae > Ferruginibacter. The sequence continues at coordinate 217,426 of JAZKCS010000005.1, read as the reverse complement.
TTCCTACTACCGTTACTTCTTCAAGAATAGCACTTAGACGGGTAACAGGAATTACGATCAGGTCTTTGTTGCTTGCCTGTAAATTTATTCTTTGTGAGATGTTCTCGTAATTAAGATTACTTGTTGTTAAAGTATAAGCTGCAGGATAAAGTCCGCTAAATCTAAACTCACCATCATTATTAGTACTTGCTGTTTTTATAATACCAGAGTCTCCGTTAGATCTTAGAGTGATCGTAGAACCTATTACTGGAGCATCGTCAGTTTTGTCAATTAATTTCCCCGAAAGGATAATGTCTTGGGCATAGATCAAATTAGCGGAGAGTGTAAGAATCAAAAGTGCAAGTATTCTATTTGTCATAAGTCAATTTTATTTGTTTGTAAGACTTGCCAAAAGTGAAAAGTTTACACAAATAACTGAAATATCATGCCAAATAACTGTTAAACAGCTGTAAATGATGCAGATATTAAAACTCCATTTTAAAATATAAAGAACAATCGGCAACATTTTTGTTTAAATAGATGAGAAAACTATTTTTAATCTAAACTAAACAAAATGAGAACTGTATGTGCTTTATTAATTGCATTATTCCTATTTAATAATGCAAATGCCCAAAATTTATATGTTCAGGGTGGTCTTAACCTTGCGAATATTACAACTACAAATGATGGAAACACGGAAAAAAACAATCAATTGCTCAGTTTTAATGCAGGGTTGATGGGAAGGTTCGGCTTGTCAAAAGAAATTGATATAGAAACAGGATTATTATTGACAGGAAAAGGATCTAAGGCTGAAACATATTTTAACGGTGGAAATGATTATATAAAGACTACTTTTAATCCTCTCTATCTTGAACTACCATTGAACGTAGTAGTAACAATACCGCTACAAAAAGGAACTGATCTTTTTGTACATGGCGGCCCTTATGGAGCAATTGGGATTGCAGGGAAATCAAAAAGAAAAACAAATTTCGGCTCAGTTACAACTTCGTCTAGTTCGGATATTCAATTCAGCGATGATGATCCCTTTACATCAGAACAGGAAAATGCAGGCTATAACAGGTTAAAACGCTTCGACTATGGCTTTAACATAGGAGGGGGCTTGCAATTTCAACATTTATTACTAAAGGTGAATTACGGATTGGGATTAGTGAAAATAAATTCAACAGAAGATAATAACAGTGCAAATGATAGAAATAAATTCAGGACCTGGAGTATTTCAGTAGGAATACCTTTGAAATGATAACAACGTTTTTTGAATGAATGTGCAGGATATTCTGCACATTTTTTTTACCCAAAATTACCCGATGTGTAGAAAAATGATCTCGTGCTTACACATATCTTATTGATTTATATTATCAAATAGTAATGGCATGATTTTAACTATTTATTAAGTGAATATAAACAGAGAAATATGAAAATCATTTTTACCTCAATATTCATCACCTTTCTACTTAGCGCATCTGCTCAGAATAAATTAGTAACTTATACTAAAACTTGGGATGGAATTGCTCTCAATAAAAATGAGATCTTCGACAAAGTTCATACATGGTTTGAGAAATCTTTTTACAATACTTACGATAAAATAAATGTCAGCAATAAAGAAGCTGGAATAATAAGCGGTCAGGCGTTTTTCTACTCTCCATATAAAATACTTAAAAATACAGATAGTACAGAAGCAAGTGATTTTGCTAATTACTATCTAGATTGGTCAGCAAAAGTTACTAACGGTAGAATAGTTTTTACAATTACCAAGATATTGATCAATAAAGGGAATGTATATGAAAGTAAAGCAACTCCTGTTACTGCATCTGCAACAAGTCCTTTTATTATATTAATGCAGCCTGAAGAAACAACACAGGAACAATGGTTACTAGCTAAAGCATATTTAAAGAAAAATTTAGATGGTCTTACCAATACTTTGTTAAATGAATTATCTCCTGATAATTCCGGATTAGCAGGGCTGAAATAATCTTACAATATATTTTGTTGCTGAATACATTACACATTTTTTTGTAGAATTGGTACCACGTCATGGCCCAAGTGTACCTTTTCAATTCATTTTCATATACTGTATGTGTTGGCATATAGTTTGAAACAATTATATAGATCAAAATTTTTAACTAAACAGATAAATTATGAAAAGAGTTATTTTAGGGTTAGCACTTATGCTTGGAATATTTAGTGTTAGCAAGACTTACGCACAGGATCCTACAGTTACGACAACAACAACATACTGGTATTATCCATCAGAAAATGTTTATTACAATGAAGTAACAGGAGACTATTGGTATTACGATAATCCTACTACTACATGGATGACCGTAAAAACTTTACCAAATACTTATGTTGTTACTGATAAAACGCATCACGTTGATGTGACATATGCTGGTACTGATGTTTGGAAAGAAAACAAAGAGCACTTAATGAAATATAAAATGAAGAAAAATGGCAAGATGAAAGTTAAGCCAAAATCTTAAACGAATATGACCGATAAAAAGCGATGCGATGCATCGCTTTTTTTATGTCCACTGTGGAAAATGATGCTCGAAATTGCCCATCATTTTAGTTCATTTTTCTATTCTTCCTTAAAAATTTTATGGCATATAGTTTGGACTATTTTTTTAACAAAATTTTACTTTATGAAAAAAATAATACTAAGCGTCTTATTGACATTAACTATCTGCACTATTACCAATGCTCAGGAAATTGCAGCTTCCTCAACAAAATATGTTTACTATCCAACTAAGAATGTTTATTATAATGAAGCTACCGAGACTTACTTGTACTATGACCGTCCAACGAGAGGTTGGATCGCTGTAGATGAATTGCCTTCAAGCTATGTTGTAAATAAAGAAATGAATCATTATGAAGTTACTTACAATGGAACAGATGTATGGAAAGAAAATAAAAGACATACAATGATCTATAAAGTAAAAAAAGATGGTAAAGTTAAAGTGAGGACTCAATACGCAAGTAATTGATGATTTATCTGTCAGGCATTGGCACAACCGGAAGGCTCTCATTTCCTGTTGAATTAACAGCTTGTACCCCAAAAAAATAATTATCTTTTGAATAAGGCAAACTGATAGATGTTTCCTTGGTAAATATTTTTTTCTGCCAAGTAGCATTTGTAGTTTCCCTTATAAGAATATAATATCCTTTTACATTTCCTGTATTTGGTTTTTCCCAGAATAGGGAAGTAGAATTGGTTAATTTTTTTACTTCCATTTTTACTTTCTCAGGTGTTGCAGGCGCCTTCCCAAGATTAGCAAGATTGGCAAGATTAAGTGCAGTATTTTTTCTCAGGTATTCATAATCGATATGTTCAGGAAGATCACCATACTGAATATTTTTTTCTGTCCTTACATCCTGGTGCTGGCGTGTAAAGTTTTCATTCATTTCTGTAATGCGTACACCAGTAAATCCTCTTTCAACATAAGGAGTATGATCTCCCCCACGTAAAAATCGATCATTCCGATAAACCATTACAACTTGTAAATTGTCCACATATCTTTCACCGATCTCCTTTACGTAACGGGCCAGCTGCCTTGCTTTACCATCATTTTCTAATCCCAAATTACGAATAGTTAAAGCTTGTTTTTCAATTTCATATGCAGACAATCCTTCACTGAATACACGAACTTTTGTGTTATCAATAATATTGGTTTCATTACTATTGTTGCTGCCCATTATATCGTTGTTCAAAATTGCTTCTATATTCCAATTTTCTTTTTTTGCTTTTTCACTCATAAATGTTGAACCCAGCAAGCCCTGTTCTTCTCCGCTTACTGCAACAAAAATTATAGTAGCAGAAAAATTATGCTGACTTAATATTCTTGCACACTCAATAACTGCTGCTACACCACTGCCATCATCATTTGCACCGGGTGCATCTCCAATGCTATCTGTAGGGCTGCTTCTCATATTATCAAGATGTCCACTGATCATTAATATCCTTTTATCTGCTGTATCTGCTCCTTTTAAGATGGCCACTACATTTCCCAATATTATTTTTCTGTCAACACGTTTGCCATTTGGTAATAATGTAGTGGTATCTATCATTGCTGTTAATCTACCGCCTGATAATTTTGCGAAAGCATTGAATTTATTCAATACCCAATTACGGGCAGCACCAATCCCTCGTTTTGGATTGCTTTGATTGCTTAATGTATTTCTTGTGCCAAATGCTACCAATGTATTTATGTAAGATCTTAAAGAATCAGAAGATACTTCATTGACCATCTTTGCAATTTCGGGGTCACGGTCAATGATCGTCTGAGAAAAAAGATTGCTTGTAAAGAATAATGAAAGTATAAAGAATAGTTTTTTCATAAAAAATGTTGAAACTAAATATACAAAATAGGAGAGGATTTTCGTAATTAAAATACCTGGTCATGGGCATAAAAAAATCCCATTAATTAAAATGGGATTTTCAATATTGAAAGCTAATTATATATTCTTATGCAACTGCTTTACCAACCAGTGCAGCAGCTTCGCTTAATAGGATAGCGCTTTGAACTTTAAGGCCACTTTTATCGATCAGTTCTTTTGCTACATCAGCATTAGTACCTTGTAAACGAACAATGATAGGAATATTGATCGTACCTATTGAATTATAAGCATCGATAACACCTTGTGCAACCCTGTCGCAACGAACGATACCACCAAAGATGTTGATCAATATCGCTTTTACTTTTGGATCTTTTAAGATGATGCGGAAACCAGCTTCTACAGTTTGTGCATTAGCAGTACCACCTACATCAAGGAAGTTCGCAGGTTCACCACCACTTAATTTGATCATATCCATGGTAGCCATTGCAAGGCCAGCACCATTTACCATACAACCAACGTTACCATCTAATTTTACAAAATTCAAATTATGTTTGCCTGCTTCTACTTCTGTAGGATCTTCTTCATTCACATCTCTTAAACCTGCAACATCCGGGTGACGTGTCAATGCATTGTCATCAACATCCATCTTACAATCTACAGCAATGATCTTGTCATCACTTGTTTTGAAAAGAGGATTGATCTCAACCATGCTGCAATCTAATCCAACATAAGCATTGTATAAATTGGTTACAAATTTTACGCAATTTTTTAAAGACTCACCGCTAAGACCTAAATTAAAAGCAATTTTACGTGCCTGAAATCCTTGTAAAGGAGCGCCTGGGTATACTAATTCTTTAAATATTTTTTCAGGTGTATCATGAGCAACATCTTCAATGTTCATTCCGCCTTCGGTACTATACATGATCACATTTTGTCCTTTCGCTCTATCCAACATGATAGATAAATAAAATTCTTTAACAGGATTAGGGCCGTCATAATATACATCCTGTGCTACCAATATTTTATTTACTACTTTACCGGCAGGGCCAGTTTGAATAGTAACTAAAGTTCCGCCAATTAAATTTTGTGCAATTTCTTTGATGGCATCGGCATTTTTACCAACAGCAACACCACGTTGGTCTTTACCTACAATCGATCCTTTACCACGTCCACCTGCATGGATCTGTGCCTTTACAACAGCAAAGCTGCTGCCGAATTGAGTTTTGATCTGTCTGTAAGCTTCTTCAGCTTCTCCGGGGGTATTGCATGCAATACCTTCTTGTACTGGTACTTTGTATTTCTTTAAAAGTTCCTTAGCCTGGTATTCGTGAAGGTTCATTTTTTTAAATTTTGACGAAGATAATAAAGTGTGCTGAGTTATGATTTGCGTAATATATTTTTTAGCCGTTTCTTTATGCAAACGATGCCAGTATTATCAATATTACAGAATATTGTACCTTCGTCTACAAATTTTATAAAAATATGATGCAGAAAATCAACGAAGCTGTCGCTTACATTCAAAACATATATAACGGAACACCTGCTGTAGGTATAGTGTTAGGTAGTGGTTTGGGAAATTTTGCCAAAGAGATCAAGGCTGAAAAAGAGATACCTTATGGTGATATTCCACACTTTCCGATAAGTACTGTAGAAGGACATAGCGGTAAACTGATCTTTGGCGAATTAGGTGGCAAAAAAGTTGTTGCAATGGCAGGTCGCTTTCATTTTTATGAAGGTTACTCAATGCATGAGTGTGTTTTCCCAATCAGGGTAATGAAATTTTTAGGTATTCAAACCTTACTATTAAGTAATGCTGCTGGTGGCGTTAATAGAAAATATAAAGTAGGCGACCTGATGATCATTTCTGATCATATTAGCCAACTTACAGTAAATCCTTTGATCGGTCCAAATGATAAAACTATGGGGCCACGTTTTCCTGATATGACAGAACCATATAAAAAACATCTTATTGCAAAAGCAAAAAAAATTGCTGCTGATGCTAATATCGATGTTAAAGAAGGTGTGTATGTTGCAGTAACAGGTCCAACCTTTGAAACAAAAGCAGAATATCTTATGATCGAGACCTTAGGAGGTGATGCAGTAGGGATGAGTACAGTACCTGAATGTATTGTTGCCAATCACATGGGATTGAATGTTTTTGCAATGAGCGTTATCACTGATGTTGGTATCCGTGAAGAAGAAAATGTAATTACACATGAAGAAGTATTAGAAGCAGCAAAACATGCTGAGCCTAACTTTACACATATATTTAAAGAACTAGTTGCAGCTATATAATATTCAAAATTTAATTTTTGAAAATGCCACTTAATGAGTGGCATTTTTTTATTTCAATGATTCTCATTCATTTGGCATGAAATTAGCCCTTGCAATATTTGATTTTTATAAATACATTTAACAAACATCTCTTAATTTATTTCACTTAAAAAAATGACCAATGAAAAAATTATTTCTCCCCGCAATTTTGATATTTGCATTAGCATCTTGTAAAAAAGAAGATAGTTGTACTTTATCAGCTACTTCAATAGAAGGTACTTATAAAGTTACCTCCGTTAAATTAAACGGTACGGAAGTTTTTAATAATAGTGCTTTTTTTGACGCTTGTGAAAGGGACGATACCTATACACTTGCTGCAAATAATGTAGCCGTATACACTGATGCAGGAGTAAGTTGTGGAGGGAGTTCCCCGTTGGTAGACACTTGGACATTATCAGGTAATACTTTAACAATTGCTGGAGAGGCTTCTACGGTAACAAGCTTCGGTTGTACGCAAGTAGTAACTACATCTTCATTTGGTGGAGGTAGTGAAGTAATAACTTATGTAAGACAATAATATTTTTTATAATTTTAGAAACTGGAAGGGAGCTTAAGCTCCCTTTTTCTTTTGCAAAACATTATTAAATGTATAAAATGTAAATTTCTTCAAGACTTACCCGATTGTAAGTATTTTTGCAGCAACATTAAAGAATGAAGAAAATTTCCCTTATAGTTTTATTCCTTTCCATGTATGCAGTTTCGTATTCCCAAATTGGGAGAGGACTGTTTGAACGGATCGGGGAAAGAGGAGGAAGAATTGGTAGTGGAGGCGGAAGGGCCGCAACAGATACTTCTGGGGAAGGGCTGAATGCTTTGGGGTTTGAACATAGAGATGATGCAAAAGATTCTATAACGCTTAGTTTTAAATATATTGATGCTGTTCGCACTAATAAGTTAGACTCTTCAATCCATGATTTTTACAATTATTTTTCTATTCCTGTAACACAGCAATATTTAGGCAATAATGGTTCGGCAGGGTATTCTTTAATATTTACACCATTGGCCAAAGCAGGATGGGATGCAGGCTTTCATGCATTTGATGTATATAGATATACATTAGAGAATAGTCGTTTTTTTAAAACGACAAAACCTTTTTCTCAATTAAGTTATCAACTTGCAACGGGAAAAGAGCAGATGATAAAAGTATTGCACACACAAAATCCCAAGCCCAATTTGAATTTTGGTTTTGAATATAAATTGATCACTGCTCCCGGGATATTTGTTACACAAAATACCAGCCATAACAGTTATAGGTTATTCAGTAATTACCAAGGGAAAAGAAAACGGTATGCTGCATATTTTATGTTGGTGGGAAATAAATTGAAGAGTTCAGAAAATGGGGGTATTAAAAATGATAGCTTTTTATTGAGTCCTAATTTTTCAAAAAGATTTACTATTCCAGTAAACCTCGGAAGAGATTCGGGAACAATTCCCAATCCTTTTAATTCTACAGTTCTAACCGGTAATATTTACAAGGATGCCACATTTTTTTTAAGACAGTCTTATGATATAGGTAAAAAAGATTCTATCGAGATAAATGATTCTACCACTGAATACATGTTTTATTCTAAACTTAGATTTCAACATACGTTTACTGCTTCATCTTATACTTATCAATTTCAAGATGTTCGGGCAGATTCAACCATTTATCAAAACTGGTATGATACAACCTTAAAAAGTTTTACTGATTCATTGATCGTGACAGATAAATGGAATATAATAACAAATGATTTTTCATTGGTACAATTTCCCGATACAAAAAATAGTGCTCAGTATCTTTTGGCAGGAGCAAGGCTGGAGAATATTAAAGGACAATTTAGCAATGGGAATAAAAATTTTTACAACGTTATAGTGCATGGAGAATACAGGAATAAAACAAGAAATAAGCTTTGGGATATTTTAGCAAATGGAGAGTTTTATGTGAATGGATTTAATAGTGGAGATTATAATATCAATGCCATGCTTGCAAGATACCTGAATAAAAAGTTAGGGAATGTTCAATTGTCTTTCAATAATGTCAATAGAACACCTTCATTTATTTTCAATCCACTTTCTTCATTTCATTTTGGAGATGCACTTTCATTAAAAAAAGAAAATATTATTAGTGTTGAAGCATCTGCAGAAAATCCATTTATTAATTTATCGTTTGCCAATTATTTTATTACCAACTATACTTATTTTACAAATTATTATCAAAGTGCACAGTATAATAAAGTGATCAATTTAATACAGTTGTCAGGATCAAAAAAGATAAAAGTTTCCAAAAGATGGAACTTGTATACTGAAGCAACACTCCAACAAACTGATGCGGCAGCACCTATAAAATTACCCTTGGTGTTTACAAGAAACAGGCTGGCTTACGAAGGAGTGTTTTATAAAAATTTAAATTTATCTACCGGTATAGAGGTGAGATACTATACTCCATACAAGGCTTATAATTATTCCCCTGTAATGGGCCAGTTTATAACGCAGGATACGCTCATTATTAAAAACAGGCCTGATATTGCTGCATATATGCATTTCAGGATCAAATCCTTTACTGGATATTTAAGGGCAGAGAACCTGAATGCCATCAATTTTAGCAACGGATTTGGGTTTACAAAAAATAATTTTGCTGCACCACATTATGTGTATCAAGGATTTATATTCAGGTTGGGGATCCAATGGGGCTTTGTGAATTAAGGTAAAGGCCTACCTCACTAACCATCCTAAACCCTCTAGACCTTATCTCCCTAAACATTTCTTTAACATTTGATTGACTTTTTTATTTTATCTTTATATTCGAGTATGAAAAAAATCATCATTGCAATAATAGCGGTTATGTACATGGGAATATCTTCGGGTGTTGCCATGGATATCCATTATTGCATGGGTGAAAAATCAGGCGTTGAATTTTATGGAGAAGGAGACGAGAAATGCAGCAAATGCGGCATGAAGTCTAAGAAAGGGTGTTGTCATGATCAACACAAATTTTATAAACTCAACGATTCACACAAAAATGTTTCTAACGATATCTCGTTTAAGATAGACACTGTTGCAGTAGTTACTTCTTTTTACAATCACTTTTTTTACAAAACTACAGAAGCAGGTACCAAAGCAGTAAATGCAAACTCACCCCCCGATTATACAAAGCCCCAGCTTTATATAACTAATTCTGTTTTCAGACTATAGACTGATTGAATTTATCTTTTTACCTGCATTGCAGGTATTTGTGTTTTATACACTTCTTAATTTATTCAAACTTTAAATTTATTATAATGAAAACATTATCACTATGTGCTGTATTATTATTCAGCATATTCAACACTCAATTTTCTTTTGCACAAACAACTGCTGCCACTATTAAAGTTTTAGGTAATTGTGAGAGCTGCAAAAATCGCATAGAAAAAGCTGCAAAAAATGCAGGTGCAACCACTGCAGCCTGGAATGAAGACTCAAAAGCGCTTGCTGTTAGTTTTGATACATCAAAAACTTCAACTGCTAAAATTGAACAAGCTATTGCTGCAAAAGGCCACGATACTGAACACTTTTCTTCAGATGCCGCTGCATATAATAAATTACCTGGCTGCTGTCAATACGAAAGAGCAACAGCTGCTGCTGATGTTAAGGATGCAAAATGTTGCTCACATGAAAATTGCAAAGCAACAGGAGCTGAGGAATGTAAAAAAATGGATTGTTGTAAAGACAAAGCATGTTGCAGTAAAACTGATGCCAAGAAATGTAACCATGACAAAGAAAATTGTAAAAAAATAAAAGCCTGATCATGAAAAGAATATTTTCTATAGTGATCTTTCTGGCATTTCTAAATGTAGCAAATGCACAAATAAAGAGTGCAAACTTACAAGCAAGTGGCCTTACCTGCAGCATGTGTAGTAGGGCAATATTTAAGGCGATAAAAACACTAGAATTTGTAGATAAGGTAGAGGCAAATATTAAAAATTCCAGTTTTGATATCACTTTTAAACCCGGAACTAAAATTGACCTGGATATGATCAAAAATAAAGTGGAAGGAGCAGGTTTTTTTGTTGCTGCTTTTTCTGCTAAAATTAATTTTGATGGCCAGCTAATAAAAAATGACGGGCATACTACTATTGATAAGAATGTTTTTCATTTTTTGAATGTGAAAGATCAGTCATTAACTGGAGAACATACCATCAAAATACTTGATAAAGGTTTTGTAACAGCTAAGGAATACAAAAAGAATAGTAAGTATACTTCGATGGAATGTTATAAAACAGGAGTTGCCGGCGCCTGCTGCGCTAAACATGGGCTTGCAAAAGGAACCAGGATATTTCACGTAACTATTTAATCAAACAGCAGCATTCATAAATTGAATGCTGCTGTTTTTATTTATGAGAAAAACCATTTTAGCATTTTTTATATTGTGTTTTAATATTGCTTCAGCACAGGAGTTATTTGTTTTTACCGAACCTGCCAGTAATATGGCGGCCAGAAGTATCGGCATAAGAATGAATACAATGTTCATGAAGAATGTTCACATGGATCGTAATGAAGTTTTTGTGATACCGGAGATAATGTGGGGGGTGTCAAGGAATATAATGATTCATGCAGATGTTTTTTTTAATAATGACGATAAGAATTTTAAAGCGAAAGGAGCAAGTCTGTATTTGAAGTATAGATTTTTAAGTAAGGATGATATTCACAATCATTTTAGATTGGCAGCATTTGGCAGATATAGTAAGAATAATGGTTTCATACATGATGGATCAATTGATATGTATAAAACTAATACTGGTTATGAAGGAGGATTGATCGCAACTAAACTTATCAATAGGGTAGCAATATCGGCAAGTAGTTCTTATGTACATGCTTTTGATAATGGTAAATATTCACTGGGAGATGATTTTCGGAATGCAGTTAACTATAGTTTATCTTTGGGGACGCTTCTTTTTCCTAAAGAATATACAAGTTATGATCAGCCCAATCTGAATTTTATGATTGAAATGCTTGGACAAAATACCCTGGGAAATAACAAGCAGTATTTTTTAGATCTTGCGCCATCATTGCAATTGATCTTAAAAAGCAGAATGAGGATCGATGTTGGATACAGGTTTCAGGTGATCGATAAAATATATAGAGCAATGCCCAAAACTGTACTTGTAAGATTTGAATATAATTTATTTAACGTTTATTAATGAAAACTATCTTTAATTTCATTTTATCTTTATTTCAAAAGAAAAATTGTTGTCGATGAAAAAAATATTTGTGATTGCGGCTTTTCTTTTGTGTACCCAAATATTAACTGCACAGGTTAATATAGGTTCTCCTGCTCCCGAGATCAGTTTACCTAATGCAAAAGACAGCATTATTAATCTATCATCCCTGAAAGGAAAAATAGTTTTGATTGATTTTTGGGCAAGTTGGTGTGGCCCTTGTCGTTATTCTAATAAAGAAATATCATGGTTGTATAAAAAATATAAATCACAAGGATTTGAAGTATTTGCCGTTTCACTAGATGATAAGATCAGTGCATGGAAAAAAGCCATTAAAAAAGATAAGATAACTTATACGCAGGTCAACGATAAAGAAGCAGTAAACTCTTCTGTGGCAGATACCTATGGTGTGAACGCTATACCAGCCTCGTTTCTATTAGATAAAGATGGTACCGTATTGGCAATTAATTTAGAAGGGAAGGAGTTGGATGATATGATCGAGCAGTTGTTACAACGTTAATAAACTGCATCCTCTTATATCACTATTATCTAGTCTTCCTAAAATTTCAAAACTTTCATCGGAAAATAATTTGCCTGCATCCTCTGTAGCTATAAATGCACAAGAATAAATGTTGGCAAGGTCAATGATATTTATTGCGCCATTGATCGTTTTAGCATCTTGAGATGATTGTACAAATAATGGATCATCTTCTTCTCTTATCAAAATTTTCATCCATGGAGGATAATTAAAAATGCCATCGCCTTTAGAATAAGCCTGGCTTAATAATTCTGTCATACCATATTCGGAATGAATTTTATTTACTGAAAAACTTTTGCTCAATATCTGGTGAACTTCAGCTCTTGTTATTTCTTTTCTTCTTCCTTTCATGCCACCCGTTTCCATGATGGTTGTATAATGTAATGGCATTGGAAATTTTTCAGCTAGATCAAGTAGTGCAAACGTGGCGCCAAGTAATAAGGTAGGTTGTTGATCTTTTTCTAGTTTTTGCAAGATGTTATTTAGTTCTGATAAATTATTTAAATAGAATCCGCTTTTTGGATGATTGCTATTTTTAATTAACTTATCCGCCATCATTACCAACGAAGAATTATTTCTTTCAAGATAGGATGGGAGTAAGGCAAGGATGCAATATTCTTTACCATAAAAAATTTCAAATGCTTGGGTAAAACTTTGTTCATATATGGAAACATCTTTTACAAAATGTTTGCTGTTGATCGTTTGTGTAGTGCCGCTACTTTCAAAAACTATATCTGTTTCAAAAGCAGTTGTTTTAACCTCGTGGGTTTTGAAAAAATTGATAGGAACAAAGGGGATTTTTTCTATTCCATCTACCTGGTCCACATCAACATGAAGCGTTTGGCAATATCGCTGATAAACAGGATTATTTGCATACTGGAATTGAAACAAGGCTAATGCTGTTTCTGTAAAATTTTTCTCAGAAACAGAAAATATTTTATCAGCAAATGCGGTATCTTTAACAGAAGTATTCAAGTTCAAATCATTAATTTTGTAATATAAGATACAAAGATGCGTTACACAATTTTATTCGCTTTATTTACAATGTTGTTGGTTGGTTGTAAAAAAGATAAATTTACTACAGTTCCACAATTAAAATATAAATCTGTTAATACAAATGTGTTGGGAGTGGATCAGGTAATACATTTTTACCTTGATTTTACCGATGCAGAAGGAGATATTGATTCCGTATACATTCAAAAGATCACTTCAAGTTGCCCAGCAAGTAACATAAGAGATAGTACAGAGTTTTCTCCAGATGTTCCTCAAACAAAAAATCAACATGGGGAACTGATAATATCTTATGCAAATGGCATCAATAGTTTTCCATATACTACTATTGCCCCTTTATGTCCTGATCAAAATGATACTTGCTATTTTCGTTTTTATGCAAAAGACAAAAAGAAAAATGTTAGTGACACTATCACTTCAGAGCAAATCGTAATAATAAAAAATTAATAAGATCTTTTTGAAAAAGATTTTCTATTTTATTTTATCTCATTCTATTTTTATTGCCATTTGTTCGGCTGCATTAGTCTTGCAGACTTTTCAATTATTGCATCTTACAGTTAATTATTACACAATCGCTTTTATATTTTTTGCTACTTTAAGCAGCTACAATTTTTATTGGTTAGTGAGTAAAAATGCCTTTGGTAAGATTAAGTATGATCGTTCTTTTTTTAAGAATGAATTTTCAAATGCTTTTTTATTTATTGCAGCATCAGTAGCAATGATGATCTGTTTTCTAAAATCTTCACTTATTTTTTATACAATCCTTCCCGGATTTGTTTTGACAATTTTATACGCACTTCCTTTACTGCCTGTAAAATCTTTAACGTTTACCAAACGATTAGGTATTTTAAAAACTGTATTACTGGCACTTACTTGGGTCTACGTTACAGTATGTGTGCCGGTAAATAAATTGATATTTGATTTATCAGATTCCGAGCTTTTTGTTTTCGCCAGACGTTTTTTATTTATGTTGATGCTGTGCATCATTTTCGATAGCAGAGATAGTGCTATGGATAAGATAAGAGGTTTGCATAGTCTTGCAACGGATCTAAGTCAAAGAGCATTAAGAACTTTGGTGATCATAGTATTCATCGCATTATTCTCTACTTTTTTATTTCATGAAAGATTTAATATATCCTTATATCAATCAATAGCCTTGCAGATATCTACAGTAGCCTTGCTTGTTGTGTTTTATTTTTCCACAAAAAAGCAAGATTATGGGTTTTATTATTTTATTGTAGATGGAATGATGTTATTTTCGGCAATGGCTACTTATATAGCAAGTATTTAATTATTTTTGATTCAAACTTTTAATATGGCAAAAGCAAAAAAAGCGTCAAGCATTCTTACAGATCAATCTTATACCTTCTTAAAAAATTATATTAATAATCCTTCTCCTACTGGTTTTGAAAGTAGCGGTCAAAAAATGTGGCTTGAGTATTTGAAACCTTATACAGATAGTTTTTTTACTGATCCATATGGAACAGCTGTTGGGGTTATCAATCCTGATGCACCATTTAAAGTGGTAATTGAAGCTCATGCGGATGAAATAAGCTGGTTTGTCAATTATATATCTCCGGAAGGATTAATTTATTTAAAACGAAATGGCGGAGTTGACCACCAGATTGCTCCTTCAATGAGGGTTTTGATACACGGTAAAAAAGGTGCAGTAAAAGCTGTATTCGGCTGGCCTGCCATTCATACAAGATTACAAAATCCTGAGGCGAAAGAGCCGCAACCAAAAGTTGAAAACCTGTTTTTAGATTGTGGTGCAAGAAATAGGAAAGAGGTAGAAGCACTTGGTGTACATATCGGTGCGGTTGCTACTTATGAAGATGGTTATGAAGAATTAAGTTATGATTATTTAATAGGCCGGGCTTTTGATAATCGTATCGGAGGTTTTATGATAGCTGAAGTGGCAAGATTATTAAAACAAAATAAAAAGAAATTACCTTTTGGTTTGTATATAGTTAATGCTGTGCAAGAAGAGATTGGTTTGAGAGGAGCGGAGATGATAGCACGTAGGATCAAACCAAATGTAGCGATCATAACAGATGTGACGCATGATACATCAACACCAATGATCAGTAAGATCATACAAGGTGATACTGCCTGTGGTAAAGGACCATCACTTACATTTGGCCCAGCTGTACATAATAAATTATTGGATGTTGTACAAAACGTTGCAGAAAAAAATAAGATACCTGTTCAATTGCATACCGTAAGCAGGAGCACGGGAACAGATACTGATTCTTTCGCTTATGCGAATGATGGCTGTCCTTCAGTGTTGATCTCCATCCCATTAAGATATATGCACACAACGGTAGAAATGCTGCATAAATCTGATGTAGAAAATACAATTAAGTTGATGTATGAAACTTTATTGACGCTAACGCCAAAAACTAATTTGAGTTATTTTTAATGGCAGTAAAAATTAAAATCTTCCTACAATTTTAAAATTGATCAATCGTGGTGTTAAACGATTAGGAATGCTGTATACAGCATTGGAGAAATCTTTTATCAGTTGAAAAGAAATAGTGTTGCGTCTATCTATTAAATTGAATACTTCGAAACTTGCCCATATACTTTCAAATCCGCTGAATGGATTGTGGCTCCGGCGTTTACTTTTTTCATCTAATAATAAAGCGCTAAAACCTATATCTGCCCTGATGTATGGTTCTATGATCAATCCATTGCGGTATCTCGTACTGTTAGGAATATTGTATGGCATATTACTTCCATAAAGTAAGTTCAAATGAACTTTAAAGTTTTTATTGGTAGATAAATAATCTTGCAAAAATAGACCTAAGGTGATCAATCTATCAGAAGGCCTGCGTAACCAACCAATATCATTATTTGTACTGTCGGCAACAACCTGATCTTCTGTTTTGGAAGTAATGATCTCTCCGGCTGCATTCCTGTATTGATAAAAATGATCGCCATCAATATTTTCACGTGTACGCATCAAACCAAAACTGAACCAGCTTTCGGCATCTTTTACCAATTCGCCATAGATCCTTGTTTCAATTCCGTACGCATATGCTTTAGCGTTATTATTACCAAAATATCTTAATCTCACATTATCAATATCGTATGGTATCACATCAGTCATACTTTTGTAATATGCTTCAGTTGTAATACGAAATGGTTTTCTGGAAGAAATGAAATTATAATCTATTCCACCAACCACTTGGTAACTCTTTTGTGATTTGACTGCTGTATTCAATGTGCCATCGAATTTTCTTAATTCTCGGTAAAATGGGGGCTGGTCATACACACCGCCTGCTACCTTAAACACCACATCTTTTTTCCAGTTAGGCTTTATGCTTACCTGTGCTCTAGGACTAATTAATAGTTCTTCATTCAGTGAATTGTAGTTATATCTAACCCCCGCTTGAAAAGTAACATCACGTTTAGCATTTTTTAAACTGATATTATCCTGAATATATCCACTGTATTTTTGTATTGAAAGATCAGCAGTAGTGTTTAAAAAAGTATTCAATTTATCACTTCCAAAAGGTAAGTTATACCCGGCACTATCCTGATATTCCCATTCGTATAATTTATCTTTAATATTCGTTTGTTCTATACTGTTACCAAATTGAATAAAGTGTTTTCCTTTTTCAAAACTTCCTTTTAAAGTTGCATTCCAAACTTCAATATTCAATTCATTTCTTGCATAATTCTGATAATATCCTGCACCCAATGGATTAACAATTTGGCCAAAAGAGGCACTGCTGTTATCAAAATCTCTTTCACCAAATAAGTATGCGCCTGCTATATCAAAATTCTCTTTTTCTTTATTTTGAAAATGACTTAGCATCCATTTTAATTTTGTTTTTTTATTTGGGGAATGAATTGCAGTTAATCCGATAAGATCTGTATTGTAGCCATCTTTTTCTTTTCCGGCAAAGTATATATCAAGACCAATATTTGCGGAAAAAAGTGGGGAGAAGACAGAAGAAGTTTTCTGTGCAGTCTCAGGTGATAAAGTAAATTTTGTCCTGGATAAATTAGCCAATAATTCCAGCTGCCATTTATTGCTGAGCTTATAAGTTACATATCCCTGTAGATCATTGGAAGATGGTACATACGAACCTTGTGTCTCTTGACTGCTCAATAAATTTCTGTTGCTTTTATTACGTACACCTATTAAATAAGTTATCCTGTCATTTTTTGCCGATCCTTCTAAATGAACTCCTTGCTCCAATAAACTAATATAAACTGATCCTCCAAAACTTGTAGGTTTTTTATATTGTATGTCCAGCACACTGCTCATTTTATCACCATACTTAGCCTGGAAACCACCGTTGTAAAAATTTACATTTCTGGCCATTTCAGGGTTAATAAAACTTAACCCTTCCTGCTGTCCGCTTCTAACAAGATAAGGCCTGAATATTTCAAAATCATTGATATAAATTAAGTTCTCATCATAGTTGCCCCCACGAACATTATATTGTGAGGTTAGTTCATTATTGCTTCCTACTAAAATTTTGATCAATCCTTCCACACCACCAATTGTGCTGGGTAATGTAACAGCATTTTTAGGATTTATTTTGGTGACACCTATTTCAGTTCTTTCTTTATCATCAGCACTAACTATAACAGTTTCTAAAGTTTTTCCTGAATGAGATAATTTAACAGTAACTTTTTCTTCTTCATTTTCACTCAGATAAAAATTTCTTTGCATTTCTGCATGACCGCTATGTGAAAATACAAGTCCGAGAGATTTTTCTGCAGGCACCTTTATTTTAAAATCACCACTATCATTTGTAGTAGTGCCTGTTGTTTTTCCTAAAATAATTACAGAAACATTTGTGAGCGGATTTTCATTTTCATCCACAACTTTACCACTGATAAATGCTGATTTTTTTTGAGCAGTTAAGGTTAGAAAAAAAAGCGAAAAGAAGAGGGTGGTAAGTATTCTCATATTATAAAGATAATAATTTACACAATTTGTTTCAATTGTGCAATTACGTCGGTTGGGTTAGCTGCACTAAAAACTGTATTACCTGCTACCAATACATCTGCACCTGCAGATATAATAGATTGAGCATTAGCCAAGGTAACACCGCCATCAATCTCAATTTTTACATCTAAAGATTGTTCATCGATCATTTCTCTTAACCTTTTTATTTTGTAAATGGTATGTGGTATAAATGTTTGTCCTCCAAATCCGGGGTTGACACTCATCATACAAACAAGATCAATATCTGCTAATACATCTTTCAACGCTTCTACCGGGGTATGAGGGTTTAAAGCAATGCCGGCTTTCATGCCCAGCCCTTTTATCTGTTGAATGTTTCTATGTAAATGTTTACAAGCTTCAAAATGTACTGTCAAAATATCTGCACCTGCTTTTTTAAAAGCTTCTGCATATTTTTCAGGCTCTTCTATCATTAAATGAACGTCACAAACTTTAGTAGTGCTTTTTCTGAAAAATTCTACCAGCATAGGGCCAAAACTTATATTCGGAACAAACCTGCCATCCATTACATCTAAATGAAACCAATCAGCTTTACTTTTATTAAGCATGTCGCAATCAGCCTGAAGATTTAAAAAATTTGCTGAAAGCAGGGAAGGAGCTATTATCGCCATATTAAAGTTTTAAAGGATAAAATTACGAAATTATACTAAGGGGAGAGAATGATCAGTATTTAACCCCAAGTTTGCCTAAAGCATCTTTTGCTTCAATATAATCGAGGTCGGCTTGCGCTGCAGTTTGAATAGCCATTTGGTAATGCTTAATGGCTTCATCTCTTTTGTTTAATTTTTCATAACAACGGCCTGCCCAATAATATCCATCAAAAAATGTGGGTTGTATTGCCATGCCTTTTTGTACAACTTGTAAAGCAGTTTCGTATTTTCCCATTTCATAATAAGCAACTGCTTTTTCAACGTATGAATCCATGAATGTATAATTCATTCTTATACATTCATCAAAAAAAGGAATTGCTTTATTATGATCACCGGTGTAATTATAATATAATCCTTTAATGTAAAGCGCTTGTAATTCTGCCTGCGCTTTTGGTGCCTGTAACAATGCATCAGCCATGGTTAAAGCCATTGGGTTTCTTGTTTGTGCATATACAGTTCCTAATGATATAATATATTCCGGGTTAGGAAATATTTCTATTGCTCTTTCAAAAGATTTAATAGTGTTTAGTGTATCATTATTTTGAAAATAAAGATTTGCTTTCAGGTCCCACCAGCGTGGATTAGCCGTATCCTTTTGAATAAATTTATCTATCTCAGCAATAGCCTGTGTATAGTTGCTATTATCTGCATAATATTGAATGAGGTTTTCTTTCAATACAACAGAATCAGGAAATTTCTTGATCTCTGTTTTTAGATTTTTTTCCTGCTCAGGCAATTCTGTATTTTCATCAGTTGAATTGTTGCAGGCCGAAACAATTATTGCTAAAGATAAAATAGTAAGAAATGTTTTCATTTTGCAAAAGTAAGTAGTAGATACTTAGTATTTATAATTTTCACAATTCTATTACTTCACAATCTTTAATATCTTTTCCATCAATTGTAAATCGAATCATCGTCCTTACTTTATGCCAGCCTTGCTTGCCGGCGGCACCGGGATTCATATGGAGACATTGTAATTGTTCATCATACATTATTTTTAAAATATGACTATGGCCAGATAAAAAAAGTTGTGGTTTATGGAGGAGTATCTGCTTTTTGGTTTCGGTATTGTATTTAGGAGGGTAGCCGCCAATATGCCTAAACATTACTTTTACATCTTCACACATAAAGACCAGTTGTTCGGGATATACACTTCTGACATCATTACCATCTATATTTCCATATACTCCTTTTAATGGTTTTACTGCTTCCAATTTATCAGCGATAGCAACTGTTCCGAAATCACCAATATGCCAGATCTCATCACAATCCTTAAGATGTTCTAATATAATTTCATCAATGTAATTATGCGTATCCGATAGTAAACCTATTCTTTTCAACTGATAATAATTAGTAGGTTATTAGTAGTAATTTGAACATAAAGTTATAGTATTATGCAACTATTTATTACTTTGTACTGTCTTCACGAAACAAACATGAAATCAAAACTAAAATTTATGAGAAAAAGTCTTCTACTAATTGTGTTGAGCTTGGTCAGTGTAATTGGCTTTGCCCAAAACTTTCCTGGTTATAATTCGGGAAATTATATTGGAGTAAACAGTGTGTTTTTTAATCCGGCAAATATTGCAGATAGCCGTTACCGTTGGGATGTAAATCTTATTGGTATACATGCAGGGGTAGGAAATGATAATGCTTCCTTTAAAATAAAAAATATTGGAGATGCATTCAGTGGAAGTCTTGATAGTATTTTATTTGGCAGCAGTGCTAAAAATACAAACGCATTAGCAAACATTGATGTGTTTGGTCCTTCTTTTATGTTCAATGCCGGCAAAAAAACTTCTATTGCCTTAACTACCCGTGTTCGTACATTGGCAAATCTTAAAGACATTGATGGTAAATTGATCAAAACCATTGATGACAATCTTGATGGAACATTGCCATTGACAATAAAAAGTAGCGCAAATCAAAAAATTGTTGTGAATGGTTGGGCTGATTTCGGCTTAACGCTTGCACATGTTTTATACAATGAGGATAAACATTTCTTGAAAGCAGGGATTACCGGAAAATATTTAGCAGGCGTAGCAAATACTTACGCAAACATTACAAATTTTGAAGGCACTGCAGATGAAGATCTTTTAGGAGATACTTATATCAGGGATGCGTCTGGCGCAGTTTCTATCGGTATCAGTGGAGTTGATATTGATAATTTTGAAGCCGGTGATCTTACAAAATTTGAAAGTTCAGGCTTTGGTGCTGATATAGGATTGGTATATGAGTATCGTCCATACGGGGATAATGCAACAGCTAAGTTTCCTAATAAATACAAATATAAATTTGCAGTTTCATTAATGGATATGGGTTCGATTAAATACACACCTCAATCCAACCAAACAGGAAGTTATTCAGTTGATATTAATGGTGGTGATAAATGGTATCCTACAGATCTTGAAGATAAATCTATCCAGGAGATCAAAAATTATTTAGACGCAAGTCCATTCTTTACAAACCTTTCAACGGGTGCTTCTAGTTATAAAGCATCATTGCCAACAAATTTGCAGGTTGGTATAGATTATAACATTCATAAAAATTTATTCGTAGGCTTTGGAGGCCAGATCAATGTTGCTAAAAAAGATAATAAATACACATCTTATTACAACAATAATTTTTCTTTAACTCCACGTTATGAAGGCCGTTCATTAGGAGTGTATCTTCCTTTAACTTATAACGAACTTACAAATTTCAATGCAGGGATATCTTTCCGTCTTGGTCCTGTTTTCTTTGGATCGGGTAGTGTGATAACTGCATTAGTAGATAAATCTAAACAAGCAGATTTTCATTTTGGAATTCGTTTTGGTGGATTAAAGAAAAAAGATCTTACACCGGTTAAAAAAACAACTGTAATTGAAGAAACAGTTTATAAATCTAAAAAGATAAAAAAGAAAAAAGCAACCAATGATGCTCCTATAGTAAATGAAGTTAAAGCTGAAGTAAAAACAGAGGCTCCTGCTATGATAGCTGTTGTTGCTGATACAGATGGTGATGGTATCCTGGATAATGCAGATAGCTGTAAAACAGTTGCAGGATTATTAAAATACAATGGCTGCCCAATACCTGATACAGACGGTGACAGTGTAAACGATGAGACTGATAAATGTATTACTGTAGCCGGTGTATCAAGATATAATGGTTGCCCTGTACCTGATACAGATGCTGATGGTTTAAATGATGAAGATGATAATTGCCCAACAATTGCAGGTGTGGTTAAATATAATGGTTGTCCAATACCTGACACTGACAATGATGGTGTAAATGATGAAGAAGATAAATGCCCTGGAATAGCAGGTGAGAAAGCTTTCAATGGTTGCCCTCAGGCTGTTAAGGATGTGATCAAAAAAACAGAAGTAACTCCTTCAACAGTTATTAAAAAAGATGTGTTGAAGAAATTAAGTATTGCTGCAAAAGCTTTACAGTTTGCTCCAGGCAAATCAGTTATCTTGGCTAAGTCTAACGTTCAGTTAAATAATGTGGTTAAGATATTAAAAGCTGACCCGGCTTTACAACTTTCTTTAGAAGGTTATACAGACAGTACAGGTAATGCTGATAAAAATCTTCAACTATCAAAAGACAGAGCTAATGCAGTTAAAGCGTATTTGGTGAAAAAAGGAATTGATGAAAGTCGTATCACTGCAGAAGGTTTTGGCGCTGCTAAACCTATTGCAACTAATAAGACTGCTGCCGGCAGGTTGAAAAACCGTAGGGTAGAATTCACATTAAGCAAATAATAACGTGAAATATTAATTAAAAAGGAGCCATAGTAATATGGCTCCTTTTTAATTATAGATTTAGTTTTTTTTGTTATCAAAATAAATTATTAAATTGGTATTCAAATAAAACGATTTGCCATGATTAAATTCCAAGACATTAAAGTAGGGGATTACCTGATCGCTGATAATGACGGCGATAAAGTGCTAGGAGAAGTAACTGATCTCAACCACAATGAAAAGCAAGTGTGTGTTGACAATGGCGTACAGGAGTTTTGGTTTGAAACAGAACAGTTAAGCCCCATAGCTTTGAATGAAGAACAATTAATGAAACTAAAATTCACCAAAGAAGAACATGATGATGATTCTGTCAAATACATGAAAGGTGCTTTCAGAATGTTGTTACCTATCAAAGGGGATTTCTCTAATATGGAAATTTGGTATAGGGACGAAAGGAGAATTATCAATAATTGGCTAAGCGTTCACCAGTTGCAAAATCATTTTTATGAAATGACAAAAGTGCATTTGAACGACGAAACATTCTAAATTTGCTAAAAATTCCTGGGTTTTAGATTTAATTTTGAACAATTGCTGGGCTATTTAAGCTCGGTTATCCCCATTTTTTTGCCCAATGTGGGCTTTTTTACGAAAAAAAAGCCATTTTAAGCGTATTTATCTCCATCTTTTTGCAATAATTAAATTATTGTTTGTATCTTTGCAGCCCAAAATTATGGCTAAGCAGGCACTCATTAAACAAGACGGTACAATATTAGAAGCATTAAGTAATGCTATGTTTAAAGTTAAGCTTGAGAATGGCCACGAAATTTTGGCAACAATCTCCGGAAAGATGCGTATGCACTACATAAGAATTTTACCGGGGGATAAAGTAGGGGTTGAAATGAGTCCTTATGATTTAACAAGAGGTAGAATTATTTTTAGATATAAATAAAAAACAACAAAATGAAAGTTAGAGCTTCCATTAAAAAAAGAAGTGTTGATTGTAAGATCGTTCGCAGAAAAGGTGTCCTATTCGTGATCAACAAAAAAAATCCTCGTTTTAAACAAAGACAAGGGTAATTCAATAGGCAAAAAACAATAGGCAATAAACAATTGCCCATTGCCTAATGCTGATTGCTAATTCGAATTAAAGAACTTTATAAATTAAAATACAAATATGGCTCGTATTGCCGGTATAGATTTACCAAAAACAAAAAGAGGCGAAATAGGACTTACCTATATATATGGTATTGGTCGTAGCACTGCTCAGTACATTTTAAATAAAGCTAACATTAGCTTAGATAAAAAAGTAAACGAGTGGAATGATGATGAACAAACGGCTATCCGTAATATCATCAACAGCGAATTTAAAACTGAAGGTGCTTTACGTAGTGAAGTGCAAATGAGTATTAAACGTTTGTTGGATATCGCTTGTTACCGTGGTTTACGTCATCGTAAAGGTTTACCTCTACGTGGTCAGCGTACTCGTACTAACAGTCGTACTCGTAAGGGTAAACGTAAGACAGTTGCTGGTAAAAAGAAAGTAGCTAAGAAATAATTAGTGAAAAGTGAAAAACTAAAAATGATAAATCTGATTCATTTTTAACTTTTCACTTTTCGTTTTTCATTAATATGGCTTGTATTTTTTGAACCAACGCCGGATCGCTTAAGCCAGCAGGAGGGTTTGTTCAACTCTGATGAAGATCAGAGACTATTTTTTAAGATTACCTAAGATTTAAATTTTATGGCGAAAGCACAAAACAGCGCAAAAGCAGCTGCAAAAAAAAGAGTAGTTAAAGTAGATAGCTACGGAGATGCACACATCGTTGCAAGTTTCAACAACATCATTATCAGTCTTACCAACAAACAAGGTCAAGTAATTTCTTGGTCTAGTGCAGGTAAAATGGGCTTTAAAGGAAGTAAAAAGAATACTCCTTATGCTGCTCAAATGGCTGCTGCTGATGCTGCAAAAGTAGCTTCTGATGCAGGTTTGAAAAGAGTTGACGTATTTGTAAAAGGTCCAGGTAGCGGCCGTGAAGGTGCTATCCGTTCTTTATCACAAAACGGCATCGAGATCAACATGATCAAAGACGTTACTCCATTACCACATAATGGTTGTCGTCCTCCAAAAAAGAGAAGAGTATAATAAACAATGTGCAATACGCAATTGGCAATTTGCCCATTGTTTATTGCCAATTTTTAATAACAGGGTGCATCATTAAATTTTAGATTTTTACGATGATGCACTGTAACTAAAAAATCAATTAACAATTATGGCACGTTACACAGGCCCCAAAACCAAGATCTCCAGAATTTTCGGAGAACCTATTACAGGTAATGGAAAATGGTTGACTAAAAACAGCAACCCTCCAGGAATGCACGGTGCAAACCGTAAACGTAAAACTTTAGGCGAATACGCTTTACAGTTACGTGAAAAACAAAAAGCTAAATACACTTATGGATTGTTGGAAAAACAATTCCGTAAAACTTTCGATGAGGCTGCTCGTCGTAAAGGTGTAACCGGTGAAAATCTTATCAAATTATTAGAAGCTCGTTTGGATAATACAGTATTCCGTTTAGGGATCGCTCCAAGCCGTCAGGCTGCTCGTCAGTTGGTAAGTCACAAACATATCACTGTTAATGGTGATGTAGTTAACGTTCCTTCTTATTCTTTGAAACCAGGTGATTCTATCGGGTTGAAAAATAAGAGTGCGGTTAATGCTTCTATCACTGGAGCAGTTCGTCCAAAAAATGTAAAGTTCAACTGGATAGATTTTAACGAAACTGAAGTAAAAGGTACGTTCATCGCTTATCCTGAAAGAGAAAGTGTTCCTGAAAATATTAAGGAGCAATTGATCGTGGAATTGTATAGCAAGTAATAATTAAAGATCAAGCCTTATAGGTTTTGGTCTTTTGGTTTTGACTTTGCTGAATGCTAATTTATAAAACAAATAACACACACTCATATGGGTATTTTAAATTTTGTTAAACCCGATAAAATTGTTCTTCAGAAAGCTAATGATTTTGAAGCGCTATTTGAATTTCGTCCTCTTGAACCAGGATACGGCGTAACTATCGGTAACGCTTTAAGAAGAGTTTTATTGAATTCTTTGGAAGGTTATGCGATCATTGGTATCAATGTAGTTGGTGCTGATCATGAATTTGCTACTATCAAAGGAATTACTGAAGATCTTACTGAGATCATCCTTAATCTTAAACAGGTTCGTTTCAAGAAGAAAATCGAAGGAGAGATCGGTACAGAAAAAATTACTCTTTCTATCAAAAATAAAACTGAATTTACTGCAGGTATGATCGGTGAAGCATCTCCTTCTTTTGAAGTGATGAATCCTGAATTAAATATCTGTGTAATGGATAACAGCGCTAAGCTTGACATCGAAATTACAATTGGTAAAGGACGTGGTTATGTTCCTGCTGAAGAGCATAAAGAAAAAAATTCTCATTTTGGATACATCGCTGTAGATGCTATTTATACTCCGATCAAAAACGTTAAGTACAATATCGAAAATACTCGTGTTGAACAACGTACGGATTTCGAAAAATTGATCATGGAAGTTGTTACAGATGGTACAATCCATCCGGAAGAAGCGGTTAAACAAGCAAGCCGTATCTTAATTCAACATTTGATGATCATCACTGATGAGAACATCACTTTTGATACTAAAGAAGATAAAAAAGAAGACTTAGTTGACGAACAAACTTTACAATTGCGTAAAGTATTGAAAACACCACTTGAAGATCTTGATCTTTCTGTACGTGCCTTCAACTGTTTGAAAGCTGCTAAAATTAATTCATTAAGTGAATTAGTTCAGTACGAACAAGAAGACCTGATGAAATTCAGAAACTTCGGTCAAAAATCTTTAAGCGAAATTGAACAAGTACTAAACGAAAGAGGTTTAGGATTTGGAATGGATCTAAGCAAATTGAAAATAGACGACGAATAAATGATTTGAAAATTTGGAGATTTGAAGATTTGGAAATGTAAAACTGTAACCTCCATCTTCAAATCTTCAAATCTCCAAATCTCCAAATCTCCAAATTAAAATAACCAGTACTCCACAAATCCTGACACGGTGTGGAGGAATTTAAAAACAAAAAGTCATGCGTCACGGAAACAAAAACAACAATTTAAGCAGAACAGCTTCTCACAGAAAAGCGTTGCTTATGAATTTAGGTTGTCAGTTAATTGCTCACAAGAGAATTACTACAACATTAGCTAAAGCAAAAGCTTTGCGTACTTACATCGAGCCGATCATTACAAAAACAAAGGCTACTGATAGTAAAGAAACGATCATGCACAATCACCGTATTGTATTTAGCTATTTGAATGATAAAGTTGCAGTGAAAGAATTATTTACTGTAATTGCTCCAAAAGTTGCTAGCCGTCCAGGTGGTTACACTCGTATCATCAAATTAGGTAAAAGAATTGGTGATAATGCTGAAGTTGCAATGATCGAACTAGTTGACTTCAATGAAATTTACGGCAAGTCAGCGGTAGTTACTGCTGAACCAGCTAAGAAAACAAGACGTAGTGGTGCTGCTAAAAAGAAAGCTGATACAACTGCTGTTGAAGAAGCGGTAGAAGTTAAAGCTGAAGATGCTGCTGCAACTGATTCTGAAGAAAAGAAAGAAGCATAAATTGAAAAATTTATAAAATATAAAACTCCGATATTAGTATCGGAGTTTTTTTATGTCTGTCTGAATCAGGATTTCTAGGATTATTTGATTAACAGGATTACAACATAAAAATTAAAGAGTGATTAAAATGAAAAATTTGTCATTAAAATACTCTTATCCTGTAAATCTTGCAAATCCACTAAATCCTGATCAAGATGTGAAAAAAATAATTACTTAAAAACAAATTGAATTCTTTTTCTTTGCATAATCTTTTTAAAATGACTCCTACAAATTCTCCCCAACAAGCGATCTTATTATTACAAGACGGTACACTTTTTTATGGTAAGGCCTTTGGAAAGATTGGTACTACTACCGGTGAAATATGCTTTAACACAGGCATGACAGGTTATCAGGAAGTGTTTACTGATCCCAGCTATTATGGCCAAATATTGATCATGAACAATGTTCATATTGGCAACTATGGTGTAAAAGAAGCTGATGTAGAAAGCGATTCTGTAAAAGTAAAGGGAGTGATAGGTAGAAACTTGGAAGAGCAGTTTAGCCGCTTTATGGCAAATGAATCAATGCAACATTATTTTGAAACACAAAATGTGGTTGCGATTGATGATATTGATACAAGAGCATTAGTAGCTCATGTTAGGAGAGAAGGAGCAATGAATTGTATTATTTCTTCTGAAATTACTGATGTAGAAAAATTAAAAGCTGAATTAGCAAAAGTACCATCAATGGGTGGACTAGAGTTAGCATCTAGAGTATCTACTGATGAGTCATATTATTTAGGCGATCCTGAAAGTAAGATACGTGTTGCAGTGTTGGATTACGGGGTAAAGAAAAATATATTGAATTGCTTGGTTGAAAGAGGAGCATATGTAAAAGTGCATACTGCTAAATCAACTTATGCAGATCTACAGGAATTTAATCCGAATGGTTATTTCATTAGTAATGGGCCAGGTGATCCTGAGCCAATGGATTATGCAGTAGAAACAGTAAAACAAATATTGGCTGAAGAAAAACCTTTATTTGGAATTTGTCTTGGTCATCAATTATTAGCTCTGGCAAATGATATACCTACTTTTAAGATGCATCATGGCCATAGAGGATTAAACCATCCGGTTAAAAATATCATTACAGGAAAAAGTGAGATCACTACACAGAATCATGGCTTTGGTGTAAACCCTGATGCAGTCAGAGCTTCAGAAAATGTAGAAATTACGCATATTAACCTTAATGATGATTCAATAGAAGGTATACGTATTAAAAATAAGCCAGCTTTTTCGGTACAATATCATCCTGAAGCAACTCCGGGACCACATGACAGCAGGTATTTATTTGATGATTTTATCGCTTTAATAACCTCTAATCAAAAATAAATTTCATTACTCACACCAATTTTATATTTTTTAAATTCGTAAAATTCGTTTGAATTAGTGAAATTCGTGAATTATGAAAATAGCGATCATCAACGGACCTAATTTAAATCTGCTTGGAACAAGAGAGACCAATATTTATGGAGCTCAAACTTTTGATGCCTTTTTAGAAACATTAAAAACTAAATATCCGCAAGTTGATCTGCATTATTTTCAAAGCAATATAGAAGGAGAGTTGGTTAGTGAAATACAAAGAATAGGCTTTACATTCGATGGTATAATTATTAACCCTGCCGCATATACGCACACTTCTGTTGCTATTGGGGATGCCATCGCTGCAATAAAAACTTCCGTTATTGAGATACATATCTCAAATATTTTTGGAAGAGAAGATTTTCGAAAATTATCTTATGTTTCTGCCAAAAGCGTAGGGGTTATTAGTGGCCTTGGATTACGTGGATATGAGCTTGGTATAGAATATTTTTTATATATATAGTCTTTTTTCTACTGGTTTTCTTAAAATTTTCTTAAAAAATTTGTATTTTTAAAATGAAATTAGTAGTTTTATAATCGAATCTTAACTAGTATTCTATCAATCGTTCTTCTAAAGTCTTATTTAATAGAGTTTTTAATCGTATCATTTTAAAAGATTTTAGTATTCCTTAGTGAACTTTGCGATTGTCCTATAAATCCAATAATTTATTGTAACCAGGGTTATAAGCATTAGCTTACTTGTAACTGTCATTTAGAATCCACCCAACTCTGAAAAATTTCTCCTGCTATGCAGCGGGTTACAATTTACGTTCACCAAAAATATTTAAAATGAAAACTTATTTACTCTTAACAATTGGGTTACTCTCAATTTTCTGCACAAAAACAAAAGCACAATGTACATTCATCAGTCCTACTGTTGAATTAAATTATGTACAAACAGACATCGATGGAAATTGTATTGTTAATTTCAACCTTGGTTTTGAAATAGACATTAACAATGGGAATAAAATTATATTCCTTCATTTGTGGCGTACTCAGGACTATAATGATTTCAACTACAAAACACAAAGTCAGCCAAAAGAAAGTAATGTATTGGCTGATGCCATCGCAACAGTTATTATAGATAACGAATATCTTAATAATAATCCTGGTGGGCCTGCAAGCAATGTATTTATCTCTTCTTACGGTCCTGATCCTGGCATAGACGATAATACAGGTGCAGCACAAAACCAAGTATTGGATGCCAGCGATGGTCTTACTTACAGCCGAGTTGTTGTTGATGCTGGTGCCAGTACATATCGTTATACCGTTAGTAACTTACAAGTTACTTTACCTGGCGCATGTGCAAGCAATATTAATTTTACTGGGGATGCATGGTCAAGTAATGGTAATAGCGCAAGTTCATCAGTACAATGTACAATGGAAGGATATTCTTTTATCGTAAATGATCCAAAGATCACTTCAACTTTAGTATGTGCTTCTCCTAATAAATACAGCACTACAATTTCAACTTCAAGTCCATTTAATCTTCAATTTGTATATGATGTGTTTGTAGATAATGGCGATGGCTTTTTTGATGAGGATCTTGATATACAATTTATAGATGGTAGTGGTCCTTATACTATTACAACAGGTTCGCCATACAATTCTGGTTTAGTTGCATACCCTGCTCCATATTCAACTACGGAACCATGGAGACAAAATTCGTTATGGGTACGTGTTAGAAATATGCAGCTTATAAATAATACTGTAAATCCACCAACTGTTACTGCAATTTCAAATGCATTATTGGATAAAACACTTAACCCTTCTTGTGGTGTACTTCCAATAAGCTTAACATCTTTTTCTGCGATCAGAAATGGTTCAATGGTAGTGTTGAATTGGCAAACAGCTCACGAACAAAATGTTAATGGCTTTACAATTGAAAGAAGCATAGATGGAACAAATAATTGGCAACAAGTTGCTGCTGTTCCTAGCCAAGGTGTTAATGGGAATTCAAGCTCATCTTTATTGTACAGTTACACAGATAAAAATGCTGTAACAGGGGCTTTCCAATATAGAATAAAACAAATTGACATCAACGGAGAAATTAAATATAGTGAGATCAGGTTTGTAAAAGCAAGCGATTTCAGTAAAGAAAGAGTATTAGTTTATCCAAATCCAAGTGCAGATGGAAAAGTGGTGGTAGTATTTAACGGTAATGGAACAAAAAATGATGTAATACTTCAAGACGTTACTGGACGTAAATTAAACCAATGGTTTGGAGTTGCTACAAGTAGCTTACAGATTGCTAATTTAAAAGCAGGAGTTTATAATCTTGTAGTTAGAAACCTTCAAACTAATACACAAGAAGTTAAAAAAATATTAGTAAAATAATAGAATGATATTTTAAAGATCAAACCAAATAAAAAACCGGTACTGAAAAGTATCGGTTTTTTATTTTAAGATCAATTGTTATTTCTTTTGTTTGAAAACTTCCTTTTCAATATGTCCTGCACTGGAATATTCTCTAATTTACTTTCTATCCAGGAAATTATATCCAGGTACATAAAAGCACGTGTTTCAAAACGATTGTCCTGATGCTTTTTTAACTTCAATAAAAGTTTTTCTAATTCAGGTTTAATAGTTTTTACTGTTAATTTAAAAGAGTTACGAAGGAATTTAAATATTTCCTCCTCCACTACACTAAGCGTTTGCATCTTAGCCATAAATCGGTAAACAGATTTGATCAGATGATCTAATATTTCTTCATTACCCAATTCAAAATGAGCGATCAAATGAAGTAGCCGGGAGTAACATTGAAGATCTGAACGCAAATCCATTTTCCAATTAATTATCTTGTTTAAATAGTCAATTGCTTTTTCATAATCACCACTGCCAAAATAAAGGCAGGCAATTTTATAATAAAAAACGAGAATACGATGCCTGTCCAAATACAATTCATACTCTTTTAGTTTTTCCTCAATTTCAGGAACAAGTTTAATTCCTTCTGAAAAACTTCCTTCCAAAAAATGTTTATTAAACACAGAAATAGTACGGTATACAAAGCATTGCACTTTATTGTTGATGCTATTTTGAACCACATCACTATCGCAAAATTTATCAAACTTTTCTAAAACCTCTTTTAGTTTTTGATGATTGCCAAGATCAAAATGGGACCCCATTAAGTTATGCATCCCTTTAATGTAATGCCCGCTTTCAATAGCGATCATATAAGGTTCTTCCTCAAATATGTTTACCCACTTTTGGGTGTACCGGTAGTATTGCAAAAAATCTTGTCTGATAAAAGCATTCCAGCATTGGCTTTGATGTAAAAAAAGTTTTTCGAAAAATGTTTTACATTTCTCTGCTTTGTTCCCTAATCTTTCAATAAAAAATTGTTCTAATTCAATCACCTCTTGTTCATTTCTTGCATGACCATGATTGATATACCAGCTATACAACTGCAAGGAAAGATTAGAAAGTTGTGAGACCAGAGAAAGCATTTCATTTGTTTCATCTGCTTCTTTCCCTAATTGCTCAGCCCTGTTTTGCATACTTCGTGTGATATGCAATGCCTCAATATTTTTTTCAAAGAATAATGCTTGCTGAAGATAAGTGAGTTGGTTTTTAGATCTCGCCATCTCTTTCATCTTGTCCAAAACTTTTAAGCTTTGTAAATACAAACCCTTGTTGTACAATATCCTGGCATAATCCATTTGTTCGTGGAGTTGTATATCGATATTACTTTCATCCGTAATTAGCCTTAAACTGGATAAAAGTTGTTTGTATAAATGGGCTTTTAAATTGCTTATTTGTTGCTTTTTAATGCTCTCATTTTTCTTCAGTAAAATAGCTTCGTCATAGGCATCCATTTTGTCCAGAGCGTCAAATAGTTGTACGATCTTAAGGTCTTCCGAAGCAGTATTCCGGGTCGCATAAAGCTTAAAATTGCGCTTTTCGCTCTTTTCAAGCGACTTTATGAGTTGGAATAAGGGGTCAGTACTGCGGTTGGGCATCGTAATTCAAATAGTTTAAAGTTCTTTCTGGTACTGCATTGTAGCCCAAAATAAGGGCTTTATATAGCGTAATAAATAACTGATTTTTATGATAAAAACTACCGTATTAGTCGTAAATTAGCAACCCGAGTTTATTATTTATACAAATGCGGTCATCAAAAGTAAAACATTAGCCCCATTTGTCTTAAAACAATTGTTACTATATGTCAGAAAACAAGATCCATATTTTTGATACCACTCTTAGAGATGGTGAGCAAGTGCCCGGTTGTAAACTGAACACGAACGAGAAAATTGAAATAGCGCTAAGATTGGAAGAATTAGGAGTTGATATCATCGAAGCCGGTTTCCCGATCTCTTCTCCCGGAGATTTTGCTTCAGTTGAAGCAATTGCAAAGATCATTAAAAATGCAACTGTTTGTGGCTTGACAAGAGCTGTACAAAAAGATATTGAAGTAGCAGCAGCGGCTTTGAAGCCGGCGGCTCGTCCGAGAATTCACACAGGTATCGGTTCATCTGATATTCATATCAAATACAAATTCAATTGCTCCAGAGAGGAGATCTTGGAAAGAGCTGCAAAAGCTACTAAGATTGCCCGTAACCTTGTAGATGATGTTGAGTTTTTCTGCGAAGATGCCGGTAGAGCAGATAATGCTTTCCTTGCTCGTTTAGTGGAAACGGTTATTGCTTCAGGCGCTACCGTTGTAAATATTCCTGATACAACAGGTTATTGCTTACCACACGAATATGGGGCAAAAATAGCTTACTTAAAAAATAACGTTCCAAATATTGATAAAGCGATCATCTCTTGTCATTGTCATGATGATCTTGGATTGTCTACTGCAAACTCAATCTCAGGTATTATCAATGGTGCAAGACAAATTGAATGTACCATCAATGGCCTTGGTGAAAGAGCCGGTAACACTTCTTTAGAGGAAGTAGTGATGATCATTCAGCAGCATAAAGAAATGGGTTTCTATACCAACATCAATGCAAAGTTGTTAAACCCTATTAGTCATTTAGTTTCCGAAACAATGCGTATGCCTGTTCAGGCAAATAAAGCGATCGTTGGCGCAAATGCATTTTCACATTCATCTGGTATTCACCAGGATGGGTTTTTAAAAGCTGATATTACTTACGAAATTATTAATCCGGTAGAAGTTGGTGCAGAAGAATCTAAGATAGTACTAACGGCTAGGAGTGGACGAAGTGCATTGGCGCATCGTTTTCACAAACTGGGTTTTCAATACACAAGAGACGATATAGATGTTTTATACGATCAATTCTTAAAAGTGGCCGATAGCAAGAAAGAAGTAATGGAAGACGACCTGAAAGAATTGGCTGCTGCTTATGGTAAAAAAGAAGCCGTCGTCTAATTATCTTCTCATTATAATTAATCTGAAATAAAATAATCACTACATAATTAATTTCCGCCGCGGCGGAAATAAGTGCATGAAAAAAAACATCGCAGTTATATTTGGAGATGGGATAGGCCCCGAAGTAACCCAGCAATCCATTAGGGTATTAGATGCGATCGCTGAAAAGTTCAGCCATGAGTTTATCTACAACCATTGCTTAATGGGTGCCATTGCTATTGATGAAACGGGCAATCCTTTGCCGGATGAAACAATTGAAATTTGCCTGAACAGTGATGCTATTTTATTTGGAGCTATCGGCCTTCCTAAATATGATAATGACCCTACACTGAAAGTAAGGCCCGAGCAAGGGTTATTCAAATTAAGAAAGACTTTACAACTATACGCAAACATTCGTCCGATAACAGCATATCCTTCTTTGAGTCATTTATCTCCTTTAAAAGAAAAAAGAATAGAAGAAGTTGATTTTGTTATTTATCGTGAATTAATGGGTGGTATTTATTTTGGAGAGAAATCAACAAACGACGATAATTCTTCAGCAACAGAAGAGTGTACGTATTTAACGTCAGATATAGAACGTATCAGTCATCTTGCATTTAAAGATGCACAAAAAAGAAAGAAGAAACTAACGCTGATAGATAAATCAAATGTATTAGAAACATCGAAGTTGTGGAGAAAAGTAGTGAAAGATATTGCATTGCAATATCCTGATGTGAAAGTTGATTTTTTATATGTTGATAATGCAGCAATGCAATTGATCATCAATCCAAAACAATTTGATGTAATTCTTACTGAGAATCTTTTTGGAGATATTTTAAGTCAGGAGGCTTGTGTAATAAGCGGCTCATTAGGTTTGTTGCCTTCGGTGTCCATTGGTAATTCAACAGCAATGTTTGAGCCTATTCATGGTTCTTATCCTCAGGCTGCGGGGAAAGATATTGCTAACCCGATCGGTTCAATATTATCTGCAGCAATGATGTTGGAACATTTTGGATTAAAGGAAGAGGCGGCGTTAGTACGCAGCGGTGTAGAATGGACGATCAAGAATTTATTTGTAACAAAAGATGTAGATCCGATCAATTTTTATTTTACAAGTACAGTAGGAGAGTTGATCTGTGAATTTATACACGGAAGAGTATATGGAGATGTGAATTTGGAGAATGTTGCTTTGAGAAAATCAACGATTATATAAGATCGTTTAATGGTTTAACGGTTTAACGTTCAACCATTAAACGTAAAACGATTTAAACGAATTAATAAAGTACAAATTAGAAGATGAGCACAGAATTAAACAAATACAGTAAGGTACTAACACAGGATGAAACGCAACCGGCTGCACAGGCTATGTTGTACGGAATTGGTTTAACAGATGATGATCTTAAAAAAGCACAAGTTGGTATTGCAAGTATGGGCTATGATGGTAATACTTGTAACATGCATTTGAATGATTTGGCAAAAGTGGTAAAAGAGGGTGTATGGAAAAATGATCTGGTGGGATTGATATTTAATACGATTGGTATCAGCGATGGTATCAGCAACGGTACTGACGGTATGCGTTATTCGCTGGTGAGCCGTGACCTTATTGCGGACAGTATTGAAAGTGTTTGCGGTGGTTTTTATTATGATGGTTTGATCGCATTGCCGGGTTGTGATAAAAATATGCCGGGTGCTATTATGGCGATGGGCCGTTTGAACCGTCCTTCAATTATGGTGTATGGTGGAACGATTGCCCCTGGTCATTATAAAGGAGAAGAGTTAAATATCATTTCTTCTTTTGAAGCCTTAGGTAAAAAATTAGCAGGGACGATTACTCCTGAAGATTTTAAAGAAGTAGTAAAACATAGTTGTCCGGGTGCAGGTGCTTGTGGTGGTATGTACACAGCAAATACAATGGCTTCGGCTATTGAAGCATTGGGTATGAGTTTACCTTATTCATCATCTAATCCTGCTATTAGTGATGATAAACAAAAAGAATGTTTGGATGCAGGAACTGCAATAAAAATTTTATTAGAAAAAGATATTAAGCCAAGAGATATCATGACGAAGAAGGCATTTGAAAATGCCATTGTTACCATTATGATATTCGGCGGAAGTACAAATGCTGTATTGCATTTGATCGCAATGGCGAAGAGTGTAGATGTTGATCTGACGCAGGAAGATTTTCAACGCATCAGTGATATAACACCTGTACTGGCTGACTTTAAACCAAGTGGAAAATATTTGATGCAAGAATTACATGCTCATGGCGGTGTACCTTCTGTAATGAAATATTTATTACAAAAAGGATTGTTACACGGCGATTGCCTAACGGTTACGGGTAAAACAATTGCAGAGAATTTGGCGAATGTTCCGGACTTAAATTTTGATACTCAAAAAATCATTTTCCCTTTAGAACAACCTTTGAAAGTGACTGGTCACTTACAAATATTGTACGGTAATCTTGCCACAAAAGGAAGTGTAGCAAAGATCAGTGGTAAAGAAGGCGAACGTTTTGAAGGACCTGCTAGAGTGTTTGATGGTGAGAAAGATCTAGTAGCAGGTATCGCAAGCGGCAGAGTTAAAAAAGGTGATGTAGTTGTAATAAGATATGAAGGCCCGAAAGGGGCTCCTGGTATGCCTGAAATGTTGAAGCCAACATCCGCAATTACAGGCGCAGGATTGGGTAAGGATGTTGCATTGATCACTGATGGAAGGTTTAGCGGTGGTTCTCATGGTTTCGTCGTCGGGCATATTACTCCTGAAGCTTTTGAAGGTGGTGTAATAGCATTAGTACAAGATAATGATATCATTGAACTCGATGCAACTACCAACAAGATCAACCTGAAAGTAGCTGAGGAAGTAATTGCAGAAAGACGTAAGAACTGGAAGCAACCGACATTGAAAGTAACTAAAGGAGTTTTGTATAAATATGCAATGTGTGTGAAAGATGCTTCTGAGGGTTGTGTAACAGACGAAGCTTAAATAATTAATAATTAATAATTAAGAATTAAGAATTAAAACTCCTAATTCATAACTCTTAATTCTAAACTAAAAACTGAGTTATGGAAACTCTTGAAATAACAGAAAAGGAAAAAGCGGCAACACCGATTCAAAATATCAGCGGTTCAGAAGCTGTATTGAAAGCATTGGTTGCAGAAGATGTGGATACCATTTTTGGTTATCCCGGCGGAGCGATTATGCCGATCTACGATGCATTGTATGACTACGCCGATAAATTGAAACACATTCTTGTTCGTCACGAACAGGGAGGTATACATGCTGGACAGGGCTATGCCCGTTCATCAGGTAAAGTAGGTGTGGTGTTTGCAACAAGTGGTCCGGGTGCAACAAATCTGGTTACAGGTTTGGCAGATGCAATGATCGATAGTACACCGTTAGTATGTATCACAGGACAAGTGTTTGCCCATTTATTAGGTACAGATGCTTTCCAGGAAGTGGATGTAATTAATATTACAACACCTGTTACTAAATGGAACTACCAAGTTACAGATGCTACGGAAATCCCCACTGTATTGGCGAAAGCATTTTATATCGCAGCAACAGGTCGTCCGGGCCCTGTGTTGATCGATATTACAAAGAATGCTCAATTACAAAAATTCGATTACGAAGGATATAAAAAATGCGATCATATTCGTAGCTATCGTCCAAAACCGATCGTACGTAAAGAGTATGTAGAGAAAGCGGCTAAATTGATCAACGAAGCAAAAAGACCATTCGTAATTTTTGGTCAAGGTATCATATTAGGTACAGCAGAAAAAGAATTTAAAGCTTTCATCGAAAAAGGTGGCTTGCCTGCTGCATGGACGATCTTAGGATTGAGTGCATTGGAAACAGACCATCCTTTGAATGTTGGTATGTTGGGTATGCATGGTAATTATGGTCCAAATGTATTGACCAACGAATGTGATGTACTCATTGCCGTTGGTATGCGTTTCGATGATCGTGTTACAGGCCGTTTGGATAAATATGCAAAACAAGCACAGGTAATTCATTTAGATATTGATCCTGCGGAAATTGATAAGAATGTTAAAGCAACGGTTCCTGTTTGGGGCGATTGTAAAGAAACATTACCGATGCTTACTAAATTGATCGACAAAAAAAATCACAAAGATTGGATCAGTAAATTTCATGAACATATTCGTAAAGAAGCGGAAGTAGTCATCAAAGATGAACTAAACCCAACAGGAGAAATTCTTACAATGGGTGAAGTAATAAAAGTGTTGAATGAATTAACTGATGGCAATGCGATCATAGTGACTGACGTTGGTCAACATCAAATGGTGACTTGTCGTTATGCAAAATTCAATCAATCAAAAAGTAATATCACATCAGGTGGTGCAGGAACAATGGGATTTGCATTGCCTGCAGCGATAGGTGCAAAATACGGAGCGCCGGAACGTACAGTCGTAGCCATTATCGGCGACGGTGGTTTTCAAATGACCTTACAGGAATTAGGCACTATCATGCAGTTTAATGTCAATGTAAAGATCATTATTTTGAACAATGAATTCTTAGGAATGGTACGTCAATGGCAACAACTGTTCCATGAAAAAAGATATTCCTTCGTTGATATTACCAGCCCTGATTATGTAATGTTGGCAACTGCATACAAAATTGCGGCACGTAGTATTTGTAAAAGAGAGCATCTTAAAAATGCATTGAATACCATGCTTAAACATGAAGGTTCTTATTTATTAGAAGTAATGGTAGGCAAAGAAAACAATGTATTCCCGATGGTGCCACAAGGCAGGGGTGTTGCTGAAATTATTTTAAGTAAAGAAGAATTGTAAAATAAAAATTATGTCAAAAGAAAATAACGGCATCGAAAATTTAGATCTTATTACTGCTCCCGGCGGCAATGCAATCATCGATAAGTCTGGTAAGCTGGAATTTACCATAACAGTTTATACTGAAAATCAGGTGGGCTTGTTAAGCCGTATTGCTATTATGTTTTCTCGTAGAAAGATCAATGTAGAAAGTTTAAATACATCTCCTTCTGAAATTGAGAACATACATCGCTTCACCATTGTGATCAATGAATATGAAGACGTGGTTCGTAAACTTTGTCGCCAGATCGAGAAGCAAGTAGAAGTATTAAAAGTTTATTATAATACCAATGATGAATTGGTGTGGCAGGAGGTTGCCTTGTATAAAGTACCAACAGGTATCATTGCTGATATTGTAAAAGTTGAAAGATTGCTTCGCCAGTTTGGTGCAAGAGTAATTGCAATTACAAAGGATTATACAATTTTTGAAACAACAGGTCATAGAGAAGAAACAGACAGATTAATAAAAGTATTCGGTCAGTTTGGTTTGATCGAATTTGTAAGAAGTGCAAGAATTGCCATCATTAAAGACAGCAGTGGCTTCCACGAAAAATTGCAACAGTTTGAAGCAAGAGAACCTGGTGAGGATGCAAATGAAAATGAATATTTAAATCAGCAGGAACAAGTGTTTACAATGTAAAATGCAATAATGGAACAACAATTAGATCTGATAAGGCAAACACGTAATCTTTTTATCAAAATGGTAGAAGGATTATCAACAGAACAATTGAATGAGATACCAGAAGGTATGAGCAATAACATCGCATGGAATTTTGGTCATATTGTAGCAGCGCAACAAGGTTTATGCAATGGGCTTTCTGGGGTTGCTTTGCATGTTCCTTCTGAATCGATCACGGATTTCAAAAAAGGAACCAAACCGGAAAGGCAAATTACTAAAGAAGAGATCGATCAATTTAAAACTTATATGGTTTCGAATATTGATGCTTTAGAAAAAGACCTTAAAGCCAATGTATTTACAAGCTATCAGCCTTACACAACATCGTATGGTTATCCTTTAAATAATATTGAAGATGCAATACGTTTTTTTGCAGTACACGATGCGTTGCATTTAGGTTACGCAATGGCAATAAGAAAAAATATAACAAGCAAAATAACAACATAATAATTCGTGTAATCGGTTCTTAAAATTCGTGTAATAGAAAAATAAATTTGTAAACTATCATCATTTAAAATAAAACAAAACAATGGCTAATTATTTTAACACATTACAGCTTAGAGAAAAACTAAATCAATTAGGTGTATGTGAATTTATGGACGGAAGCAATTTTGCCGATGGCGTTAACGCTTTAAAAGGTAAAAAGATTGTGATTGTGGGAGCAGGTGCTCAAGGTTTGAATCAAGGTTTGAATCTTAGAGATTCAGGTTTAGATGTTTCTTATGCATTGCGTGCAGATGCGATCAAAGAAAAAAGACAGTCATGGAAAAATGCATCAGAGAACGGTTTTACGGTTGGTACATACGAAGAGTTGATCCCTACAGCTGATCTTGTAAGTAACCTTACGCCAGATAAACAACATACTGCTGTAGTAACTGCAGTAATGCCTTTGATGAAAAAAGGTGCTACACTTTCTTATTCTCATGGTTTTAATATAGTTGAAGAAGGAATGCAGATCCGTAAAGATCTTACTGTTATTATGGTTGCACCAAAATGCCCGGGTTCTGAGGTAAGAGCTGAATATGTAAGAGGTTTTGGTGTACCAACGTTGATCGCTGTGCATCCTGAAAATGATCCTGAAGGAAAAGGATTGACACAAGCTAAAGCATATGCTGCTGGTACAGGCGGTCACAGAGCAGGTGTATTACTTTCTTCATTTGTTGCTGAAGTGAAATCTGATCTAATGGGAGAACAAACAATTCTTTGTGGGTTGTTACAAACAGGTTCTATTCTTTCTTTTGATAAAATGATTGAAAAAGGAATTGATAAAAGCTATGCATCTAAATTAGTACAATATGGTGTTGAAGTTATTACCGAAGCTTTAAAGCAAGGTGGTATCACAGGAATGATGGATAGATTATCTAATCCTGCAAAAATTAAATGCTTTGAAATTTCTGAAGAATTGAAAACGATCATGCGTCCATTGTTCCAAAAACACCAGGATGATATTATGAGCGGAGAATTTTCAAGAGTGATGATGGAAGATTGGAATGCAGGCGATAAAAATTTATTGGCATGGAGAGCTGCAACAGGTGAAACTGCTTTTGAAAAAACACCTGCCGGTGATATGAAAATTGCTGAACAGGAATATTTTGATAATTTCTTATTGATGGTAGCATTTATCAGAGCAGGTGTTGAATTGGCTTTTGAAACAATGGTTGAAGCAGGTATCAAAGCGGAATCTGCATATTATGAATCATTACATGAAACACCATTGATCGCTAACACCATTGCTCGTAAAAAATTATTCGAAATGAATCGTGTAATTTCTGATACTGCAGAATATGGTTGTTATTTATTTGATCATGCTTGCAAACCATTGTTAGCTGATTTTATGAAAAAAGTAGATACAGATATTGTCGGAAAAAATTTTAATGCTGGTAAAGATGGTGGTGTAGATAACAGGGAATTAATTACTGTTAATAAAGTGATCCGTGAGCATCCGATCGAATCAATTGGTGCTGTATTACGTCAGGCTATGACGGATATGAAAGCGATCAATACGAAGGCATAAAAATTGAGTTGAAAAATTTAAAGTCGTTTAAGGGTTTAACGTTTAATGGTCTTCGGACTTTAAACGATTTAAACCCTTAAACGTTCAAATGCGAAACGTTTAAACTCGTTTGATATGAGTGCAACTGCAAATAGTTTTATAAATAAAAGTGATCCGCATACCGATTGGGAACTTGATTTTGATGCTGCTATGAAACGTTTGAATGGTGTAGTAGTACGTACACCACTTGCATTGAATCAAAATCTTTCCAAAAGATATAAATGTAATGTTTATTTAAAAAGGGAAGACCTGCAGGTTGTACGTTCTTATAAATTACGGGGTGCTTATAATAAGATGAGTACTTTGTCTCCGGTGAAATTGGATAAAGGTGTTGTTTGTGCAAGTGCCGGTAACCATGCACAGGGTTTTGCTTACAGTTGCAAGAAGTTAAATATAAAAGGTGTGATCTTTATGCCTGTTACTGCACCGGGTCAAAAGATCCATCAAACAAAAATGTTTGGTGGTGAAAATATTGAAGTGAAATTGGTGGGGGATACTTATGATGATTGCGCTCTTGCAGCTAAGCAATATACCGAGGAACATAACATGACCTACATTTCTGCCTTTGATGATCTTAAGATCATAGAAGGCCAAGGAACGGTTGCTGTTGAAGTACTCGAAGATCTGAAAGACATAGATTATTTATTTGTACCGATAGGCGGAGGTGGATTAAGTGCCGGAATGGGTGTTTATTTTAAAGCCGTTTCTCCTAAAACAAAAATAATAGGGGTAGAACCATTAGGTGCTCCGGGAATGTTAGAGTCCTTACAAGCCGGACATCCGATCACTCTTGAAAAAATGGATCGCTTTGTAGATGGAGCTGCGGTTAAAAGGGTGGGTGATATTCCTTATAAGATCTGTAGCGAAGTATTGGACGAAGTGCATTTAGTAGCTGAAGGAAGGGTTTGTACAACTATTTTAAAGTTATACAATGAAGATGCGATAGTTGCCGAACCTGCCGGTGCGTTATCAATTGCAGTTTTAGATGATTTTGCTAAAGAGATAGAAGGTAAGAATGTGGTTTGTGTTTTAAGTGGTGGTAATAATGATATTGACAGGATGCAGGAGATCAAAGAACGGTCTTTGCAGTTCGAAGGACTAAAATATTATTTCCTTATCCGTTTTGCCCAAAGACCTGGTGCTTTAAGAGAATTTGTCAATGATATTCTTGGCCCCAATGATGATATTACAAGATTTGAATATATACAAAAGAATAATAAAGAAACGGGTCCGGCCCTTATTGGTTTGGAAATGAAAGCAAAAAGCGATTATGAGAACCTCATCGCTAATCTTAGAAAATATCAAATAAATTATACAGAACTCAAGAAAGATGACAACGTTTTCGGTTATTTAGTATAGGTTTTCATGATCCCGGTTATGGAATTTTGACATTTTTTAAGTAAATTCGCAGCTAACGAATGCTGCCGAAGATAAAATTAACACATTAATTGTTTTATACTTATGGCAAACAACACTGGTTTATATTCTCCCCAGTTTGAACATGATTCATGTGGTATCGGATTTGTAGCCAATATTAAAGGGAGCAAATCTCACCAGAACATTTCAGACGCCTTGACCATATTGGAAAATATGGAACACCGCGGCGCAACCGGAAGTGAAAAGAACTCCGGCGACGGTGCTGGTATCTTTATACAAATACCTCACGAATTTTTCTTTGACGAGTGTGTAAATTTAGGGGTACATCTGCCTGCTTTTGGTAAGTATGGTGTAGGTGCAGTTTTTTTTCCAAAAGAAGATAAATTAAAAGATGAATGCAAGGAAATATTCAGCCGTGCTGCTGAAAAATTAGGCCTTGAGATCTTATGCTATAGAACTGTTCCGGTTGATCGTAGTGATATCGGGCCAACAGCATTATCTGTTGAACCACAAATGGAGCATGTTTTTATCGCATGTCCTGATTGTGATACAGATGAATTTGAACGTAAATTATTTGTACTGCGAAATTATGCAACTCATACAATAAACAATACTGTAAAAAAAGATGATGTTGGTTTTTATATAGCATCGTTATCAAGTAAAACAGTTGTTTATAAAGGTCAATTAAGAAGTATCCAGGTAAGAAATTATTTTAAAGATCTTACTAATA
The DNA here is from genome assembly GCA_040387955.1 of Bacteroidota bacterium. Classification (GTDB taxonomy): domain Bacteria; phylum Bacteroidota; class Bacteroidia; order Chitinophagales; family Chitinophagaceae; genus Ferruginibacter. Next base: position 173,631 of record JAZKCS010000005.1, on the reverse strand, counting down.
AAAGAGTGGTATCTGCTTTTGGTTTGGTACACTCACGTTTTGCTACAAATACTTTTCCTTCATGGAAATTAGCTCAACCATTCAGGTACATTGCCCATAATGGAGAGATCAATACTTTACAGGGTAACCTTAACTGGTTAAAGGCCGGCGAAACACATTTCGAATCTCCTTTGTTTACAAAGGAAGAAATGGAAATGCTTACGCCAATTGTTGCTGGTGAACAATCGGATTCTGCATGCTTAGATAATATGATCGAATTGCTTGTTTTATCTGGCAGATCAGTTCCTCATGTAATGATGATGTTGATCCCTGAAGCATGGGATGGTGATGATAAAATGGATCCTGTTAAAAAAGCATTTTACGAATACCATGCATCGATCATGGAACCATGGGATGGCCCGGCTTCTATTTCATTTACAGATGGTAATATTATTGGTGCAACCTTAGATAGAAATGGGCTACGTCCTTCAAGATACTGCGTAACGCATGATGACAGGGTTATTATGGCATCTGAATCAGGTGCATTGATAATTGATCCGAAATTGGTAAAAGAAAATGGACGTTTACAGCCGGGCAAAATGTTCGTTGTAGATATGGAGCAGGGAAGGATCATAAGCGATGAAGAAGTAAAACAAACTATCTGTTCACAAAAGCCTTATGGCGATTGGTTGAATAAATATAAAATACGTTTAGAAGAATTACCTGAACCAAGAGTAATGTTCACTCATCTTGAACATGATCAGATATTCAAATATCAAAAAGCTTTCGGTTATTCTACTGAAGATCTTGATACGCTTATTGCACCAATGGCATTGGAAGGCAAAGAACCAATTGGTTCAATGGGTACCGATACACCATTAGCAATTTTGAGTGATCAGCCACAGCATTTGAGTTCTTATTTCAAACAATTATTTGCTCAGGTTACTAATCCCCCGATAGATCCTATCAGGGAAAGATTGGTAATGTCATTGGCAACATTCGTTGGTAACAACGGAAATGTATTGATCGAAGATCCGCTGCATTGTCATACTGTGGCATTGAAACATCCTGTTCTATCTAATCATGAATTAGAAAAGATCAGAAGTATTGATACGGGTATTTTCCAGGCAAAAACATTACAGATTTATTATAGAGCAGACGGTCAGCCTAACTCTTTGAAAAAAGCGTTAGACCGGGTTTGTCGTTATGCAGTAGATGCTGCTGAAGATGGTTTTGAAGTGATCATTTTAACTGACAGGTCAATCGATTCTGATCATGCGCCTATTCCTTCTTTATTAGCAACTGCAGCAGTACATCATCATCTTATTAAAAAAGGATTGAGAGGTAGTGTTGGTTTAGTGGTAGAAGCAGGAGATGTTTGGGAAGTGCATCACTTCGCTTGTTTGTTGGCGTTTGGTGCTACTGCCATTAATCCATACTTAGCTTTATCAAGTATCCGTGATATGAAATTATCAGGTAAGCTTGATACAGAATTGGAAGTTGAACAATTAAAAAAGAATTATACAAAAGCAGTTAAAGATGGCTTGTTGAAAGTGTTCTCTAAAATGGGCATTTCAACTTTACAATCTTACCAAGGGGCACAAATATTTGAGATCATTGGTTTAAATAAATCTGTTGTAGACAGATATTTTACCGGAGCTGTTTCACGTATTGAAGGAATGGGATTGGATGAAATTGCAAAAGAGAATTTAGCAAAACATCAATACGCATTTAGTAAAAAAGAAGTGCCGGTTGACAGGCTTTCTGTTGGGGGTGTTTATCAGTGGAAACGTAAAGGTGAATTCCATTTATTCAATCCGCAAACAATACATTTATTGCAATATTCAACTAAGTTGAATGATTACAATACATTCAAAAAATATTCAAAGCTTGTAAACGATCAAAGCGAAAAAGCTTGTACCCTTAGAAGCTTATTTGAATTTTCTCCAACCCGTAAATCTATTTCTATTGATGAAGTAGAACCTGCGGAAAATATTTACAAACGCTTTGCAACAGGTGCCATGAGCTTTGGTTCTATTTCTCATGAAGCACATAGCACATTGGCAATTGCAATGAATCGTTTAGGTGGCAAGAGTAATACAGGAGAAGGAGGAGAAGATGAAATGCGTTACAAGGTTATGCCTAACGGTGATAGCATGCGTAGTGCGATCAAGCAGGTTGCTTCTGCAAGATTTGGTGTTACCAGTTATTATTTAACTGAGGCTGATGAATTGCAGATCAAAATGGCACAAGGTGCTAAGCCAGGAGAAGGTGGACAATTACCGGGACATAAAGTGGATGACTGGATCGGTAAAACACGTCACTCAACTCCGGGTGTTGGTTTGATCTCTCCGCCACCGCATCATGATATTTATTCAATTGAAGATCTTGCTCAGTTAATATTTGACCTTAAAAATGCAAATAGGGCTGCAAGAATAAATGTAAAACTTGTTTCTAAAGCTGGTGTAGGTACAATCGCTGCAGGTGTTACAAAAGCAAAAGCAGATGTTGTTTTAATTTCTGGTTTTGATGGAGGTACCGGTGCATCACCAATCAGTTCTATCAAACATGCTGGCTTACCTTGGGAACTTGGTTTGGCAGAAGCACAACAGACGTTAGTACGCAATAAATTAAGAAGCCGTGTTGTTTTACAAACAGATGGTCAATTAAAAACAGGTAGAGATATTGCTGTTGCTACTTTATTGGGTGCGGAAGAGTGGGGTGTTGCTACGGCAGCGTTAGTAACCGAAGGTTGTATCATGATGCGTAAATGTCATTTAAATACTTGTCCGGTTGGTGTTGCTACGCAAGATACTGAATTAAGAAAACGTTTTACAGGAAATGCTGATCATGTTGTGAATCTATTTAAATTCCTTACACAGGAATTAAGAGAGATCATGGCAGAGCTTGGATTCAGAACCATTAACGAAATGGTAGGCCAGGCGGATTGCTTAAAAGCAAAAACTGAGATCAAGCATTGGAAATACGAAAAATTAGATCTTTCTCCGATACTTTACAGAGAACCAGCAGCACCAGAAGTTGGTTTATTCAATAGTGAGTCGCAGGATCATGAGATGGAAAATCTACTTGATTGGAAATTGCTTGACGCTGCTAAACCTGCAATTGAAAAAGGTGAGAAAGTTACTGCTTCATTTGGTGTAATAAATATTAATCGTACAGTTGGTACATTATTATCCAATGAAATTTCAAAAAAATATAAAGGCGAAGGTTTGCCTGATGATACCATTCACTTTAAGTTCAAAGGTATAGCCGGACAAAGCTTTGGCGCATTCAATGCAAAAGGATTAACACTTGAATTGGAAGGTGGTGCTAATGATTATTTTGGTAAAGGATTAAGTGGTGCAAGGTTGGTTGTGTACCCGAATAAACTGGCAAGTTTTGTTCCTGAAGATAATATCATTATTGGTAACGTGGCATTCTATGGTGCAACATCCGGCGAAGCTTATATAAGAGGCAAAGGCGGCGAAAGATTTGCCGTTCGTAACTCAGGTGTAAGTGCTGTTGTTGAAGGTGTAGGTGATCATGGATGTGAATACATGACAGGTGGTACAGTTGTGATACTTGGTGATACAGGTAGAAACTTTGCTGCCGGTATGAGTGGTGGTATCGCTTACATCTATGATGTGAAAGGCACTTTTGCAGAACAATGTAATCCTGAAATGGTTGACCTTGATCCTGTAGGAGATGATGATAAAGAAGGTTTATTGAAACTAATTACCAATCATTATAATTATACCAATAGTACTGTTGCAAAATTTGTAATTGATGATTTTGAAAATCAGGTAAAGAATTTTGTAAAAGTATTTCCAACTGATTACAAAAAAGTATTGCAACTTAAAGCGGCTAAAGTAAAAGTTTAGAATTAAGAGTTATGAATTGAATGATAACTCTTAATTCTTAACTCATAATTCATAACTTATTTTTTAATTTTTATTTTTTAATTGACAAATGGGTAAACCAACTGGTTTTTTAGAATTTACGAGAGAATTACCATCGAAGCGTCCGGTAACGGAAAGGGTAAAGGACTATAAGGAGTTTGTTGAAAAATTCACTGATGATAAGTTGAATCAACAATCGGGCAGGTGTATGAACTGTGGCATACCTTTTTGTCATAGCGGCTGCCCTTTAGGAAATGTTATTCCTGAATTCAATGATGCTGTTTATCGTAAGAACTGGCAGGATGCTTATGAGATATTATCCTCAACAAATAACTTCCCTGAGTTCACAGGAAGGATATGTCCTGCACCGTGTGAGACTGCTTGTGTTTTAGGCATCAATCAACCTGCAATTACTATTGAAGAAATTGAAAAGCATATTATTGAAATAGCTTTTGAAAAAGGATATGTACAACCACAAAAACAAATTTCAAGAACAGGAAAAAAAATAGCGGTAGTTGGTAGTGGTCCTGCAGGTTTAGCAGCAGCAGCTCAGTTAAACGCAGCAGGACATTTAGTTACTGTATTTGAAAGAGATGATGCTCCTGGAGGATTATTGCGTTATGGTATCCCTGATTTTAAATTAGAAAAATGGGTGATCGATCGCAGGGTAAAATTAATGGAAGACGAAGGTGTGATCTTTAAGAACAATACTAACGTTGGCGTTGATATAAAAGTAAATGATCTTGTAAGAGAATTTAATGCAATTGTTCTTGCAGGTGGTTCTACTATACCAAGAGATCTTCCAATACCAGGTAGAGAATTGAAAGGCTCTTATTTTGCTATGGACTTTTTAAAGCAACAAAATAAAAGAGTATCAAATGTAAAAGTAGATGGTGAAGATATTCTTGCTACAGGTAAGCATGTTGTAGTAATAGGTGGTGGTGATACAGGAAGTGACTGTGTTGGAACATCGAATCGTCAAAAAGCAGCATCGGTTACACAATTTGAATTATTACCTCAACCGCCAAAAGATAGAAATGATCAAATGCCTTGGCCTACTTATCCAATGCTTTTAAAAACGACATCTTCACATGAAGAAGGTTGCGATAGAAAGTGGGCTGTGGCCACCAAACAATTTATTGGTGATGGCAAAGGCAATCTAAAAGCTTTAAAGCTGGTAGATCTTGAATGGAAAATAGTAGACGGCCGACCTGCAAGTTTTGTTGAGATTCCGGGAAGTGAACGTGAGATACCTTGTGATCTTGCTTTCCTTGCAATGGGGTTTGTGCATCCACAACACGAAGGGATCGTAAATGAATTAGAAGTAGATCTTGATGATAGAGGTAATGTAAAAGCTACTGAAAAGAATTATCAGACTAGTATTACAAAAGTATTTGCAGCAGGTGATGTTCGGAGAGGGCAGTCTTTAGTAGTATGGGCTATTAAAGAGGGTAGGGATTGTGCACAGAAAGTAGATGAGTTTTTAATGGGTCAATCCTTATTAGAAACAGCCGATGGAGATGCTATTTCCAGGTATTTAGTTTAAAAACAATTTTATAAATAATTTCAAAGGGTAAATTTTTAAAATTTACCCTTTTTTTATTCACATTTTGGAAAATTAATTTTAGAAACATTTGCAGAAAAACTGGTGTTTTTTGATTTTTTTGTCAGTTTTTTTTGAAAATTGCCCGTCTGACAACGTAAAAATATGAGGTAACCCATAAATAAAGATGTTTTTGTATATAATTTATTAATATTAAATAAATATATATTTGTTTATTTTGATTGCAGAATGCCTCATTATTCTTATTTTTGTTTTAACATCTTATATATAAGATATTTTTAATGCGTTGAATTCCTTCACAAAAAAACAAATGATATGAGTAAACAATCAATCAAAAATGTAACTCCCTTTCTGTTACTATTAGCAGTTGCGATCGGTGCATTATTTTTTGCACCCGGTGCTTCTTTCGACCCTAACTCTGTAGTCGATGAAGCAACAAAAGCTCCTAAGTACACTTACAACAGCGGCGATATCGCCTGGATGTTGGTTTCCTGTGCTTTTGTATTTTTAATGACCCCAGCCCTTGCATTCTTCTATGGCGGGATGGTGGCACGTAAAAACGTACTTTCTACAATGATAAAAAGTACTGTTGCTGCAGGTATCGTTTCTGTATTATGGATTGTTGTTCAATTCAGTCTTTGCTTTGGAGAAGATTTGGGTGGATTTGGTTTCATCGGAGATCCAAGAACATTCTTTATGTTTAACAATGTAATGAATGGCGAACCTTGGTCTTTGGCTGCAACTATTCCTTTACCATTATTTGCTTTCTTCCAATTAATGTTTGCGATCATCACTCCGGGCCTTGTTGTGGGTGCGGTTGCTGAACGTATCCGTTTTAGCTCTTACACTTTATTTATCGTATTGTTCGCAGTATTGATATATTCTCCTTTAGCTCACATGGCATGGCATCCGGAAGGATTGATGTTCAAATGGGGTGTGTTAGACTTTGCAGGTGGTACAGTTGTACATATCTCTGCTGGTATGGCTGCTCTTGCTGGTGCTATCGTTTTAAAACGTCGTCGTTCAGTTGTTGCAGGTACTGCAGCAGTTCCAGCGGCTAATATTCCTTATGTATTGATCGGTACCGGTTTACTTTGGTTCGGTTGGTTCGGTTTCAACGCAGGTAGTGCTGTAGGTTCTGGTTCATTAGCTGTTTATGCTTTTGCTACTACTAACACTGCTGCTGCTGCTGCTGGTCTAGCTTGGATGTTCTTAGATGTATTCAGAGGTAAAAAACCATCTGTACTTGGATTTTGTATCGGTGCAGTAGTTGGTCTTGTTGCTATCACGCCTGCTGCAGGTTTTGTTGGTGTGCCACAAGCTATCTTTATCGGTTTTATCGCAGCGATCGTTTCTAACCTGGTTGCTGAGTTCTTAAAACATAAAACTAAATTAGACGATCCTCTAGATGTATTTGCATGTCACGGTCTTGGTGGTATGACAGGTATGTTATTGACTGGTGTGTTCGGAGATAAAAATGTTAACTCTCTAGTATTGGATGGTCAATTTATGATCCAATTAAAAGGTATGTTATTATCTGCAACTTATAGCTTCGTTGTTGCTTTCATTCTTTTCAAATTGATCAACTTCATATTACCATTACGTGTAACTTCTGAAGAAGAAGATGAAGGTTTGGATGCTTCTCAGCATGATGAAAAATATGTACAAGGAACTTTGTTAGTGAAAACTGAAAGTGGCCTTGTAGAAAGATCTGCTACTTAATCTTACACTATTAATCATTAAAATAAAAAAGAAGGGGTTGTTGTAAACCGCAATCCCTTCTTCAATTTAATTAACCAAAAACTACAATTATGACTATGACAAGAAAAATTTCAATTGCAATTTTATCCGCTTTCATTAGCTTGGGAGCTATTGCACAGGATTCTTCTAAAACAACAATTACAGGTTCTATTGATGCTTATTATCGTTACAATTTCGGTAAAGCAGGTTCTTCAACATTTAATAATATTACCTCTTTTACTAATTCTCAAAATTCTTTTGAATTAGGTATGGCATCTTTAAGAGTTGATCATAGTATTGGCAAAGTTGCTGGTACCATTGATCTTGGTTTCGGAAAAAGAGCTCAAGAGTTTTCTTATAATGATGGAGGTCTTACAAATAATACTGGTACTTTAATGCAAGCTGTTAAACAAGCTTACATCAGCTATTCTCCTTCTTCTAAAGTGAAATTCACTGCAGGTAAATGGGGAACGCATGTAGGCTATGAAGTAGTAGATGCTTATGTTAACAGAAATTATAGCATGAGCTATATGTTCTCTAAAGGACCTTTCTTTCATACAGGTATCAAAGCTGATTTTACTACAGCAGGCAAAACAACTTTTATGGTTGGAATTGCTAACCCTACTGACTTTGTATCTTTTGATAATGGTCAAAAAGTTGCATTGGCTCAAATTGCTACAGCAACTAAAGATGACAAAATTAAATTGTGGTTAAACTATGTTGGTACTTTCGTAAAAGGTGGCGGTAGTGGTCAACAAATTGATCTTGTTGCAACCGGTGCAGTAGCTTCTAACTTTAGTTTAGGATATAATGGTAGTGTTTATCTTGCAAGTGATGGAGATAATTCAGCTTCATCTTGGGGATCTGCTTTGTATTTCAATTATGACCCTAAAGCTAATTTCGGATTAACGCTTCGTACAGAATATTTCAGCGACAAGAAAAATAATTTTTTCAAATTAGTAAGCCCAATATTGAGTGATGATATTTTTGCTGCAACTTTATCAGCAAATTATAAAGTTGGTGCATTTACACTTATTCCTGAAGTGCGTATGGATAATGGTACTGTTGATGGATTATTTGCAAAATCTGATGCTACAGCTACTAAAAGCACTTTCACTGCATTAGTTGCAGCTATCTACAAATTCTAATTTTAGCATTTGCTATAAAGAGTGTTTTTCATGTTACACTAGTTACAAAGCTCCTCAATTCTTTTGAGGAGCTTTTTTTGATATTTCCCCGGATAAAAATAAAACGAGTAAATTGCCCTTTATCATCCTGATAAAAAGTTTACAATGTCAAAAAATATTGAATTGATCGAAAAATTTTATTCTGCTTTTCAAAAGCTTGATCATGAAACAATGAACAGCTGCTATAGTGAGGATATTGTTTTTTTTGACCCGGTATTTGGCTTATTGAAAAATGGCGAGGTGAAATGTATGTGGGAAATGCTTTGTAAGAATGCTAAAGATTTTTCTTTGACCTATTCCAATATTATCGAATTAGATGAAGAATATGCTACCTGTGATTGGGTTGCTACATATACATTTTCAAAAACAGGAAAGAAGGTGGTAAACAGAATAAAAGCCAATATGCGTTTCGTGGATGATAAGATCATTGAGCATAGCGATGCATTCAGCCTGCATGCCTGGAGTAAGCAGGCTTTTGGATTAACAGGGACACTTTTTGGATGGAATTCTTTCTTTCAGAATAAGATCAAGAACACTGCAAAAAGAAACCTATTAAAATTTATCAGCTCAAAAAATGGCTAAGAATGTGATACAGAACATCTTTTACAATACATTTAAATCATTACAACGCAGAATTTACGATGTATAGCAATAATTCTAAATCTGTGACGTTAATGTAGGAGAATATTTTAGTAATAAAAAAGGGGCTTTCATTTCTATGAACTGGCCCCATTTTTTATTTAATATGAGATGAATATTTAATCCACTTGTGTAACCTTCACCATATTAGTAGGTAAATGTAGTTCTACCGGTGTACTTCCGGTATTTACAATGATATCTCCCTTCTTGATAAAACCTCTTTCTTTCAAGATATTTAGTTGATCAAAGAATATATCATCAAGACTAACTTCTTCTGCATAAAAAATAGCTCTCACACCCCAGCTTAAACTTAACTGGTTGATAAGTGTTCTTTCTTTACTGAAGATATATAATGGCGCTTTAGGCCTGTAACTGCTCAACATAAAACCTGTATAACCACTTTGTGTCATACCGATCAATGCATTTGCATTAAGGTCTTTTGCTAAATGACAAGCTGTGTAACACAAGGCATCACTTAAAAAAGAAGGAGAGTGGGGTTGAGGAGTTAAAATATCATCCCTGTCATAATCATACACATGACGTTCTACTTCTAAAATGATCTTGCTCATTGTTTCAACAACCAATGTAGGATAGCTTCCCATTGCTGTTTCAGCACTAAGCATTACAGCATCAGCACCTTCCAAAACAGCGTTAGCCACATCCGTTACCTCACTTCTGTTTGGTTTGGTACGGTCCAGCATACTTTCCATCATTTGCGTAGCAACGATCACGGGCTTAGCCCTATGCATACATTTTTGGATAAGATCTTTTTGGATCAAAGGGACCTGTTCTACAGGAACTTCTACTCCAAGATCTCCACGTGCCACCATGATACCATCGCTTTCAACAATTATATCCCTGATATTTTTCAAAGCTTCAGGCATTTCTATTTTAGCGATAACTTTTATTTTACTGTTCTTTGCTTGTATTCTTTTCTTAAGATCAATAATATCAATTGCTTTTCTTACGAATGAAAGTGCCACCCAGTCAAGGTCTTGCTCGATGATAAAATCCAGATCGGCAATATCTTTTTCTGTAAGTGATGGTTGTGATAAAGCAGAATCAGGTAGGTTTACACCTTTCTTCGGCGTAAGTGTTCCCCCTAATGTAACCGATACTTTTACTTCTTTATCATTTAAAATTTCCTGAACCATAACTTCCATTTTCCCATCATCTAAAAATATTCTTTCACCAACTTTTACATCGGTAGAAAGTTGCGGATAGGATACATAAATTTTATCTTTTGTACCCACCATTTTTTCTGTAGTAAAAATAAAAGTATTGCCGGGTATAAGTTCAATTTTCCCATCTTCAAGATCACCTACTCTTAATTTTGGTCCTTGTAGATCACCTAAAATGGCAATGTTGTATGGTTCTGTTTTATTGATCTGGCGTATCCAGTTAATTACCTCTGCTTTATTATCGTATGCTCCGTGAGAAAAGTTTAGTCTGAAAACATTTACACCTGCTTTTACAAGCTCAAGCAATTTTTCATAGCTGCTGCATGCCGGTCCAACGGTAGCAACAATTTTAGTTCTTTTTTGTGAGTGCGCTATACCGGCTTCTTTATCCATATCCCGGTGCAGGTACTTACTGATGTGTTTACTCATGAATTTCGTTTATGGGTTGTCGTTATTTGGTTTATGATGCAAGTATTTTTACAATTTTCATCCATTCGTCACTAACCTTGGTCTTTAATTTAGCTGCTTTTTCAAAAGGGGTATGATTAATTCGGTTCTCTTTGATCCCGATCATGATATTTATATTTCCATTGATTAGGCATTCTACAGCATGGTAACCCATACGGCTTGCAATAACCCTGTCGATGCAGGTAGGAGAGCCTCCACGTTGAATATGACCCAAAACACAGATTCGGGTATCCATTTCCGGCAAATGTTCTTTAATGATCTTGCTCACACCTTCAGCTCCTCCTAATTCATCTCCTTCTGCAACAACAATCAGATTTACAAGTTTTTTACGTTTTTCCTTTTCCTTTAAACTGGCTATCATATCCTGGATATCAGTTTTACGTTCAGGGATCAAAATATTTTCAGCGCCGGTAGCAATACCACTGTGCAAAGCTATAAAACCTGCATCTCTTCCCATCACTTCAATTATGAACATCCTGTCATGGGCATCCATTGTATCCCTTATCTTATCTATCGCTTCTACCGCTGTGTTAACCGCCGTATCAAAACCAATTGTGAAATCTGTTCCTACAATATCTCGGTCAATGGTACCGGGTATGCCTACACTTGGAATATCAAATTCTTCATGGAATTTTTTACCTCCTCTGAAAGAACCATCACCACCAATGATAACAAGCCCGTTGATACCTCGTTTTTTTAAATTCTCATATGCTTTTTTTCTCCCCGAATATTCGAAGAATTCTTTACACCTTGCTGTCTTTAAAATGGTACCACCTCTTTGTATAATATTAGCTACACTTTTGTTATCCATTTTAAAAATATCATCATCGATCAGCCCCTGATATCCTCTCATAATGCCAAACACTTCTAATCCATAATAATTGCCTGTCCTTACTACAGCTCTTAATGCTGCATTCATTCCCGGAGAATCACCCCCTGATGTCATTACTCCAATTTTTGCTATTTTTCTTACTGCCATTTTATGAAAGTTAAATTTCGGTCAATTGACTCAGTAGTAGCATATTAAATCTATGCAAACGTTGTCATCGTGTCAAAAATACGCTATTTTGGTTAAAACATTTAACATGAAGTTTTAATATAATGTGTTAGTTTTCTGCATAATGTGAGTTATTTATTACAAATACCCACTAACACTGTTATAAAAGCGGTTTATTAATCAATAAATTTGTTGATATTTTTATTTATGAAGTATATTTTGATAATTCTTTTGTTCCTAAAATTGGAAAATAGCTTTGCTCAAAAGGAGAATAGCATGTTGATGAGTTTTGCTATTACTGATTATATTGTAAAACTTTCGGATTCAATGGATATAGTACAAATACAATTGAGCGATGGATTAGCGATAAAAGAAAAATCGATGGGTGTATTGCAACCTAAAAGAATACCCGGAGATGCTGATACAATAGAAATTGGATTTGGTAAATGCCATTTGATAAAAGGAGATTATTATTATTTTTCTATTCGTCGTGATAAGAAGGCAAGGGCTCCGAAAAAAGGGGATCTGTTATACACAACCTTAAATTTACCCGACGTCTATGAAGGTAATTTGTACCATGTGGCAAAGCATGCTGTTACGTTTATAAAAATAGACGAGACTCCATTAATGACTTTTTCTAATTTACTATCATTGAAGAGTAAAGCCGATGAGGATAATTTGATCAGTTCATTTATTGAAGAGATAAAGTTTACTGCTAAGACGATGATCGAACAAAATGAAATTCAGGATATGGTGATAGCAACGGGTACTTATAAAGGGAAAAAACTTTTTGAAACCATGCAGCTCATAAATAACAAAGACATTATTGATTTTTTGAAATATATAAACGCCAGGCCTGCTCTATACGCTGGATATGAATGGAAGTTTTCAGAAGTTTTTGCTACCTGGATGAGTGAAGGTGCTCCAACTGTAAAAGGAGGTTGATCTTTATACTATTTTTTTCTTTCGTAAATAATCAATAACCAGTAAAGCGATTTGATTACCTAGTTTATTTTGATCATCATTTCTATCAATAGCAATGGCTAGTTCAGCAACTTTTTCACCTGTACTTTTTTGTAATAATAAATGAATTTGTTTGAGTAGTACTGGATTATTCAATTCATCTTTTAAATTTTCAGTTTTGATAGGACTGACTATGAGTTGATAATTTTTTTCACCATCATTTATACCGCTTTTAATAATATTAGCATTGTCTGTATCAGCGAAATAATATTTCTTACTTTTTACATTGTCGGTTAACAATGAAGACTGCAGCCTGTTGGCCATGGTTTCATAAGTTACTTTATCTGCAGGGTTACAAATTGAAACGATAGACAGATCAGTAATCTTTTGACCTGCGTAAACCACATCATGATTGATATACGCTGCTTTTTGAAAGGCTTGGGAAGTAATACAAGCATTTATCTGAAATAGAACTATAAAGGCACAGATGTATTTGAAAGGATGTATATATTTCATGATGATAAAGTGTTTTACTAAGTTAAAAAGAATCTTGTTATTTAAACAGCATTTTTAATGCCAGATATATTGTAGTAAAATTGCAGAATGAATGTTCCCAATAAATATTATGTGCTGAACAAACCATTTAATATGGTTTCACAATTCAAAAGCAGCCATGAAGTGAATTTGCTGGGAGATATAGATTTTGATTTTCCCGAAGGGATTCATGCTATTGGCAGGCTGGATAATCATAGTGAGGGTTTGTTATTATTGACTACCAATAAAAAAATTACCAGGCTATTGTTCTTAAGTGAGGAGCCACATAAGCGTACTTATTTAGTGCAGGTAAACTATGTAGTAAGTGATGAGAACATACAACGATTGAGAACAGGAGTGTCTATCCGTATCAAAACTGGAGTAACATACATTACAACTCCTTGCGAAGTGGAAGTAATAACAAACCCAGAAATGTATTGTAAGGTAGAAGAAAGAAAAGCTGCCTATGATCCTAATACATGGTTGTTAATTACAATCACTGAAGGAAAATATCATCAGGTAAGGAAAATGATGGTAGCGATCAGACACAAGTGCAAACGACTGATACGTGTATCAATAGAAGATCTTTCTTTAGGTGATCTACCTCCCGGTAAAATAAAAGAAATAACAGAGGATGATTTTTTTAGGTTATTAAAACTTACATCCGTTCAGGCATCCTGATGCCTAATAACTCCATTCCATTTTTTAGCACATTGCTTACCATAACAGCCAACTGTAAACGCAGTTGTTTCTTCTCTTCAGTTTCTGCATTAGCAATGGAATGTTCTGTATAGAATGAATTGAATGTTTTAGCAAGATCAAAAACATAATTGGCAATAACAGAAGGGTTGTGTTCTGATGCTGCTTGACCTATACTGTTTGGATATTGTTCTAACGTTACAATTAGATCTTTCTCCAATTTTAGTAAACCATCTGTTGTCAGTGGTCCGTTGTCTGTCAAAGGATTTTTCCTTAAAATGCTTTTTATTCTTGCATAAGTATATTGTACAAAAGGTCCTGTAAAGCCATGGAAATCTATACTCTCTTCAGGATTGAAGACCATTGTTTTTTTAGGGTCAACTCTTAATAAATAAAATTTCATAGCACCTAATCCAATCGTATCATATAGGTCGGTCAATTCCTCCGGAGTGAAATCTTTTACCTTACCTAATTCTTCTGTATGTTGTTTAGAAGTGGCAACCATTTCATCAGCTATATCATCGGCATCAACAACAGTTCCTTCACGGCTTTTCATTTTACCTGTTGTCAATTCAACCATGCCGTAACTTAAATGATAAATATTTTCAGCATTTGGCATGCCTAATTTTTGACAAATAAGTTGCAATACTTTCATGTGATAATTCTGTTCATTGCCAATCACATAAATACTCTCATCAATTTTATATTCATTGTATTTTAATAATGCCAAACCTATATCCTGAGTAATGTACACTGATGTACCATCCTTACGCTGAACCAATTTCTCATCGAGGCCTTCCGCAGTAAGATCGATCCAGATACTGCCATCTTCTTTTTTATAAAATACTTTTTTATCCAATCCTTGCTGTACAATATCTTTTCCTAACAGGTAAGTATTGCTTTCATAATAAGTTTTGTCAAAATCACTTCCAATGCGTTTGTAGGTAACATCAAAACCTTTATACACCCATTGGTTCATTGTCTTCCATAATTCTATTACTTCAGGTTTGCCGTCTTCCCAATCCAATAACATTTGTTGGGTTGCCTTCATAATAGGAGCCTCTTTTTCAGCAAGCTCTTTGGTCATGCCTCCGGCAATTAATTCATCAACTTGTTTTTTATATTCATCATTGAACTTTACATAATACTCCCCAACAAAATGATCTCCTTTGGTATTGGTGCTTTGTGGTGTGGCGCCGTTGGCAAATAATTGCCATGCGATCATACTTTTACAAATATGAATACCTCTGTCATTTACAATACATGTTTTGATGACATTATATCCATTAGCCTTTAATATTTCAGCAACACTCCATCCCAAAAAATTATTTCTTAAATGACCAAGATGCAAAGGCTTGTTTGTGTTAGGAGAGGAGTATTCCACCATCACTTTTTTGCCATTGCTTTCTTTTTTGCCATAGTTAGTATCTGCATAATTTTTTTCTACCAACGATGTCCAAAAAATATCATTGATGGTAAGATTCAAAAATCCTTTAATGATATTATATTTTGTAAAAAGATGTGAATGATTTGTAATAAGATGTTCTCCTAAATTATTGCCAATAGCATCCGGAGATAGTTTTAAAGATTTAACCAAAGAAAATAATACAACAGTATAATCTCCTTCAAATTCCGTTTTGGTTTGGTTGATCTGGAAATCTTTTTCTGTGAACGCTTGGTTGTATAGCGTGGATAAACTTTCTATTACACTTTTCTGTAGCTGACTTACTATTGACATGCTGCAAAAGTAAGGTTGCTTTTCGTAATAAAAAAGCCGTCGGCCTGATGGCAGACGGCTTGAGTACTCTCTTGTTATTAAGGACGGATAAAATTTTAAAGATTAGACACTCTTTTATCTTTAGGATATTTGACAGTATAGGTGAATCTCACTTTCTTGCTTTCCCCTGGTTTCAATTTGAGTTTCCAAGTTAATACGCCTATTTCTGTATTTACTGTCGCATTGCCATCATTCTCAAGTTTTACCTCAATATCTTTTTCCATACTGATAGGGTATTGGTCTTTCAATAAAAGATCAACATCTGTTAATTTATTATTCTTTACAGTTATTTCGTAGGTGAATGTCTGTTTAGTAGTATTGCCATTTGTTTTTGTTGAGGTAAAATCTTTTACTGTGCTGCGTTTGATAGCAACCCTTCTGTCTTTACCAAGTGAAAGATTTAGCGTATCTGCAGTACTGTTAGGATCTATAAATGATTTTCCAAGATAAGTGTTGTCCATAATGATATTCGCAGTGCCGGGTAATAGATCCAACGTTTGCCAATCCGCAATTTCTGCTAATAAATATGCATCCTTATCCAGTTTTGGAACGGCATAATTCTTCAAGAAAGCATTGATCTTTTCATCTTTTATCGTCACTACATGTAATTGTCCATCACTTTCAATATCATAAAGCAGGTCTATTTCAAAATTGGTATTAAGTTGACTTTCTTTCAAAGTCGTGTATTCCTGTAAAGTGCTTGGGTCAACAGTTTCCAAATCATTAGAATAATCTGCTAGTGCCTTATCCTCTTTTTTATAAGTTGATTGAATGCTGTTACGAGCATCTCTACGAACCGCCATTCCAGGTACCATCGCTTCACTATATAATTGCGGAACATATAGTTGAAGATACCATGCACTTAATAAAGGGGCTACTGTTGAAAGGCTTGGACTGCCGGTACTTAAGGTAAGTTTTGCCTGTTTCCAATTAATGCCTGTTGTTTGTGTTACAGATGCCTTGTACACTAATTTTATTTCGTTGGTTTTTGAAGTTACTCTTACATCATACAATGGCGTCCATCCGGCATTGTTAGTAAAGTAACTTAATGAAATAGGGATCTCACCACTGTTCTTACAGATCACCTGTAATATAAGCTGGCCATAATGTTTAATAGTTTTAACAGGAGCCGGCGAACCTTCGTTTATTCTTTTTTGAATATCAGCAATCGTCAAATTGATAGCTGTTTCTCTTTCTTTTAAATTAAAAATATTAGTCCGTGCTTTTTCGATCTTCGTTGTATATGCATTGATCAACTTTAATGCTTCATCAGAACTAACCGTTTTGTTTCCATTATTACTCATAACAGCCTCAATTAATTTTCCGGTTTTGTCCAAAGTTTGCTCTTCTATTTGCATAAGACTACTATTCTTGCGTAAAGCCGTGTACATAATGGTAAGACTGTCCTGTAACTTTTGATTGGAGGATTTAATAGGAACTCCTGAGGTTGGATAAAAAACACTGTATTTCTGTGATAATAAGGCAACATTCTCCGGAACACTTATCTGCAGGCTATTAACGTCAATAGAAGTGCTTAACTGGTTGATGACGATCTGTTTGACATTGCCATTTACATTTACTTTGGTTTCATGTGTAAGTTCTGCGCCATATCCATAATAGACTGTGGCTGTGGTAAGTTTGGCGTCAGTTCTGACTGTGTCCTGGGCAATTACTGCAAAAGTGAAGAGTGCAGAGAGTGTGGTAAATAGTATTTTTTTCATAAATGTAAATTTTGATTTAAGGCTGGATGCCCGTTAAAAAAGAATTACATAAAGCATTTACTAAGCATTTGTTAAAACGATTTTGCTTATTCGTAGAGATTCTCCCTTATTTATCCGGCAGTTTTGATTACTTTTGCACACTTTTTAAAAATTATGATAAGTGTAAATAATGTTACGTTAGCCTACGGTAAAAGGGTCCTGTTCGATGAGGTAAATATTGGTTTTACTAAAGGGAACTGCTATGGTGTAATTGGCGCCAATGGTGCTGGTAAATCAACCTTTCTTAAAATATTAAGTGGAGAAATAGAGCCAAATAAAGGTACTGTTTCAATTAGCCCGGGTGAAAGGATGGCTGTTCTTAAACAAAATCATTTTGAGTTTGATGAGATATCTGTGTTGCATACAGTGATGATGGGGCATAAAAAGATGTGGGATCTGATGATAGAAAAAGATGCCATCTATTTAAAAGAAGATTTCAGCGAAGCTGATGGTATGAAGGCTGGTGAATTGGAACATGAGTTTGGTGAAATGGGAGGTTATACAGCGGAAAGTGATGCTGCACAATTCTTAAATGAATTGGGAGTAGCGGAAGAGCTTCACCAGATGCTTATGAAGGATATTGGTGCTAATATTAAAGTAAGGGTGTTATTGGCGCAAGCTTTATTTGGCAATCCTGATATTTTATTATTGGATGAGCCTACGAATAACCTTGATGTGGAAACTATCAGCTGGTTAGAAAATTTCCTTGCAGATTACGAGAACATCGTTTTGGTTGTGAGCCATGATCGTCACTTTTTAGATGCGGTATGTACGCATGTGGCAGACGTTGATAAACAAAAAATTAAGATTTATTCCGGTAACTATACCTTCTGGTACGAAAGTTCGCAATTGGCCGCAAGACAAGCTACGGATAAAAATAAAAAACAGGAAGAGAAGAAAAAAGATCTATTGGAATTTATTGCCCGATTCAGTGCGAATGCTTCTAAAAGTAAACAGGCAACTTCCCGTAAGAAAGCTTTGGATAAATTGGTGTTTGAAGATATTACACCAAGTAGCAGAAAATACCCGGGTATTATTTTTAAACCTGAAAGAGAAGCCGGCAACCAAATTTTATTGGTTGAAAAATTATCAAAAACATTGGATGGAAGAGTGCTTTTTAAAGATGTGAATTTTGATATAGTGAAAGGGCAGAAAATTGCTTTCCTAAGTAAAGATCCTTTGGCATTGACTTCTTTCTTTGAAATAATTAATGGCAGAATGCAGGCTGATACAGGTAAGTACGAGTGGGGAACCACTATTACCAGTGCTTATCTTCCCAATGATAACTCAGAATTTTTTACCGGATCATTGAACTTGATGGATTGGCTTCGTCAATTTGTGCCACCACATGTTACTGATGTTGATGAAGATTTCTTACGTGGATTTTTGGGTAAGATGTTATTCAGCGGAGATGAAATATTAAAGAAAACAAACGTACTAAGCGGTGGAGAAAAAGTGCGTTGTATGGTTAGCAAAATGATGTTGCAGAATCCGAATGTTGTAATTTTAGATGAACCAACCAATCACCTTGACCTTGAAAGTATCACTGCATTCAATGATGGTATGATCACATTCCCTGGGATGGTTTTATTTACAACACATGATCACCAGTTTATGCAAACAGTTGCCGACAGGATCATAGAATTAACACCAAAAGGTATCATCGACAGGTTAATGACCTATGATGAATATTTGGAAGACGCAAGAGTAAAAGCCTTAAAAGAAGAATACTACAGTTAATTGCTAAAGAAGACAATCATATCGGTAATAGATTATTTCTATCCGTTGTTTAAACGGATAATGCCTTTGCAGACATTCAGGTATGCTGCTTGCGGAGGCTCAAACCTGGTGTTGAATTTTACCTGCTTTACATTGCTCTATCATTTTTTTGCACAGAATTACAAAGTAGTGTACTTGGATGGCCATCCTTTTGAATCATACAGTATTGCACTTTTTATTGCAGGGGTAGTTTCGTTTTTTGTGGGATTTTTATTAAACAAGTACATCGTTTTTGACGATTCTAATCTTAAAGGACGCATACAGTTCTTCAGGTATTTTCTGTCTTTTGCATCTAATCTTGCATTGAATTATATTTTCCTCAAATTCCTGGTAGCTTATCTGTATTTGCACCCGGTAGTAGCTCAGTCCATCGTTACCGTGGTTATCGTTATCATCAGCTATATTACCCAACGGCATTTCAGTTTTAAAGCTGCACCTGTAAAACCTGCTGATCGGTAAGGATATCTGCTGCCATCTTTTAGGCCTTCATTTCCACATTTTGTGGCAAATCTGCCATTTTTTCACTATTTCCTGCAATGGCATAATCATTGACTACTACATAATTGAACAAAAAAAATAATCATGGGAAAGATAATAGGCATTGATCTAGGCACAACCAATAGTTGTGTGGCAGTAATGGAAGGTAACGAACCAACCGTTATTGCAAATGACGAAGGAAGGCGTACAACCCCTTCGGTAGTGGCATTTCTTAAAAACGGAGAGCGTAAAGTAGGTGATCCTGCTAAACGTCAGGCTATCACCAATCCGCAGAACACGATCATGAGTGTTAAGCGTTTTATGGGGCATAAATGGAACGAAGTATCTGATGATATCAGCCACACTAGCTATAAAATTGTAAAAGGCGACAACGATACAGTACGTATTGACATTGATGGCCGTATGTATACACCACAGGAAATTTCAGCAATGATCCTTCAGAAAATGAAGAAAACTGCTGAAGAATATCTTGGACAGGAAGTAAGCGAAGCTGTTATTACTGTTCCTGCTTATTTTAATGATGCTCAGCGCCAGGCTACTAAAGAAGCAGGTGAAATTGCTGGGTTGAATGTAAGAAGAATTATCAATGAGCCTACTGCTGCTGCATTGGCTTATGGTTTGGATAAAAAACACCAGGATCAAAAGATCGCTGTGTTTGACCTTGGTGGTGGTACTTTTGATATCTCTATTCTTGAATTAGGAGAAGGTGTATTTGAAGTAAAATCTACCAATGGTGATACCCACTTAGGTGGTGATGACTTTGATAAAGTGATCATGGATTGGTTAGCTGAAGAGTTCAAAAAAGATGAAGCGATCGATCTTCGTAAAGATCCAATGGCTTGGCAGCGTTTGAAAGAATCTGCGGAAAAAGCTAAGGTTGAGTTGTCTTCTTCTTCAGAAACTGAGATCAACCTTCCTTATATCACTGCCGTAGATGGTGTGCCTAAGCATTTGGTAAAGAAATTGACAAGAGCAAATTTTGAAAAATTAGCAGACACTCTATTTGAAAGATGCTTGAAACCATGTGAACTTGCTTTGAAAGATGCTGGTTTAAACATCAATCAAATTGACGAAATTATATTGGTAGGTGGTAGTACACGTATCCCGAAAGTGCAGGAAATTGTAGAAAAATTCTTCGGTAAAAAACCAAACAAAGGGGTAAATCCTGATGAAGTGGTGGCTATCGGAGCATGTATCCAAGGTGGTGTTTTGACCGGTGAAGTTAAAGATGTATTGTTATTAGACGTAACCCCGTTAAGTCTTGGTATAGAAACTATGGGTGGCGTAATGACCAGATTAATAGAGAGTAACACAACTATACCTACAAAAAAATCTGAAGTATTTAGTACTGCAAGTGATAACCAACCGGGTGTACAAATTCACGTACTGCAAGGTGAAAGGCCAATGGCTGGACAGAACAAAAGTCTTGGTATGTTCAACCTTGATGGTATTCCACCGGCTCCAAGAGGCGTACCTCAGGTAGAAGTTATTTTTGATATTGATGCCAACGGTATCCTTCATGTAACTGCTAAAGATAAAGGCACGGGTAAATCTCATAACATCCGTATTGAAGCAGGTAGTGGCTTAAGCAAAGATGAAATTGAAAAAATGAAAGCCGATGCTAAAGCGAACGAAGAAACCGATAAAGCAGAAAAAGAAAAAGTAGAAAAGATCAACCAGGCGGATAGCTTAATATTCCAGACTGAAAAACAGATCAAAGAATATGGCGATAAGATCCCTGCTGATAAAAAAGCACCGATCGAAGCTGCTTTGGAAAAATTGAAAGAAGCACACAAATCACAGGATCTTGCATCAATCGATACTGCAGTTGCAGAAATGAACGCTGCATGGACAGCTGCAAGTGAAGAAATTTACAAAGCACAGGCTGCAGGTGGTGAGCAACAACAACCGCAAGGTGATGGGGCTCAGCAACAAACCGGCAAACCTGACGATCATGTAGAAGATGTGCAGTTTGAAGAGGTGAAATAAGATTTATTGGAACTGTTATATACACGGCTATCTCAAGAGAGGTAGCCGTTTTTTTTGTTACTGGCATTTGTTTTTCATAGCGACATTGTTGTGTCACTCACTTGTACCGCATACCGTTATTGAACTTTTTTTGAACAATGATGTCATCCTGAGCAAAGCGAGGAATTGCCTGGATTTTCTATACATTAAAAGTCCCGTATTTTTAACTCCCATTATGAGAAGATATTCTGTATACCCTGTATTAGCTCTTTTAGTTTTAACTAGCAGTTCCTGCACTTGGTTACTTTCAAAAACAAGAGTGGTAAAAAAAGAACAAAAAAGTTCTAATGAATATGTTTCAAATGAAAAAAAAGGAGAATTTTTATTAAAACTGTCTTTGCCATGGGTAAACAATTTTTGTCTTAAACCCCAAAATGAAAATTATAAAGTGAATACAGGATTTGTAGGATTTGCAGCAGGACTGGACTACTATCATACCCAAAAACAATTCCTCAATGTTACAGGGAGTACTGCAACAAATTTTTTCATTCCGGTTCCTGCTCCAGCTCATTTTGAAGGAGTACATACATTTATAAATTCTTCTTCTATAGCAGTTTCAAATAATCATAAGCTAAAGAGAATTTCCCTTGGTTATGGGATAAGCTATTCAAATAATGTATGGGATTTACAATATTCCGGTTCAAGAGAAGACACCCTTGCATTTAATGAAAGGCCTAGAAGAAAATCATATAGTACACTTGGGTTTATGTTTCCGGCACATTATCAAATTAAGAAGAGTTTATATGCAGGTATTATTTACAGGCCAACATTTTTTAGATTTAATACCTCCGAGAAATTTGCATACGAACATTTGATCAGCATTGATATAGGATGGAGGATAAGGTTATAAAGCCATTTTTATTACTCAAAATTTCATTTTATTATTTTAAATTAGCGCTCTAAATTTTATGTTATGGTAATGATCAATCCTTATTTAAATTTTCCAGGAAATGCGGAAGAAGCATTCAACTTTTACAAATCTGTATTTGGTGGAGAGTTTGCAATGGTACAACGTTTTAAAGATACTACAGCTCCAGGCGAATTGAGTGCCGAGGATGGTGAGAAGATGATGCACATTGCATTGCCTCTAGGTAACAATAATGTATTAATGGCTTCTGATGTATTAGAATCAAAGGGTGATAAATTTATCGAGGGGAATAACATTTATCTTTCTATAAATACAGATAGTAAAGAGGAAGCCGATAAATTATTCAACGGTTTATCTGCCGGAGGCCAGGTAGAACTGCCCATGGCTGATATGTTCTGGGGTGATTATTTTGGAATGTTGTTCGATAAATTCGGCATCAAATGGATGATAAGCTTTCATAAGAAATAGAAAGCTCTCTGAAATTTTTAAATTATAAAAGTCCGTAATCGCTGCGGACTTTTTCATTAAAATTAAAACCTATAACTTAGAACCCAAATCTACACCATGGCTTTAAGCAGGATCTGGAGCGCTTTTATCATCATAGCAATTATTGCGGCAACAATTACTTGTTTTGTATCAGAAACAGGGAATACTGTTTTCAATAGAATAGTAATAGGAAGATCAGGCGATACAGCATATACAAAAATTTACGATAGCAGCAATGTTCCTGCAACAGTTGTTGCCTCATTGAATGGTAAAAAAGAATTTAAGAAAGGAGAGGATAGAATTAAGGTTACTGCCGATAATAAATACGTTACTTATAATGAGCAGACTGCAGATGGTGTGATCGAGACTTGTAAGAGTGCTGTAAATCTATGTCTTGGTTTGATAGGTGTAATGGCATTGTTCATGGGCTTTATGAGTATTGCAGAAAAGGCAGGAGGAATTAATTTATTAGCACGGATCATTGGTCCGTTCTTTTCAAAGATCTTTCCTGATCTGCCCAAGGGCCATCCTGCAATGGGACATATGATGATGAATTTTTCTGCTAATTTATTGGGACTTGATAATGCCGCAACTCCATTTGGGATCAAAGCAATGGAAAGTTTGCAGGAAATTAATCCCGATAAAACAAGAGCTTCCAATTCACAGATCATGTTCCTTTGCTTACATGCATCAGGACTAACATTGATTCCCGTTAGTATCATTGCATTGAGAGCAACTAGTGCTGCTAATCCAACAGATATTTTTATTCCATGTATGATCGCAACATTTGTTGCAACTATGGCAGCGATGTTCATCGTTTCTTTCAAACAAAAAATAAATGTTTTTACCCCGATAATAATGGGGTGGGTGTTAAGTATCTCTGCCATTATTGCTCTATTGATATTATACATCCAATCACTAAACTTTGCAGAAGTAAAGATCTTCTCAGGTCTGTTAAGCAATGGCTTAATATTATTTATTTTCCTTGCAATTATTTTAGGAGGTTTATATAAAAAGATAGATATCTTTTCTTCTTTTATTGATGGTGCAAAAGGCGGCTTTGAAACGGCTGTAAAAATTATTCCTTATTTGGTTGGAATGCTTGTTGCAATTAGTATGCTTCGCAATAGTGGAGTATTTGATGTATTGATCGACGGAATGAAGACCATGTTTGCTGCAATGGGTGCAGATACCCGTTTTGTAGACGGCTTACCTACCGCATTGATCAAACCATTTAGCGGCGGTGCTGCAAGAGGTATGATGGTAAGCACAATGGAAACATATGGTGCAGATTCTTTTGCGGGAAGATTGAGCTGTGTTTTACAAGGATCTTCAGATACTACTTTTTATGTAATAGCTGTTTACTTCGGTGCAGTGTCAATCAAGAATACACGGTATGCTGTAGGAGCCATGTTGCTTGCTGATCTTGTAGGAATTATTACTTCGATAGCTTTGTGTTATTTGTTTTTTGGATAGAGATTGGTTTAGGAAGTTTAGAGGGTTTAGAAGGTTTAGAGGTTTAGGAATTTGTAAGCTTTTCAACTTTCTTATTCCTTATTTCTTATTTACCATTCCTTATTTTTAATTCCCTTTCAACAATTGAGACGTTACAACTTTCCCGTCAACATTCAATTTTAATAAATATTTGCCTGCGGCTAAATTGCTTATATTGATTGAACGTTGATAAACGCCTTTATCCGCTTTTTCATTTACAACTGTAGATACCAATTGGCCCTGTTCTGTATAGATGCTAAGTTTTACAATAGCCTTTGCAGGAATTGTATAACGTATAGTTGTAAACGCCTTTGCAGGATTTGGGAATGTTTCAACAGAAATAGCTTTTGTATCTAACCCGATCTTTACAATAATAGTATTACTGTAAGTTATCTTTCCATCAATATCTGTTTGCTTAAGCCTGTATTGATAAATACCATTTGGAAGATCATTCTCTGTAAATGAATACTTCAAACTGTTATTGCTATTTACTGTTCCAACAGGTTGCCATTCATTATTATTTACCAAAGCTCTTTCTACGGTCCAGCCTTGATTGTTCAATTCATTTGCAATTGTCCAGTTCAATAAAACTTTTTTATCAGCTGATACTGCATTGAATGAGATCAATTTTACAGGAGTAGTTTCTAACCCTGCAGCCAAACGATTCAAATAAACTTCAAGCATTGTATAGCCAGAAGGGTCGACCGTATTTCTATCTTCAGGATCAGCCGGATTCAAACTGTTATTTGATTCCCATGTATCGGGCATTCCATCATGATCACTATCCGCAATACTCTCCGTGCATTCTCTATAAACAGGCCAGCCGCCAACTGCAGCAGGATCATCAATAATACCGGCTTTGTTTGATGTAGCACCAATGCTTGTATAAGTTTTATTAGTAACCTCATTAACAATACGGGCATCTACTGCATCTCTTTTTGGATATATTGCTCCGCTTGATGCAAGAATAGAAGTATAAGCATCTTGTGCAGTTTCCATTGTAATTGGCTGTGCAATGGTAAAAATTGTATCACAGCTTGCAGAATCCCTGCTGGCCACAGGAATATTTACAGAATCAAATGCTAACCAGTTATTAGCAGTTCTGGCAACATTGCCATCAATATAATTTCCTTCTAAATGATAACGGCTAACAGCAACCGAAGATCCCGGATAATCAGGACGCATTAGTTTCTGATTCGATGGGGTAGCGGCTCCAGGCTTCAGGTAATTGTTCATAATATTTATCCTTGATAAACCACCCGGTATCTCCACTTCACCACCATATGTACCACTTGTTGTCAACCAATTGTAGTTCACATTATTTCTATAATCGATCAATGCAATGGTGTCATGAGCACGGCTTCCGTTAAATCTTGGTACACGGCTGTTTTGGTGTGCTAACAAATTATGATGGTAAGAAGCATATTGGCCACCCCAAACTCCACCATATCCTCGTATGCCTTTGGCATGGTAAGCATTGTATAACCCCTCACTAATGATACACCATTGTACGGTTGTATTTTTATTGTCATAAATGGCTAAACATTCTTCATTTGCCCAACTGATAGAGCAATGATCAATGATCACATTTTCATAATTCTCTACATCCAATCCATAAGTAACATAAGAAGTTGTTGGATTGCCATTCACATCTCTTGGTATGCCCGGCCTGAAACGCAGATGACGAATGATCACATTTTTTCTTCTTGGCCCCCAATAAAATAATTGTCCACCTGTGGCACCGTTGATCAGCATTGAATGTCCTGTAATGCAAATGCCATCGCATGGGGCAGTTTGTCCGGCTATAGTAAGATTATCTCTTTTTACTTTAAGATCACTTTTTAAATTGATCAATCCCGATACTTTGAAAACAATAGTCAAAGGTTGATAAACAGTAATAGGATAATTAGGGTTGGCGACATCTTTATAAACAATGATTGTATCAACATATTGGTCTAATGCCCAGCGTAGGCTACCAACAACGCTATCCTGCAGAGTAGTGACTTCTACTATCTTTCCGCCACGTCCGCCGGTGGAATATTTTCCAAAACCTTCAGCTCCGGGAAATGCAGGTTGCTGTGCATAGAGGTTAAATGAAGTGCAAATAATGAGTAAAGAGAAAAATTGTTTTTTCATATTCAGCAAGAATTATCGAGAAGCAAAATTAAGCTTAATTTTTAGCTTTTTTCGGTTTCATAACTTGTCGGGTGGCAGGCTGCTTTTGTTGGATGGTATCCAATGGTTCTGACGTAGTTATCAATTCAGGGTTTTTAAATATGGTTAAGCTGTCCTTGTTTTTTGAGGTTTCGTTGTCTTCTTCCTCACCACTGTAATATTCGCCAAATAAATTTGCCAGTTTAGCAGTATGATAAATATTCCGGTTGAATTTATTTCCTATCACAATTATTGTTACTGAATCTTCCAGCATTCTTGTAAAAACAGAGTTGCTGCCATGCCACCATCCATTATGAAAAACAATTTTTTTTCCATTAGGATAAATGTTCATTCTCCAACCAAGCCCGTAATTTTTTACACCGGGCCTTTCATTGCTATAAGGCGTATAGGCAGCTGCCATTGTTTTTTCTGTGAACAGGGTTCCGCTCTTTAACGCTCTGTCCCATATCATCAGATCTCTTGGAGTAGTGTAAATATTTTTATCACCATAAACAGCATCCAAAAAATTAAAAGGCTGCAACGTATTTCTCCAATCATAACTCGGCTGAACCTTCGCCGTATCAGCAATATCGAATACAAAAGTATTTTTCATTTGCAGCGGTTTAAAAAATGTTTGCTGTAAATACTCGCTGTATTTTTTGCCTGTTACCTTTTCTATTACTAAAGCCAATAAAGCAAAATTGGTATTACAGTATGCAAACTTAGTATCTGCTTTTGGCGCAGCAGGTAATATGGCTTTGTTTAGTATGAGTGTATTAAGAATATCTTCGTTTGTTGCAATTTTTGTTTTATCCCACTCGATCTTTTCTTCCATATAATGTGTATAGTTTGGAAGTCCGCTTCGGTGATTGAGCAAGGTTTTAATAGTAACTCCGGGATAATTGAATTGCGGAAAATATTTAGTGAGGTCATCTTCAAGATCCAACTTTCCTTCCTGCCAAAGTTTTAATATAGCCATCGCTGTAAATGTTTTGCTTGTTGAAGCAATATGCATAGGTGTGTTAGCCGTAATAGAATCTTTACCAGGTATGTGTGCAGTGCCATTATAACCTTCAAAAATTACATTGCCATTCTTGGCAATAAGCATTCCACCATTAAAACCACTTGCTTTTAAAACCAGGTCAAACCATGCTTTTGCAGGCTGATAGATCCTTGCTGATTCTGATGCAGAAACAGGGGATGGTTCAGGTAATTGTATATATATTATACTATCTGTCGTGACTATTTTTTGAGAACTTGAATTACATGATAAATTTATAGATATAAACGAAACTAACGCTGAATAAAGGATTACGGTACAAAAAAGTGGCAGAACTATACCGGAAAGTGATTTAATTGTCCGTAACATAAAATTTTTAAATCTATATGAAATATCTTTGCACAAAATAAGGAGTAATTACATTATGGCAGACAAAAAAACGACAAGTTATCCTAAAGAGAAAATAAATATTTTGTTTCTGGAAAATATCAGTGATGTTGCTGTTAAATTCTTTAATTCGAATGGATATGCTAGTGTAAAAAAGATCGGTGGAGCAGTCAGTGAACAAGAGTTGATCAAGGCTATTAAAGATGTACATATTATAGGGATAAGAAGTAAAACGCAACTGACTGCAAATGTTATTGCTGCGGCGGAAAAATTGCAGGCGATCGGTTGTTTTTGTATCGGTACCAACCAGGTGGATCTTAAAGCTGCTATGAAAAAAGGTATTGCAGTTTTTAATGCTCCTTACAGTAATACAAGAAGTGTTGCTGAATTGGTAATTGGCGCTTCGATCATTTTAATAAGAAAGATCATTGATAAAAATAAAGCTGCTCACGAAGGTATCTGGATGAAAGATGCTACAGGTAGTTTTGAATTACGTGGTAAAACATTGGGTATTATCGGGTACGGAAATATCGGTAGCCAGTTAAGTGTATTGGCAGAAAGTTTAGGAATGAAAGTTATCTTTTATGATACTGAAACTAAATTGCCTTTGGGTAATGCATCAGATTGTAAAAGCCTGAAAGAACTATTAGGAAAAGCCGATGTGGTTTCTTTACATGTGCCTGAAATGGATAGCACAAAAAACCTGATCAATAAAACAAATCTTAAATGGTTTAAGAAAGGAAGCATTTTAATTAACTATGCAAGAGGTGAAGTTGTTGATCTTGATGCATTGGCAAAATCTTTAAAAGAAGGTAGCATCGGTGGTGCAGCTATTGATGTGTATCCATGGGAACCAGAAAAAAATGGAGATAAATTCACGACACCTATACAAGGGTTGAGCAATGTGTTGTTAACGCCTCACATTGGTGGTAGTACACAGGAGGCTCAAGCAAATATTGGTGATGATGTAAGTGCAAAATTGTTCAGCTATCTTGAAAAGGGTATAAGCAATGGATCGCTTACTGTGCCTGCATTGAGTTTACCTCCGCAGGAAGGAACGCATCGTATCCTACATATTCATAACAATGTACCGGGAGTGTTATCTGAAATAAATACACAGTTGAGTAAGCATAAAATAAATATTCTTGCTCAATACCTTAAAACAAATGATGCAATAGGATATGTTGTATTAGATGTAGATAAAGGCCTTAGCAAAAATGCACTTGAATTATTAAAGAAAGTTAAAGAAACAATTAAAGTTAGAAGACTGTACTAATTATTGTTTGATAAATTTATTCTGGTAGATCTGTTTACCATCTTTAGAAATAACTAAAAAGTAAAATCCTTTAGCTATTTTTTTTGTATCTATTTTATCTGATTGATAAATGTTTTGTTGTTGCGTTAAAATTACCTGTCCTGTTGCACTCATTATTTTTACAGTAACATTTTGTAATTGTTGGGGTGCAACAATAGTCAATTGATCTCTTACCGGGTTAGGGTAGGTGCTTATCTTGTTATTATTTTCTTTACAATTTTGAAAAATATTTAAGGTCTTGGTAAAACGAAGCTCTCCGTTTTTATCTTCTTGCCCGATACGGTAAAAGGCTTGTCCTGAAAGGCTTGCATTGTCAATATAATTATATGGAGTTACTGTATTACCTGTTGACTTAGATGAGATCACTGCAATTGTTTCCCAATTTCTTTGATCAATACTTCTTTGTATCTTAAAATTCCCTGGATGTTGCTCATGTAAAGTTTGAAAGTTGATCTTTACATTACAATCACTTACGGTTGCATTTACTGGCCCAAAATTCACCGGCAGAATAACAAGCGGTAATTGATAATCTTCCACTTCGCCATTTCCAAAACTGGAACTGAATCTTTCATACGCAATAGCAGAATCACTAATGATCAATCTTATTTTATAATCACCTGTAGAAACACCGCCGGGTTGTGTGGCATCTGTTGGTACACATAATGAAAAGGGTAATGAAGTTATTCCTCCTGCAGCCGGCGTTTTACCACTACCGTTATAGAATGCCGGATTGCCATTGCAATCTCTGTCATCGGCAAAATTTCCATTGTTGTTCCAATCGAACCAAATGCCATAATAAACTGTTTTATTACCAGCATTACTATTGATATGTGGGATGTAACTGTATGTGGCGCCACGATTGACAGTCCCTGCCGGAAAAGTTAAACCATCATCATAATTATCACTCGTTGCATTGATAGTGCTGTTTTTGGGAGCAACTTCAAAATCTTCAGCAGTACCGGCCCAAACGGATGTTGTGTTTGCAATATCATTATTATCTAAAATACAATCACCGTTAGTGTCTTTACCTTTTGTACTTGCAACTGCAATAGGCCATCCAGTTGGAAGATCCCCGAAATCCGGTTTAATAATGGCAGGAACATTGGTTGTATTGGTAAGTCCTGTTGGAAGTAAATAAGTCCAGTTATCTATTAATCTTTGATTGCCCCATGCTCCATATTCTGGCAATGCATTGTTGGTAGCACCTGCGGAAGTTGGCGGAGAAGCTGTGCCACATTGTGTCCAGCCATGTACTCCTCCTGCACTATTGATACCTCCACGGCCATCAACAATAGGAGTTAATGAACAGTTCAGAGAAGTTGGTAAATTAGTGTCATCCCAATAAATAGTTTTATTCGGTGATCCCGGTCCGTTCAATCTTGTAACTTCAATACCACCGAATATTTCTATATCGGTCATTACAAAATGTGTTTCACCAACTCTGTCAATACTAACTTTTACATTCATTTGTTGAGAAACGGGAATTGGATTCCCCAATTTGTCGAGCCCGTTAAAAAATACATTGTTGATACCGGTACTAAAAACTGTATCTGATCTGTCAGCAAGATCTGTAAAAACACCATTGCCATTTACATCGTACGATACATAGACCTGTCCTGTAAAATGTAATGTTGTAAAATTTACATTGCCTTGCTGTATACAATTACTCGTTCTTGTAAATGTTGCCGGAGAAAGACTTGGTGTTTGAGGTGTGAATACAAGTAATTCAGAGATCTGTCCACTACCTACAGTAGTATTGAATCTCACTGATGAAGCAGGTAAAGCGGAACTAAATGGATTGAAAAATATTTTATTCCTTGCACCACATACTGCAGAATCCGGTCCCATATTACTCCATTTGCTGGTATAAGAAAGGCTTCTGTATGCTGATACACATGATGTTGGATTAGTTCTCACGCCAAAATTATCCGAAACGATCGTGTAATTTATCCCATTCAATCCTCGATAAATTCCTGAATACTGATAGCCATCAGGATTCAAAAAATATAATGTGAAATTTGGTTCAAGTGGAGAATTTGAATCAAGGCCGTGAAGGCTGTAAGTATACACTCTGCCAATGATTGGCGTATTAGCAGATGAATAAACACTCAGATCAAAACTTATTGCATCACTGCTGCCATTCATTGCCGGTACAGCAAGTAATGTCCAGATCCCTGCTGTTGTTGCTGTGATCGATATTTTTGCATTCGTATATGTTGTACCTATAGTGGAGCTGTTGATCACTCCAGAAGTAATCAATCCGATAGGAGAGTAAACATAAATATTCCATTTACCATCCTTACCTGTTCCTGCAGACCTTGTTCTTGATATTTTCCAGTCAATTTTTTCACCTGCTTGTGTATATGCGTATAATGCAAGAACTCCTTCCTGTGCAGCGGCACCAAACAATGGATTGCCTGCAGAACTTCCTCTTCCTTCGGCATGAAGATTGATTTGAAAAGAAAGTAAACCCAATAATGGAATTAAATAATGTAAAGTTCTTTTCATCTTGTTGTTCAGGTATTGAATTTTTTACGCTGATCTTTCAGTAGACGATGTGTAAGAAAAACTTAAAAAGAAACTCGTAAGGGGAGACGATCACTAATAATTTGATCGTTACTCAAAAATACTGTGTTTATTTTTAAAAGATTTTTATGATCGCTGACAGAAATTGAAATGTAGCATTACTTTGATTTTTAATTATCTGAAAAACAGGTTGTTAATTTTATTTTATGTAGAATTTACGGTGTAAATAATAGGGTAATTCCACCATTAAAAAATGCAGGAGGTAAAGCATATTTAAAGGCGTTTAATTTTCTTAATTTTCAATAATTATTGAAAATATTGTATCTTTGTAATAAAAAAATTTAGATCATGAAAGTAGTAATAATAGGAGGTGGTTTCGGAGGATTAAGATTGGCACGAAACCTTAGTAATAAGGCAGGATTTGAGGTCACATTATTAGACAAAGTAAATTATCACCAGTTTCAGCCACTGTTTTACCAGGTGGCTACAGCCGGACTTGATGCCAGCAATATCTCTTTTCCTTTGCGTAAGGTTTTTCATAAAACAAAAAATGTACGTTTTAGAATGGCTGAGGTTCAGCGAATAGATGATCAGCAAAAAAATGTTGTTACAAACATCGGTGATTTTGAATATGATACACTGGTAATTGCAACAGGTGCAGACACGAATTTTTTTGGCAATCAAAATTTAATGGAGAACGCTTTACCAATGAAGAGTAGTGTAGAGGCTTTACAATTGCGTTATAAGTTGCTACAAAATTTTGAAGATGCCTTATTACATAAAAATACTGAGTCATTACAACGATATATGAATATTGTAATTGTTGGTGGCGGCCCTACAGGTGTGGAATTGAGTGGCGCTATAGCAGATATGAAAAGATTTGTTTTGCCAAAAGATTATCCTGAATTAGATTTTAAGATGATGAAGATATATCTTGTTGAAAGTTCACCCAAAGTGTTGGGAGCAATGTCTGAAAAATCCAGTGAACGTTCAAGAAAGTATCTTGATAAACTAGGCGTAACTATTTTGACAGGCAATATTTTAAAAGACTATGATGGCCAAAATGCCTCACTACAAAATGGAGATACAATTCCTACAAATATGGTCATCTGGGCAGCAGGTATCAAAGGAAATATTCCTGAAGGTATCAATCCCGAATTTGTTGCAAGAGGTAACAGGATAAAAGTAGACAGGCATTGCCGTGTGCAAGGATCGGAAAATATTTATGCAATAGGTGATGTGGCTTATATGGAAGAGCCTGCTTATCCTAACGGTCATCCACAAGTGGCGCCGGTTGCAATGCAGCAGGCAGATACTATTGCAAATAATTTGAAAAGAATTGAAATGAAAAGTAGTTCAGCTCTTTTAGAAGAATTTGTTTATCATGATAAAGGTAGTATGGCAACCGTAGGTAGAAATCTTGCTGTTGTCGATGTTCCAAAACCAAAATTAAGTCTTGGAGGTTTTCTTGCGTGGATGATCTGGATGGGACTTCATTTGATGTTGATACTTGGCGTTAAGAATCGCTTTTTTGTTTTTTCGAATTGGCTATATAATTATTTTACTTACGATCAAAGTTTAAGATTAATATTCAATGTGAAGCCATCAAAGCCAAAATGATCTTTATAATTTCATTATTCTCTTTGCACTGCTTTTAAAGCCTGGTGTTTGATGTGGCCATTGTTCCTCGATCAATAATTTTATCTCGGGCAGTATTTCGGGATAATCTTTGGCCAGTTTTCCTAAAATATCCAAAGAAAATACTTTTACACCAACGCTTTCCGTAGGTGAAGCCACATAATTAAAACAGATGTCCATTATTTCTCCCTGGTATTTTTCAGGAATATCAACATATTTTAAAGCCCGTGTACTATTTCGTTTTACAGCATCATGCAATTTCTCCTTCTTCAGGTTTTTTATCAACCGGGCAAAATGTTTTTTGATCAATTCAGGATAAGCTTCTACACAATAGCTCATAGGCCACCCGGACCTCTGCACAACTATTGCATCATCATTAAGGAATAGTTCAAATAATTCGTCAAATCTTTTCTGGTCAGAGCCCACCCAGGCAACGATCATATCACATTGTTCTTTTGAATGCTTTTTTAATATTTCATCTCTTAATATAAAGAGGGACATAGATAAAATTTGATTAAAAATAAGGGTTTCTAAAATGCTTTGATATCCTTTATATCAAATACTTAGCTTCAAATTTAATCAGAGCGATAGTTTTGCGTAAATTGCACCATATGAGTAAAAACACTAGGTCAGGGTCTAAGAAATCGTCACAAACTTTAGTAGTAAAAGGTAAACTGGACATCAGTAGAAGCGGAATGGGCTACGTTATCGTAGAAGGCAGAGAAGATGATATTATTGTCAGACCAAATAATTTCGGCCAGGCATTTCATGGAGACACCGTTAGGGTGCAAATAAATAAAGAAGCTCAAAGAGGCAAAAGAACAGAAGGAGTTGTTACCGATGTTGCCGAAAGAGTAAAAAATACTTTCGTTGGAAATATTGAAGTAAATAAAAATTTTGCATTTTTTTCTGCAGGTACAGATAAACCAATGCCTGACTTTTATATCAGTGTTGATAAATTGAACGGTGCAAAGAACGGTGACAGGGTTGTTGTAAAATTATTAAAATGGGATAAGGCAGATAAAAAACCTGAAGGCGAGGTTGTAAGTATTTTGAAAGCTGAGGATATCAATGATATGGCGATGAAAGAGATATTGATTGATGGAGGTTTCCCTCTTTCGTTCAGTGAAGAAGTGTTGAAAGAAGCCATGAACCTTTCAGATAAAATATCAAGAGAAGAATTAAAAAAGAGAAAAGATTGCAGAGATATTTTGACTTTTACAATTGATCCGGTTGATGCAAAAGATTTTGATGATGCAATATCAATAAGAAATTTAGATAATGGTTGTTACGAGATAGGTGTGCACATTGCAGATGTAAGTCATTATGTAAAACCTGATAGTATTTTAGATAAAAGTGCTTACGAAAGGGCTACCAGTGTTTATTTGCCGGATAGGGTAAATCCAATGTTGCCTGAAAAGATCAGTAATGAATTGTGTTCACTTCGTCCGAATGAAGATAAATATACTTTCTCTGTAATTTTTCAAATAACCAATAGAGCAGAAATAAAACATAAATGGATCGGAAGAACATTGATCCATAGCGATCACCGATATACTTATGAAGAAGTGCAGGAGATCATTGAAAAAAAGGATGGATTGAATTTTAAAGCATTGCTTTTATTGAATGATCTTGCTAAAAAATTCAGAAAAGAAAGATTTGACAATGGCGCTATAAATTTTTCATCTCAGGAAGTTCGTTTTCAGTTAGATGAAAATGCGAAACCTTTAGGCATTGTTGTAAAAGAAAGTAAAGATGCACATAAATTGATAGAAGAATTTATGTTGTTGGCTAACAGGGCTGTTGCAGAATATGTTTCTAAAATAAAGGTCAATAAACAACCTATACCTTTTCCTTATCGAATACATGATACACCGGATGAAGAAAAATTAAAACCTTTTGCAGCATTCGCAAAAAAATTCGGTTATAAGTTTGATATCAAAGATGAAACTGCTGTTGCTGCTTCTTTCAATAATTTATTAAAAGATGTAAATGGTAAACCTGAGCAACATGTTTTGGAGCAATTGGGCATCCGCACAATGGCAAAAGCTGTTTACACATCAGAAAATATTGGCCATTATGGCTTAGGGTTTGAACATTATTGTCATTTTACTTCTCCTATCAGACGTTATCCGGATGTAATGGTGCACAGGATCTTACAGGAATGTCTTGATAAGAATTTGAAGCTGGATAAAAAAATGGAAGAAAAATGCAAGCATTGTAGCGATAGGGAGCGTAAGGCGATGGAGTCCGAAAGAGCAGGAAATAAATACAAGCAGGTTGAATTCATGCAACAATACCTAGGAGAAGAGTTTGATGGGATTATAAGTGGTGTGGCTGCATTTGGATTTTTTGTTGAAACGGTTCTCCATAAATGTGAGGGTATGGTAACAGTTCGTGACCTTAGTGCTTATGATGATTTCAGATTAGATGAAACGGATTACGCATTAGTGGGACTTCGTACAGGGAAAAAATTCAGAATGGGTGATAGTGTGAAAATAAAAGTAGTTGCTGCTAATCTTGAAAAACGTCAGTTAGATTATGAATGGGTACCTGGTAATGAAAAGTTAGATGTACAGAAATCAAAACACATCGATAAGAAGAAAAAGAAGTAAATGAAATCTTTTGCAGAATTATCAAAATTATTTGAAGAGAAGTTTAGCAATAAACATTTTCCTGATCATACCGAAACATTATACACTCCTGCAGAATACATTCTGCAAATAAAAGGCAAACGCATACGTCCCGTAGCCGTATTAATGGGCAATGAACTGTTTGATGAGATCCATCCAGATGCCTTTAATGTGGGAACAGCAATAGAATTATTCCACAATTTCAGCCTGATACATGATGATATTATGGACAAAGCACCTTTGCGTAGAGGAGTGCAAACTGTCCATACAAAATTTGGAGAATCAACAGCGATCCTTGCCGGAGATGTAATGCTGGTAAAGGCTTACGAATATTTGAATAAAATTAAATTATCTTATCTACAAAAAATATTAACCCTATTTAATAATACATCTAGGGAGGTTTGTGAAGGGCAGCAGATAGATATGGATTTTGAAAAACGTGAAAATGTAAGCCTTGAAGAATATGTGCATATGATCACATTAAAGACTTCAGTATTACTTGCTGCAAGTTTGAAATTAGGCGCTATTTTAGGAGGGGCAAGTGAGCACAATCAACATCATATCTACGAGTTCGGAAAAAATCTTGGGATCGCATTTCAGGTGCAGGATGATTATCTTGATTGTTTCGGTGATGCAGAAAAGTTTGGCAAACAGATCGGTGGAGATATTCTTGCAAACAAAAAAACTTTTTTAGTGATCCATGCATTGAAGATCGCAACGGCCGAACAGAAAATTGCATTGGAGAATTTATTGACCACTAATGATGATGATAAGGTTGCAAAGACCTTGCAGATATTCAAAGATTGCAAAGTCGATGAATGGGCACAGGAACTAAAAGATAAATATCTACAAACAGCCTTGAAACATCTTGATGATATTGCAGTTTTGTCTAACCGTAAACAACCATTGATAGAGTTGGCATCTTATTTAATTCAAAGAGAAAGCTGATCTTTATTTCTCAATTTCCTTGAAACAGCCTCACTTCAAATAAATTTTCTTAATTTACTTATCCAAAACAAACTGCATGTCAAATTCTTTGTTTCGTAGAAAAAAGATAGCAAATATATTAGCAGAAGGTAGTGATGATGTCCATGGAGGAGGAAATTTAAAAAGAATATTAAATGTGAGAGACCTCACATTTTTTGGGATAGCCGCAATTTTAGGTGCCGGCAGTTTCAGCAGTTTAGGTGGCGCTGTTTTTAACGGCGGTCCCGGTGTTGTTATCTTATTTATAATCACTGCTATTGCCTGTGCATTTACCGCATTTTGTTATTCAGAATTTGCCAGTCGTATACCCGTAGCAGGTAGTGCATATACTTATGCCTACGCAAGTTTTGGTGAACTGTTTGCCTGGATAATCGGTTGGGCACTCATTATGGAGTATTCTATTGGCAATATTTATGTAGCATATAGCTGGAGCGATTATTTTACTTCATTCTTAAGTAAGCTTAATTTAAATATTCCGGCATGGCTAAGCACCAGTTATATGGAGGCCAAACATGCTATTGCGGATGGCAGCACAAACAAAGATGTTTTAGCTGCCTGGAATAATGCTCCTGTTGTAGGTAGCCTTAGGATAATTTTCGACCTACCTGCATTTATAATAAATTTCCTTATCACTTACCTGGTTTACCGTGGGGTAAAAGAAAGCAGGAACTTTAGTAATATAATGGTTGTTCTAAAATTAGCAGTCGTACTGCTCATTATTTTGGTAGGTGGCTATCTTGTTTTTAGTAACGGCCTTACACATAACTGGCTTCCTGCAAATGATGAAGGTGTAAGATCTTTCATGCCGAATGGTTTTAGTGGTGTAATGGCTGCTGTTGCAAGTGTGTTCTTTGCCTATATTGGTTTTGATGCTGTGAGTGTGTTGGCAGAAGAAAGTAAGAATCCACAAAAAGATCTGCCTAGAGGAATGATCTTATCGCTTGTAATATGTACCATCATCTATATTTTACTTACGCTGGTATTAACAGGTGCAGTTAATTATCAAAAATTTGATGGTATAGGAGATCCACTGGCATTTATTTTTGAACATGATAATTTAAATGTTGCTTGGATGCAATTCCTTGTATCTATTTGTGCTGTTATAGCCATGACAAGTGTATTGCTTGTATTTCAAATGGGACAACCACGTATCTGGATGAGCATGAGCAGGGATGGTTTACTACCTCCTGTATTTCAAAAGATACATCCAAAATATAAAACACCATCATTTGCAACAATAGTAACGGGCACGGTGGTGGGCATTCCCTTATTATTTACAGATAAAACATTTGTATTGGATTTTACAAGTATTGCTACACTGTTTGCTTTCGTATTGGTATGTGGTGGTGTACTGCTGATCCCAAGAAAAGAAAAGCAACCGGGCAAGTTCAATCTTCCTTATATAAATGGGCAATTTATTTTTCCAATAATTGTAATTGCTTCCATCGTTTTAGCAAGCCTGCTATCAAAAACTTATTTTACTGATATGTTCAATTTTGATTTCAGTAATAATGAAGATTATGTAAATGGTAAAATAACTTACATGGATGCGGCTTTACCAAATATTTCGTTGATCATTTTTTGGGGATTGGCAATAGTTATGAGCATTCTTGCCTTTGTAAAAAAATATTCTCTTATACCCTTAATGGGCTTGATAACCTGCATGTATCTTCTTACAGGAATGACAAAAAGTAACTGGGCATGGTTCCTTGCCTGGCTGGCATTGGGATTGGTGATATATTTTGCATATAGTTACAAAAATAGTAAGTTGGCAAAAGAGGTTTTGTAACAAACATTTGTTTTTCATGGCATCATCCTTGTAAATATAATTTTGTTCATTTTTGGCTTTTAATAAAAGCCAAAAATGAATCTCCCTTGTACTGCATACCTTTGTGGTACAATTAACTCAAAGCTTTAATGAAATTTGAACCAGGTGATAAGATCTTAGTTTTACTTACTGATGAAGAAGGAACAGTGGTAGAGATCATGAATGAAAAAATGGTAATGATCGAAGTGAAAGGTGTGAAATTTCCTGCCTATACAGACCAAATTGATTTTCCTTATTTTAAAATGTTTTCTCAGAAGATCAAAAAGGAAAAACAAAAAGTATTTATAGAAGATATCAAAACTGAAAAAGGAGGCGCTAAACAAAAAGTTGCCGATGGTGTATTTATTTCCTTTGTGCCCATTTTTGATAAAGATGTATTTGATGATGCGGTAGTAGAAAAATTTAAACTATACCTGATCAATCAAACAGATACTGAATACAATTTTATTTACAATTTACTTTTCAATGGTGTTCCTGATTTCGATCTCACGAATTCCATTCGTCCATTAGCTGATTTTTATTTGCATGATGTAAAATTTGAACAGCTGAGTGATAACCCACGTTTTGAATTTGAATTTTCCTTGACAAAATCGGAGAAAAAGAAAGCAGATTATTTTGAATCTTCTTTAAAAATAAAAGCGAAGCAGTTATTTAAACGCATAGAAGAAATGCAGTTAAAGAATGAACCATCTTTTTCTTATTTATTGTTTCAGGAATATCCTGATAGAGTAGAAGAAGTAAAAGTTGATCTATCTAAATTGGGAAATGCAGGATATCGCTTTTACAGTGCAAATGAAATAAGACAAAATATGCCGGCAGCACAAAGTGTTGTTGACCTGCATATAGAAAAGCTTAGCAATGATTGGAAACACCTGAGCAATTTTGAAATATTGACCATTCAGTTAAAAGCATTTGAAAAGTATTATGATCTGGCGGTATTGCATTATCAGCCGTCTTTAACCGTAATTCATGGGATTGGTGCCGGCAAATTGAAAGATGCGATCCATTATATTTTAAAAAATAAGACGCAGGTAAGTTCTTTTGTCAACCAGTTTCATCCCAGATATGGATATGGAGCAACAGAGATCTATTTCAGTTATTAGAATTGAATATGTAAATTGCTGTTTTTAATGGGGTTGTATCATTTTTACACAAATCCGGGAGATGAAAGTATAAAAATTATTGATTTCTAAGGAGTTGAGTAATAAAATACTAAGAAAGAGATCAATCGCAACGAATGAAAAGGAGATTTATTATGGAAATGTTAAAAAAAAGTTAGGGAAATATGATTTTTGTAATGTTTTTTTACCGTACTTAGCAAAAAATAAGTTCCTCCGTAGAAACGGAAGAACTTTAACGATTGCTTGCCATATGAAAAATTCTTAAAAGTATTTTTGAACTGAAACCAGATTTCAGTTGTGTTTTTCACTCTGCACTAACACTGCACCTCTTACGATTGGTTGTCATCTTTTTCTTACGATTGCTTGCCTTTGATATTATTTCCAACCTTCTTACACAAAAGTAAGAGGGTTTGGCTTGCGTGTAAAATCAACTTTATTGTGTTTTTATTACGCTTAGAACGTTAAAATAAATACAAAAGCCTTTATGGTATTGTGTTTCAATAAAATTAAATAATGATGTCCAACAGGTTTTCTGATATATTATTTCAATTAATAAAGTCTCTGGAAAAGGCAGAAAAGCGCAATTTTAAGCTCTATATCAAGAGAAGTTCCCATAATGAGCATCTTAAAATCGTGGAATTGTTTGATGCGATGGATAAATTGCCCGAATATGATGAGGCAATTCTATTAAAAAAACTTTCTTCTATTCAAAAGCCACAGCTCTCTAATGTAAAAGTCCATTTATATAAGCAATTGCTGAGTAGCCTTCGTTTATTAAAGAGTACAGAAAGTATAGATATGCAGTTGAATGAGCAATTGGATTATGCCCGTATTCTTTATAATAAAGGATTGTATCTCCAGAGCTTAAAGATCCTTGAAAAATTAAAAGAGACTGCCAAGCTTCATTATAAATATAATTTTCTTACACAGGTTTTAGCCTGGGAAAAAAAGATAGAAGCCTTACATATTACAAGAGGAATGCAGCATCGTGGAGAACAATTATCTGCTGAAGCCGTGGAAGTGAATGTGAGAGTGGATATGGTTGCTAAATTGTCAAATCTTGCAATTCAATTATACAGTTGGTTTATAAAGAATGGTCATGCAAGAAATGAAAAAGATGAACAGGGCGTAAAAAAGTTCTTCAAGAAAAATCTTCCTCCAGACGTATTTGATCAAACAGGGTTTTACGAAAAATTATATTTGTATCAAAGCTATTGTTGGTATGCATTTATACGCCAGAATTTTTTGCTGTATTATCGGTATTCACAAAAGTGGATCGATCTTTTCAATGAACAGCCTTTGATGATAAAAGTTGAAACTGGTTATTATATCAAAGGGATGCATAATTTATTGAATGCACATTTTGATCTTAGAAATTATCGAAAATTTGAAGAGACCTTAAAAGACTTTGAAGCATTTTCGAAAACCGATATGGCCAACCGCCATGATAATCATAGGATACAAACCTTTGTATACATCAGCAGTGCAAAGATCAATCAACATTTTATGTTGGGTACCTTTCCGAAAGGATTAACCCTGGTGCCTTTCATTGAAGAAAAATTAAATGAATATGCATTGTACCTGGATAATCATAGGATATTAGTATTTAATTATAAGATAGCATCGTTGTATTTTGGTAGTGGGGATTACAATACCTGCATAGATTATCTTCAAAAAATCATCAATGATCATGTTGATTTCAGAGGTGATCTCCAATGTTATTCAAGGCTGATGCATTTAATGGCGCATTATGAATTAGGAAATGTTGAATTGATCGATTCTTTGACCAGGTCTGTGTATCGCTTCATGGCCAAGATGGAAAATCTTACTGTAGTAGAAGAGGAGATGTTTAAATTTTTACGCAATTCATTCAATATACATCGTTCTAAATTGCAACCTGAATTTGAAAAATTCTTGAGTAAAATAAAGGAACTGGAAAACAACCGTTTTCAAACACGTTCATTTGCCTACCTCGATATTATTTCATGGGTAGAAAGTAAGGTTAAGCAAAGACCCATGTCACAGGTCATCCGGGAAAAATATATTTCCAGCAAACGAAGTGTTACTGTTAAAGCATAAATGAAAGATGTATCATCACTCTGTTATTAGCTTTTACTGAACCATTCGCTAAATGTTGGTCCCACGGTCTCTGCAAATTAGCACCAATAGATATTTTTTTAAAAGTAGTTTCCAGGCCAATAGTTCCTCCAATCAAAAAGCCTCCGGACATATCTACAGGAATTAAGTTGTCGTGATCTTTTGCAGCTGTTTCATACATTAACCCAAGATTTGGAGCCAATGTCACCGATTTTTTTACACGAAATTTATAATACCATTGAGCAGATGCATTCAGCTTATTGCCATACCTGTAATTGTATTTGTTAGCTGTATTCATTTTATAGTTTGCAGAAATATTGAAGCCTCCATCCTGCAAACGGGTATCATACATTGCATTTAAATTAAAATCTGTACTAGCTGTGCCAAGCTGAAAGAGATTGGTGTTTTGAGAAGTGTTCGCTTTATCTTCCGGACTATATTTTCCTGTTGGTAATTTTATACCTCCGCCTATCCAAAGGCTTTGGATCATAAGATTATTACGGAAAG
Source organism: Bacteroidota bacterium (assembly GCA_040387955.1). Taxonomy (GTDB): domain Bacteria; phylum Bacteroidota; class Bacteroidia; order Chitinophagales; family Chitinophagaceae; genus Ferruginibacter. The sequence goes on along the minus strand of JAZKCS010000005.1, from coordinate 130,898 downwards.
TTGTGCTTCTTTTATTTACTAACTGATAATAAGCCATTGTAGAAATATCACCAATACCATCTTTATTTTTTACAGTCCCAAGATTATTTCGTTCATTAAATCCATAAGGTACTGAAAGCATTACACGAAATTTTTTACCTATGTTCCATCCGCCCCATAATTCTGTAGTAATATATTTTTCTGTTGTAGTAAGATATGTGTTGCTGCCATTTGTTCCAATGTGTGACCTTAATGAATTGAGCCTGTAACGTAGACCTATTATATGTTTATGAAAATCCGGTAATATTCCGATGTAATTTCCTCCTATACCACAACCGCATATATCACATGCATTTATTTTGCTGCTGCAAAAGAACAATGCAAGAAAGAAGAATATTTTTTTCATTATAAATTTTTTATTGTTCAGAAAAACGTTTGTCAAATAAAAAAGATCTGTCATCCAATGTTCGTAGGAATGCAATGATCTTTATTTTCTCATCTGAATTTAGTGTTAGGCCCAAGCTTCCATTTTGTTGAAAAACAGGATCGAGATTAGGTGTGTTTTCCATACGAGTATAATGATCAAGTACTGCGTCAAGCGTAAAAAATCTTCCATCATGCATGTAAGGAGCCGTATAACTAAGATTTCTCAAAGACGGCACTTTGAATTTATATTTATCAGATGCAGTAGATGTTACAAGATATCTGCCCTGGTCATTCACCATACTAATACTTAAGCCATTATTTCTAAAACTATTATCAGTAAATAATGGCTCAGTATGGCAAGTACCACATTTTGTTTTAAAAATTTCATACCCTGCAGATTCATCTGCAATAAATGATTTTCCGCCTTCATTTCTCATTACACTATCATACTTACTGTTGCTGCTAATACACAAAGCCATGAACTGAGATAGGGCTTTCAAAAAATTACTGGTTGAAATTTCTTCGGTTCCATAAGCATTTTTAAAAAGGCGGGAATACTGTTCAGATGATCGTAGTTTGTTTAAAACATTTACCATCGTCTCATCCATTTCCACATGATTTGTGATCGGTGCAATGGATTGCATATCGAGGTCAAAGATACCTCCATCCCACATAAAAGAATTGTTCCATGCCAGGTTCATTATTGGTGGCGCATTCCTTGTACCAGTCCTATCAAATATGCCATGGCTTACAGTATGACCATGATGTGTAAACGCTGCCGTTTGAATATGACAGCTTCCACAACTGATAGAATTATTTGCAGAAAGGATCGGGTCATAAAATAATTTTCTTCCTAATTCAAACTTCTCTTTAGTGACTGGATTTGTGTCAAAATGATACACAGGCTCAGGAAAATTTGCAGGGTTTTGAAAACCTGCAAATCTTTCAATGACTTCCTTTTCACAGGCTACAACACCTATAAAAAGGAAAACGATGATAAAGAAATATCTGCTGTTCATTGAATTAATTTTCTGTATGATCGTGTGTGAACATATTTGCATAATTATTTGCAACAGGTACACCAGCACTGATAGAGTGTATCATTGCACTAGTTGCAAAACTCATATTTGTTGTTCCATTCAAAGCTTTCAGAATGTCTACAAATAAATGAATGTTTGTTTCCTTTCCTGCTTTTACTTTTGGAGTTCCTCTTGTTGTAAGATCAAGTGTAATGGTCTTTAAATTATTGGGTGTAGCACTATTATATCCACCAAATCCTCCAACATGATATTGAAATGCATTTCCCATAGATGTTATAAGAGGAGATGTGCCATCCATTTTAAAAAAGATATAGCCCTGGTTCCAACCCCAATACATATCAGATGCTGTTGTACCAGGATCGAGTGAGCCAGTGCGTTCGCTCACATCTGCTGCATTTTTTAAACTATCCACACCCAATAAAAAACTTAAAGTTTTATATTCTCCCTCCGGTACATTTAGAATAGGCTCATGAGTGTCTTCATCACTTTCATCTATCAAAAAATAACAACTGTCTTTTGGAACTGTATAAACAGTGCCATTCGTATTAGTAAGCACAAAATTGCTTACATAGTATTTTAATTTTGTGACCTTGAAAGTTTCTGATAAAGCATTTGTGTATGTTGCAGTAGTTAGTTGTAGATCAGCGCCACCAGCAATATTGTCGAACTCCACAGATAGTTCGCTTTTTAGCATGGTATTATAAGTTAATTCTTTCTTACAGGAAGAAAAAAGTGAAAAGCATATAATAGCCACAATGATCGATCTCATTTTTAAATTTATTTAATAAGGTATATTTATAGAGTAACATCTAATATCAAATATTAGATAAGGTTAAACAATTGAAAATTGTTTTTATAATAAATATTTATGCAGAAGGCGGATGGAAATGTGAACGAGGCATTCTTTTTTCAGCAGGAGCTGAAAGTATGCGATAATTTATAGAGAGTGCATTTTCTGAATGGAGTGGGAGTACAGCAAAAAAAGATCTTGAAGAAATTGTCTCAAATTTATTTTCGCTTTTTCTTTCGGGAACTTGTTGTTCTTTTTTTTCTTCCTGTTCAAGTCTCTTCATCATCTGGCATTTACCATTACAACGCATTTTAGGTTTTGCCTTGTTCACACAGTTTTTTGCAAATGCTTTAGTATTAGTAAGGTAATCAACCACTATAAAAGCTTTATTGAACATTTGCAGTACAAATGCTAACAAAATAGTTAAAGCGATCACTTGTTTAGCCATTTTCCGGAATTGGTGGCGAAATTATGCCATAATCTTCTTCTACTACTTTTTTCACATGGGTATTTTAAATAAAAGTATTGATATTCGCTATATGGATATACAGTCGTTGGCCATAATTGAAGACGATGATACCGTTCGTGAATATATTACTGAGCAGATACAGTTGCATACTACTATCTCACGTATTATAAATTTTTCTGATGGCGAAGCTGCACTTACTTCGCTTACCCGTCAGCCGGTAGATATTGCGTTATTTGACGTTCAATTACCCGGTATGAATGGCATTGAATGCGTACGTAAATTAAAGATCATTCATCCAAGAATGCAGATAATGATGCTGACTGTGTATGATGATACTGATACAATTTTCAGCGCATTAAAAGCCGGAGCAGCAAGTTATATGCTGAAGAGTACGCCCCCTGAAAAAATTATTGAAGCAATAAATGAATTGTACACCGGTGGTTCTCCCATGAGCAGCCAGATTGCACGTAAGGTGATAGAAGCCTTTACAGTTAAAGAAAAAACAAACGAATATTTTCAGGAATTAAGCAGGCGTGAACAGGAAATGCTTGAACAACTCAGCAAAGGATTCCGATATAAAGAAATTGCAGACAAACTTTTTTTAAGTGTTGAAACTGTACGTACGCATATCCGTAATGTGTATGAAAAACTCCAGGTAAATAGCCGTATTGAGGCCTTAAAGAAAACAGGTCTTTTATGATCTTCCTTTTTTAACTACTACTTTTTTCACATTTTTAATTGATTCATCGAGGTATACTTTTACTGTACAAAATCAATTAACCAATTTATTACCTCAAAAACTTATTTATGAAAAAGATCACTTTATTTTTATTCATAGCTGTATCGGCTATGTCATTGTTTTCGTGTAAAAAATCAGATGACGCAGGTTACACTTGCACTACTTGTACTGCTACCCCAGAAGCACTTTTGGCTAATAATGCAAGCAGCAAAGGCATTTACAAAGGTGTATTGATCGGTTCTACAGGAACGATCAAGTTTGATATATTGAATAACGGGTCAACAATTACAGCTGTAATGGTAATAGATGGCACGACAGTAAATTTAACATCAGCTATTGCATGGGTTGGTGGGCAACATTATATCGCTCCTTTTACTGGGACAATGAACGGAAGCCCTGTTAGTATCACTTTTGATGTTAATTCAGATGGAGGAGCACCTGTGATAACTTCAGCATCTGTACCAGGCCATGCTTCAATTCAATTTACTTTATTAAAAGAAACATCTACTGCTCTTATCGAAGCCTTTGAAGGTACCTATCACACAACATTACCTGAAGACGGTACTTTTAATATTCTTTTATCCAGAGCTATTCAATTATGGGGTGGGGTTGCAAGAGAAAATGGTGAAACAGAAAATGACGATATCGATGGCTCAATCAATGGTAGCAATCAGTTAATATCTGACGGAAATGTAATTGGTACATTATCAGGAGATAAAATAACTGGATCATTTGTTGATGGCAATGGTAAGACTGTAACGATCAACGGTAAACGCACTTTATAGTTTTCGAGTGTAATATGTAACATGTACAGGCTATTTCATTTTTGAAATGGCCTGTCTTGTTTTTAACCGATAGGAACACTGAAAGTGAAAATGCTTCCGCTCTGATCTGATTTAATAGTAAGATCTCCTTTTATTTCATTAATGCGTTGTCGTATATTTTTCATGCCATTGCCGGGATGACTGGTAGAAGCATCAAATCCAATACCATCATCTTTTATAATAAATTGTAATTTATTATTTGTTAGTACAGCTTCAATTAGAATATTTTTTGCATTGCTATGTTTTACAGCATTGTTGACTATTTCTTTTGTCACTAATAGAAACGTTCTTCTTTGTTCATTTGTCAATAAGATCGATGATGAAATTTCCGGAAAATTAATTGTGAATTCAATACCTGAATATTCAAGTAATTTATTCATTTGCTCTCTCAGGTAGGAGAAGAGCTGTTCCAGGGTTTTGTTTTCGGGATTCAGGCTCCATACGATCTCACTCATATTGCTAATGAGTTTACGGCTTGTGACAGCAATGTCTTGAAATTCTTTTTGATGCTCTCCCGGCCTGTTACGGGCATGCTCACTCATCAATGTTATTTGAGTTAAACCTGCTCCCATGTCGTCATGCATTTCACTGCTGATACGTTTACGTTCTTTGTATTCTGCATCCAGGATAGCTTTTTCCTGTGCCTGCTTTTGTTTTAATATACGTTGATTGTATAATAATATCAGAACAATCATGCTAAGCAGGCCAATTACAGTAAATCCAATAAGCTGGTACTTTTTCTTCTGCAATAATAATCCTGTTATTTTTTCCTGTTCCTTCAACTGAAATATTTCTTTCTCATTTTTGACTGATTTATATTTTCCTTCAAGTTCTGCTACCTGTTGGGTGCGTTCAGAATTAAATAAACTATCACTATAAGAAGAGAATTTTTGATGCCATTCATAAGCCTTAGCATAATCCTTCATGCCGGCATAATCATCTGCAATACTTGAAGCTGCCTCTACTACAATGTTCAGCGCATCTATTTTTAATGCCAATTCAAGTCCTTGTTTATTATAGTCAATAGCTTTCAAGTAATTTTTTTGCATCGCATATACATTACCGATATTGGTCATATTCGCTGCAATTAAAAATTGATTGCCGGTTTTTTCTCCTATTTCTAATGAGTTTTGATAATATTCGATCGCTTTATCATATTGACCCAGATATTTGTAAACTATGCCAATATTATTATACGACATGCCCATCCGCTGAAGGTCATTTCTTCCGGTATAAATATTTAAAGCATAATTATATTCTTTTAATGCCTGCGGATAGTTCTGAAGATATTGCTCATATACCACACCTTTATTGTTGGCACAATCCGCCGTAAGAGCATTGTCATTTAATTTGATCGCAATTTCTTCGGCTTTGGAATATATGGTTAAAGCTTTTACATAATCCTTTTGTTCCTCAGCTAATGCGCCAAGATTGATCAATGCACGGGCCAATGTTTTGTTATCACCAGTTTCTTCGGCTGTGGAAGTAAGTAACTGGTATTGATGTAATGCACCGGCATGGTCGCCTTTTTGAGAATGAATGTGGCCTATGTAATTGTAAATGATCATCAGGGCTTTCTTGTTGTCACTTTTTTTTGCAACATCAAGAACGGTATGGAAAATGACAAGAGAACTGTCATATTCACCTCTGTTATACAGTTCAATACCCTTATTAATTACAGTAGAATCCTGGGCTTTTGTTTGGGAAAAAACCAAAAAGGTCAATAAAAATATCAAATAGAGGCGGTGCATAGAGAAAGGTTAAGGCTTAGCCAAATATAACGAATTCAATTTGTTATAAAATAAAAGCCCGGATCTTATAACAAGATCCGGGCATAAAACAATTGATATCTTTCGATTATTTTGTTTCCATTTTTGTTTTTAAATTATTCAAACCAGATTGCAGATCACCCCCGATCATTTTATCCATATCCATAAATACTAACATCAAATTAAAAGGGTAAGGCATCCTTCCTGAAAAGCCCCATTTTACTTTGGTTGATGCATCTGACACTGGTGTAGTGGTCATATATGCTGTGTCAGTGGCTTCCATCGGTTCTTTAAAACGTAATTCAAAATCTACTCTTTGGCCTTCGGTAATTTTTTTGATCTCCTGTTCGCCTTTACCAACTTCTTTCTTTTCACTATCCCAGGCATATACAAACCCTACTGTGCCGTCTTCACCTTTATAATCTTTTTTCATGGCCGTATCCCTTTGATTCCACACGCTAAAGTTATCTTGGTTTTTTACATATTTGATGTAATTGAAAACTTCACCTGAAGGTTTATTGATTACTATTTCACGTTCGATAGCATAATCTTTCTTTGTAAATAAAGCTATTATCAGCGCTAAGCCAATTAAAATTAAAATACCAAAGAAGAGCTTTTTTAAAAATTTCATACAGTTAGTTTTGGTTATTAAGTTATTTTAGTATTCATAAAAATAAGAAAAATAGGTTGATAAATCAACCATCTGTTCCTTTAGTTTACAACGACCTTTTTCAGTTCTCTTATATTATTCATAGTGAATTCCAGCGTGTAAGTGCCGGGAGTAAAATCGCAAATATGTACATGGCCGCTATTCAGTCCGGTAACCGCAGACATATATGTATCATAAACTAATTTTCCTGCAATATCAAAAACCTGAACTTTCATTTTGTCGGGTTTTTCTGCATTAAAATATACCATTAACTGACCCGGTCGTGTTATTGGATTAGGACTTAGCTGCTTAATTAATTTATAAGATACTGACGGATTTTTAAACATTTTTATTTCACTTAATTTCTCTTTTCCATCCTTGTCAACTATTGCCAACTCATAATAAATATATTGATCGTTGGAAATTGTATTGTCTGTATAACTATAATTTTGTTGAATAGAAGAATTCCCCAAAGATCTTACCTTATCGATCTCAATAAAATTTATCGCATCAGTGCTTCGTCTTATCGAAAAGTAATCAGCATTTAATTCTGTAGCTGTTGACCAACTCAGTAAAGGTTTTTTTTCTGTAGTACTAACGGTGAATTTATTTAATATCACCGGTGTTGGATCAGAAGCTGTGAATTGCCCAACCATTCCTGCAAAAGCAAATGCATCACCATGTAATTCACAAATATATTTATAGGTACCGGCTTCAGTTACAGTGTATTCATAACTTACAACACTACCTAGTCCACCGCTATAGAGTGGGGCAGCACCGGTAGGTAAACCATCTGGTACATTATTGGTAGTTGCATTATGAAAACCACTAAAAGTGAATCTTACAATATCACCAACAAGCACATTGGTGTTAGCTGGACTAAACTGGAAATTTGTAGCACTGATCACTACAATTGCAGCCTTAACATTAATATTGAATAGAACAGTCAGTAGAAAAAGAGCGTAACATTTTTTCATATAAAATAATTTATATGTGCAGTTAATTGAAATGCTACTCTAAATAAGAAAAATAAACTTGCAAATACTAACAATCATTGTCAAAATTGAGTCAATTTATTGTAGTGTGATAAAGACGTTAGTGCAATATCTCTAACGCTTTTTTCATTGCAGTGTCATTTGTGTTGTAAACTTCAAAGAAGCCTTCAGAACGCCATATATGCCTGGCCACAGAAGATTTTATCCTTAAAAGGATCTCATTCTTTTCTCCGGCAGTGATATTATTGATACTAACGGAATCTTTTTTTGAGAATGAACCAAACTGTAACCAATCTTCATTACTTAAATTAAATCCTTTAATATAATCAGCAGGGGATTTGTATACTTCTAATTGTGGTAGATGTTGCAGGTAATATTTATATGCAAAATCACCGATCGTTCCACTCAAATATATTTTGGCAGCATTAATAGAATAATTCCCTGTATCAATTGGTATAAAAATATCCGGAGTTATTCCTCCACCACCATAAACTTTTTTGCCTCTTATTGTTCTGTAAACTTTCGATGTGTCATTTTTTACTGAATCTGCTGTTAATACTTCACCATCATGAAAACGATTTGATATCTCATCGTAATATGCCTTTCCACCTTTAGTATATGGACGCTGTATGCTTCTGCCAATAGGGGTATAATACCTTGCAACGGTTAAGCGTAACGCACTTCCATCACTAAGGTCATATTGTTCCTGCACAAGTCCTTTACCAAAACTTCTTCTGCCAATAACTGTACCTCTGTCCCAATCCTGCAATGCACCAGCTAATATTTCACTTGCACTTGCTGCACCTTCATCTATCAATAATACCAATTCCCCTTTTTCAAATAAACCCTGTCTTTTACAGCGGTATTCTTTTTTTGGAAAATGAATTCCTTCAGTGTAAGTGATCAGTTTATCACCATCTAAAAATTCATCGGCAATTTCTGTTGCCTGATCGAGAATACCACCAGGGTTTCCTCTTACATCCACTATTAATTTAGTAAGTCCTTGTTTTTGTAATCGTTCAAGGGTTTGCATGAATTCCCTGTAAGTGCTTTGAGAAAATTTACTGATCTTGATGTACCCAATGCCCGGAGTAATGATGTAGCCTGCATCGATACTTGTAACAGGAATTATGTCACGGGTAACAATGAATTTTTTTTGACCTTCGTTCCTAAGGACAGTGATATTTATTTTTGTATCAAGATCTCCTCTCAAAAGTTTTCTAACCCTTTCGTTGGTGATCTTTACGCCTGCAACAACACTGTCTTCAACTTTAATGAATTTATCGCCTGTTTTAAGTCCTGCTTTAAAACTTGGGCCATCAGGCAAAACATTTATTACATTAATAGTATCATCTATAATATTAAATTCGATACCCACTCCATAAAACTGGCCGGATAATTCCTCATTTACCTGTTGAAGCTGTTCACGTGGAATGAAAACCGAATGAGGGTCAAGTTTATTCAGCATTGCTATGATCGCTGTATCCCCAAGAACATCACCCTTTATATCGTCAACGTATTTATTATTAATAAGATTTAATACTTCCTCAACCGGACTAGCCTTATCAATTGTAAAGAAATTTTTGCCGGGCATATTGTCTCTCATCTTATATCCAAAAAAAATCCCCACTATCATTGTAATACTAAAAAGGAGGGGAAGCCAAACCTGGATCTTCTTATTCATATTTTTTATGCCTGATTTTTGTGCGAAGTTATACCAATTAATATGAATGCAGTAACTTCAACCCTCAAACGAAAATATTACATGAGTACTATATTAATAGCAGATAGCGGATCTACAAAAGCTGAGTGGTGTTTGATAGATGGAAAGAGCAAAAAGTCTTTTGAAACACAGGGCATCAGCCCGTATTTTTTAACTGCTACGCAAATACAGGAGATCATTGAAAAGGAATTGCTGCCTAAATTAAAAAAGGTTGTGCCGACACAGGTGTTTTTTTATGGAACCGGTTGTAGTAGTCCTGCTAATAAAAAACAAGTTGCCGGAGCATTAAAAAAAGTATTTGGCAAAGCAAAAATTGATGTCGACCATGACCTGATGGCGGCAGCTAAAGCATTGTGCGGTAATACAAAAGGGATTGCCTGTATTTTAGGAACGGGCTCAAATTCCTGTTATTACAATGGTAGGGCAATTGCAAAAAATAGTCCGGGTATAGGTTTTATTTTGGGAGATGAGGGGAGTGGAGCTTATCTGGGCAAAAAAGTAGTACAGTATTATATGTACAAAACTTTTGATCCAGACCTGATGGATAGATTTGACGCAAAATTTAAAACTACCCCGGCAGAAATTCTGGATGCAGTTTACAGGCAGCCTTTGCCTAACCGTTACCTGGCTTCGTTTACATCTTTTTTAATAGAGAACAGGGGACATTACATGATAGAAAATATCATTGAAGATGCATTCAACGATTTCTTCTTTAACCACATCTATAAGTACACTGAAAGCTGGAAAATGCCAATCCATTTTGTGGGAAGCGTAGCTTTTGGGTTTAAAGATGTTTTAAAAGAAATGTGTTCGGTTTATGAACTGGAATTGGGGCATGTGATCAAGCGACCGATGGACGGGTTGATCAAATTTCATACCGCCGGAAAGTTGAAAAAATAAATTGGATTGTAATTTTCTATTTAGTAACTTGGGTTACTTTTCAAAACATAAAAAAATACTCTTATGAACAGCAAATTTCTACTTACTGCAGCATTGATCTCTACATCAGTGTTAGCCACAGCCCAACAAAAAGATAATCTTGCTTATGCGATCACCGGAAAACCTGCGAATGCATATTTCTGGGCAGATATAAAACAAATAGATATCACAACTGGTAAGGTTGTAAAAACTTTATTTGAAGCTGATAAAACAAAATACACCACCACATTCATTAACAAAGTTGATGGTGATGCTGCAAAGATCAATCCTACAGCATACGGTACTGCTGCATGTGCATTAGATACACGTCATAACAGGTTGTATTTTGCTCCAATGCATTTTTCAGAAATACAATACTTAGATCTTTCTAAAAATGAAGCAAATTTTACTGTTGTAAAAAAGAGAATCGTTCCTGCACAAGGTACTTCTGCTTATTTGACTGAAGATGCACAAATAACAAGAATGGTTATTGCACCGGATGGTTATGGTTACGCTCTAACAAATGACGCAAACCATTTAATTCGTTTCAGTACTGATAAGAAAAACACTGTAGAAGATCTTGGTAAGTTGAGTGATGCAACAGCTGATGCAAGCGTTTCAATTCATGAAAAATATGGCTCATGGGGTGGAGATATGGTTGCCGATGCTTTTGGAAAACTATTGATCGTATCTGCAAAACACAATGTTTTTTCTATTGATGTAAATGACAAAACTGCTACTCACATTGGTGCTATTACAGGCTTACCTGTAAATTATACGACTAATGGAGTTGTTGTTAATAATGATGGGAATTTGGTTGTAAGCAGTGCAAATGTTTTCGACGGATTGTACACAGTAGATATTAAAACTTTAGCAGCTACAAAAATTGTAAGTGACGATAAAACTTTTAATGCATCAGATATGGCAAATGCAAATTGCCTTAATCAAAAAGAATATGATGCAATGAAAGCTACAGGAACAGTTGAAAATTCAATTACCACTAAAAAAAGCGCTGCAGTTTTTCCTAATCCTGTTGTTGGAAATAAATTCAACGTGATATTTAAAAATCAACCTGCTGGTACTTATAATGTTGTATTGACTGATATTTCTGGTAAAGCAATGCAGACAAATAGTGTAAGTATTACTAAAGGTGAAGAAACAAAAACTATAAATATTAACGGAAGGCATGTTAGAGGTTTTTACATGGTTAAAGTTTTAAACGCTTCAAAAAAATTAGTAAGCACAGAAAAAGTAGTGCTTGATTAAAATATTATATGGGTTATTAATGTATAGAGGCTGCACATGTTGCAGCCTTTATAATTTGTAGATAGCATAGGGAATGCTTAATTTTGAAATAAATTAATACGAGTAACCAAGAGGTAATGCAGGATATAGAACCATTTTACAATTGGCGGCATTTATACGTAGCTGAAGAAGATTTTCGATCACCTTTTTATGGCCGTACCTACAGTGAGTTTGAATTTTCGCAAACAGTTTATAATTATTACATCCATCCGCAATGGGATGATTTTGGCAGTAAGACATTATACATGAAAGTTTTATTTGCTGATTATGAACAGCAATATGCTATTATTGAATTATTAGGGGAGTGGAATGATGCGATTGAAAATGATATCATGACATTGCGAAGGAATATAACTGATCAGATGTATGCTAATGGTATTGTTAAGTTTATTTTGATAGCAGAAAATGTATTGAACTTTCACAGCAGTGACGATAGTTATTATGAAGAATGGAGAGAGCAACTGGAAGATACTGGTGGCTGGGTCGTTGTTGTTGATATGCCAACACAAACACAATATGATTTTAAAAGAGCAAGGTTGACGAATTATGTAGCCTTAATAGATTTTATTCAATGGCGTACATTAAAACCCGATATAGTGTTTCAACAAATAGATAATTGGATGTTGAAGATGCTTGAGTAATAAAGGTTTGGTATCGTTTGCATAAAAACATAAAGAATTATCGTTTTTTGATATTTCCTGACGTAATTTTGTGACCTACTTTTATATATTATAACTTCTGCTATATGACCTTTAAACAGTTTTTTACTTCTTCGATAGGCAAAAAATTTACAATGGGCCTAACCGGTCTTTTTCTGATCAGTTTTCTTATTGTCCATTGTGGTATCAATGCAATGATCTTTTTTAATGATGGTGGAGAAACCTTCAATCATTGGGGAAGTTTCATGGGAAAGAACCTGATCATCCGAACAATGGAACTTGGCTTGTTTGCATTTTTGATCTTACACATTGTGCAAGGCCTAATGCTTTGGTCGCAAAACAATAATGCCCGTCCGATCAAGTATGAAAAAAATAATGCAAGCAGTAACAGCAAATGGTACAGCAGAAGTATGGGCCTATTAGGTACATTGATCCTTTTATTTTTAGTACTTCATTTATATCATTTCTGGACTCCGTCAAGATTTGGTGGAATGGGTGCTATACCGGAATTAGAACCAACTACACTTACAACTTACAATGACCAGGAAGTGCATAATCTTTATGCAGAAATGTTGATCGTATTTCAAAATCTTTGGGTGGTAATAATTTATATAGTTGGTGTAATTGCTTTATGCTGGCATTTGATACATGGATTTCAAAGTGCATTCCAGACATTTGGTATCAATCACAAAAGATATACACCGCTTATAAATGGAATAGGATGGGCTTATTCAATAATTATTTGTTTATTGTTTGCGGCAATGCCTTTAGCTATTTATATGGGATGGGTATCATAGGGAAATGAAAAGTGAAAAATGAAAAATGAAAAGTGAAAAATGAGACAAGAGCATAACATAAATAAAGTTCAATAAAGATATAAGGTACAAGGGTGCGACGCCAATGAAGTTTAATAGTAGCACAAAGCTTGGTACAAAAATTTATAATTCTTAATTCATAATTTATAATTAACGATATGGCTTTCGATTCAAAAATTCCGCATGGCGAAATGAGTGAAAAGTGGGAAGATTACAAAGGACATGTAAAACTTGTAAACCCTGCCAATAAACGTAAGCTTGAAATTATAGTAGTAGGTACAGGTTTGGCAGGATCATCTGCTGCAGCAGCTTTGGGAGAGATGGGGTATAAAGTAAAAACATTTTGTTTTCAGGATAGTCCACGCCGTGCACATAGTATTGCTGCACAGGGAGGGATCAACGCAGCAAAGAATTATCAGAATGATGGCGACAGTGTTTTCCGTTTATTTTACGATACTGTAAAAGGAGGTGATTACCGTGCAAGAGAAGCCAACGTACATCGTTTGGCGGAAGTGAGTGCTAATATCATTGATCAATGTGTTGCACAAGGGGTTCCTTTTGCAAGAGAATATGGTGGGTTGTTGAGCAACAGAAGTTTTGGGGGTACTCAAGTTCAGCGTACATTTTATGCAGCCGGACAAACAGGCCAACAATTATTATTAGGGGCCTACAGTGCTTTGGAAAGACAAATAGCATTGGGTAATGTAACCCAATACAGCCGTCATGAAATGCTTGATGTGGTAATGGTAGATGGCAAAGCAAGAGGTATTATCGCAAGAGATCTTATTTCAGGTAAATTAGAGCGCCATTTCGGTCATGCGGTACTGTTATGTACTGGTGGATATGGCAACGTATTTTATTTAAGTACCAATGCAATGGGTAGCAATGTTACCGCTGCATGGAAAGCACATAAAAAAGGAGCATTTTTTGGAAATCCTTGTTTTACTCAAATACATCCTACATGCATTCCTGTTAGTGGTGATCATCAAAGTAAACTAACATTGATGAGTGAATCATTGCGTAATGATGGACGTATCTGGGTTCCCAAACAACAAAATGATAATCGTAAAGCTTCAGATATTCCTGAAGAAGAAAGAGATTACTATTTGGAGAGAAGATATCCTGCTTTTGGTAACCTTGTGCCAAGAGACGTGGCAAGCCGTGCTGCTAAAGAAAGATGTGATGCTGGTTATGGTGTAGGTAGCAGTAAGCAAGCTGTATATCTTGATTTTGCTGATGCAATAAAAAGATATGGTAAAATTGAAGCAGGTAAACAAGGTATCACTGTTGATGATGCTACGAACTATAAATTAGGTAAAGCTGTTGTGGAAGAGAAGTATGGTAACCTATTTGATATGTATGCAAAGATCACCGGTGAAAATCCTTATGAAATGCCGATGAGAATATATCCTGCGGTGCATTATACAATGGGTGGTTTATGGGTGGATTATGAATTACAAACTTCTGTACCTGGATTATATGCACTTGGTGAAGCTAATTTCAGCGATCACGGAGCAAATAGGCTTGGTGCAAGTGCTTTGATGCAAGGTCTTGCTGATGGTTACTTTGTCATTCCATACACTTTAGGAAATTATTTAGCAGACGATATACGTACTGCGTCTATCCCTACCAGTCACCCTGCATTTGAAGAAACTGAAAAAGCGGTAAGTGACAGGATCAATACCTTAATGAATATTAAAGGAACAAAAACTGTTGAAAGTTTCCATAAGCGTTTAGGTAAGATCATGTGGGATAAATGTGGGATGGCTCGTAATGCTGAAGGGTTGCAAGAAGCAATTACAGAAATTCAAGCACTTAAAAAAGAATTCTGGAGTGATGTAAAAATTCCGGGAGAAATTGGTGAGATGAATCTTGAGTTAGATAAAGCCGGTAGAGTAGCTGATTTTATTGAGTTAGGAGAACTAATGTGTAAAGATGCATTGAACCGCAGAGAAAGTTGTGGCGGGCATTTCAGAGAAGAATCTCAAACTGAAGACGGTGAAGCAAAACGTGATGATGACAATTTTAGCTACGTTGCGGCATGGGAATACCAAGGCGAAAGCAACTGGCAATTAAATAAGGAAGTATTGAATTTTGAAATTGTGCATCCTACACAAAGAAGCTATAAATAGTGAAAGTCAGTGGTTTTACTTTTGTAAAGAATGCCATTAAGTTTGGGTATCCGGTAGTAGAATCTATCAAATCGATATTGCCGGTAGTTGATGAAATGGTTATTTGCTTAGGTGATTCTGAAGATGAAACAACGAAATTGATTGAATCAATTGATTCAGATAAAATAAAGATCATCCATTCTGTTTGGGATAATGATCTTAGAGAAGGAGGAAAGGTATTAGCGGCAGAAACGGATAAAGCTGTTGCTGCAACAAGTGCAGATAGTGATTGGCTCTTTTATATACAGGCAGATGAAGTAGTGCATGAACAATATCATCCGGTTATTCTTAAAGCAATGCAAGAATATAAAGATGATAAAAAAGTTGAAGGGTTGTTATTTAACTATCGCCATTTTTATGGTAGTTATAAATATCTTGGAGATGGGAGGGCATGGTACTCTAAAGAGATACGCATTATCAGGAACGATAAAAATATCCGTTCTTACAGAGATGCACAAGGCTTTAGGTGGAATGACAACAGGAAGCTGAATGTTAAACTGATCGATGCTTATATTTATCATTATGGCTGGGTAAGAAACCCACTGACAATGTATAAAAAACAGCAGAATTTCGGAAGTCTTTATTCTAAGGATAATAAGGTAACGAATGAAGAAGTTGCATTTGATTATTCTAAAGTGGATACTGTTACATTGTTTGAAGGCACACATCCTGCGGTAATGAAAGCGCAGATCGAGAAAGAGAATTGGAACTTTGAAAGAGATATAAAGAAAAAGAATTTTAAGAATTTAAAGCACCGGGCCTTATATTTTTTATCGAAAAATTTTGGCTTGAGGCCATTTGAGTATAGCAATTATAAACGTATTTAAAACAATATACCATTAACCGATGGAACATTATAATATGAATCTTACGCTTAAAGTTTGGAAACAAAAAAATTCCAACACAAGCGGAAACTTTGAAACGTACAAAGTAAAAGATATCTCAAGTGAAATGTCTTTTCTTGAAATGTTTGATGTATTGAACGAGCAATTGATCAGCGATGGAAAAGATCCTATTGCTTTTGATCATGATTGCCGTGAAGGTATCTGTGGAATGTGCAGTATGTACATTGATGGTAAAGCTCATGGTCCATGGGAACAAAATACTACTTGTCAATTACACATGAGAGCTTTCAAAGATGGCGATACTATTGTTGTAGAACCTTGGCGCAGTAAGGCTTTTCCTGTTATCAAAGATCTTGTGGTTGATAGAACTGCTTTTGACAGGATCATACAAGCGGGTGGTTATATTTCTGTAAATACTGGTAATGCTCAGGATGCAAATGCTTTACCTATCGATAAAAAAGATGCAGATGCTGCTTTTATGGCTGCAGCTTGTATTGGTTGTGGTGCTTGTGTTGCGACTTGTAAAAATGGTAGCGCTATGTTGTTTGTAGGTGCTAAAGTTTCCCAATTAGCACAATTACCACAAGGACAACCAGAAAGAGAAAGCCGTGTATTGAACATGGTTGCTCAAATGGATAAGGAAGGATTTGGTAACTGTACCAATACTTATGCTTGTGAGGCTGAATGTCCTAAAGGAATTTCTGTATCAAATATTGCAAGATTGAACAGAGAGTATTTAGTTGCAGGATTAAGCACAGAAGAATAATAATTTATTTTGTTAAATATGAATGCCTTCCTTAGTGAAGGCATTTTTTATTGCAGCATATGGCCTGCAAACAGCATCTTAACAATATATGCTAACTTTAGCCACATAATTCCAACGGTACACCTTGAAATTGCTTTCTTTATATTTAATTGTTTTTTTTATAGTATTTGCGGAGGTTTCCTTTGCACAGGTTCCTCTATCTAATCTCCGGCATAAATATATCAGTACAAATGATTTTATCCAGCAAATAGATACAGTAAGCATTATTCCAAATACCTTTATGATAAGGGATGTGCCCGATACAAGATATTTAATAGATGCTGTAAATGCCAAGCTTACCTGGTTGAATAAACCTGCGACAGATAGCGTACTTATCACTTATCGGGTATTTCCTTTTAAATTAAATGCTGTTAGTTCTCATCTTAATTATGATAGCATACGAAATAATTTTATTGCCGAGAAGCCTTTTGTTTATTCTTATAAAAACAAAGCTAGCACACCTGTATTTGATTTTGGCGGGATAAATTATAATGGCAGTTTTGGAAGAGGCATTTCTTTTGGTAATAGCCAGGATGCAGTTTTGAATTCCAGCCTAAACTTACAATTAAATGGCTTTATAGGCGATAGCCTTGAATTGACGGCAGCAATAACAGATAACAATATTCCTATTCAGCCAGATGGGAATACCCAAGACCTGAATGATTTTGATAAAGTTTTTTTACAGATCAAAAAAAGAACGTGGCAGGTAAATTTTGGAGATATAGATATCAGGCAAAGCAAGAATTATTTTCTAAACTTTTACAAGCGTTTACAAGGGGTTTCATTTTTGACGGATAATAAGATCAGCAAAAACATAAATAATTCATTTTTAGTAAGTGGTTCTGTTGCTAAAGGAAAATTTACCAGAAATATTATTCAAACTACAGAAGGAAACCAAGGTCCCTACCGTTTGCAAGGCGCAAATAATGAATTGTATTTTACCATTTTAGCAGGAACCGAAAGAGTGTTCATAGATGGTGAACTTATGCAGCGTGGCGAAGACCAGGATTATGTGATCAACTACAATACAGCAGAGCTAACGTTCACTCCTAAACGAATGATCACAAAAGATAAACGTTTGCAGGTAGAGTTTGAATATGCTGACAGGAATTTCCTGAATTCAAATTTGTATGTTAGTGATGAAATAACTTTCAATAACAGGCTGTCCGTAAATATTGGCGCTTTTTCAAACCAGGATGCAAAAAATTCTTCTATCAATCAATCTCTTGATGAAAAACAAAAACAGTTTTTAGCGGATGTGGGTGATAGGATTGATACAGCATTTTACGTAGATGCAGTAAGAGATACATTTTCTGTCGACAGGATCCTTTATAAAAAGATAGATACTATCAATAATCTTTCAGTGCATGACAGTGTATTTGTTTATTCAACCAATCCATTGGATACGTTATACAATGTGGCTTTTAGTTATGTAGGCCTTGGCAGGGGAAACTATGTGCAGGAATTTATTGGAACAAACGGCAAGGCTTTTAGATATGTATCACCCAATAGCAATAACCAAAAGCTGGGAGATTGGGCTCCTGTTATATTATTGGTGTCACCTAAAAAACAACAGATACTTACTGTTGGAACGGATTATTTGCTTACAAAAAAAACAAGGATCAAAACCGAGTTTGCTGTAAGCAAATATGATATTAATTTATTATCAAGAAAAGATAAAAATAATGATAACGGTGTAGCGGCTAAGATCCAGGTTATTAATGATGATAAAAAGCTATTCGTTTTTAAAAAAGCATTGACACTTCAAAGTTTAATAGGCTATGAATTTGTGCAAAGAAGATTCAAGCCTATCGAACGTTTGCGTAACGTTGAATTTAACAGAGATTGGAGTTTGCCTTATACCATAGCGCCTGCGGATGAAAATATTGCTACTGCATCGGTTATTATAAAAGATAGTCTATCTAATAGTTTAAAGTATACTGTTACCACTTATAACCGTAGTGATAAATACAATGGTATTCGTCAGCAATTGAATCATTTTTCCAAAATAAAAAAATGGAAGATCACTGATGGTGTAAGTTTGACAAATATTAATAATCCAATTCTTAAAGGTTTCTATCTTAGACCAGGCATAGATGTGAATACAACGCTCAATAAACTACGTAATATAGAATTAGGAGCTAACTATTCCGCAGAATATAATAAGCTGACGAATAAGTCGACCGATACTTTATCTCCATTAAGTTTTGCCTTCAATATATGGCAAGCTTATATCAAATCAGATGTCAATAAATTAAATAAATGGGGAACATCTTATTTTATCAGAAACGATCTTTTCCCTTTAGCAAAAAAATTGATAAGAGCTGATAGAAGTGATAACATTAATTTTTTTACCGAGTTGTTACAAAACGAAAAGCATCAATTCAAATTTAATTTTACCTATAGACAATTGCATATCATCAATGAACAATTGAGTAATCAAAAGAAAGACGAAAGTATTTTGGGTAGGGCTGAATATTATCTCAATGAATTTAAAGGTTTTGTTTCAGGAAATGTTTTATATGAGGTGGGAGCAGGACAGGAGCAAAAAAGAGATTTTACTTTTATTGAAGTGCCCGCCGGACAAGGAGAATACACCTGGAATGATTATAATGGCGATGGTATACCACAACTGAATGAATTTGAGATCGCTTTGTTTCAAGATCAAAGAAAATACGTAAGAGTAAATACGCCAACCAATCAATATGTAAAAGCGAATTATTTGCAATTCAACTATGCATTAGATCTTTCACCTAAAGCGATCATAAAAAAAGATGCTAAGAATTTAGGAAAGCTGGCTTCAAAATTCAGCTCTTCATCTGCTTTGCAGATAAGTAAAAAAGAAATTTCAACGGGAGGCTTTGATTTTAATCCTTTTACTAAAAAATTAGTAGATTCAACTTTACTTACATTAAGTTCTTTTCTTTCTAATACAGTTTTTTTTAATCGTACCAGTTCAAAATGGGGGATGGATATGACACATAGTGTAAGCAGTGGGAAAGCATTATTAACTTATGGAATTGAAACAAGAAAATTACGTACACTATCATATAAATCGAGGGTAAACATCAGTAGAAGTATAACAACTAATTTGATCTTACGTTCAGTATTGAATAGTCTGGGAACTCCTAAATTTGGTAATCGAAATTATAATATTGAAGAGGGAGTGATAGAGCCGTCAATAAGTTATATTTATCAAACAAAACTAAGAGCTACTATATCTTACAATTTTACAAATAAGAAAAATACAATTGGTTTTAATGAAACTACCAATAACAATGCGCTAACTGCAGATATAAAGTACAATGTTCTTTCAAACAGTACGGTGAATGCAAGAGTTACTTTTAACGATATCAATTTCAAATATGCATCAGGAGGTTCCCCTAATACTACAGTAGGTTATATCATGTTAGACGGTTTGCTTCCCGGCAGAAATTATCTATGGAATCTTGAATATACCAAGCGGCTCGGAGGTAATATTGAATTAAGCATTCAATATGATGGACGTAAGCCTGGCACTTCAAGAACAGTTCATGTAGGCAGGGCTTCAGTAAGAGCTATTCTATAATTAGTTGAATAGTCCGCCTTTTTTCAAATTATGAACTCCTTCGCCAATTTTAAATCCGTTGTTATACACTTCTATTTTATAATCACCTGTAGTGTAATCTCCGGCTTTCCAATCAAAACTCAATGATTGTCTTTGTCCCTGAACGTAATTGATATTAAGATGTTTGGTGAAAGTTATTTCAGTTCCATATCTATCTGTAAAAGTGCTTGCTCCCGGATCCTCTAAAACAACTTTTCCATCAGGTGTTGTGATGGTTACAAAAATATCTTTAACGCCTGACGGGGTGATCCTGTTCTCGTCTATGTCAAATGTTATTCTGAATTTGTCTACACGTTTAGCTGTGCTTGTTGCTTTTTCTTTTCCCTTCTTTCTTTCATCAATGCCTGCAACATAAAAATGAGAAGCATGCAAAGTTGATCCAATATCTATAAGGTCTTCTTTTTCCTTTACAATGTTTTTTGTTGAATCTAGATCCAATATCACTTTATCTCTTTCCAGCGTCACTAATTCTTTTTCCTGAGTAAGTTTTATTTTTTCGCCTTTTAAAACTTCCACTTGTGATTTATAATCTTCAATGTCTGTATTTAATGATAAGATCATGTTTCTTGCTTCTGCAAGTTTGGTCTTGTCGCCATTAGCTGTAGCTAATAAATGTTGTATTGCCTGTTTTTTTTCAGCTATTTCTTTATCCTTAACAGTGATGGTACTATCTTTTTTTACATTCATATTCTTTAATAAAGCATACCTGTCTGTTGCTTCATTTAAAAGTGTTTGAAGTGTATCTTTTTCAGTTACAACTGTTGCGTACTCAATATTTTTCTGCTTGATTATTTCTGTGTTCTTATTCTTATCCCAAATAATATAGCTCCAAGTACCTAATAGAGCTATCACTAAAGCTGCCATTAGTATTGTACGCCAGTTTGTATTTGATTGCTTCGTAGCTGTTGGTGTAACAGGATTAGCAGATGGATAATTTTCGAGACTCATAGTATAAGTTGATGTTAATGAATAGGATAGAACAAATCAGCACAATTAATTCCCAAAACCATGCCAAATAAAAATTACTAACTTTCTGTAAATGTAATTACTAAACTTTAATATTTATTTTTACAATTTTAAAATATATACAATGCTTAAAACAGTATCATTACTCGTCTTTTCTAATATGTTCATGACCTTTGCCTGGTATGGTCATCTCAAAAACAATGAACTCCCATTATGGAAAGCAATTGCGATCAGTTGGTTGATAGCATTCTTTGAATACTGTTTAATGGTTCCTGCAAACAGGCTTGGTTATGCCAATGGAATGAGTGGCTTTCAATTAAAAATTACCCAAGAGGTAATAACATTAATTGTTTTTGCCGTATTCGCCGTATTTTATTTAAAAGAGCCATTCCATTGGAAATACCTGGTAAGTTTTGCTTTTTTATTAGGAGCAGTCTATTTTATGTTTAAAAAATAAGCTTGCCCACCTTGCCATCACCTGCCAGGAAAACAGCTTTACCATTCTTTGCTTTTTTACAAACATTATAACCATTATTACTTATCAATTTCCAATTGATCCCATCATCACTCGTATAATCAACTCCGTTGAGGCCACATGTTATCCAGTTCTTTTTAACTATGTATTCAACACAACTCCTGTATCCGCTAGGTGGTGTTACGGGTTTTATCCAACGATTGCCACCATCTTTAGAAATAAAGCAATTCTTAGAAGTGCTATCCGGAGATAAATAATCTCCACCTGCTACAATGAATATTTTATTATTTTTTGTAGCAATAGAATTTCCTCCTGCTGTTTCGGTGCCCGTTGTAAAAGGTAGATCAATTTTTTTGTCACGAATAAATATTCTTGATTTTTTTCCTCCACTTACAAACACAGCTTCCTTGTTATTTATTTTGCAAACATTGGTACCACTTGCGGCAAAGCATGCTTCTCCCGTATCAGCTTGTGGAAAATATTCAGGAGGTATTTTACGCCATGTAAAACCGCCATCAAAACTACGGGCAACAAAGAATTTACTATCTATGGGATCACCAATTACAATGCCGCTGTTATCATTCCAGAACTCCATTGCATCAAGGAACATACCTTTAGTGGTGTCTTCAAAAACAACTTTCCATGATTCGCCGCCATCAGAAGTTCTTAGAATATATGCCGGTACTGATGTACCCATAATTACTGCGGAGGTTTCATCAAATGCCTCAATATCCCTAAAATCGATCTTTTCAAAACCATCAACTGTAAGCCATCTCCAGCTATTCCCGCTGTCAAGGGATCTGCCGACCATACCATTGCTACCACTGGCCCAAATGGTCTTGTCATCAACCACAGACAAGCCTCGTAGGGAGGTGTTTATTTCAGCCAATGTTTTTATGGATTGTGCACTACAGTAATTAGCACTTATGATGAGTAAGAGGATAGATAACAGTTTAGGCTTCATGGTAGGTAAATTTACAAAAAAAATAAATAAATAGTGAAGGCCAAAAATTCTCCGGGAACAACCTTCAAATTTGTATCTTTGCACCTCAAAAAATTTCACTAAGGAATGGCATTAATAAAAAGTATATCAGGTATCAGAGGTACAATTGGCGGGAGCACAGGAGATAATTTTACACCTTTGGATATTGTGAAATTTACCGCTGCTTATGGTACATTGATATTGGAGCAGGGAGGGAGCAAAAAAGTAGTTATCGGTAGAGATGGACGTATCAGCGGAGCAATTGTAAAAGATCTTGTAATAGCTACTTTAAATTCATTAGGCATAGATGTAATTGATCTAGATTACAGTACTACACCCACAGTAGAAATGGCTGTTGTTTTCGAAAATGCAGCAGGTGGTATCATTTTAACCGCAAGCCATAATCCTAAAGAATGGAATGCTTTAAAATTACTTGATGCAAAAGGTGAATTCATTGATGCGGCACAAGGTGCTAAAGTTTTGGAAATAGCAGCAAAAGAAGATTTCAATTTTGTTTCTGTAGATAAATTAGGCACTGTTACTAAAGATGATTCATTACTTCAAAAACATATTGATAGTGTTATTAATTATCCATTGGTAGATGTTGCGGCAATAAAAAAAGAAAAATTCAAGATCGTTGTCGATGCGGTGAATAGTACTGGAGCTATCGCTGTACCATTGTTATTAAAAGCTTTGGGGTTAAAAGATATTATAGTTTTGAATGAAGAAGTAAACGGGAAATTTGCTCATAATCCAGAGCCTTTGCCAGAACATTTAACAGAATTAAGCAGAGAAGTAGTTAAGCAAAATGCAGATTTAGGCATAGCGGTTGATCCGGATGTAGACAGGCTTTGTTTTGTATGTGAAGATGGAAGTATGTTTGGAGAAGAATATACGCTTGTGGCTGTGGCAGATTATATATTGAGTAAAAGAAAAGGGAATACAGTTTCAAATATGTCTTCTACAAGAGCATTGAAAGACGTTACTATAAAACATGGAGGAGAATATTTTCCAAGTGCAGTAGGAGAGGTAAATGTTGTGACAAAAATGAAAGCAGAAAATGCTGTTATTGGTGGAGAAGGAAATGGTGGAATAATCGTTCCGGATCTTCATTATGGCAGGGATGCATTAATTGGCATTGCTTTATTTCTTACACATCTTGCCGAAGGCAAAAAAAGTACGAAGCAATTGCGTAATACTTACCCAAGCTATTTTATCAGTAAAAATAAAATAGCATTGGAGAATGGTGTGAATGTGAAAGATATTTTTGAAAAGATAAAGCTCAAATACAAAAATAATCCTATCAATACTGAAGATGGATTGAAAATAGAATTTGATAATGATTGGGTTCATTTACGTACAAGTAATACAGAACCTATCATCCGAATATATGCTGAAAGTAATTTTGAAACTACAGCAGATAATATTGCTAAAAGATTAATGAAAGATATTAGTGAGGCTATGTAAAAACAGTTACCCTTAACATGACGAGGATCTATTTTGATAACGCTGCTACAACACCCTTAGCTCCCGAAGTATTGGAAGTGATGATGCCATATTTGACTGAAAAATTCGGCAACCCATCTTCTATTTATTCTTATGGGAGAGAGTCTAGAATGGCAATCGAAAATGCAAGAAAATCTGTTGCTAAAATTCTGCATGCAAGACCTGCTGAAATATTTTTTACAAGTGGTGGAACAGAAAGTAGCAATACTGCAATAGCTGCTGCAGTAAAGGATCTTAGGTGTACTCATATCATTACATCTCGTATAGAACATCATGCTGTTTTACATTCTGTTGAGCATCGTCAATTGATCAATGAGGTTAGAGTGTCTTTTGTAAAATTATTACCTAACGGACACATTGATCTTTCAGATATGGAAGATCTTTTAGCTAATTCAAAAGAAAAAACTTTAGTGACATTAATGCATGCCAATAATGAAATTGGTAATATGCTAGACATTCATGCTGTAGGAGAAATTTGCAAAAAATATGATGCCTTCTTTCATAGTGATACGGTTCAGACTGTAGGGCATTTTCCTTTTGATCTGCAAAATACATATGTACATTTTATAACTGCTGCAGGACATAAATTTCATGGGCCAAAAGGAGTTGGGTTAATATATATCAATGAAAATATAAAGATACATCCGTTGGTACATGGCGGTTCACAAGAACGTAACATGAGGGCAGGGACTGAAAATTTATATGGTATTGTTGGTATAGCGAAAGCTTTGGAAATGGCAACAGAAAATTATGAAAAGGATAGTGCTTATATACTCGATCTGAAAATGTATATGTACGAATCGTTACAAAAAAATATCCCTGGTGTAAGTTTCAATGGCGATGTTTTAGAAAATAGTTTGTACACGGTTTTGAGCGCTAATTTTCCCTTATCTGAAAGATCAGATATGTTGTTATTCAATCTTGATATAAATAATATTTGTGCAAGTGGTGGAAGTGCTTGTACAAGCGGTATTGATGTAGGAAGCCATGTTATAAATGCTATACATCCTGATGCAAATTTTACGACTGTCCGTTTTAGTTTCAGTAAATACAATACGAAAGAAGAAATTGATGCAGTTGTAGAAAAATTAAAAGCACTTATCTGATCAGTACTGTAGTTCCTTTTGAAAATTTCTTTTCTCCTGTTTCGCTATTAGTATATTCAAGCGTCCAAACATAAGTTCCCGGATCTTGTGGTTTGCCTTTGTAACTGCCATCCCATTTATTGATCCAATTATTTGTAGCAAAAAGTAAATTGCCCAATCTGTTGTAGACCTTAAACTGTAGGTCAATTGCCTTGTAAGCATTTGTGGGATATAAATAATCATTAAGGCCATCCCCGTTGGGTGTAAAACCTGTGGGGATAGCAATAAAACAATTGGCCAATACTAGTAATGTTTGCGTAGCGGTATCTAAACAATTGTAATTATTTTTTACTATTAGTTGAATAGTATATTCACGAATAATATTTGTGTAAGGATATGTTTGAGCAGGTGGAATTTGTAAAGTACTTGTATTACCATTGCCAAAACTCCATTTCCATTCTATAATATTTCCAATGCTTTTATCTTTAAATGTTGCAAGGTCATCCGGACAAACAAGGGTGGTGCCTTCAAATGCTGCTTTTAATTCATTGTCTAAGTTTATGGAAGTACTGAAAGTATCTTTACATACTCCATTTGAAACAATAAGTGTTGCATTCTTATTTCCAAATATTGTATAAGCGATAGATGTGTCTTTAGCTGTGCTGGATATATTGTTATCAAATGTCCATTGCCAGCTGTTTACACCGTTTCTTCCATCATGTGAATAGTCAATAATATCTTGGGTGCAGCCAATATGAGTAGTGGAGGTAAAAAATGCTGAAACTGTATCAACAGTTGAAAAGGAAATGGACGAGCCTGCTGGCGTATGTTCTCCACATTCATTAATTATAGTATTGCCATCCGTTCCATTTTTTAAAACGATGCTAAAACTTCCTTTTTGTTGAATTGATGCGGATAATTGAATGTTTATTTTTGAAGTAAGGCCATTGTCATCACAACTGGCTTGTGCACTAACGATCGATATTGGAAAGCTACCAGTGATGGTAAAATCACTTCCATCGGCTGCAATAGAATTACACCTCATAAGTTTTGAAAAAACCAATTGCAACATATCTGGTGCACAATTAAATTTAGTAAGGCTATCCATTGGTGTCGGAAACTTAGGAAAAACAGTCAAAGGAATATTTTCATTGACCGGGATCAAGCGGTCACAATTATCAAATAATGTATTTAGATCAGCCCCATTTTTTATAGAGATAGTATAATTTCCGGGCGGTAATGGATTGTTTAATGTCAGTGTTAAAGAATCCATATCAAACTCATTATTGCAATTAATGCCAGACGCACCAATGATCGATGATATTGGAGTAGAAATACTAAAATCACTTCCATTTAATGCAAGGCTTTTACATTTCATCCGCTTGTTCAACTTGATCGTAATTTGTGTGCCATCACAAGCAGCCCTGGCACTTTGTAAATGCGGATCAACGGGATCAGTAATATTTGCAGTACCTCCTTTAAAAGATAAAGAATAACCACTTTGGGAACCACCAAGAAAATGGCTTATCAAAAGTAAATAGGTATGTCCTTGAACGATTGAAGGCATCTTGCTAAAAAGTGGTCTTCCTAGGTTTGCACAAACCGTAACTGAAGTTCCAGCCGGCGAAGCACCAGTCGTTCCTGTTTCTCCACTCCAGTTACATGCAACAAATAATGAAGCATTTGTATACACATCATTTGGATTTGCATTGGTAATGTCAAATAGTTGCCAATCGTAATCATCCCCTTGATTATTGGGTGTTATGATAAACCCTAAAGTGCCGGAAGTATAACAGGTGAATTTATACCAAAATGGATTTTTATCTTCGAGATCATCACCGGGGCAGGGAGCAATTATTTTACGAATCCCACATACAGGAACATTGGTTTGGATAAAGTCAGCTGTTCCACATACTGGAAATGCAGTGCCGGGGTTTTGTCCCAATGCAGTACAAATTTGAGCAGGACAATATTTTACACAACAAAAAAGAAAAAATACAAAGACAACGTTCCTCATAAAATAAAGTGGGGGCAAAGTTACCACTATGAGGCTTTACTTTAGCAATATGCTGCAAAAGCGGAGGCTTGTTTAACAGAAATTTTTTAGAAGTGCTTAATATTCAGTCTTATCAGGCTTATTTGTCCATTCCTGGAACACTTTTAAGGCTTCATTTCTACCAAGAGGTATAATAGGGATCTTTCTATCCTGCATTTCTGCTTTCATTTCATCGTAGATCATAGAATCGTCAAAACCTATATCTGCAGCATCTTGCCTATTATTGGCATAATATACAATTTTGGGTCTGGCCCAATAAATGGCGCCAAGACACATAGGGCATGGTTCACATGAAGTGTATACCTCACACTCATCCAATTGAAAAGTACCAAGATTTTTGCAGGCATCACGAATTGCAGTTACTTCTGCATGAGCTGTCGGGTCATTACTGCTGGTAACTTTATTATTGCCTCTGCCTACTATAGTATCGCCTTTGACAATTACACAGCCAAATGGTCCGCCTTCATTATTATTTACGCCATTTAAAGATAATTGAATGGCTTCCTGCATAAATTTTTCTTCTCTTGTCATTTTCTTGCTTTGTTAAGTAAATATAATCTAAAAAATGAAAAATGAAAAGTGAATAATGAAAGTGACAAGTAAAAAGAAAAGAGTCAAAAGTCAAATAGCATCCCTTTGTTTTTCATTTTTCGATTTTCATTTTTCACTACTTAAAAATTTATCAATAGTAGAAATAGTTTTATCAAGATCGTCGTATGTCAAAGCATTATTTAAGAACCAGCTTTCATAAGCAGAAGGAGGTAAGTAAATGCCATTATCCAACATAAAATGAAAAAGTTTATTGAATAATGGAATATTAGCTTTCGATGCAGTTTCAAAATCAGTAATGTCGTGATCACAAAAATGAACACTTATCATACTCCCCAAACGATTGATCCGAAAGGCGATTTTTTTATAAGTTAAAACCTTTCTGATACCATCTTCTAAATACTTTGTTTTTGCTGCAAGCTCTTCATAGATAGAAGGATTGTCTTTCAATTTTTTCAGCATGGTATAACCAGCGATCATTGCAATTGGGTTACCACTTAAGGTTCCCGCCTGGTATACATTTCCGAGAGGAGCAATATGCTGCATAATTTCTCTCTTACCTCCAAACGCACCAACCGGCATGCCGCCGCCAATCACTTTACCATACGTCACAAGATCAGCCTTGATATTTAATTTCTCCTGTGCGCCACCGTTAGCAAGCCTGAATCCTGTCATCACTTCATCAAAAATGAAGACAATATTTTCTTCATCACAAATTTTTCTAAGTCCTTCTAAAAAACCTTCCCTTGGTAGGATGCAGCCCATATTGCCTGCAACTGGTTCTACTATGATCGCAGCTATTTGTTCTTTATTTTGTTCAACTAATTTTTTAACCGCATCAAGGTTATTGTATGGTGCAGTTAAAGTATCATTGGCTACACCTGCAGTCACGCCGGGTACAGCCTGGATATTAAATGTTGCCACGCCACTTCCAGCTTTCACCAAAAATGAATCCGCATGTCCATGATAATGTCCTTCAAATTTTATGATCTTGTTCTTCCCAGTATAACCTCTTGCCAACCTGATCGCACTCATACAAGCTTCTGTGCCACTGCTAACCATTCTTACAAGATCAACATTCGGTACCATGCTGATAATAAGCTCTGCCATTTCAATTTCCAATTCGGTAGGTGCACCATAAGAAGTTGAATAGACTGCATATTCCTGGATAGCTTTTACTACCGGTTCATATGCATGACCCAGGATCATTGGGCCCCAAGAAGCTATATAGTCTATATATTGATTGCCATCAACATCATATAAATAAGCACCTTTTGCATTTTTAATAAATACAGGTGTTCCACCAACACTTTTAAATGCACGTACTGGTGAATTCACTCCACCCGGAATACTTAATTGCGCTCTTTTGAATAATTTTTTACTTGTTGTGGTATTCATAACGAATGAAAAATGAAAAGTGAAAAATGAAAAAACAAAGCTTCGATTTAACTGTTTTTATAGATGCAACTAACATAGAGATTAATTCTTTGCAAACACTCATTAATTGAATAGATGCTTCTTCTGTGATATAGCTTGTGTCTTTTAATAAACTGATCCAGTATAAAGTTTCATTAGCTTCTTTTAATGAGATTGACATTTTATTAATAAAATCGGCTTTGCTTTGAGCAAATTCTGCTTCTTTTATCAATGCTCCGATAGCTGTTCCACTTCTTATTAATTGCTTACTTAAAATATATTCCTTCTTACTTTGTATTATTTGTTCTGAAGTTTTGATTACTGAAATTGCAAATGAATAACTTTTGTCCCTTAAAATGTTTTCTCTCATTTTCCATTTTAGTTTCTCTTTTTTAAGGTTAAGGGTGTTGTGTTATATTTTTCATTTTTAGTTTTTCATTTATCATTTAAGTAATCGAACGGCATCTTTTGCAAAGTAAGTTGCTATCAGATCAGCGCCGGCTCTTTTAATTGAAGTTAAACTTTCTAAAATGGCTTTTTCCTCATTTAACCAACCCATTTTAGCAGCAGCTTTTATCATGGCGTATTCTCCACTAACATGGTATGCACTAACGGGAACGGTTACAGTATCTTTTATCTCACGGATAATATCCAGGTAAGCCATTGCAGGTTTTACCATTACAATATCTGCACCTTCCTCAATATCCATTAAAGTTTCTTTGATGGCTTCAATACGGTTGGCATAATCCATTTGATAAGTTTTTTTATCGCCAAAGCCCGGAGCAGAGTCCAAAGCGTCTCTGAAAGGACCATAAAAACAAGAAGCATATTTTGCACTATACGACATGATGCCTGTTTTGGTAAAATTATTCAACTCCAATGCTTCACGGATAGCACCAATACGTCCATCCATCATATCACTAGGGGCCACAAAATCTGCACCTGCTTGTGCATGACTTATACTCATTTGTACCAACGCATCAACCGTGGGGTCATTTACAATTTCTCCATTTTCAACTATTCCATCATGTCCATAAGATGAATAAGGGTCAAGCGCTACATCAGTCATGACAATCATTTCAGGTACAGCATCTTTAATTGCTTTTATACTGCGTTGCATTAATCCGTTAGGATTCCAAGCTTCTTTGCCGGTATTGTCCTTTGTTTCATCCGCAGCTTTTACAAAAAGTAATACAGTTTTAATGCCCATATTCCACAACTCCTTTACCTCTTTAATTGTTCCGTCTAATGAACGGCGATAATAACCAGGCATAGAAGATATCTCAAATACAATATTTTCTCCTTCATTAATAAATAAAGGAGCGATAAAATCTGATGGCGTTAAAATAGTTTCAGCAACTAAACTTCTAACTGAAGGGTTGCTTCTTAAAATTCTATTTCTTCTTGGTAAAAACATGGTTGTATGTATAATGGACGATGATTTATTTTTAACAGGTGTTTACTTTCGATGCCCACTCATCTTCACTTATATTATTTAAATTTAGCCAATCTTTTGGATGAAGGCAAACCTGCAACAATTTATCTTCCTCACTTCCGGGATCAGGCTGAAAATTATACTCAAACCTAACAGTAGGAGGTAAGCTCATTAAAATACTCTCAGTTCTTCCGTTGGTCTTTAATCCAAAAATGGTTCCTCTGTCGTGTACTAAATTGAATTCTGTGTATCTGCCCCTTCTGATTTCCTGCCAATGTTTGTTTTTATCTGTGTATTGAGTTGCTTTTCTTTTTTCAATGATCGGTACATAAGAATCAATAAATCCATGACCACAGGCTTTTGCAAAATTCATCCAGAAATGTACATCCTTCTTTTCTGATGCTCGTTGGTAATCATAAAAAATACCGCCGATGCCTCTTCTTTCATTGTTGCGATGTGTGTTTACAAAATAATCATCGCATTGTTTTTTGAAATCATGATAAAACAATGGATTAAATTTATCACAGATAGTTTTATATGTCTGATGAAAATGCTTTGCATCTTCTTCAAATAAATAATAAGGTGTAAGATCTGTTCCACCACCAAACCATCTATCGATCACAATATTTTCTTCATTGTATAATTCAAACATGCGGTAATTACAATGCACCGTTGGTACAAATGGATTTATAGGATGAATAACAATGCTCATGCCACAGGCAAACCATTTGTCTCCATTTATTTTAAGTTGTGACCGCATTAGATCTGTAACATCACCATATACTACAGAAGTATTAACCCCGCCTTTTTCGATAACATTTCCATTGCTGATCACTCTCGTTTTACCGCCACCACCTTCAGGTCTTTCCCATTTATATTCAATGAATTTTGCTTTGCCATCGCTATTTTCTAACGCTGTGCAAATATCATCCTGTAATTGATGTATAAATGATATCCATTTGTCTTTAAAATCCATGACCAAAATTATTTATTGATGTTTGAATTCTTTCACTGCATCTACAAAAGCTCTTGCATGATCCACAGGGACATTTGGTAAAATACCATGCCCTAAATTGGCAATATGTCTTCCCGGGCCAAAAGCAGTTAGCATATCATTTACTTCTTTTTTTATTTGTGGGATAGGAGCCAGGAGTTTTGCAGGATCAAAATTTCCTTGTAATGTAATATCGTTACCTGCAAATGCACGTGCTTGCTGTGGCGTGATACACCAGTCAATACCAAGGCCATGAGCGCCTGTAGCTTTCATTGCATCTAAACTATGCCAGGCACCTTTTGCAAAAACTATTGTTGGAACAATATCTTTTAATGCTGTAACAATTTGCCTGATATATTTTAATGAGAATTCTTCAAAATCTTTTGGACTTAATAAACCACCCCAGCTATCAAAGATCTGTACTACATCAGCTCCGGCTTTTGACTGTGCCTTTAAATAATTGATAGTAGTATCAGTTATCATTTGCAATAATTGATGTGCTAATGCAGGTTCTGTATAACAGAATATTTTTGCAGCATCAAATGTTTTAGATCCTTTGCCTTGTACCATGTAACAAAGCAATGTCCATGGAGCGCCAGCAAATCCGATCAATGGTACACGGTCATTCAATCCTTGTTTGATCAATTTTATTGCATCAAATACATAACCTAAAGTTTCATCAACATCAGGAACTTTTACCCTGTTAAGATCAGCTATATTTTTGATCGGGTCGGGAAGAATAGGGCCTACACTTTCAACTAACTGTACTTCTAATCCCATTGCCTGAGGAACGACTAAAATATCCGAAAATAAGATAGCAGCATCTACGCCAATTATATCTACAGGTTGCAAAGTGATCTCACAAGCCAACTCCGGAGTTTGACATCTTTCGAAGAAGCCATATTTTTTTCTCAACACCATATACTCAGGTAAATATCTTCCTGCCTGACGCATCATCCATACCGGTGTACGTTCTGTTGCTTCTCCACGAAGTGCCTTTAATATCAGGTCATTTTTCAATTGGCTCATATTGCTCTTTTAAAATATTCTATTACGGTTTTTACCAGGTTTTCTTTTCCTGGTTTAATACTTATAACAACTTTGTTGTTACAATGTTCATTGATCTTATTTGCAGTTGTTTGTCCTACAGTAAATATTGTAACATCAGCTGGCATTTCATTTACTTCAAAAAAACTTTCTACAGCACTCGGACTAAAAAATGCAATTGCATTATAGCTTTTGTCTTCAATTATATGCGGTGTCTTTACTGTATTATAAACTTCAATTTCTTTTAATTCAATTCCTGCTTTGTGTAATGTTACCGGAAGGTCTGCCAATCGTTTATTGCCACAAAAGAAAACTACACTTGAAGCTTTATTATTTTCAATAACTCTTTCACCCAATTGTGCTGCATTAGAAGCTGTTCCCGCTAAAGCAGTTTCTCCGAAAAATTTAATTGCTGCAGGTTTGCTCACGCCATCCATACAATACACTTGCCAGTTTGGTTTGGCAGTAAGATGATTGATCACAGCATTTATTCCATTGAGACTTGTAAAAATTGCTGTTATATTTTTTTGTCCAAGCTCTTTTATTTCTTCAATTACTGCTCCGTCATTCGTTAGCGTAACATCAATAAATGGTATATCCGTGATAGTTATACCATTGTCAGCTGCGTAGGCAATTACATCTCCAGGCAAAATAGAAGTGCTGATCATTGATATGTTTTTACTGTCAGACATTTCTTATTGAATCAACGATCGCATCACCGCCATTTTTTAATAATTCATTTGCTGCAATTGTTCCTGCAGTATTTGCATCTGCTATGTCAAAGATTTTATTGATATCTATTTTTTGTTTGCCATCTACCGTGCAAATATTTCCTTTGAAAATGATCTTGTCATTTTCAATCTCTGCTAATGCACTGATAGGGGTAGAGCATCCACCTAAAAGCATTCTTAAAAAATCTCTTTCTATTTTTGTACAAATAGCAGTGTTATTATCATTTAATTGTTTGCATGCATCAAAAGAAAAATTATCATCTTCTCTGCACACGATCATGATAGCACCTTGTGCCGGTGCAGGTAACATCCAATCCAGTTCAATAGAATTTTCTGGCCGAAGGTTTATTCTTTCCAATCCTGCGGCTGCAAATATTGCCCCGTTCCAATTGTTATCTTTTACTTTTTGCAATCTCGTATTTACATTACCTCTTAAATTTTCTATTGTATGATGCGGATACTTATTTAACCATTGAGCTTTACGTCGAATGCTGCTGGTTGCAATAATATAATTTGTATCAGTTGTTAATTGACCATTGACGATCGATGTGCCATCTTTATAAACAAGAAGATCTTTGTAAGATGCTCTTTGTAAAATTGCAGATTGAATAATTCCTTTGGGTAATTGTGTTGGCACATCTTTCATTGAATGGACTGCGATGTCAATTTTATTATTCAACAACGCTGCATCCAGGCTTCTTGTAAAAACTCCTTGTACACCCATTTCATATAAGGGAGTTACAAGATCAATATCACCTTCGCTTTTAATGAAAACCAATTCGGCAGTAACGCCTGATCTTTTCAACAGATCTTTTACCAGATCAGCCTGCCAAACCGCTAATTGGCTTTCTCTTGTGCCTATACGTATTGTCTTATTCATATTAATTGCTGGCAGTTGGTGCAATAAAATCATTTATTGCTTCAATGTAGTGACAGCCGTAAGCTGGAAGGGTACGCATTTTTACTGCCATACCATCAATAACTTTTTGTATTTTTTGCTCAGGAGCCGGGGATAGTTCAAAAATATTTTCCTGTTGAGATCTTGTAGCAATATAAAGTTCACATTTATGCATTCCCTGCAATTTTGTTTTAACTGCTTTTAATACAGGAACATTTTTCCGCATTTGATGCCAGTCAATAAAATCGTGGATATGAGTAGCTATGATTGCTTTTGCTTGAGGTAAAGCACCTTTTCTCTTCTGTAAAGTATTGTCTTTTATTTTAGACAATTCATCAACGTTCAATAAAGTAATGCCAGGTAATTCTCCAGCACCTTCTTCAACATTATATGGGATAGAAAGATCTACAATTAATTTTTTTGTGTTGCTGATCAAATGTTCTTTAAGTACAATTGGTTTTGCAGCATTTGTAGCAACAATAATAATATCAGCTTGCTGTATTTGTTCTTTCAGTTCTTCGGAAGGAGCGTAACGCAGGTTTAATTCTTCTGCAAGCTTTTTTGCTTTTTCTTCAGTACGATTGATAAGCGTTATATTGATTGTATCAAGATAATCTACCAAATTCTTACAGGTATTACCGCCAATTTTTCCTACACCTAATAATAATATTTTTTTGTTGGCTACATCTTCAATTTTATCTTTTATAAATTGAATAGCTGCAAATGAAACAGAAACAGTTCCATCGCTCAAAGAAGTAGTATTTTTTATTTCTTTAGAAGACTGAAGTGCTGCATTAATGATCCTTTCAAGATATGTATCAATAAAACTATTAGCTTTTGAAAATTTTGCTGCCTGTTTTATTTGGCCTACAATTTCATAATCTCCTAATATCTGAGAATCTAATCCTCCGGCTACATTGAACAAATGTTCAAGCGCTGATTTACCTTTTTTGGTGTAAGCCTTTTCAGTAAACATTTCAATCGTACCTTCTGTTTGGGTACAAATTAAGTTTGCTAATTGCGCTGCATTTTCTGTAAAGCCGTATATCTCTGTGCGGTTGCAGGTAGATAAAACAAAGAATTCTTTTACATTAAAAGTTTTAGCAGATCCAAACAATTGAAGGTATTGATCTTCATTAATAGCAAACTTACCCCTGAGAGAGGCATCGGTTTTTCTATAGTTAATTCCTACAACAAAAAAATTATTAATATCTGTCAACTTTTGAAGATGCATTTGGGTAGTATTCCAGTGGTTTTTGCAAAAGTAATTCCAACTGGTTATCTATACTAATTTATGTGTCATTGTATTGTCATTTTACTATTTATTTGTAGCGATTTAAATGCTGTAGTTACCTTTGCCGCTCACGAATAAAATTATGGCGACAGGAAAGAAAGGAATTATACTGATGAACCTTGGATCTCCGGATTCAACAAGTATAAAAGATGTAAAAAAATACCTCAATCTATTCTTAATGGATGGAAGAGTGATAGACATGCCGTATTTATCACGTTTATTATTGGTTAGAGGGATAATCGTTCCTTTCAGAGCACCAAAATCTGCAGAAGCATATAGAACCATCTGGACAAATGAAGGTTCTCCATTAATTGTGATAACCAAACATTTACAGAGCGAATTGCAAAAATGTGTGGATGAACCTGTAGAAATTGCCATGCGTTATGGTGGGCCTACACCCGAGGATGCTTTTAATAATTTATTAAAACGTCAGCCTGATATTGAAGAAGTAATTGCCGTTCCTTTATATCCTCATTATGCCATGAGCAGCTATGAGACTGCAGTTGAATTTACAAAAGAGCTGTATGGCAAAAAGCAATATCCTTTTAAATTAACTTTCGTCAAGCCATTTTACAATGATGCCGATTATATCAATGCTTTGGCTGAAAATATGAGTCGGTATATTAATGAGGAATACGATCATATTTTATTCAGTTATCATGGTGTTCCGGCAAGGCATATTATGAAAAGTGATACAACTGGAAGCCATTGTTTAAAGATGGAAAATTGTTGCGACATACCATCACCGGCACATGCAACTTGCTACAGGCATCAATGTTTTACCACTACCAAACTTGTAACCAGGCAGTTAAATATTCCTGAAAACAAATACAGTATTTCTTTTCAATCAAGATTAGGGAAGGGCTGGCTGGAACCTTTTACAGATATACGTTTGGCAGAATTACCAAAAGAAGGGATAAAGAAATTACTGATCATCTGCCCGGCATTTGTCAGCGACTGTTTAGAAACATTGGAAGAGATAGAAGAAAGAGGTAAAGAAATATTTATGGAAGCAGGGGGAGAAAGTTATAAAATGATCCCTTGTTTAAATACGAACCCAATGTGGGTGGATGCACTAAAAAAACTCATAGAACAAACTGCCAATTAAAATTATCAATGTGTATCATTATATAAAAGCATTACATATTATTTTTATCGTTACCTGGTTCAGTGGTATGTTTTATATACCCCGATTGTTTATTTACAATACCGAAGCAAATGAAAAACAAGGGGTTGAAAAGGAAGTGCTTCAAAAACAATTCTCAATTATGATCAAAAGGCTATGGGTGGGTATAACCTGGCCGTCAGCAATTCTTACACTTATTTTCGGCACATGGATGGGGATCTTGTATGGCGGTATCCCTCAATGGTTGCTGATCAAATTGTGCTTTGTTGTTGCGCTTTATGCCTACCATTTTAGTTTACATAAACTTTACAAGCAGCAGTCAGCAGGCATTTTTAAATATACTTCCCAGCAATTACGCATTTGGAACGAGGTTGCTACAATATTTCTGATTGCAATCGTAATGTTGGCTGTGGTCAAACAAAGTATTAGTCTTCTGTGGGGTCTGGTAGGGCTGATATTATTCATTTTCCTCTTAATGAGCGCTATTAAAATTTACAAGCAATTACGCAAATAGATTCCAATTATTCATAATATATTATCTCCTTGATTTAAACTTGGGAATTTTAGCAAAGTGTAGTACCTTTGTGCACCAAAAAAGTAGACTATTACCAAATGGCGCAAATCTCATCTTTCACCTGTATTCAGAATTGCTGTAAAAGAACCCTACAGCAGTTAAAAATGCGCTTTTCTATCTAAATTTTAAAAAATGACTCAAATAAATAAAGATAGCATTTCTCGATTACTCCACCAGTTAGGTGGACTAAAGATAAGTGAATTTATCAAATTACTTACAGAAAAATTTCCGGGGCAGGTCACTTTTTCATCAAGCTTTAGTTATGAAGACCAGGTGATCACTCATGAAATTCTGAATAATAATCTACCTGTAAAAATATTTACACTGGATACTGGCCGCATGTTTCCTGAAACTTATTCAGTTTGGAACAGTACCAATGCAAAATATGGTACCAATATAAAAGCTTATTATCCAAATGCGGAAGCTTTGCAAGCGTTTATTGAAGAGAAAGGGCCTAATTCATTTTATGAATCTGTGGAGAATAGAAAAGGTTGTTGCGGTATTCGTAAAGTAGAACCTTTAAAAAGAGCGTTAGCAGGTAATGCAATTTGGATCACTGGTTTAAGAGCGGAACATTCTTCAGACAGGCACGACTTACCGATCCTTGAATGGGATGAAAGCAATAAGATAATCAAGTATCATCCAATTTTAGATTGGACAACAGAAGAAACAAAAAAGTATATCAACGACAATAGTGTTCCATACAATCCTTTACATGACAAAGGTTTTGTAAGCATTGGATGTGCACCTTGTACAAGAGCTATCAAACCGGGAGAAGATTTCAGAGCCGGAAGATGGTGGTGGGAAGATGCAGATAAAAAAGAATGCGGATTACATGTGCATGACGAAGATGTACCGTTTGCGGTCAAAGATTAATAATAAATCGAAGCATAATAATATAGTAGTATGAGTAAACATCATTTGGATTATTTAGAACAGTTGGAGTCAGAGTCGATCCACATTTTCAGAGAAGTAGCTGGACAATTTGAACGTCCGGCATTATTGTTTTCTGGAGGTAAAGATTCTATCGTGTTGGTGCACTTAGCATTGAAAGCATTCAGACCGGGAAAATTTCCCTTCCCTTTAGTGCATATCGACACCGGACATAATTTTCAGGAAGCGCTTGATTTCAGAGATAACCTTGCTGAAGTATTGGGAGAAAAATTAATTGTAAGAAATGTAGAAGATACGATCAAAGCAAAAAACCTGACTGAACAAAAAGGAAAATTTGCAAGTCGTAATGCTTTACAGACTTATACTTTATTAGATACCATTGAAGAATTCAAATTCGACGCATGTATAGGTGGTGCAAGACGTGATGAAGAAAAAGCAAGAGCTAAAGAAAGAATATTTTCTGTGAGAAATGAATTTGGACAGTGGGATCCAAAATTACAAAGACCTGAATTGTGGGATACCTATAATGGTAAGATCGATAAAGGAGAAAATGTTCGTGTATTTCCTATCAGCAACTGGACAGAATTAGATATCTGGAATTATATACGTAGAGAAAAAATTGATCTGCCATCAATATATTTTGCTCATGATAGAGAAGTGTTGGAATGGCAGGGGCAATTGGTAGCAACATCTAAATTCATGCAGAAAGATCCGGATGATGTTATCTCTATCAAAAAAGTAAGATACAGAACTGTTGGTGATATGACATGTACCGCAGCAGTAGAATCTGATGCATCAACTATTGATGATATCATTACAGAGATAATTGCAACTAAAACCAGCGAACGTGGTGAAACAAGAATTGATGACAGAGTGAGCGAAGCGGCGATGGAAGACAGAAAAAAAGGCGGATACTTTTAAATTACAATTAATCAATTTGGGGATTTGAAAATTTGGTGATGTGAGTAGCTTTTAATTTAATTACTCTATTCATTTCCAAATCTTCAAATTTCCAAATCTTCAAATTTAACTTATGGATATTTTAAGATTTATTACAGCAGGAAGTGTTGATGATGGAAAAAGTACATTGATCGGACGTTTATTGTACGATAGCAAATCGATCATGATAGATCATTTGGAAGCAATCGAAAAACAAAGTAAAAATAAAGAAGAAGGAGAGATCGATCTTGCTTTATTGACCGATGGGTTACGTGCTGAAAGAGAGCAAGGAATTACGATTGATGTAGCATACAAATATTTCAGTACGCCAAAACGTAAGTTCATCATTGCTGATGCTCCGGGACATATTCAATATACCCGTAACATGGTGACTGGAGCTTCAAACTCTGATCTGGCAATTATTTTAGTAGATGCAAGACATGGTGTGATTGAACAAACACGTCGTCATTCTATCATTGCTTCTTTGTTGAATATACCACACGTTGTTGTGGCTATCAATAAAATGGACCTTGTTGATTATTCGGAAGATGTTTATAATAATATAGTGATCGACTATTCAAAAGTTGCAGAAAGCTTAGGTTTAAAAGACATTACCTACATTCCTATCAGTGCATTGAATGGAGATAATATCGTTGACAAATCAGAAAATTTTTCATGGTATACAGGTTCTTGTCTTTTAGATATTTTAGAAAATGTAAAACTTGAAAATGATATCAATTATACTGATGCAAGATTTCCTGTGCAGTATGTGATCCGTCCTCAAACAGAAGATCTTCATGATTATAGAGGATATGCCGGAAGGGTTATCAGTGGTATTTATAAAAAAGGAGATAAAATTGTCGTGCAACCATCAGGGCTAGAAAGTACTATCAGTCTAATTGAGATAGCTGGTAAACCTGTAGAAGAAGCTTTCGCACCACAAAGTGTAATTCTGCATTTGACAGATAATATTGATATCAGTCGTGGTGATGTAATTGTAAAGAAGGATAATCAGCCTTCCCTAGAAAATGAATTAGATGCATTGGTTTGTTGGATGGGAAATAAACCATTGGTGCCAGGCAACAAATATACTTTGCAGATCAACAGTCGTACAGTAAGAGCGATCGTAAAAGAAATTGAATACAAACTTGATGTGAACTCTTTGTTGCATGAGCCGGCTCCGGAACAAGCGCAATTAAATGATATTATCAAAGTGAAAATAAAAACTGCTTCACCTATTCCTTTTGATTCTTATAAAAAACTAAGAGTGAATGGCGGGGCAATTTTAATAGATGAAACAAGTCATGTTACTGTTGGAGCTTGTATGATACAATAATTTAAAGAAAATGGCAGACCAAAAACTTATATCGGCGATAGTTGCACAAAGCAAAATTTGCGGTAATAAAATACCTGACAAAAAACAGTCTCATGCATTTGCTGATGACCTGTTTCAGTTTTTGTTTGGTTGTGGTAACCAGATACCCGGTGATGTTGAACAGGTATTGACCGTGAAATATCAAACATTACAAAATCAGCTTGCAACTATTTTGAATTTTTTTATTCATGATACTGCTAAAGTTGATAAAGAAGTAAGTGCTTTTTTTGAATCACTGAATGATATTTATCATAAAGTAAAAAAAGATGCTGATGCTGTTGTGAATTTTGATCCAGCTGCTGAAAGCATTGAAGAAGTGATGGCGGCTTATCCTGGAATATATTCAATCGCTATTTATCGCATTGCACACCAGTTGCATAAGCAAGGCATCAAAACATTACCTCGATTATTAGGAGAGTATGCACACAGTGTAACTGGTATTGATATTCATCCGGCTGCAGTGATCGGACAATCTTTTTTTATTGATCACGGAACAGGAATTGTGATTGGAGGTACTACGATCATCGGCGACAATGTAAAAATTTATCAAGGGGTTACTTTAGGAGCTTTGAACGTAGCAAAGGAGTTGGCAAGAACAAAACGTCATCCAACAATTGAGGATAATGTAATTATATATAGTGGTGCAACTATTTTAGGAGGAGCTACTGTGGTAGGTCACGATAGTGTGATCGGTGGAAATGTATGGCTGACAAATAGTGTTCCTTCAAATTCTGTTGTATATCAAAAAAGTGAGGTTACGGTAAGAGATAAAAATCCAATGCCGGATCCGTCAAACTTTGTGATCTAATTATACCGGTTCAAATCGTTTAGCGTTTAAAGGTTTAACGTTATAACTTGATAGAACCTTAAATGAATTAAAAGTTAAACGAACATAACCTTAAAATTATTAAACTCAAAAACATGAAAGCAAACAGCATTTTAGAAACCATTGGTAACACACCGCATGTACGTGTAAATAATTTGTTTGGAGATTCACACGAAGTATGGATCAAATTAGAAAGGAATAATCCAGGTGCAAGCATTAAAGATCGTATTGCATTAGCAATGATCGAAGATGCTGAAGCAAAAGGAATTTTAAATAAAGACAGCGTTATCATTGAGCCAACATCGGGTAATACGGGTATTGGTCTTGCGTTGGTTGCTGCGGTAAAAGGTTATAAGATCATTTTAGTAATGCCGGAGAGCATGAGTATCGAACGTAGAAGATTGATGGCATTATATGGTGCTGAGTTTGTACTTACGCCAAGAGAAAAAGGAATGAAAGGTGCGATAGAGAAAGCTGGTGAATTAGTAGCTTCTACACCAGGTGGATGGATGCCACAACAATTTGATAATCCTGCAAATACAGAAGTGCATAGAAAAACTACAGCATTGGAAATTGCTGCAGATTTTCCTGAAGGATTGGATGCGATCATCACAGGTGTTGGTACTGGTGGACACATCACTGGTATTGCGGAAATTTTGAAAGAAAAATTCCCTAAACTAAAAGTATTTGCCGTTGAGCCTGAGTTATCTCCAGTATTGAGTGGCGGTGCACCATCTCCTCATCCATTACAAGGGATTGGTGCTGGGTTCATACCTTCTATCTTAAATACAAAAGTATTAGATGGTATCATACAGGTTGGTAAAGAGGAATCGTATACTTATGCACAAAGAATTGCAAAGGAAGAAGGGATTTTAGTTGGTGTGTCAACAGGTGCTGCATTAGCTGCGGTTGCAAAAAAACTAGCTGATATTCCTAAAGGATCAAAAATATTGACCTTTAACTATGATACAGGAGAAAGGTATTTGTCAATAGAGGGGTTGTTTTAGTGAAAAACTAAAAATGAAAAACTAAAAATGCTGTTAGTTTGAAAATCACTTTTGATTTTTCGCTTTTCATTTTCGTTATTCATTGAGAAAGAATTAACAAAAATAAAATGTCTAACACAACAGGTAAAGTAATATTTATTTCTGCAGGAACGGGGGATCCGGAACTTATAACGGTGAAGGCTACACGTTTCCTGAAGCTGGCTGATATTGTTTTGACAGATAGATTGGTAAGCGCTGATATTTTATCACAATATGTTCCTGCTTCAGCAGAGATCATACAGGTAGGAAAGCAGTACAATAAAGAAGCATCGGTATCTCAGTTAAGCATCAACCAATTATTGGTAAAGTATGCTAAGGAAGGTAAAATGGTCATTCGTTTAAAAGGTGGAGACGTGACTATCTTCTCTAATATACTGGATGAATTGCAGTCTTTGGTTGACAATGAGATACCATACGAGATCATACCCGGTATAACAGCTGCTTTAGGCGCTGCAGCTTATGCAGGTATTCCGCTTACTGCCAGGGATCATGCCACATCGGTAAGATTTCTGACATATTATAAAACGGATATTGTAACGGATGAATATTGGAAAGAATTAGCTGATACAAAAGATACACTGGTCTTTTATATGTCATCATCCACATTGGATATGGTAGTTGAAAAACTGGTGAACAATAATATTGATAAAAGCAAATTGTTGGCAATAGTAGAACAGGCCACAACACCGATGCAAAATGTAAGAGTATTTTCTTTGTATGAGTATAAAGAAAAATTGCAAGGCCAAACTTTTGCATCGCCAACATTAGTGATCATTGGAAAGGTAGTAGCCCTGCATCAAAAATTTGCATGGTTGGAAAACAGTACAAAAAAAGAGAATTATTTTAACCCTATAACCGAGAACATTCAATCGTAAAAAATAACAACAAAAATGTTATCTGAACCAAAACTAAAAGTATTACAGGACTTGATTGCTGGCAGCAGCAAAGAAGAATTGCTATGGATCAATGGCTATTTCAATGGAGTGGTGGCAAACCATCAACCTTCTGCCAATGGCACAGCTCAAGCAAGCGCTGTTGTTACAAACAAGATCACCATTGTATATGGTACTGAAACCGGCAATTCAAAAGCACTGGCAACTCAATTTGCTGCAAAAGCAAAAAAGAGTGGTATCAATGCAAAAGTGTTTGGATCGGATCAATACAGATTAACTGACCTTGTTAAAGAAGAATATTTTTTGGTTTTGATGAGTACTCACGGAGATGGGGAAGCGCCGGATGCTGCGAAGAAATTTTATGATCACATCGTAGCAGGAGGTTTTACATTGGAGAAAATGAAATATAGTGTATTGGCTTTAGGTGATACTTCATATCCTTTGTTTTGCAATGTTGGAGAAAATATAGATATAGAGTTTGATAAAATGGGAGCTAAGCGATTAGTGCCTATTCAAAAATGTGATGTTGAATATGAAGCTGATGCTACACAATGGTTTGATAAAGTAATACAATCATTAACGCAAAAAACAGCTTCGGCGCCGACAGCTGCTCCTGTTGCAAATGGGCATGCAGCCCCAGTTTCAGCAAA
The DNA here is from genome assembly GCA_040387955.1 of Bacteroidota bacterium. Taxonomy (GTDB): domain Bacteria; phylum Bacteroidota; class Bacteroidia; order Chitinophagales; family Chitinophagaceae; genus Ferruginibacter. Next base: position 86,613 of record JAZKCS010000005.1, on the reverse strand, counting down.
AAAAGTTGGTAAGCTTGCTTTTACGGGAAATGTGTTGACAAACATTGACCTGAATGATAGAGGGAGTAATAAAGAAACTTATCATATAGAGATAGCTGCTGAAGGATTAGAATATCAATGCGGTGATTCAATTGGTATTGTACCCGAGAATGATTCACAATTGGTTACTGATATCATTGCTAAGACCAATATTGATGGTAATAAATCTCTTGAATACAAGAAAGAAAAATTCACCATTTATGAATTATTAAAAAGGAAGATCAATCTTATTTATTTAACTGAAAGATTGGTAAAGCAATATGCAGATGTTACCGGTCATGAAATTCCTGTAGGAAGATATGATCTGTTAGAACTTGTTCAGAAATACCCGGTTAAGGTTCCTTCACAATTTGAAGAGATCCTTGTAGGGTTGAATGCGATCTCTCCAAGATTGTACACTTTAGCGTCTTCGCCAAAAGCGCATGAAGGCGAAGTGCATATTATTGTTGCTAAAGATGTATACACAGATAGCAATGGCCAACAAAGAAAAGGGTTGTGTTCTAATTATTTATCAGGATTGAAAGTAAATGGCAAACAAAACTTTTTTATACAACCTAATAAACGTTTCAGGTTACCTGCAGATGATAAAGATATCATCATGGTTGGGCCTGGTACAGGTATTGCTGCATTCCGTTCGTTTCTTGCAGAAAGAGATGCAACAGGTGCTACCGGAAGAAGCTGGTTGTTCTTTGGGGAACAACATTTTGCATCCGACTTTTTATACCAGACTGAAATGCAAAACTGGAATGAAACAGGTGTACTAACTAAAATTAATGTTGCATTTTCAAGAGATCAAAAAGAAAAGATCTATGTACAGCATAGAATGTTAGAGCACGGAGAGTCTTTGTACGAGTGGATCACAGGAGGAGCTTCTTTCTATATCTGCGGTAAAAAAGATCCGATGAGTGTTGATGTTGAAAATGCATTGCTGCACATCATTGAACAATATGGCAAGAAAACAATTGAAGAGGCTAAGAAATATCTTGAGCAGATGAAAGAAGAAGGCCGATACGAAAAAGATGTTTATTAAAGTTATGTCGTACAAGAGTGCGACGCCAATGAAGTTGAATAAAGATAAAATGCTGGTTACAAAAAAATAAAAAAATGGCAGAGAAAAAATTAACGGCGATAGAGGGAATTAAAGTAGCAAGTGATGGCCTACGTGGGACCATCAAAGAAAGCTTGTTAGATGAAATAACGGGTGCTATCAGAGAAGATGATAAAGCGCTTATCAAATTTCATGGTATGTATGAGCAGGATGACAGGGATAGAAGAGAGGAGAGAGCTGCGAAAAAATTAGATCGTCTGTACTCATTCATGATCCGCCTCCGTTTACCGGGAGGGTTGATCAGTGCTGAAAAATGGATAGCATGTAATAATATAGCAAATGAAAATTCTACAGGTGTAATAAAAATTACTACCAGGGAAACAATTCAATTGCATGGGTTGTATAAATCTAAAATTAAGCCGACGATACAAGCTTTCAATACTGCCCATCTTGATTCTATTGCCACTTGCGGTGATGTGAATCGGAATGTTACCTGTGCATCTAATCCGGCTTTATCTACTGTGCATGAAGAAGTTTTTGCGTATGCAGATAAGATCAGTAATTTATTGATGCCTAAAACAAAAGCATATTATCAGATATGGGTTGATAATGAAATGCTAATTGATAAAAAAGAAGAAGAAGATCCTTTATATCAAAAGCATTACCTGCCACGTAAATTTAAAATCGGTATTGCTATTCCGCCAAATAATGATTCAGATGTATTCATTAATGATATTGGGTTAGTAGCAATTGTTGAAAAAGATAAATTAATAGGATTCAATATTGCTATTGGTGGTGGGTTGTCTGCTACTCACGGTAATGCAGAAACGTACGCAAGACTGGCTACAGTTATTGGTTTCACAGATACTGAAGAAAAAACATTAAGAACAATTTACGAGATTCTTACTGTGCAAAGAGATTTTGGTAATCGTACAGATCGTAAGCTTGCACGTTTAAAATATACTGTAGATAAATTAGGCGTTGATAAATTTAAAGAAGAAGTAGAGGCTCGTATTGGCTTCAAATTAGCGCCTGCAAAACCATTTGAGTTTACTGAAAGAAAAGATATTTACGGCTGGAAAAAAAGCAATAAAGGCTTGTGGTACTACACAGTATTTGTAGAAAATGGACGTGTGTTGGATGATGAACAAGTTGCTTTGAAAACGGCTTTATTGGAAGTTGCAAAATTGAACAAGTGTAATTTTATGTTTACCGCTACACAAAATATTATTATCAGTGATGTAGCGGATAAGAATAAAGCGGCTATTGAAGAAGTGTTACGCAAATTCAAAATCATCGAACATACGGAAGGCGCATCTTTACTTCGTAAAAATGCAATTGCTTGTGTGGCATTACCTACTTGTCCATTAGCGCTGGCAGAAGCTCAACGTTATATGCCGGAAATGATCTCTAAAATGGAACCATTATTAGAGAAGCATAAGATTGCAGATCAGGAATTGATCGTACGTATGACCGGTTGTCCGAATGGTTGTGGTAGATCTGCTGCTTCTGAAATTGGATTTATAGGTACACATCCTGGCAGATATAATTTACACATTGGTGGTGATAACGAAGGACTACGCTTAAATACAAAATATAAAGAGAGCTTGAATGAAGCAGAGTTGTTAGCCGAAATGGATAGCTTATTTGGGTTATACAATAAGGAAAGAAATAAAGGTGAAACCTTTGGAGATTTTACCATTCGAAAACAATTAGTAAAATAAAGTTTAACTAAAGTCAAGTCTTAAAACTTGACTTTGTTCTTTTTGTAAGATGAAAAAAATATTAGTCATTGCTTTTTTGTTTGCATCGAAATGTAGTGTTGCCCAGGATAAGCAGGCATTTACTTGGAGTGCATTTCAATTAGTTGCAAAAATTAATCCTAAATGGCATTGGGTAAGTGATGTGAGTTATAGGACTATAGGTATTTCATCTTCAGCAAATCAATACACATTCAGGACTTTGGCGAAAAGAATTATCAATGAAAAATGGAATGCTGCAGTTGGTACAGCGTTATTCCGCAGCAGAACTACAATTGATAAGGATAATCATGAATTCGGCAATGAATTCAGATTATTCCAGGAAGTCGCATTTGAAACAAAATTGAATAAGCAATTAGCAATCAATAATCGCTTTAGAGCTGAAGAAAGATTTTTTGCAGCAACTTCAACAAAAGACGCTTACAATGCTTTGCGTTTAAGATATCGGGTAGCTTTTATTCAAGATGTTATAGATGGTGTGAAACTTCAGATCGCTGATGAATATATGCGTCAATTAACAAAAGGTGATTTTTTATTTCAACAGAATAGGTTGTCAGCAAGTGGAATTTTTACTATTGGTAAAACAACGCAATTAACAGCCGGATATATGTGGAGTAAATTGCCTACGATATCTCAGCATTACATCTTGTTGGTATTTCAAAAAACTATTTCATTTAAAAACGAAAAATAATGGACAAAAATAATTTGTTCCCGATTTTTTTGAAATTAGAAAATCTTCGTCTGTTGATCGTGGGAGGGGGATATGTTGGAATGGAAAAGCTTTCAGCGATACTTCAAAATTCTCCTGCTACAAAAATAAAGCTTGTTGCAACAGTGATAAGTAATGAAATAAAAGAGCTTGCAAAAAAATATCCAACCATTACATTAATAGAAAGGCCTTACCACTCCAATGATATCAACGATGTTGATCTTGTTTTTGCTGCTGTGGATGATGTAGCAGTTAGTAGTGTTGTGGCTAATGATGCTAACCAAAAAAGCATATTGGTAAATGCAGCTGATAAGCCTGATCTATGTGACTTTTATTTAAGCTCAGTTGTTCAAAAAGGAAACCTCAAAATAGCTATTTCTACCAATGGCAAATCCCCAACTGTGGCCAAAAGAGTAAAAGAAATGCTGCAGGATTGTTTACCCGAAGAATTGGATGAACTTTTAAACAATATACAGGCTATACGTAATTCACTTACCGGAGATTTTCAGGAAAAAGTGAATAAATTGAACGAACTCACGAAAAGTTTAGTAGAAAAAAAATAATAGTCCACCAATTTGGTGGGTTAATAATTTTGCCACATCTTTGCTGCTCCATTAAAAGGAATGCTTAATGGTGCCCCATCAAAATTATTCGAAATAAAAGTTTAGAAAAATGAGTACAGAGCATTTAGAGCGTGTAGAGACGGTAGAATCATCCCCATTTCAAGCGAAATTTAAAAGGAGTTTATGGTACGTTATTCCTATTCTTTTGATCGTTTCACTAATGTTAGTCTTGGTATATAATTATCAGTCTCTTTTTACAATTGCTAAGATCAAAAATGGCTTAAATGTTGATTTCGTTATTTTCCTGTTGATCGGAATATTTGCACAGTTGGTGGATGGTACTTTAGGAATGGGATATGGGGCAACCTCCACTTCATTTTTACTTTCATTTGGTGTAAACCCTGCCACAAGTAGTATGGCGGTGCATGTTTCAGAAATGTTTACGACAGGTGCATCTGCAATTTCTCACTACAAATTTAAAAATATAAATAAAAAACTTGTTTTAAATCTTTTAATACCGGGTGTGATAGGTTCCTTTGTGGGAGCTTATTTATTAGCTGATGTAATTGATGGTAACGTTATTAAACCCTACATAGCTGCATACATGATAGTATTAGCAGTATTGATCATTATAAAAGGGTTGAGAAAAAATATCAAAAAGAAAAAAACAAAACAACTCGGCATATTGGCTGTTTTCGGTGGCTTTATGGATTCAATCGGAGGAGGAGGCTGGGGGCCAATTGTTACTTCTACATTAATGGGTAAGGGCAGAGATCCTCGTTATACAATTGGTTCTGTTAACACAGCGGAATTTGCTGTTGCTTTTGTAAGTGGCGTTACTTTTATTTTATTTGATGGTATCAGTGGTTGGAGAGTTATTGCTGGGTTGGTTATTGGAGGTGTTATAGGAGCACCACTCGGAGCGTATTTGGTTAATAAGATACCACGTAAACCAATTACGGTGTTAGTAGGTTTACTTTTAATATTCCTTAGCTTAAGAACAATAATTAAGTTTTTTAATTAAAATTTCCAAGTAAAAATTATAGCATTTTAATATGCAAGATCAAGCTGTGCCAGTTTATTCGCTGCGCCAATTAGTATTTTATTTCCTAAAACTTGGCACTACAGGCTTCGGGGGCCCTGTAGCGTTAGTAGGTTATATGCATAAAGATCTTGTTGAAAATAAAAAATGGATATCTGAAGATGAATACAAACAAGGCCTTGCATTAGCACAATTAGCACCTGGTCCATTAGCTGCACAGCTTGGAATTTATATTGGATTTGTACATTATCGTGTTATTGGTGCAACTCTTGCAGGCCTGGCTTTTATCATTCCATCTTTTATAATGGTTGTGCTGCTAGGGATGATCTATAAATTATATGGAGGGCTTGATTGGATGCAGGCTGTATTTTATGGAGTAGGAGCTGCAGTAATTGGAATTATTGCTATTAGTACTTATAAACTAACGACCAAGTCTATAGGTAAATTTAATGTTGCATCTTTTAAAACGAATTGGTTACTATGGTTATTTTTTATTACTGGTGCGGCAATTACTGCGATCACTGAAAAAGAGAATGTTTTATTATTTGTAATAGCGGGTTTGCTGTACATGTTCATAAAAGTCCCACCCAGATGGGCTTACAGAAGATCAGTAAATTCATTGATCATTTTACAGATCGGATTTTGGGACTATGAGGTATCTACTTTAAGTAAGATCGCTATATTCTTTGCGAAAGCAGGTGCATTTGTATTTGGTAGTGGTTTAGCAATTGTACCATTTTTACATGCAGGTGTTGTGACAGAGAATCAATGGTTAACTGAACATCAGTTTTTAGATTCTGTAGCAGTTGCTATGATAACACCAGGACCAGTAGTGATCACAGTTGGTTTTATTGGTTACTTAGTGGCTGGTTTTCCCGGGGCTTGTGTAGCTGCTGCTGCAACATTTTTGCCTTGTTATCTTTTTACAGTTTTGCCGGCGCCATATTTTAAAAAAATTGCAACGAATCAATCAGTAAAAGCATTTGTAGATGGAATCACCGCAGCTGTTGTAGGAGCGCTGTTAGGAGCCGTAATTGTAATTGCAACCAGAAGCATCATCGATATACCCACAGCAATCATTGCGGTTGTAACCGGGCTTATCTTAATTTATTATAATAAAATAAAAGAACCTTACATCATTGCCGCCGCAGCTTTACTTGGCATCCTGCTTAAAGAATTTATTTAAAAATAATTTTTTAAATAAAAGTCTATAAATTTGGTGGACTAATAAAAACTCCCTTATCTTTGCAATCAAATAAAAATTATGGCTCATCAATACTTTAAAATGTTTGTTCTTTCTACAAAACAACGATGTTGTTCTAGCACGCTATTTATCTCTTAACTATTTTTTTACCTTATTAGTCTACTAAAACAATAGACTTTTTATTATCAAAACACAATTATGAAAAGAAGTATTTTATTTTTAGCATTTTTTATACCCTTATTCGCATTGGCACAGGAGCCGGCAGGGGTACTGGTTAGTGGCCGTATTGTCGGCGAAAAATCTGAAGGTCTTTCTTCAGCATCAGTTATAGTGAAAGGAACAGGAAAAGGAACCAAGGCAGATGCTGATGGTTATTTTTCATTGACTGTAAATCAACCGTTGCCTTTCAAATTGAATTTGTCTTCTGCCGGATATGCACAATTACAGGTTACCATTAAAGATACAATTACTACCAATTTAGTGTTACAATTAAAAGCCTTGTTCCAGGCGGATACAGTAGTGATCACGTCAAGGCGTAGAAGAGAAGTTCTACAAGACGTGCCTATTCCTATTTCAGTAATAGGAGGTAAGCAGGCAGAAGATGCAGGTGCGTTTAACGTTAACCGTGTGAAAGAATTAATTCCATCAGTTCAGTTATATACTTCGAATCCTCGTAACACAGGTGTTAATATTCGTGGTCTTGGTTCTCCATTTGGATTGACAAATGATGGTCTTGATCCCGGAGTAGGGATCTATGTAGACGGAGTGTATTATGCTCGTCCTGCTGCAGCTACATTTGATTTTATTGATGTTGATCAGATCGAAGTTTTACGTGGCCCACAAGGAACACTATATGGTAAGAATACAACCGCAGGTGCAATAAGCATAACCTCTCGTAAGCCAACATTTAAACCCGGAGCTACGCTTGAGGTGAGCTATGGTAACTTTGGCTACGTTCAGGCAAAAACTTCAATTACTGGCCCAATAAGCAAAAGACTTGCCGGACGTTTTTCTTTTTCAGGTACACAACGTGACGGTTTGATTGAGAACGTAAGGACTTTGAAACATACAAATGATATTAATAATCTCGGCTTCCGTGGACAATTGTTATACAAAATAAGTGAGAAGACCTCCATTACATTAGGCGGTGATAATTCTCGTCAGCGCCCCGACGGTTATGCTCAGGTAGTAGCAGGTGTTGCTCCCACAAAACGTCCCGGCTATCGTCAATTTGATTCAATTTTAACATCGTTAAATTATCAATTGCCAAGTAGGAATGCATTTGACAGAAAGATTGATCATGATGTGCCTTGGAATTCTAATACTGATCTTGGTGGATTGTCATTGAACGTTGATAGCAAAATAGGGCATGGTACATTGACTTCGACTACTGCTTGGCGTTATTGGAATTGGGATCCATCAAATGATAGAGACTTTACAGGTTTGCAGGCATTGGCCAAATCTCAAAACCCTGCTAAGCATAAGAACTGGTCGCAAGAGTTTCGTTATGCCGGTGAGTTCTCACCTACATTAAGTGGTGTTGTTGGTTTATTCTTTATAGATCAGGAAGTAAAAATTACGGGTACTGAAGAATCTGGAAGAGATCAATGGCGTTTTTCTCAAAGTTCAACAAGCAATTTATGGAAAACACCAGGATTGCTGGATGGTTTTGGTATCAAAACAAATGCTTCTATCAAATCACAAAGTGCGGCAGTATTTGCAAACGTAGATTGGAAAATAACTAATAAGTTTCATGTATTACCAGGAGTACGTTACAACTATGATAAAAAAGATGTGGTTTACAAACGTACTACATACGGTGGCTTAGATACAACTACATATAACGGTACAAGCGCTGATAAAAAAACATTACAAGGGTTTAAAAATGGCGTCTACACAAGCCAGGCATATACAGCTGATGCAAAAGAAAATAACTTTACATATCAGTTAACACTTGCTTATAAACCAAGTAATCGTGTAAATGCTTTTGCAACTTATTCTACCAGCTTTAAACCGGTAGGTGTTAATGTGGCAGGTTTGCCAAATCTTGCTAACGGTAGACCGGATAGCAGCGTAGCAGTTATTAAACCAGAAGATGTGAAGAGTGTGCAGGTTGGTATTAAAACTACACCAATAGATAATTTTACTTTGAATTTGACTTTCCATAATTCAGACATTAAAGATTATCAAACAAATGTTCAATCTGCTCAATTAGGCGTTAATCGTGGATATATCGCAAATGCAGAAAAAGTAAATGTAAAAGGTTTTGAATTAGATGCAAATATTAAAGCAAATTCACATTTTTCATTCACAGGTGCTTTTTCTTATACAGATGCTAAATATGTTAAGTTCACTAATGCTCCTCTTCCCTTGGAAAAAACTGGTTTAAAAACAGCGGTAGGTAATTTGGATTCAGCATTTGTGGATATTTCTGGAGCATCACTTCCTGGTATTTCAAAGTGGTCGGGATCAATAGGTGGCGAGTTCACTACACCGGTTGCTTTTTTAGGCAATGCTAGTAATTTCTTTGTGGCAGCCGAAAGTTTCTATCGTTCTTCTTTTTCTTCAGCTGCAACTCCATCTGACTATTTAACTATTGATGGCTATGCGTTAGTGAATGGAAGAATTGGTTTTAAAGCAACAAAAGGTTTATCAGCGTACATCTGGGGACGTAATTTGTTCAATAAAAATTACTATGAACAATTATTGATCGCTGGTGGTAATGCAGGGCAGATAGGTGCTGTACTTGGTGATCAAAGAACTTACGGTGTTACGATACGTTATACATACTAAGTATAATAATTTTTAAATAAATACTAAAATAGTTGAATGGGTTTAAAAGGTTTAACCAAGTTTGGGTGGTTAATATAACATGAGAGTATATGTTTTAGGAACCTTTTAAACGTTAAACCTTTTAAACCCATTCAACTTTTAGAAAGCCTTGTGGCCGAGCGGTTAGGTTAAGGTCTGCAAAATCTTCTACGTTGGTTCGAATCCAACCAAGGCGTCAGACAGGTTACAAAACGTTTAAATCGTTTTTATGCATTTCAATTACATCGCACTGGCCATTCCACTCTTTGTAAGTTTTATGTTGCTGGAATATTTTATAGCAAAAAGAAAAGGCTATGATTATTTTCAATTACATAATTCCATTGCTAATATTAGTATTGGTATTGCAGAAAGATTAGCAGATGTATTGATCGCAGGTTTTTTCTTTTTTGTGTATGATACTATCCAAAAAAAATATGGGATCTTTCATATTAAGTCAAGTGTTGCCTGGTGGATATTGATATTTTTATTGACAGATCTTGTATGGTATTGGTACCATCGCTTGGCACATGAAATAAATTTATTGTGGATGGTACATGAAGTGCATCATCAAAGCGAAGATTTTAATTATACTGTTTCTGCACGGGTAACGATCTTTCAAGCTATTGTCCGTACTGGGTTTTGGGCTGTATTGCCTTTGTTGGGTTTCCCGGCTGGTATGATCACAAGCATGTTGTTGATCCATGGGTTGTATCCTTTTTTTATTCACACAAGAGTGATCGGAAAATTGGGGATACTTGAATATATATTGGTCACGCCATCACATCATCGTGTACATCATGCAAGTAATGAAAAATATCTTGATAAGAATTATGGTGATGTGTTGATCATCTGGGATAAACTCTTTGGTACATTTCAAAAAGAAGAAGATAAAGAAGAAATTGTATATGGACTTACGAAACCTTTAAAGTCTTATAGTTTTCTGTGGCAACATTTTCATTTTGCAATAGAAATGATATTAGCTTTAAGAACAAAAAGATCATTCAGGGAAAAGTGGAAAGTCGTTTTTGGCAAACCTGAAAAGATCGATCCTGCATTAAGGGCTGAAGCGGAGAAAATATTCAAAGTGAAACAAGCTCCTGAAAAGATCGAGGAGCCATTAAATAAATATGTCGTTTTTCAAATATTGTTTTTACTGTTATCATTATTTGGATTTATAGCATTTGATCATTCCTTTTCTAGTTTATTCAAAACAATCTATACACTTTTTGTTGTTATTACTTTGATCAACTGCGGTGCAATAATGGAGCAAAAAATCTGGGTTTTTCGAGTAGAGTTAGTTAGAGCATCATTAATTTTGTCAGGAATGTTCTTTTATCCAGAACATTTAATAACCAAATGTTTGTTAGTTTTGACAGCTTCGGTTATACTGATCATTTATTATCGAGATGCTAAAGCTAAATATCTAGATTATGTTTATTAAAATAAAAAAAAATGTACTCCTTTTCTTATTTGTCGCAAATGCAATGGTTGGTCATGCACAAACCAAAACAGTAACATCAGATAATCAGGTATGGTTGGGGTATTTGAATCAAACCAGGCTTACGGATAAATGGGGGATATGGACTGACCTGCATTTAAGAACAAAGGAAGACTTTTTTACAAATTTTTCTCAGTCAATTGCAAGGGTAGGCTTGACCTATTATTTAAATGATGATGCTAAATTAACTGCCGGATATGCTTATGTTACTGCTTATCCTGCTGATGGTCATAAAAATATTGTTCAACCTGAACATAGGCCATGGCAACAAATTCAATGGCATAATAAGTATCCTAAATTGAGATTAATGCAATGGTTCAGGATTGAAGAAAAATTCAAAAGAAAAATTTTAAATGATGATGAGTTGGCTGACGGATACAATTTTAATTTTAAACTAAGGTATAATTTCTTTGCGCAAGTGCCATTGAGTAAGAAAAGGTTTCAGCCAAATACCTTATCATTTGTGGCGAATAATGAAATTCATGCGAACTTTGGAAAGAAAATAGTTTACAATTATTTTGACCAGAATAGATTCTTTTTAGGATTTGCATATCATATAAATAAACATGATAACATTCAGTTCGGCTATATGAATTTATTTCAACAATTGCCTGCTGGTGATAAATATAAGAGCAATAATGTGGCAAGAGTATTTTATTTCCATAATCTGGATATAAGGAAAAAAGGTTAATAATTTACGATATACGATTTGGGATTTACGATGTCATTTAGATAGAATACTCTTTTATACATAAAGAAATCGTACATCGTAAATCCCAAATCGTAAATCCCCTATATCCTACATCTTTTAATCTTATCTTTATAAAAGAAAAGTAACCTAATATGAACAAAATATATTTAAGCGATTCCGGTCCAAAAGTTTCTGAAGCTATTTATGGTTTTTACAGATGGACAGAAAAAGATCTGTCTGCTTCCAAAATGGAATCTATCATTAATCTTTGCCTTGAGCTAGGTATCAATACATTTGATCATGCTGATACTTATGGAGGTTACCAATGTGAAGAAGTGTTTGGTAAAGCTATAGCGAATAAAAGCGTTAAAAGGGAAGACCTTGTTTTATTTACAAAATGTGGCGAAAAAAATCCGCATCCGGATAGACCTGAGATCCGTGTAAAACATTACGATACTTCGAGTGAACATATTGTAAAAAGCCTTGATAATTCATTAAAAAATTTGCGTACAGATTATATTGATGTTTTCTTATTGAATAATCTTGATCCTATTTCTGATCTTGAAGCAACAGCTTTAACGTTGCAGAAATTAAAAGATTCTGGTAAGATCAGAAATATAGGTGTAGTGAATTTTTCTGTATTCCAACATCAGCTATTAAGCTCTTATTTAAAATCACCGATCGTTACAAATCATATCGAATTGAATTTATTAAATACACATGCTTTAGATAATGGGCAGATCGACTATATCAAGCAAAAGTATATGCGTCCTTTAGCAACAGCACCTTTGGCTGAAGGTAAAATTGCTGAAAGTACCGATAGGGTACCTTTATGGGTTAGAGCAAAATTGGAAGAGCTTTCTCCAAAATATAAAGCAGACATTGAATCCATTGCAGTTGCATGGTTAGTGAAATTGGGGGCATTACCACTTATTGGAACTACTGACGAACAACGTATCAGAAATATTGCCAATGCATTTACAATAGATCTTGATCGTCAGGATTGGTACGATCTTTATAATGTTGCAAGAGGATAATTATTCAAAGAGATTTGATGAAAGGTATCTGTCTCCTCTGTCGCAGATAATAACTACAATTACACCTGAATAAAGTGTTTTTGATAGTTCAATAGCAGCATGTACAGCACCCCCGCTACTCATGCCACTAAAAATGCCTTCTTCTTTTGCAAGTCGTTTGGCCATGATACGGGCATCTTTCTCATCAAGTTCAATAACCTGATCTACTCTGGTTTTGTCAAATATTTTTGGGAGATAGGCTGGCTGCCATTTGCGAATGCCAGGTATTCTGGAGCCGTCAGTGGGTTGGCATCCTACAATTTCTATTCCTGGGTTTTGTTCCTTTAAAAATTTTGATACACCCATTATTGTTCCGGTAGTTCCCATAGACGATACAAAATGAGTGATCGAGTTATAAGTGTCACGCCATATTTCAGGGCCTGTGGTCATGTAATGCATGTTTGCATTATCAGGATTGTCAAATTGATTCAACATCACATAGCCACCTTTTTTTACCTGTGCTTCCGCATAATCCCTTGAACCTTCCATCGACTTTTCTTTTGGCGTAAGGGTAACTGTGGCACCAAATGCCTGCATCGTTAAGATCCTTTCCCTGGTAGCATCTTCGGGCATTACCAATTCTATTTCAATGCCAAATAAGCTTGATATCATTGCTAAAGCAATACCTGTATTTCCGCTGGTTGCTTCAATAAGTTTTACCCCTTTTGTGATCAGCCCTTTATCAATTGCACCTTTGATCATACCATAAGCAGCTCTGTCTTTTACACTTCCTCCCGGATTATGGCCTTCGAGTTTTGCATAAATAGTTACTCTTTCATTTTCTGTAACTTTTTTCAATTGTACCATTGGTGTATTGCCTACCAAGTCTAAAATGCCTGCCATAACTATCTGTTTATTTATCAAAATTATGTGAAATATCAGAAAACGTTCTTTAAAAAAATAGGGGCTAGTGGGTATAGTTTAATATGAATGTTTTGCCGATTTTTAAGCGATGGAAAATACGGATGAAACATACACCTTAAGGTATCAGCAAAATACAAAAATTGCTATGGTGCTGATACTTGTTCCTGTAATTGGTGTACTGTTGATATTACTCCCATTAGGTTTAATTACGATCGATCTTCCCGATTGGCTTGTGTTCGGTTTGATCATGATAGGAATAATTTCAGTGGTTGCATTTACAATATATCTTGTAATGAAAAAAACAATTGTTGATTGTTGTGTGCGGCTTACAAAGGATGGTTTTGAATATGAATTAACGGAATCTTCTTTTTTATATAGAAGAAAAAAATTTTTTAGTTCATGGGAAAATATTTCCAACATTTCTGATAATCTTGATACAAAAAATGATCTTACTTTTTACCAGGTAAGTTTTATTTCTCCGGATTTTACAGCTTCATTTAATTATAAACCTGGTTATGAAAACGATGTGCTGACTTTTTGGAATCATCTTTTATATTATAAGAATGAATTTAATTTACAACATAAGAATAATAAGCAGATAGGGAATAAAGGTTTTTATGATACCCGTGCAGCATGGATATTAACGCAGGTAACTTATCTTGCTTTATTAGGTATTCTATATATCAAACTTGTGTATCCAGATATGCTTAACTGGTGGCGTGCTATTGGTTTCATGGCATTCGCTTTAGTATGGTTAGGGAATTATCATACTAATAGAAAACGAAAAAAGCAGGCTTAATTATCAGGCAAAAGCATTCACTATTTCATCGATCTTTTTTGTTACAGAAAAAAAAGAAGTTAGTTTCTCAATCACCCCTTCAACAAGTGCATCAGGACAGCTTGCGCCGCTGGTTATAAGAATTTTGATAGGATCTTTTTTTGGTAAAAAATTAACCGTTTTCAATTCTTGCTTTTTATGATAATTGTAATGATTGATCACTGTTGAAGAAATTATCTTGTCGGCAGAATTTATAAAATAAGTCGGTAATTTTTCTTCACATAGTTCTACCAGGTGTGATGTGTTGCTGCTGTTATATCCACCTACAACAATGGCAAGATCAGCTTCAGTTTCTAATAAACCATATACTGCCGTTTGATTGTCATTGGTTGCATAACATAAAGTATCTCTTGTGTCAGCAAATCTTTCTTCAATATTGCTATCAGATAAATTATGTTTTTTTATCATTACACTTTTAAGGAAATCAGCAATAGCCTGTGTGTCGCTTGCAAGCATTGTTGTTTGATTAACTACACCTATTCTTTCAAGATCTTTTGTTACATCAAAGCCTTCAGAATATTTTCCTTTAAAGATTGTATAAAAATCTTCCGATTTTTTTTCTCCGGTAATGAATTCACTTAAAGTAATTGCCTCCTGCATGTCATTCACAACTACTGTTGGGGTATGTGATGCAGCATGAGAAAAAGTAGCCCTTGTTTCTTCATGTGAAGGCTTGCCATGAACAACTACAGTATATTTTTTTTGAGCTATCTGTTCACTTCTGTTCCATACCTTTTCTACAAACGGACAAGTGGTATTATATTTTTCTGTAGGGATGCCAATTTTATTTAATTTTTCTTCGATCGCAAGCGTTGTTCCGAAAGCTGGTATGATTACAACATCATCTTTCGTTAAAGTGTCGAATGATACCAGTTGTTTACCATAGGTATCCTGTAAAAATTGAACACCTCTTTGTTGCAGATCTGCATTTACCTGAGGATTATGGATCATTTCACTTAATAAAAAAATACGTTTGCCGGGATTTTCTTCTATTGTCCTGAATGCTATATCTATTGCATTTTCTACACCATAACAAAATCCAAAATGCCTTGCTAAATAAATTTGTATAGGACCAAAATCAAGTAAAGTAGGAGAGAAATCTTTCTTCATTTTATCCACTTGCTTGCGTTTGTTTTTCACCGCAGCAATCAAAGGGCTTCTATATATAATGGGAACGTTAAACTGTTTCATTCAATTTTATAAGTACGCAAAGGTACAAATGTTATGGATGATTTTAATAGCTTAAAACCTTTGATTTAAAGGTCATCATCAGGATTGTTTCTTATAAGTTGCCTGATAGATACCAGGTGCCCAAAAAGAATAAGGGGAACGATAAAGGTTGGTAACCAGCAAAAAGGAAAATTTAATACAGCAATATTTGGTTGGTCAAATGCAAGTTTTTGAAAAGGAGATGGTATGGATAAAACAGCGTGAATAACAATATTTGCCAAAAGGAGTAAAGAAATAATATTCCATATCAAGATCATCCTTCGGCTGATAGTGAATTTTTTTAATCCGTAATATGCTATAAATGGAGCAGAGAGGCCCGCAAGAATATCAAAATTTCTTCCTGAGAATGTCATTAACTGCGGCACAGCTTTTTGCACAAATAATAAGAACAAAACTATTTCTACAAACACCCTTACCACATTTAAATTCGTTATGTTTATTAATGGCAAACTATCTACAAAACGTTTTCCATTTCTGGTAACAAACATCAATACAATTAAAACTATAGCGGGTAAAACACCAAACAAAACTAGCGGGGGTGGCAATGCAGTTGCATCGGAATTGTAGACATCAGTAATCCCAAGGAAAGCCTGAAGAATAAGCCAAACGATCAGTCCAAGTATAATAAGAGTTGCTTCCGAACGGATCTCTTTATTTTCAGAATTGCGTAATGCCAAATAAAAAAGTAACAACGTTAGGAGAGTAGTAATCCCGAAAATAACAGAAATGTAAATTGGCAGATTCTCTATCATCAGATGGCGTAGGTTAAGGCTTTAAAATTTACGCAATTAAGTATTTTTAAATCGTATTTCCTAACATAATACTTAATTGATCAATAATTATTATTGATCATTTTAACAATTTATATTCAAATCCTTTTTTAGCTTAGTGTTGATTTTAAATTCATTATATGCATTAATTATACATTAGTTTTCCAAGACGGCTGCTTTCATTAATCATTAAAATGCATACATTATGAAAGCAAATAACAAACTCCTATTAGTGCTGTTAGCAGCATTGGCTTTAAATTTTGAGACAGTCAAAGCCCAATTATTCAAAGATGTTAGTATAGGCGCTAATGCCGGTGCATATGTCTACCAGGGAGACCTTTCCCCTTCAAATATTGGCTCTTTAAAAACCCCTTCTTTTGGATTTAATATATATGCTCAAAAAGCCTTGAGCAATTATTTATCTTTCAGATTAAATTTTGGAGCTGCTAAATTAAAAGGCGATGAAAGTAAATATGACGATCCTGCCTATAGGCAAAAGAGAAATTTCATGTTTTCCAGCCCTTTAAAAGAACTTTCAGTATTAATTGTTTGGAATATCAAAGGTGATAATTATAATAATTATGGTGTTTCTCCATATTTATTTACCGGTATCACTGCATCTTTTTTAAATGTAAATATGGATTATACCAGGATCGATACAACATCAAGTTTATTTAAAGATCCAACAATATATTCTAAAATAGCCGCTGATGTAGACCATGGTACACCCGGTATATTGCCAGTAGTTCCAATCGGTTTGGGATTAGAATTCCCCATTTCACAGAAATTATTCATTACTACAGAAGCATCTTATCGCTTTACATTCTCCGATTATATTGATGGATTCAGCATTGCAGCTGAACCTGATAAAAAAGATCATTATTACAGTGCTACAATAGGGCTGCGTTACAGGTTAAATAATAGTGGTAATGATGGCGCAAACGGCGGTAAAAATCAACTGGGATGCCCAACTAACTTAGTAGGTTTTTAAACACTATGGTTTGATTTTTGTTGAAATTGATATTATTATTCATATCAACAGGATCATCATGAAAAAGTATATCAGGCTATTCGTTTCATTGCTGTTTGCAATTTGTTTAAATGCAGGAATTACCCATGCACAAAATTCCATAGTTAAAAAAAATATTAAGCTTGAAAAAGTAACATATACTTCAGGCAGTACAAATCTGATTGGCTATGTTGCATATGATAGTTTAAAAAAAGGCAAGAGGCCAGCTGTTGTTGTAGTTCCTGAATGGTGGGGAAATAATGATTATGCTAAGACAAGGGCAAAGATGTTAGCAGAATTGGGTTATATAGCTATTGCTGCGGATATGTATGGGGATGGTAAAGTTGCAACAGATCCTACAAAAGCGCAAGAATATGCTACTCCTTTTTACCAGGATCCGCAATTAGGAAAAGATAGGATTGAGGCGGCTGTTGATAAACTCAAAGAATATACTCAAACAGACTCCGATAAGATGGCTGCTATTGGTTATTGTTTTGGAGGTGCAATGGTATTAAATGCTGCAAAAATGGGATCAGAATTAAAAGGAGTTGTAAGTTTCCATGGTGGATTGAATGGTGTTGAGGCTACAGATAGCTCTATGACTACTAAAATATTGGTCTGCCATGGCAGTGCTGATAAATCGGTAAGTGATGCTGATGTGAAAAAGTTTAAAAATAATCTTGATTCATTAGGTGTACCATATACATTCATTGTTTATCCCGGAGCCACACACGCATTTACTAATCCTGCAGCTACAGGAGTTGGTAAGAAATTTAAGATGCCGATAAAATATAATGCAGTGGCAGATAAAAAGTCGTGGAATGATATGAGAGTATTTTTAAAGAAAATATTTAAGTAGTAGTATTATTTTTTAATAAGTGTCAACGATTCAGGACGGCCACTTCTGTTCATGTAAAACACAAGGCTATCTTTTGTAAGACGAGTGATCTTTACCATTATTTCCTGCTCATTTGCAGGAGTAGTGAATAACATGTCATTTTCTACTTTATAAGTTCCCTTTTCTACATTGCCGGAATTAGTAAAAGTGTAATCTCCTTTTTCGGTAAATGAAAAAGAAGTATTTGCTCCATCTTCAATAGGTAAGCCATTAACGAGCCACTCAGTTCCTTGCCAGTTTCCTATGATCATTTTATTATTCGTGTAATCACCACAGGATAATAATAAAAAAATGGGAGTGAATTTAAAAAATGCAGTTACAAATTTCATGTTATTGGTTTTAGGCTTTGAAGATAATATTAATGAAAGTAGAAAAGCAACAGCTTATCCCAAAAATAGTAGAACATTAACATTGGGAACAGTTTTTGTCAATTATAAATAAAACTGTCATCATGGATAAAGTAATTCAATTGCTGGGCTTTTCAGGAAGTTTAAGGAAGGGGTCTTATAATACAATGTTGTTGAACTCACTAAAGGAATTGTTACCTGAGAATGTATCACTGCAAATTGTTTCTATTGCTGATATACCTTTCTATAATGGAGATCTAGATCTGCCAGATGCAACTGAACGACCACAAGCAGTAGAAGCTTTTCGTGATGCGATCAGTAAGGCAGATGCATTGGTCATTGTTTCTCCTGAATATAATTATTCAATCCCTGGGGCATTAAAGAATGCTATTGATTGGGCATCAAGAGGAGAAGATTCCCCAATATTGAAAAAGACGGTGTCACTGATGGGAGCATCGAATGGTATGTGGGGTACAGTAAGAATGCAGATGGCATTTCAACCAGTCTTCCTTACATTAGGTATGAGGCAGGTGAAACCCGAAGTATACGTTTCAAAGGCACAGGATAAATTTGATAAAGAAGGAAAACTGATCGATGAAGGAACAAAAAAAATCCTCATAAAAAATTTGCTTGCTTTAAAAGAAGCAATTGAAAAACAAAAAACTTATTAAAGATCATGAATCCTGAAAAAGAAATATTTCCCTTAGAATACAATCGATGGTTGATAACAGTTGAACCAATGAACAGACCTGCGACAATTTACAAGATCCATTTTAAAAATGAAATTCCTGATATGCTGATTGAAAAAGTTCCACAGCCAAACAGCACTTCTATCTGGAGATCAGTTAATGATAACTTGCATGAAATGGCATTGGGTATCGGAAAATTAATTGATCAACATCTATCAAATAAATAGTAAGCCAATTCAATCAAATAATAAATATTAATTTTACAGATGAACTTTAACTTATTCAGTGAACTATCTTACGAAGTATATTCTCCTACAACTTTTGTTTTTAATATTCAGGCAGCAAGGTCTGCTAGTCAGAAAATATTGAAAGAATCACTGCTGATCACTATTCCACTTTCAACTGAAGAGTTTGAATTGGACGAAGTAAGATTTATAAAATTACATGTAGATAAGCCAATGTTCTTTACACTTACTTATAATGCAGAAGTGGAGGTGGACTATAAAATTATTGATGAATCTTCACTTTTTCAATCAATACCACTAATTAATTTTGATAAAAAGATCTATCCTTATCTTTTTCCGAGTAGACATTGCCAATCTGATAAACTGGAAAAATTAGCATTAAAAGAATTTGGAAAATATTCCAATGAGTATTCGAAAGTGTCTGCAATAACTGATTGGATATTTAATAACATTGATTACATAAGCGGTTCCACTGATGCCGGCACCTCAGCATATGATACAGTTGTGCAAAGACAAGGTGTATGCAAAGACTTTGCTCATCTGGGTATTGCACTCTGCCGTGCCTTAAACATTCCTGCAAGATATTTTACAGGATATGCCTATCAGCTAGGGACACCCGATTTTCATGCTTGTTTTGAAGCTTACCTGGGAAATCAATGGATAATTTTTGATCCAACAAAGATGGTTCCCATTAATGGATTAGTGAAAATTGCGAATGGAAAAGATGCTGCGGAAGTTGCTGTAGGCAATTTTTTTGGTAATACTATTTGTACTTATATGAATGTTCAATCCACCACTTCCGGTAATTTTATTCCATATAAATCAGAGGGAAATGTTATACAAGCTATATCCTATTGATTTAATGTGTTTTATCTAGTTTTCAAAAAAATGTTAAACTCTTTTTATATATTGTATATGGCTTGATTTTCGTTAATTCTATGGCAATATGAAAATGAAAAGCCTAGTTTTTGCAGCACTCTTATTTACAGCCTGTAATAAAGAAAATCCAATTTCCACAGCCCCGGCAGATGATGTCTGCGTTCAAAAAAGAGCAATTGCAGATGGATCGATCATTCCTGATCAATATATCATTGCTTATAATTCTACTATTAATACTGATAATACTGGCAGTCGTCCGATTGCAGAAATTGGTGTAAGTATGCTCAAAAGAAATGGAATAAATAGCAGTTCTTTAAAACATTCTTTTAGCGGTAAGCCTGGTGGTTTCGTCGCTAAGCTTTCTAAGTCAGAAGTTGAATTACTTAAAAAAGATAAAGATATTGCACTCATTGAACCCGATAGAATGATTGCTTTAAGCACTTGTTTTAGTATAGCTGCTCCACGTTTAATTACATGGAATGTTTTACGTACTGGTTATGGTGATGGAACAGGAAAAACTGCATGGGTCATTGATACCGGCATTGATTTCGATCATCCCGATCTTACTGTAGATGCAGCCCGTAGTAAAAGTTTTATAAGCGGACAAACATCTGCCAACGATGATAATGGACACGGGACTCATGTGGCAGGAATAATCGGAGCAAAAAATAATACGATAGGAATCTTAGGTGTAGCATCAGGAGCTTCTTTGGTAGCGCTTAAAGTTTTAGCTGCTAATGGGGAGGGGCCCGTATCAGGTATTATTCAAGCACTGGCTTATGTAAATGCAAATGCAAAAGCCGGTGATGTAGTGAATATGAGTTTAGGAGAAGATGGTGTATCAGAAATATTAAATCAGCAGGTTAAAAATACAGCATCACGTGGTATATTAATCGCTATCTCTGCAGGTAATGATGGCAAGGCTGCAAATGCTTTTTCTCCCGCCAATACTAATGGAATAAATATTTATACAGTCTCTGCAGTTGATAGCCTTGATAATTTTGCGAAATTTTCTAATTATGGAAATGATGTAGTTGATTATGCGGAGCCTGGTGTTAATATTCTTTCTACATGGTCAAATGGCCGTTATGCAACAGCAAGTGGCACTTCCATGGCAGCGCCACATCTTGCAGGATTATTATTATTGAATGGCAGAAATATTTATACTGTTGGTTCTGCGAAAAATGATCCTGATGGAGTTTCAGATCCTATTGCACATAAATAACAATTACACTTTCCCTAAAAGTTCACATGTTTAGTTGCGAAGTTCATAAACACATTCAAAAAACACAACTATCATACAAAAGTTCATAGGTTCACTTAATAAGTTCATAGCCTTACTTCAGAAGTTCACAGACTTTAAATAAAAGTTCATAGGCTTACTTGTGAAGTTCACAGCGCTCAACGAAAAGTTCACAAGTGGACTTTAACAGTTCACAGCTTGACATCAAATGTTCTTAGGCAAACATGAAAAGTTAAGACCTTCCAAGAGTTTATAACTCTTTATTTCAAAGACAGATAGAGTTATGCAAGTTTTTAACTTGCAAATTTGGCCGCTTAATTCTACATTTTGGGGAAACAAATTCCTCAAAATCTGAATATTATGTACTTATTCCGCTAAAATGAAACTCAATTCATTACTGGCACATTTATTACATTAACTAGCATGTAACAAATAAACTTTTTATGAAAAAACAAATGCTTGGTATATCAGGAGTTATTATGACTTTACTGATAAGTTGTAATGATTCAGGTACTAAAACCACTGTTCAGGATACAATGGTAGTTGCTCAAAATAACACAGTAGTTAAAACAAGAACTGTTGAAGTTAAACCCGTAGTTCAAACAAAATTTACAGAAAGGTATCCAAAAGCTGCGGATGTAGAATGGACCAGGTATGAAGCAGACAATTCTCCGGTTGATATTGATTGGGAACTTGCCGGATGGCCTCCTTTAGATACTATGGACTATGCTGCACATTATACAATGGATAATACTGATTATTGGAGTTGGTTTACAGATGAAGGCGAATGGATTTCAACAGTTGCAGTAGTCCCTAATAGTTCTCTTCCAGATGCGGTGAACCTAACATTGCAAAATCAATTTACTGAATATACAGTTAAATCAGTAAGCAAAGAAAATGATAAGAACCGTACAGCTTATGAAATAAAAATGGAAAAAGGCGACGATAAAATGAAAGTACTGATAGATGAAAAAGGAAATATAATGAAGAAAAAAGGTACTGAAGCAGGTGTGAAAACTAAAGAAAAAATGGTAGAATAATTGACGGACTTTATTGAATTAACCATAAATCTTAAAACATGAAAAAGAATAAATATTTGCTTCTTATGTTGACAACATTTTCAGCGATAGCAGCATATGCTCAGGACAAAAAAGTTGATGTTGATCTTAACGTAAATAAAGGAAACGACATGGCTGGGGGAAATTGGTATGCTCAGCCATGGGTTTGGATAATAGGCGGTGCCATTTTTATATTGTTATTGGTTGCACTTTTAAAAAGCGGAAGAAAAGATTAAATTTTTTTGAAGCTTAATTTTTAAACTTTTAAAATTTATTTTATGCTAAAGTGGACAGTTATATTTTTAATAATTGCAATCGTTGCAGCAATATTTGGATTTACCGGAATTGCTTCCGGCGCAGCAGCCATTGCTAAAACGATCTTCTTTATTTTTCTTGTATTGTTGATTATATCTTTTATTTTAGGCGCAACAATACTTAAAAAATAATTGATCTTTTATAGAAAACAATTAATAGCGAATACAAAAGGCCATCAGTTTTAAACTGATGGCCTTAATTTTTAAAATTATTATTATTCTACGGGGGTTAGATATTGAGTAAATGAATATCCTTCAACACCACTTTCAGTTTTTATATACCACCATTGATCATTTTCTTTTCTTATAAGAGTAACAACTTCTCCGTGTCCGGCTTTGCCAATTATATCCTGGTCTGTTCCGGGACCTTTACGAACGTTAAGATTAGATTTTGATGTAGTGATCTTTATTTTACTGCCTTCAGTAACAACATTCGATGCATTGATATTTAAAACAAGATCACCTGAACTAAAATTAGGATCTATTGTTTCATACATATCCCATAATTGTTGTTTAACGGCTCCTGAGGTAGCGGTTCCATCAACGTACAGAATACCATCAGCTTCTCTTACAGCAAGATCAGTAACACCTGCTAAAGCGGCGGCGTCAGTCAATGCTTTATATTTTTCTTGTAATGCCATGATATATTTCTCCTTTAATTTTTTATTTAACGATTAATTGTTTTGTATCTACTTTTTTAGGGCGTAATGATTGAACTGTCATCATTAATTTGATCAATGATGATTTCGCAATTTGTCCGCTTAATGCAACTACACCATCTTTAACAGAAGCCTGAACTCCGGAAAAATCTTTGATAGCATCTGTAACTGCTTTGTTTAAACTGTCATCAGCACTTACAATAATTGGAGCTGGAGGAGGTGCAACAGTTAAACTGTTCGTAATAGATTTTACACCTTTTACATCTTTTAAAAGTTCTGCAGCTTTAGCAACAGCAGCAGCATCTTTTAATTCTCCTGTTAAAGTAGCAACACCTTCTTTTACATCTACAGTTACTCCGGCTAATTCTGTATTAGCTTTTACTTTTTCATCTAAGGCAGTTTTAATATCTGCATCTTTTGGTTTACAGCTTACGAACCCAACTGTAAGGGCAATGGCAATGGCCAATAAAACTTTTGTGTGTTTCATTTTTCTGTTTGTTTATAAATGGTTTTAACAAAGGGATAAATGCCAATTTGTAAAAAATGGGTTCATTCTCCCGATTTCAGGTATATACAGATAGAAAAATGTGCAAACGGGTTGCATTGAGAAAAAAAAGATGGGAAATTTATTTTTTGAAGCCTGTTTCCATTTTGAGTGCTTCTACTACGTTGAAGATAATGGGACACATGCTATAGTACATCAAAGTGCCAAATAAGCGGTTCACAAAACCCGGCCGATGCAAATGTGGGAATTCTCTGCATTCAGTAAAACGATGTTCATAGATAGTACATACAGTTTTATCAAGAAAATGGCAGGGGATAGTGTTGATGATCATTTTGCCCCCCGGGCTTTCTTCAACATATTTTTGTTTTACATCAACAGGAGTTGTTTGTAAATGAGCTGCCAAACCATTGATTTCTTCCCCGGTAATATTGATCATTAATGACTTGCAGCAGTTACCGCATTGGGTGCAGTCAATTTTTGCAGAAATATTTTCGTTCAGTTCATGAACGATCTTATCGATTGAATCTCCATCCTGACCTTTAAGAAATTCTCTGAAAGAGTCATTTTCGGCTTCATTATCAACAGCCGTTTCAGCAATAGCGCTTAGATCAGTTTGGATCGGGATCAATTTTTTTGATAAAGGTATGAAAAGGGTAAATGGTTTTTCACACCCTTATTCTACTTGTGTGGATAAGTCACTTTGCCCTTGAATGACTTCATTCTACTATATTGCAACGCTGAAAAAGAAATAAATGGCAGAAAAAGAACAATTATATACCGAAGACTCCATCCGGAGTCTCGATTGGAAAGAACATATCCGCTTACGTCCGGGTATGTATATAGGGAAATTAGGGGATGGCAGTAGTGCCGATGACGGTATCTACGTGTTACTCAAAGAAGTGATCGATAACTGTATTGATGAACATACAATGGGTTATGGTAAGCATGTAGATGTAACCATTGCTGATAAGATCATTTCTGTAAGAGATTATGGCCGTGGTATCCCTTTGGGG
This sequence comes from Bacteroidota bacterium, assembly GCA_040387955.1. Lineage (GTDB taxonomy): Bacteria > Bacteroidota > Bacteroidia > Chitinophagales > Chitinophagaceae > Ferruginibacter. The sequence continues at coordinate 61,611 of JAZKCS010000005.1, read as the reverse complement.
AAAGTGGTGGATGTGGTTAGTAAAATTAATACTGGGGCTAAATACGATAGTAAAGCGTTTCAAAAAAGTGTGGGGCTGAATGGTGTGGGTACTAAAGCGGTAAATGCATTAAGCAATTATTTTAAAGTAACTGCTTACAGAGAAGGCAAAGAAAAAACTGCAGAATTTGAAAGAGGTAATTTAGTTAAAGAATATAAAGAACTTGCTACAAAAGAAGAGAATGGTACTTATGTAGAATTTACTCCTGACGATGCCATTTTTAAACATTTTCATTATGTTCAGGAATACCTGGATAATCAATTCTGGAACTATTGTTACCTGAATGCCGGCTTGGTAATGAACCTGAATGGTAAACGTTTTGTGAGCAAGAATGGTTTGCTAGATCTATTAGAGCGCAAAACAAATGCTGATGAGATACGTTATCCGATCATTCATTTAAAAGGAGAAGACATTGAAGTAGCCATTACGCATGAAAGTGCTTATGGTGAAGAGTATTACAGTTTTGTAAATGGTCAGTTCACTACTCAAGGAGGTACGCATTTAGCTGCATTCAGAGAAGCGTTTATAAAAACGATCAGAGATTTTTTCAAGAAAGATTATGATGCTTCTGATATAAGGGGTAGTATTTGTGCTGCGATAAGCGTACGTGTACAGGAACCAGTTTTTGAAAGTCAGACAAAAACGAAACTTGGTTCACAAAATGTCTATGAAGGCGGACCAAGCATGCGTAATTTTATTGGTGATTTTTTAACCAAGGAATTAGATAATTATTTACATAAAAATCCTGCAACTGCTGAAGCACTTAAAAAGCGTATTGAGCAAAATGAGAGAGAAAGAAAAGAACTTTCAGGTATCAGGAAGCTAGCGAATGAAAGAGCTAAGAAAGCAAATCTGCACAATAAAAAATTGAGAGATTGCAAGTATCATTACAATGATGAAGCAATAGGAAAGGAAAAAGATAAGATTGTTGAGAAAGCAAAGGAAAGTACCATATTCATTACCGAAGGAGATAGTGCCAGTGGTAGTATCACCAAAGCAAGAATTGTTGATACACAAGCGGTATTTAGTCTACGTGGTAAACCGCTCAATTGTTTTGGATTGACAAAGAAAGTGGTTTATGAAAATGAAGAATTTAATTTATTGCAGCATGCTTTAAACATTGAAGAAGGCTACGAAACACTACGCTATAATAATATTGTATTTGCTACCGATGCCGATGTGGATGGTATGCATATCCGTTTATTACTGATGACTTTTTTCCTTCAATTCTTTCCGGATCTTGTAAAGAATGGTCACGTTTATATTTTGGAAACGCCATTGTTCAGGGTTAGAGATAAAAAGGAAACCATTTATTGTTATGATGAAAAAGAAAAGCAGGAAGCAATTAAAAAATTAACAGGTAAACCTGAGATAACAAGGTTTAAAGGACTTGGAGAAATTAGTCCTGATGAATTTGCTCGTTTTATTGGCCCTGAAATGAAATTGCAACCGGTAATGATGTTGCCTGATACACATATTCAACAACTGCTGGAATATTACATGGGTAAGAATACTCCATCAAGACAAGATTTTATTATTGATAATTTAAAAGTAGAAGTGGATCTTGTTGAAGAGCCTACAGTATAATTATGTTTGAATTTCATACAGATAAGAAAAGATATTTCGATATGCAGGTAGAAAATACCCGTAAATACGTGATACCTTTTATCGAACAATATAAAAAAGTTGCACCTGGAACAAGGGTTTTAGAAATTGGTTGTGGTGAGGCAGGGGTATTGAAAGCCTTTACAGATATTGGTTGTGTGGGAGTGGGGGTAGAGCTCGACGAACCAAGATTGGTTGTAGCAAGAGAATGGATGAGTGAAGAGGTAAATAAAGGTCTTGTGTCTTTTTTGTCAAAAGATATTTATAAAGTAGATGTTCAAACGGAATTTCCTGATCGATTTGATATCATTATTTTAAAAGATGTGATCGAACATATTCATGATCAGAAAAAACTGATCGCATGGATGAAGCAATACCTTAAGAATGATGGTGTGATATTTTTTGGATTTCCACCTTGGCAAATGCCTTTCGGGGGACACCAGCAAGTTATGCAAAGTAAGTTCTTAAGCAAGTTGCCTTATTTTCATTTATTGCCAATGCCTTTGTATAAAGGGATATTAAAAGCATTTAAAGAAAATGTAAATGACTTTACAGAAATTAAAGACACGGGAATATCGATAGAAAGGTTTGAAAACATAGTTAACGAAACAGGATATAATGTAGTTAAGAAAACACATTATTTACTGAATCCTATCTATGAATTTAAGTTTGGCTGGAAAGCAAGAAAACAAAACGCAGTGATCAGTGCTATACCATGGGTAAGAAATTTTTTTACTACCTGTGTTTATTACATGATCACGCCTAAATAGTAAATGAATTAACAATTCGAAAGAATTCTTAATTCTTAATTTTTAATTCTTAATTATAATTAATGATTCATGTAGTTTTTAACGAAGCGGATGTTGCTGTTTTAAAAGATGCTATTGCATTGGATGAAACATTGCAAGGCGAGGTAGTGCAAATAAAGGACGATTATGCAGTAGGACCATTAAATAACGTATATCTAGGAGAAGGTATTGAAGAAAGAAGGGAATGGTGGAAAGAAGTGCTTGCAGGTGGTGATTATGAAGGCAAAGTCGATAGCGGTGATGTCGATGATTATAAGTCGATTGCTGAGCTTGTTGGAACTTTAAGAAGAGATGAAAACGAGATTATCTGGATATGGGCTGCACAAAATAAACATGATGTAAGCGGCTACTATTGGCTATTGAATTACATGAAAGAATTCCAGGGAAGGGTATTTATTCTTTACCTGAACAATCTCCCTTTTATCAATGAAAAAGGTGGTGTGTTTTATCCTAACTGGCTGCATGAAATTCCTGCTAAAGAATTTTTGAAAGCTAAAAAATTAGCAAGAGAAATTACTCTAAGTGAATTTGAAGTTGATCCGGATGAATGGTCGAAGATCTGTAACGAAAATAAAGGTATCCGTTTATTGGAAGGCGGCAAAAAACTCACGAGTGAAGATTATGATTTTTATGATAGTGATCTTAAGAAATTTATCACAGGTGATTGGCAAAAAGCTTCAAAGATCATCCATCAATATCTTAGTAAAGCAAAGCATACTACCGGAGACGCATACTTATTATGGAGATTGAAAGTAATGATAGCGCAGGATTTGTTTGATGTACAGGGGAAAGTGGAGAATATGAAGGATTTTGAAATAAAGACGAAAACGATTTGAAGATTTGAAAATTTGAAGATGTGACGATGCTCATCTCCAAATTTCCAAATTTCCAAATCTTCAAATTGATTAATAGATGGCTAAAGCTAACAAAGAAGATTACATCCACACCGACGCCGGTATTGGCGGTCAATATAAAACATGGTTTTTGGACTATGCTAGCTACGTTATATTAGAACGTGCTGTTCCGGCTATTGAAGACGGATTGAAACCAGTGCAAAGAAGGATCTTGCATGCAATGAAAGAAATGGATGATGGCCGTTTTAATAAAGTGGCAAATATCATCGGACAAAGTATGCAGTATCATCCTCACGGTGATGCAAGTATTGGAGATGCGTTGGTAAACATGGGACAAAAAGACCTGTTGATTGAAACGCAAGGAAACTGGGGTGATGTACGCACAGGAGATGAAGCTGCAGCAGCAAGATATATTGAAGCAAGACTGAGCAAATTTGCTTTAGAGGTTGCATTCAATAATAAGACTACTGAATGGGCTTTAAGCTATGATGGTAGAAAAAATGAACCTGTAACCTTACCAATGAAATTCCCTTTGTTGTTAGCACAGGGAGCAGAAGGTATTGCGGTTGGTTTGGCAACTAAAATATTACCACACAATTTTTGTGAATTAATTGAAGCATCTATAAAAATTTTAAAGGGGAAAAAATTTGAGTTACTACCTGATTTTTTAACAGGTGGTATCATGGATGCATCTAATTACAATGATGGCAGACGTGGTGGTAAGATCAGGGTGAGAGCCATTATTGAAGAGGTAGATAAAAAAACATTAGTGATAAGGAATGTGCCTTTCGGTGTTACCACTACGCAATTGATGGAAAGCATTGTAAAAGCAAATGATTCTGGCAAGATCAAGATCAAGAAAGTAACAGATCATACCGCTGCAGATGTTGAGATCATCATTGAATTGGCTGCAGGTATTTCTCCAGATATCACCATTGATGCTTTATTTGCATTCACAGATTGTGAAGTAAGTATTTCTCCAAATACATGTGTGATCGTAAAGGATAAACCACAATTTATAGGCGTTACTGAATTGTTGAAGATCGCTACTGAAAATACTAAAGAACTCTTGAAGAGAGAGCTGGAGATCAAATTAGCGGAGCTTCAGGAAAAATGGCATTACACATCTTTAGAGAAAATATTCTTTGAAGAAAAGATATATAAAGAACTTGAAAAGAAGCATGAGACCTGGGATAAAGTAATTGAGGCTATAGACAAAGCATTTGCTCCCTTTAAAAAACAATTAAAAAGAGAAATCACAAGAGAGGATATTGTTAAACTAACGGAAAAGCCTGTTCGTAGAATTTACCGTTTGGATATTGATGAACTGAATGCCCAGATCAAAGCACTTGAAGCTGAGATCAAACAAGTGAAACATGATCTTGCAAATCTTACAGATTTTGCAATAGCTTATTATGAAAATCTACTGAAGAAATTTGGAAAGGGCAGAGAGCGTAAAACGGAGATCAAACAGTTTGATACCATTCAAGCTAAGGCTGTTGCCATTGCAAACACTAAGCTATACGTAAATTTTGCAGATGGCTTTATAGGCACAAGTTTAAAGAAAGACGAATTAATAGCAGAAGTTTCTGACTTCGATGATATCATTGCGTTTACAAAGGGTGGTATCATGAAAGTGGTAAAAGTATCTGAGAAGGTTTTTATCGGTAAGGATATAATGCATGTTGCCGTGTTTCAGAAGAATGATGAACGTACTACTTATAATATGATCTACCTCGATGGTAAAACAGGTGTAAGTTTTGCAAAACGTTTTAATGTTACCGGTGTTACAAGAGATAAGGAATATGATCTTACCAAAGGTTCAGAAAAAAGCAAAGTACATTATTTCAGTGCTAACGCAAATGGAGAAGCTGAGGTTGTAAAGATCGTATTGAGTCCAAATTGCAGCGCAAGAAATAAAGAGCTTGATTTTTATTTTGAAGAAATGGAGATCAAAGGCAGAAGCAGTATCGGTAACCAGGCGACAAAATATCCTATCAAAACAGTTAAGTTCAAGGAAGCCGGCAAATCAACTTTGGATGCTAAGAAACTTTGGTTCGATGATAAGTTTGGCAGATTGAATACAGAAGAAAAAGGACAGTACCTTGGTAAGTTTGAAGCCGAGGCCAGGATACTTGTTATATATAATGATGGTAATTATGAAATTACTGATCAGGAGTTAACACAACGCTTTGATCCCGATAAGGTATTGTTGATGGAGAAATTCAATGCCGATAAGATCATTACCGCCGTTTACTACGATAAAGAGAAAGTGCAATTCAGCGTAAAGCGCTTTAAAATAGAAACAACTACACTACACAGTAAGTTCTTATTTATAAAAGAAGGGGCTGAAAACTATTTGGAAGCTGTAACAACTGACCCTGAACCAGTATTGGCTATTCAAAGCGGAAGAGGAGCACAGGCTCGTACTTCCAAGAACAAAATAGCTGATATTGTAGAAGTAATGGGTTGGAAAGCATTAGGGGCCAAACTTACTGACTACTCTAAAAGTGTAGAAATGCAGTGGGAAAAGAAAAAAGATCCCAATAATCCACAGGGAGAGCTATTCGGTTAATCATTCCCCAATATTTACATACATATATATAGTATTATAGTGACCAAATGGAACATACTATATATATGTGTGTAGATTCCGCAAACAACTGTAGAAATACGTATACCTACTATCGTAAAAAAATGAACTTTAAAAAGCCTTTTATGGCGATTTTAAGTCTATTTCTACAAAAGATCACCAATTTTTTCCCTTCAATTTCAAATGTTTCGAGTAAAATTCCACCTGACTGAGTATTTTTACTCAATTATTTTTATTATTTTAAAAATAGTAAAATGTTGATAATCAGTTAATTAATACCCGTTTCAGTAAATTCCGCAAAATAAATCAGTAATTTCCGCAGTATTTATACAATATCATGAGTACTTCCACGTTTTAGTATAGGAAATACCGAATGTATCTTCTTAAAAAAACAAAAAAATGAAAACATTAAAAGCAACAATCGCCATCTTAGTTTTGACAATCGTTTCTAACGCTACTATTGCTCAAAATCATAATCATTACGAAAACGTTTTGAACAGCGATCTTGCTATCCATAAATGTAATCATAAAGCAACTGCTGCTGCCTCTATTAAAGTTTGCCCAATGCAATTAGCGGAAGGTGTTGTTGTTTTAACTTTAGCAAATCAACCACAAGGAAATTATACAGTGCAAATAGCTGATGAAAATGGAGTTGTTTTAATGAAACAAAATATCAATCATGATGCAGCTGCGGCTACTGAAACGGTGAAATTTGGTAAAACGCTTGCAGGTGGTGTTTATACAGTAAATGTTGTTACTCCAAACAATACAACAAAATCTGAAACAGTTATGCTGTTGATGTAATAATAACTTTTTTTTGATCGATTTTATTCTGAATTACTGATACTCTTTCTGAAAACTTATCAATCATCAATCCAAAATAAATTAAGCGCTGAAAAGCGCTTTTTTTTATGTTTAAAACTTTGGTTAATTCTGCAACGCATCAAATGATCCGTCAGCAAAATCTACATCAGTAAAATCTTTAATTACATTATATAGTGTACCTCTTTCAACAGGTCTGCGTTTTACCTGTTTGATCAATGTCACTAATTCCTGTGTACTCATTGCAGGTGTTTGTTCTTCACTGCCGGCCATACTATATATTTTGGTAGAATCATCTATAGTTCCATCAATATCATTTACACCAAAAGATAAACTCAATTGTGCATTCTCTCTGCCAAGCATTGGCCAGTAAGCTTTCAGGTGAGGAAAATTATCTAAATAAATTCTTGCAATAGCATACACACGCATGTCTTCAGTGATCGTACTTTCAGCAACATAACTCATGTCATTGTTATGGTTACGGAACTTAAGTGGAATGAAAGTATTGAAGCCATGAGTTTTATCCTGTAATTCTCTCAGTCTTCTCATGTGATCAATTCTGTCCTCATATTTTTCAATATGCCCATATAACATAGTTGCATTGCTATGCATGCCTAAGTTGTGTGCAGTCTCATGAATTTTTAACCAACCTTCTGCATCTACTTTATCACCGGCAATCTGTTCTCTTATTATTGGTGCAAAAATTTCAGCACCACCACCAGGTAAACTGTCAAGTCCTGCGGCATGCAATTGTTTCATACCTTCTTCAACAGATAATTTTGCTTTTCTAAACATATAGTCCAGTTCAACAGCAGTAAAAGCTTTTACATGAAGGTCGGGACGATGGGCTTTGATCTTTTGCATCAGCTCAATAAAATATTCCATATTCATTTTTGGATGAACACCGCCTACAATATGTACTTCGGTGATCGGTTTATTGTCGTAGCCTTTTACAATATCAAGCATCTGGTCAATGCTTAATTCCCAGCCTTCTTCTTTATGTGCATATAAACGAGAATAAGAACAAAACTTACAACTGAACACACAAACATTGGTTGGTTCAATATGGAAATTTCTATTGAAATAAGTAGTGTCACCATGTAATCTTTCCCTGATAAAATTTGCTAAAGCACCTACAAATGGGAGAGTACCTTTTTCAAAAAGGGTGATGCCTTCAGCATCAGTGATCCTTTCATTGTTCTTTACTTTTTGGGCAATTGTTTTCAGGGATAAATCTGAGGTAGTGTTGATCAACGTATCTATTGAAGCCTTCATCACGAATATTTTTGCAAAGTTATGTAAGGTGCAGTTAAAACAGAAACTATAGTTTTTGTACTTTAAACTGTAGTTTTTGTTAAATAAAATTGTTTATCTTCCAATTTAAATAAAAATGACAGTATGAATATAAAGTTGAGACTAACGGTAATGAGTTTTCTACAGTTTTTTGTTTGGGGAGCCTGGCTGATAACAATAGGAACTTATTGTATTATATCGAAGGGATGGAGTTTTCCTGAATTCGGAGCTATTTTTTCTACATTAGCATTGTCATCGCTTTTCATGCCTGCATTAACTGGTATAATTGCAGATAAGTGGTTAAATGCAGAACGGTTATACGGGATATTACATATTTTATATGGGGTTACACTTTTCTTTGTTCCTAGTATTAATGATCCTGATACTCTCTATTATGTGATTTTTGCAGCAATGATCTTTTATATGCCTACCATTTCTTTGTCTAATTCAATTGCATATACTATTTTAAAAAGAGAGAATTATGATGTGATAAAAATTTTCCCTCCAATTCGTGTTTGGGGAACAATTGGTTTTATTGTTGCAATGTGGACGACAAATCTTACAAATAGCAATGTTAACTCCAATCAATTTTTGATTGCCGCTGTTATGGCAATTATATTAGGAATTTATTCTTTTACATTGCCAAAATGTCCTCCTCAAAAAAGTATTTCTAAAGATGCCTCTTTGATAGAACAATTAGGATTAAGTGCTTTTAAATTGTTCACTAATTCTAAAATGGCTTTATTTTTTATTTTTTCTATGTTCCTGGGTGGAGCATTACAACTTACAAATATGTATGGGGATGCCTTCTTGTTTGATTTTGAAAAAACATTTCCCGGTTCTTTCGTTGTAAAGTATTCAACGATCATTATGTCTATTTCTCAGATATCTGAAACTGTATTTATTCTTACAATACCTTTTTTCTTAAAAAGATTTGGTATCAAACAAGTGATGCTTTTTTCAATGATAGCCTGGGTTCTGCGTTTTGCATTATTCGCATACGGAGATCCTGAAGGAGGATTATGGATGATCATACTTTCATGTATCATCTATGGTATGGCTTTTGATTTTTTTAATATTTCTGGTTCACTGTTTGTAGAAACGACAACTGACTCTACTATACGCTCAAGTGCACAAGGTTTATTTATGATGATGACCAATGGAGTAGGGGCTTTCTTAGGAAGTAAAGTCAGTGGTTATATCATCGGAAAATACTTTGTACATGACGGTACAAATGATTGGCAAAATATTTGGTTGTCGTTTGCAATTTATGCCTTGATAATTGCTGTTTTATTTGCTATTTTCTTTAAGCATAAACATGATCCTAAGGCAGTAGCAAATGTTACCCATTAAAATATTTCATGTATTTTAAATAAAAAATCGTTGAGTATTAACTCAACGATTTTTTAGTTTTATCATTTATCGATTCTTTTGATCGGCTTTTCGATATCTATTGTTAAAGCGGATTTCTATCCTAAACTTTCTACTATATTAATATCAACAAGTATACCAAGCTAGTATTATAATACAATTTTGTAAAAGGGTTATTAGTAATCAAAGGATTATGTTTTTATTATTTAGTCACATGTACAATATGTGGGATAGGGCCTTGAATATTATTCAGATCCCATGCTTTTTTTATTGCTTCCTGTGTGCCAAAAAACACATCCCAATAATTTCCTGTTCAGAATAAGGTCTTATTGCTAAAGTGATCATACCATCAGCAACTTTTAAAACGTTGATCTCGGGTGAAGGAGTTTTTAAAGTTTTTGGTAATGATAACACAGCATCCATCGCAATTTGTTTTGCTTTATCTATATCCTGATCCGGCGCAATTGCCATTGTTGTATCTACTCTAAGATTACCGTGTGAAGTGTAATTAATAATTGTACCTGTAGATAAAGCACCATTAGCAAGAATGATCGTTTTATTTTCAGGAGATAAAAGAATCGTATTAAAAATTCCTAATTCTTTTACAATACCTGTTTGGCCTTGCGACTCTATAAGATCGCCAACTTTAAAAGGCTTGAATGTAAGTAGCATTACACCTCCGGCAAAATTTCCTAACGATCCATTTAAAGCAGCGCCAATGGCAATACCAAGGCCCGCTAACAATGCACCGAATGCAGTTAAATTAACACCTAACATTCCAAAGATGGTAAGTATCAACAATACTGTCAATAATACTTTTACCAATGAGCTAAGGAATGTTTGCAGGGAAAGGTCATAATTTTTTCCTGCCATGGCCTTTTTCATTAGGGAGGCAATTTTGCTGATAGCCCATGAGCCGATCAAATAGACGATCAATGCTCCTAATATCTTAGGAGCATATTCCATAGCCATTTGTTTTATTTTAAATAAGATATTTAGCGTTTGTTCCGGTGCGGCGGTAATTTGAAGAATTGAAAACATATAAAATTTTAATTATTGATACCGCATAGATAGAAATATCGGGAGTTTGGTTGCATCCCAGCATTTTTAAATTGGTGCAAGCGGTATCAATAATTAAAACATTATTTATTAGTTGACATCTTTATTATCTTTTAATTTCTCGAGCATGGTTTTAAGGCTGGTTTTATTTATTTCGTCAGGAGCCATTAGTAATGCTTTGTTAGCAAATTTCAATGCATTCTTATAATCGCCTACAGCTGAATAACCTCTTGCCAATCCTACCAAAGGAGTAAATTCTTTAGGATATTTTTCATAATTCATTTTAAAAACTTCCAATGCTTCTTTTTCTTTTTTTAATTGTACCAATCTTCTGCCATATTGATGAATTTCAAAAACTGATGCAAGCGAAAGTTTATCTTTCATTAATTCTTCTGCCTCTTTGGTTCTGCCAATTTTTTCCAATAGTTGTGCCCTTGTACTCCATGCTATAAATGATCTATCACCACCAAAGCTTCTGCTTGTAGATGAATCGGTCCACAGTAAAGCTTCGTCTAGGTTGGTATTATTTTGGAGAGACCATGCCGCAGCCTGGTCCCAGCTTTCCCATAAAAACCCTTTTTCAGTTCTCAATTCACGCCTGAAAGAAGCGATCTGCTCTTTAATAAAATCGGTTTCAATTTTAAATGGGATCATTAATTTTTCCCACTCTAAAGCAACAGTTCCACCGTTATCAGTTTGATCAATGAATTCATATTTAAGCCATTCTACACTTTTATCTAATGCTACGGGTTTAACTTTTATTCTTAGAGCATCTTCATTAGCGTTGTAAAAAAAGTGTCCCCATGAAGTAGAATTGTTTGAAAAGATCAGCGTGCATTCAGCAGGATCATAAGCAATAAAAAAGCCATATTTACCAGCTTTCAAAGGTTGGCCGTTAATTGTCACATCAGTACTAAAAAGCATCGTAGTGTTTTCATTAGCACCTGCACGCCATGGTGATGATTTAGAACTGCCAAAACCCGGATCAGTAAAACCTACGGGAACCAATTGACCCCAGATCTTTCCTTCACGTCCTTTTACAGCAGGACGATCATAATTAATGGTAACATCGGTTAATCCCATTCGTTCTTTAATTGCTGCTTTTTTATTACCACCACTTGTAGCAACGGTTAAAGGTATTTGAGCAAAAGAAGTAAGGGAAATTAAAACTAGGCATATTACATGCAAGCATTTATTTTTCATAACAGTTTAGTTTAGTAACGTTAAACTATACAACTTGTATGTAATGCTATAATTGATTATGACTTATGGAAAAAGTGGAGGATAAGCGGAGGGAGGATATAAAAAATACTGATCGCATATATACAATAATATGCAATGATTAATTAATATTTCACTAAGGAATTGAAGATTTTATACTAATCTATACTCTTGTGTCATCAAATTCCGTATCCATTTCATCTTTGTTAGACCAATCTTGCAAAGCTTCCTTTACTTTTTGCAAAAATGGTTTGTCTTCCTTTTTCTTGTCGTTTGAATCTTTATCAGTTTGGTCGTTTGCGTTACTATTTCCGGAAGTGTTGCTGCTGCCATTTTCGCCACCGGGGCTACTTATGTAAAATTTTCTTAAGTATATCATTTTCTTTTATTTAATGTTATAAATAAATGTTGATAGCCGTTCTTTAAATTTACCAATTTATTTTTAAAATTCCTATAGGCTATATAAAAAAAGCAACCCCATTGAGGGGTTGCTTTTTTTTAATTTCTACTCATACGTTGTTGCCTTATCATATTTGGCTGCCGGGTAGATGGCTGCTGTGTTTGATAGGTTCTTTGATTGTTTTGAACAGCTGCAGGTTTGGACTGAATCCTCTCCTGAACAGAAGGTCTTTCGATCTGCCTGTTATTATTTGGAATGGTTTGAGGTTGATATTGTCTTTTTACTTCAATTTGCTTGTTTTGCGGAACTCTTTCAAAACTACGTTGAGGAGTTTCGTTTTGAACATTTGCTGGTTTTTTAACCTCCACTTTTTTCGGTTCGTCGACAGGGATAGTATTTTCATTATTTTTTCTTCTATCTAAAAAGCGTTCATTATTTACCGGCGCAACAGGCTTTTGAATTGTTTCTGTTTTTACAGGTTGTTCAACCGTAGTTTTTGTTCTGTCAGCAAAACTTTGACGAGCAGGCCTTTTGATCTCACCACTACGTTCTTTATCATCAATTATCCTTTCCTCGATCTTATTTTTTGTATACCTTTCAACTTCATTTCTTTCAGGGCCTCTATAAAATCTACCATCTTGCCCTTTACCTTCATATACGTTATTGATGATCACTGCATTTTTAAAACGGGTGTTTTGTTCTGGTGCAACATAATAACGGTTTACATTTCTATCACAGATATTTGTCCGTGGAATAAATGTCCAATAATTATATGGAATTGAATTGAAGGGACTATTGATACCGCCACCATATCCTAAAGGAGCCCATCCGTAATAGCCATCATAATAACTCCAGCTAACCCATGATGATCCCCATTCATAACCTGGTATCCACATCCATCCGTCAAACGGATCATACTCCCATCTTCCATAATGGAAAGGGGCCCAACCCCAGGCAAAATCAGATACCCATGACCATCCATAATTGGTATACTCCCAATGCCCATTTGAATAATAAGGCCTGAAGCCGGGTGTATTATATATCCAAACATGGCCAAATCTTGGATTGTTGATCCATCTGCCGTGAGGAGATAATTCTCTTTGAAATTGTGAAAAATTAACTGAAATATTTTGTGCTTTTATTTCTGTAGAAAAACTCAGACTTAACACAGTGAATATCATTAATAAAAACGATTGTATGTTTTTCATCGGGTTAAAAATTTTAAATGAATATTTGCAAAATGTATGCTATAGACATTTAAAGAATGCTAAAGTTTGTTAACGTATAGAAAAGGCAAACGTTAAAAGAACATGCTTGCTCTCAACAAAATTTGTGTGCCTTCTACTGATTTTCCGTAAGTGGCACATAGTGCAAGTTTGTTGAAAGGAGTTAAAACAATTCCACCGCCATAACCTGAATGCCATTTATCAGAATTCTCTTCCGGCTGCCAAATTCTTCCCTGGTCATAAAAAGCTAAAACACCGATCTTACCATTGAAAAAATAATTACGTGTGTTTGTAATAAAACGGATCTCGTTGTTATTGTAAAAACTTGTTTTGCCATAAAATCGTTCTCTTGAATATCCTCTTACATTTACATTACCCCCTAATTTGCTTAAGTGATAATAATTTGCTTCGCCTGAAACTGTAGAGCCACCGAGCCTTGTGGCTAAGCTGATAACATTTCCTAAAGGAATATAAAATGAAACATCAGACATTGTTTTAAAGAATGATTGATCTGTATTGCCTGTATTCATTACATAACCACCACTTGCATTAAAATTTATTCCTTTAGTAGCGATCAGGTCATTATCGGTATTGCTGTATCTATAACCAGCTTCAATACCAGCATAATTTTGACCTGAAAAAACAGGCAAGCTTTGTTCTTTTTGCTGAATATAATTTCCATTATTATTCTTTACTTTAATATTTTGAAAGAATAATGTCATATCCATGAAATGTGTGTTTTTAATTTCACGTGCTATGCCGATGCCTCCAAAGAATCTTTTACTGAACACATTGTAATAATTTCCGATATCAGCTGAACTGTCTGATGTTTCATTGCCTATCCCATGATAATTTTCTGCAGCAGGGTTATCAAATTTTCCTTTTAATAACATGTCCCATTTGCCCACATATTTAGGAAACCTGCCGACATAATCTATATAAAATGTCTTCCTTATAATGCCATAAGAGATAGCTGCATTATGAACTATCTCAAGGCTGTCTCTCTTTACCGGAGTTGGGTGATAAGCGATGTTCCAGCCAATATGTAATCCTGGTCTTGTAAATAATCCTAAAGCATCGTCTTCAAAAACTTTATAAACCGATGGAGTAGCAAATATTATTGGTGACATCTTTATTTTATGTTGAAAGAGGGTGTCGTATATATTTTTTCCTTTGAACACCTGTAATTTTCTATCATTCGACGTTCTGTTGTTTATAATAGTATCTGATTTAGTAACACCGATCAATCTGATCTTTATACCATCTTTTACTTTACCACTTATTTTAAAAATATCAGCATCCTTAAACCCATATAAGTGTACGTCCTTCGTTTCATTTTTGTAAATAGTTCTGCTATAATATGGTTGTTCGGAAATGCTGCTGTCTTTTTTTATTTTATAAACTTTAATATTGGTTTCCCTTTCATTTATTCTTTCTATGTCAAACAATTCCCTGTCATCACTTCCATATATAGCTATTTTTCTTGCAAGATATTTGTAATAGCGATGAGCAAAATCTTGCAGATGATCTCTTCTTGATCTTAAATGACCTGCTATCTTATCTCCGTTGATAGCATACAATTGCGGAGGTAATTGATGCATACTAAAGTCAATTAATGAATCGGTTAATACCTCTTGTAATTCCACAGCAGCTTTAACCCACTCTTCCTCTTTTAATTGATTTGCAAAATGATGATCCAGTGGATAACCGGGCTTATTAAAAAATGCAATATTATCAATATCACCACTAAAAGATTCCAAATGTATTGCACCGGCTATATGTGTTGCAATAAAAGGGTAGAAGCCGTCAAATATAGTATAGGCCTGATCTCTATCTCTTGGTATAGGTTTGTATATTTTCTTGTTATCTTCTTCAAATGTTGCCCAACGCCATTGGTCTGCATGTCTTCCCCAATCACCTATAAACATATCGAATAATCTGGCTTTAGCAAATGCAAATTGGTCTACATGATTGTCGTTATCCTCAAATATTTTTTCAAATAAT
The DNA here is from genome assembly GCA_040387955.1 of Bacteroidota bacterium. Lineage (GTDB taxonomy): Bacteria > Bacteroidota > Bacteroidia > Chitinophagales > Chitinophagaceae > Ferruginibacter. The sequence continues at coordinate 46,315 of JAZKCS010000005.1, read as the reverse complement.
TTTTCTGTGCCTATCACATTTTTTGAATTGCCAAACCATGGGGCATCACTTTGATCTTCATCTGGTCGCTCTTCAAAAAGATATAATTGATCACCAAATTTATCATTGTATTCTCCCAGCGTATTTTGTTTCGGAACAAAAACAACTTTAGGATTTGTATGATAGATATCTGTTGCTGCAATCATTGGGGCAATTGTGATGGCTGCTAATGGATAACCAAACGAAACCTGGTCTTTAGCAACCCTGCTTACAAAAGTGCCTCTGTAAATTTCAGGAAATGCATTTCCAAAATCTTTGTCGATACTTCTTAATACATATTCTTTGCCTTCTTTGCTTTTTAATCTTAAACCCATTGTTTGCCGGCTGCCGCCTTCTTTAATAACTTCTAATCCTCCGTAGGCAGTATCAAGAAAAAAATTATTAACTCTTATGAAAGTTCCCCATTCCTTACGGTAATGTTTACCCCAAAAGAAATTATGGTAACCGCTTCGAACATATTCTTTGCCCGGGATGACCATCGTTGTTTTATCGTCAGAAGAATCTTTAACTATAGTAGTTTGTGAAAAAGTATTTAAATATAAAAATGAAAATACTATAAGAGCGATAATTGTTTTTATAGATCCTTTGATGGCAATGCTATCAAAGGATTTATTACATGTATTAATTAAACAGTTAAATCTCATAATGTGTTAAGTAACGATTTGATCATGTTACTTTTAAAAAACAACATTTGTACCAAGGTTCTGACATAGTAAATAATACTTAAATCAATGATTATTATACCAGTTGTAGAAGAATTTGCACGTCTATCGGGCAATTAAATACAGTGTAATGTTCAATTATAATACATTCAGCTCCAATAAAGCCTTGTTCAATCTTTGAGGGGCTAGTTTTACATTTTTGGGCTCATATTTAAAGAGTCTATCTTGTTTTTTAGGGTATCTTTTTTGGAGGTGGATGGGAGAGTGATAGGTTCCGCCATTTTCAACATATCTATTGGCTGCATAAATTCCCAATGTTCTGCAACTTTACCATCTTTCATTTTAGCTAATTCAATTGCCGTCATATCAAATTTTGTTCCTACAGGCATTCCCATATCTATTGTTGTAGTTATTCCTGTAAAACGTACCCATTGAAAAACATATTCATTATCGGCAATTTCTTTAAGCACCTCTAATTTCATATTCTGAACCATGGCATGAAATTGAGCAAGTGAAGCTTTAATACTATCAAGTCCTTTTATATCTCCTTTAGGTCCTGCATGGTCAACAGCATCTGTTGTTATATAATCTCCTAATCTACTGACATCACCGGTTTCAATAGCCTTATTGATTTCATTTATTGCCGCAATATTTTTTGCTGTCATATCTGTTTCAACTGATTTTTCTTGATCGTTGCAGGATACAATAAATAAAAAAACTCCAACTGAAAGTATGAAACAAAAATTTTTCATTGTTGATCTTATTTTGGTGAATGAATATTTATCAAAATAAATAATAACTAACTAAGAGAAATAAAAATCATTGGTTAAGATAATATAAAATTTTATTTATTCATAAGGATTTACGCATTTTATTACTCGAAGAAAATGCTGCCTGCATTTGTTAAAAGAAATGTTAATAAAAAATAAGATTTCAAAAAAAATATATTCTTGGCATGGTTGTGGGTTAAAGGATTTATGTTATCGGATTGTTATGTGATATACTATTGCATTAACATAACTGAAAAAATATTTCATAATTAAACTTAATACTATGTCAACATCGAATTTTCAAGAGGCTTCATTAGAGAGTAGCCAAGAACAAAAATTACGTAAAACAAATACCGTTAAAAATGTAGCAATAGGCGTTTTAGCTGCTGCTTTGATCGGTGTAAGTGGTTATGCAATTTTTGATAACAATAAGAGCGGAGATATCATCACCCGCCAGGAAAGCGCCATTGCACAAACTGCCGTTGAAAAAAGTACTATCCAAAAAAGTTTTGATGAATCCTTGGTTCGTCTGGACTCAATGAAAACAGTTAATACAGGTTTGGAAAGTAAATTAGCTGATAACAATAGTGAAATTGCTAAAACAAAAGAAGAAATCCGTAGTATTTTAAATAAGAAAAATGCTACAGCTTCTGAATTGGGTAAAGCAAAAAGACTTATTGCTGAGCTGAATACTAAGATAACCGGAATGGAAGAAGAAGTAGCCCGTTTGAACCAGGAAAATCAGCTCTTAACACAGGATAAAGTAGTGTTAACACAAGAGAAAGAAAAATTAACACAAGACCTTACTACAACTACTACAGCTAAGCAAGATCTTGAAAAGAAAGTTGATGTAGCATCCACATTGAATGCATCAAACATTGCAATTACTCCGGTAAATGTAAAAGGGAATGGTAAAGAAAAAGTTACCACTACTGCAAAACGTGTAGATAAATTAGTTATTTCATTTGATGTTGATAATCGTATCATACAACCAGGTTCTACTGACGTGTATGTATGTGTGATCGGCCCTGATGGAAAACCAATCAGCTCAGAAAAAGCAGGTTCAGGTACTTTTGTAACACGTGACGAAGGCGATAAAGCTTTTACAGCTAAAGTTGCTGTTGATCTTGAAACTGCAAAAAGGAAAAATGTAGAATTTGCATTTACTCCTGATCAAACTTTCCAACAAGGAAATTATAAGATCGAACTTTATCAAAATGGATTTAAAATCGCTGAAACAAACCGTGAATTAAAGAAAGGTGGTTTGTTTAGCTAACATTGAGAGTTAGTTATTAGAATAAAAATGCCGGATAATATTATCCGGCATTTTATTTTTTTGTAGTTATCTGAGGCAAATGCAATAACCATTGAACTCCGAACTTATCTGTAAGATCTCCAAACAATGCTCCCCAGAAAGAAGTTTGCAATGGGTGTGTCTTTTCTCCACCTTCAGAAAGCTTTTCGTATAATTTTTTGATCTCTCTTTCGCTGGAGCAATTTATTAATAAAGAAACTTTTGTGCTTTTATGTAATCCTTTTTCCTCAACCATATCTGAAGCAAGTATTGATAATTTATCATTGACCAATGCTGCATGAAGAATACAATTTTTCATTTCCTTCGGTAACTTATTTGCCAGAGGAGATTGTTCTATTGTTTGAAAAGTAATTTTTCCACCAATACATTTTTTATAAAAATTCATTGCTTCACGGCAGTTGCCGTGAAAGGTTAAATATGGGACTATGGGATTATTCACTTCTTAATTTTAGATTTTTCTTTCTCTACATTTTCTTTCACCCTGTATTTTACCATCTTAGAAATTAAAGTCAATGGCAAAGGTTCATTTAAAGGAAATTGTACAGAACCCTTGCCAGTCTTATATTTCGAAAGTTCTTTTTTAAATTCATTGTGTCCATGAGGAGTTGCATAAAATCCTACGTGATTTTTATATCCGGCAAAATATACAAGCATACCATGTAATTTAAATGCAGGCATTTTATAGCTGATCAATTCTTCTGCCTTTGGCGCTGCTTTTTTAATACTAACTCTTAACTCCTGGAGTTTCTTTTGAACATCCTCAGGAAATTCACTGATATATTCGTCAACATTTTCGGGTGTATGTGCTTGTAATTTCATGATAGTTATATTTATGGATTAACTAACTTTTCAATATCCAATTTTTTCATTTTCATGAGTGCATCCATAGTTCTACCGCCTTTTTCAGGATCACTTAATAACTTTCCGATATTTTTTGGAACGATCTGCCATGATAAACCATATTTATCTTTTAGCCAGCCACACATACTTTCTTCTCCACCTTCTGTGAGCTTTTTCCAATAATTATCTATTTCTTCCTGTGTATCACAGTCAACCACAAACGAAACTGCTTCATTGAATTTAAACATTGGTCCACCATTCAAACCCATAAATTTTTTCCCATTCAATTCAAAGATCACTACCATAGGATTTTCAGATACTACTTTCGAATCTTTAAATACTGAGCAATAAAATTCAGCAGCAGCTTTGGCTTGTCCATCAAACCATAAGCAAGGATATATTTGATCTGTCATTTTGATTATTTTAATTGGTTAAAAAAGTTACGAGCAACTTAAATGCTTTCTACATATTTTTTAAAATTGTCTAAAATAGCTTGCCATCCTGCTCTTTGCATTTCAACAGTATGTGTTTGTTCAGCTTCAAATGTTTCTACCACTTTGGTTTCTGCACCATTAGGAATAAATTCTACTGTTACTTTTCTACCGTCACCAATTGTATATTTTAATAATTCATTTTCTTTTATTTCATCGAAGACGCCACCAAAATCAAAAGCAAAACTTCCGTCTTTTGCTTCCATACGATACACGAATTTTCCCCCCGCTCTAAGATCATTCTTAGCAGAAGGAGTGTGCCAATCGTCAGAAGCATTATTCCATTGCATAATGTGTTCAGGTGTTGTCATTGTATCCCAAACTTTTTCAACAGGTGCATTAATGTTTGTTTCTACTGTGATATTTTTTATTGCAGTTAATGTTTTCATTTTTTTAATTTTTGATGTTTTGATTATTTGACAATACAAACATACGATGTGTTATATTAAATCAGTATGTGCAAAAACGACAATAAAAGGGTGTTTTGCGACAATCTTTACTTACTTTTATCCAATGAAAAATATTGCCATCCTTGTTCCCGAAACAGCTGTGATAGAAGCTATCGCTGATCCCCAGTACATGTTCAATGCAGTTAACCAGTTTTTAGTAGTAGCAGGCAAAAAGCCATTGTTCAAAATAGAATTAGTTGGTTTATCCAAAGAAGTAAAATTAAATGGCAGTTCATTTACTGTGCATACAGATAAACTTTTAAAGGATGTAAAAAAAACTGATTTGATATTTATTCCTGCCATTAGTGGTGATATTCCAACTGCATTACACCTAAATAAAAAATCAATTCCTTGGATCGTAGATCAATATAAAAAAGGTGCAGAGGTGGCATCTTTATGTATAGGTGCTTTTTTATTAGCATCAACCGGTTTATTAGATGGCAAAAAATGTTCTACGCATTGGAATGCTGCCAATGAATTCAGAGATATGTTTCCTGATGTTGAATTGGTTGACGGAAGTATCATTACAGAAGACCAGGGTGTTTATTCCAGTGGTGGTGCAAATTCTTACTGGAGCTTACTTTTACATTTGGTAGAAAAATATACTGATAGAGAAACTGCGATCCTTGCATCTAAATATTTTGCTGTAGATATTGACAGAGATAGCCAGGCGGCATTTGCAATGTTCAAAGGACAAAAAAGCCATAATGATGAAGCTATTAAACATGCACAGGAATATATTGAAACGAATATTGAAGATAGAATTTCTGTAGATGAATTGGCAGATAGGGTAGCGTTGGGTAGAAGAAGTTTTGAAAGAAGATTTAAACTTGCTACCAACAATACTGTTTTAGAATATATTCAACGTGTAAAAATTGAATCGGCAAAAAGGAGTTTTGAGAACAGCAGAAAAAATATCAATGAAGTAATGTTCAACATAGGTTATACTGATACAAAAGCATTTAGAACGATCTTTAAGAAAGTAACAGGGCTTACACCTGTTGAATACAGAAATAAGTATCATAAAATGGCAATCGCTTAAATTACGATCCCTTAATTATTTGTCAATCCGTTGCCCTTTTTTTTAGGTAAACAGAAAAAAACACGTGTAAAAAATACGTAGTCGAGTGTTTTTACTCGGTCTTTTCAAGGAATTTACGATTTTATTTTTGCGGAATTTACGCACCATTTAAGTTATTGATAATTAAATAGTTAATTGTTTGTTGCGGTAGGATACGTAGTAAAAATTACAAAATATTTAAAAATAAATGTGGAATTCCACATACTTATTTGAGTAGATGTACGTTTTAGGTACAGGATTTACTATAAACCTTAAACAAACCTCTAATGAAAACAGCTCTACTCTCGGCTACACTAATTTTAACTTCTTTGATCAGCTTTTCTCAATCAATTGAATGCCCTACATCTTTAAAAAGAAATAATGGTAATGGTACCTGTACACAAGGTCAATTACAATTGTTCTATACAGGATGCCCTGCAGAGGCACCGGTTATTGATTCTGTATATGTTAGTGGTGTTAAATACCCAGTAACTTTTGATGTGCCAAATGATTCTAAATGTGAATCAAGAGGTTATCTCAGCTATTGTGTAATTAGCGGAAATATGCCACCAGCCCACACATGGCTGATCTATTTTCGTACTTCGACGCTAAGTGCAACTTGTGTTGTAACTGATGCAAACAGCGGCCCCTTGCCTGTCACAATGAATAACTTTACTACAAAACGTTTGGGTAATTCAATTTTACTTAACTGGAATACTCAAACAGAAATTAACTCCTTAAGATTTGAAATTGAAAGAAAAACAGCAAACGACAACGACTACATAACTGTAGGATCTGTAACTGCTGAAAACAAAACCACGGGTAGCAATTATAGTTATACAGATAACAATAATTCACAATTGGCTACAACTTACCGTTTGAAAATGATCGACAAAAATGGCAGCTTTTATTATAGCACAATTACTGCTGTAAACGGTACTTCAGCTATCAATGAATTTTCGATCTATCCAAACCCATCTATTGGAAATGCAAAAATTACTTTAACGGGAGTATATGCTTCAGTGAAATTACAAGTAATCGATAATGCAGGAAGAACGATAAAAGCCATGGAACTTAACAGAACAAACACTGTTCAATTGAATGATCTTCAAAGAGGTGTTTATCTTGTTCGTATGGTAAATAATAGCACAGGAGAAGTGATCACAAAAAAACTTTCTGTGACTAAATAACAAACATGCATAATTAGAGAGTAGGAATAGCAAATGGGCACTTAGTAATAAGTGCCCTTTGTAATTTTAGTATCAATAGGAGTTGGATAAATTATTTTATTGCGCCAAATTCCTGCATCCACCATTTTGATTTCATGATTGGCGGACGGGTATAATAACACGCCACATGTGTCCAGGTATCTCTCAGCATATTGTAGCGATGGCCATAACCGGGTATTCCTTCATCTACCAATAATTGCAGAACAATTGTTCTTGGAGAAGCATTACTATTGTAAGCAAGGTTCTCACTTCCATCTTTCATTTTAGGAGAAAATTTCATTATCCGTTCATGTGGCCATGAACCATCGATACCTTGGTGATCGATACTGTTTTTTGGGGCCTGGTCTTTTGCATGTTTTATTGCCGAATTATAAATTCCCTGATCTGGTATTAAAATGGAAAGAGGTTTCATTTTCATTAATGTATCATACAATGTTTGACAGGCTTTTACTTCTTCTTCATAAATAAAATGCCATGTAGTATCTACTTTAGCCGGCTTATTGTTGATATATGTTGTAGTAAGAGAGTAATTCGAGTCACCTTTTCCATATTCTTTTAATTCATTCTTAGCTTTATCCAGGGAAACTTTAATAAAAGTAGTAGCATACCGTTTTGGGTCAGAACGAACCCGGTTAATTTCATACACCATTTCTCTTTCCTGAAGCTGCATATAAGCTGCATTTTTTGCTGTGTTTAATTTTTCATCCACCCATGTGTCATCCTGTGCATTTACATATGATGAAAAAAATACAAAAATTAAAATAGTGATTGTATTAAAGTGGTACCGGATCTTCATGCTTTAAGGTTTATAACAATAAATGTAGAATTTAAAAGGTTGCATTTAAGTTAAAACCGTTGCGGAAAAAGGTTATAAGGAATCTTTAACATAATCATTGGTTAACCACCAATATCTCATAAAACGTTGCATAGTATTTGAAAAGAAGGAAATGGTTTTTGGTTTTTGAATTTAGATATGTGGCTATCCTTTGGGGGTAGCCATTTTTATATTTATGCAATTTGCTATTTTTTATAAAACTCCCCGAAGTGCCATAAGATTCCTGAAGGGTCGTGTAAAAAACATTCTTTGCCCCAATCTAATTTTTTTACGGGTACAAGTTTTACTTTTTCATATTTGGCAGACAGATCCAAAGAAGATAATTCCTCCCAATATTCCTCCACATTCTCAACCTCAATAAATACCATTGTATTATCTACCCAATCTTTTACATAAGCATTTTGTAAATAGAACGCTAATTGCTGTGTTTTAAAAACTGACATATTTGGAGATAGTACCGTTTCATTAAAACCAAGGTCTCTGTAAAAACTACGGGAAATATCAAATTCTTTTGCTCCTATAAAGGGACGTATTGATATCGTTTTTTGTTTCATGATCGCTTTTTAATAATTATAATTTACCTTAAATATATAATATCTTAAGAAATTGTAAAAATGCTTGAGCATCTTTAAAAATATTTCAGAAAATATATAGACCGGGAACGATTGCATACAAAGTTGTTATTAAAAGCACCAAAATCAAGAAAAAAAATCAAACTTTATAACAACGATAATTGTATAGCCATAACTGATAAGTGATAATGAGTAGTAACCCATTATTACCCTTAGTATCGGTTGTATCATCCTTCCATTATTAACGATTAAAAAAAGCTTGTACTATGAGAAAAATTTGCATTTTATCTTTATCTCTTTTGCTATCTGTCTTATTTAGTTTTACCAATTCATTTGCTCAACAATGTACTGTTGTAGGTTGGGCAAGTCAAAATGGTGGTGTAACAGGAGGCGGCACTGCAACACCGGTTGTTGTAAGTAATTACACAGATCTTAAAGCTGCTATTCTTTCTTCAACAGTTAAAGTTGTACATATTTCAGGAACAATCACAATTCCTTCCGCTGGACGAATCAGTTTCCAGGATCAGACGGGAAAAACAATTTATGGATTGCCTGGTTCAAAACTTGTTTCAAATGATCTTTCAAAAGATGGCTCAGGTATCATGTACATGAAAAGATGTACAAGTGTGATTTTGAAAAATATAACTTTTGAAGGCCCCGGTGCTTACGATACCGACGGCTGGGATAATATTACAATAGATAACAGCACAAATATATGGATCGACCATTGTGAGTTCCGTGATGGAATGGATGGTAACCTCGATATAAAAAATGCTGCAGATTATATAACTGTGACATGGTGCAAATTTATTTACAATAAAGCGCCAATACCTGGTGGGTCAGGTGGTTCTAATGATCACAGATTTTCAAATCTTTTTGGATCAAGCGATGGCGCAACAGCGGATAGAGGGCATCTTCGTATAACCATGCAAAACAATTGGTGGGCACAAGGTTGTAAAGAACGTATGCCAAGAGTTCGTTTTGGGAAAGTTCATTTAGTAAATAATTTATTCAATAGTACTGTTGCCAATAAATGTGCAATGGCTGGATTTGAAGCTGATCTTTTGGTAGAGAGTAACGTTTTTGAAAATGTGAATTCGCCGATTGATAAAATGGATAATACATATACAGCGATCACTTCAAGAAATAATATTTTTACAAATACTACTGGAAATACTACCGGAAGTGGGACTGCATTCACACCACCGTATTCTATAACTATTACTCCGGCTGCTAATGTGAAAAGTGATGTGATGGCAGGCGCTGGCGCAACACTTAACAGTCCTACCTGTGGACCTCCTCCTGTAACATATTCATTAAGCACAACTGCAATACCAACTGCAGGAGGTAGTGTATCTGGTGCCGGTACTTATAATTCAGGAAGTATGGTTACTGTAACAGCTACGCCTGCTACAGGTTATACCTTCACTGGCTGGAGCGGCGATGCATCTGGAACAAATCCATCTGTTAGTGTTACAATGAATGGTAACAAATCAGTTACAGCAAATTTCGAAGTTTCTACAATTGCTACTTATACATTAGCCACAAACGTTAGTCCTGCAGGCGGAGGTTCTGTTACAAGGAATCCAAATGCATCCAGTTATAACGATGGTACATCAGTTACACTTACTGCTGTGCCTGCTGCCGGATATAATTTTACTGGATGGAGCGGTGATGCAAGTGGTACAAATTCTTCAGTAAGTATTACAATGAACAGTAATAAAACTGTTACTGCCAACTTTGTAGTACAGCCTCCAGGTGGCACATCTACTATAAGAATTGAAGATGATGCTACAACAGCTACAGGTCTTTGTCAATATGATGGTTCTATAGGAAGCAACAGTGGCGCTAATAATGGAAAGGTGATCAATCTTTCTAACTCTGCTGCAAAAATCATTGAATGGAGTGTTGCTGCTCCTGCAAGTGGTACTTATACATTGAATTGGCGTTATGTAAACAGCAGCGGTAGCAATGCTTTCAGCATGAAGCTATTGGTAAACGGTGTAACTATTGACGCAGCACAGCCTTTCCCTCAAACAGCAAACAGCACAACTTTTGGAAATGCAACTAAAGCAGTTACACTTACTGCAGGTAATAATAAGATACGTCTTGAAACCACTGCTTCAGCAGCTACTGCAGATATCGACTGGATAGAAATAACAGGAGATGCTCCTTCAGCATCAAATTGTTCGGGTACAACGGTTTCTTATACATTAACTACTACTGCTTCTCCATCAGCTGGAGGTACAGTAAGTGGAGCAGGAACATATACTTCAGGAACTGTAGTGACACTAACGGCTACGCCTGCCTCTGGTTATACCTTCACAGGTTGGAGCGGTGATGCTAGTGGTACTAATACTTCTGTAACTGTTACTATGAGCAGCAATAAATCTGTAATTGCAAATTTTTCTGCAATTACCTATACTTTAAATACAACTGCATCTCCATCAGCAGGAGGTACAATTAGTGGCGCAGGTACTTACAATTCTGGTACTGTGGTAACACTAACGGCAACGCCTGCATCAGGTTATGAATTTACAGGATGGAGTGGAGATGCAAGCGGAACAAACACTTCTGTTGCAGTTACAATGAATACTAATAAATCTGTTACTGCAAATTTTGCATTGATAACTTATACATTGTCTACAACAGCTGCACCTTCAGCCGGAGGTACAGTTACTGGGGCAGGAACATATGATCCGGGTACAGTAGTAACGCTAACTGCAAGCCCTGCTTCAGGCTATACTTTTACAGGATGGAGCGGTGATGCAAGCGGTACAAATACATCTGTTACTGTTACAATGGACGGAGATAGATCTGTTACTGCAAACTTTGCACCTGTCACTTATACATTAAGTACTACAGCTGTTCCATCAGCAGGAGGTACAGTAAGCGGAGCCGGTACTTATAATTCAGGTACTGTAGTAACGCTAACTGCAACACCTGCTTCAGGATATGCGTTTACAGGATGGAGTGGTGATGCAAGCGATACAAATACATCAGTAACTGTTACCATGGATAACAATAAATCTATCACTGCAAATTTTGCACTTATTACTTATACCTTAAGTACAACAGCATCTCCAACGGCAGGAGGTACAGTAAGCGGAGCCGGTACTTATAATTCTGGAACAGTAGTAACACTAACTGCAACGCCTGCCTCCGGTTATAATTTTACAGGCTGGAGTGGTGATGCAAGTGGAACGAATACTTCAGTAACTGTTACTATGAGCAGCAATAAATCTGTAACAGCTAACTTCCAGTTACAAGGAGGAGGTACAGCAACGATCAGGATAGAAGATAATGCTACTACAGCGCAAGGTCTTTGCGGTTATGAAGGATCCATCAGTAGCAACAGTGGTGCTAGCAATGGTAAAGTGATAAATCTTAGCAATTCAATTGCTAAGGGAGCGGATTGGAAAGTAAATGTTCCTGCTGCAGGGTCTTATACACTTAGCTGGCGTTATGTGAACAGTAGTACAAGCAATACTTATACTATGGCGCTGATCGTAAATGGTGTAACAGTAAACAGTGCACAACCATTTGCTAAAACAGCCAATAGCACAACATTTGCTGTTTCAACCGCAACTGTATCATTGAATGCAGGTAACAATACCATTCGTTTGCAATCTGTAGCATCTAATGCAACCGCTGATATTGATTGGATCGAAATAACAGGTAATGCACCAGCTGCTGCAAATTGTGCTGCTGCAAGGCCTGCTGCAATTCCATTAACTAAAACAACTATTATCTATCCTAATCCTGCTAAGGATGTAGCTAAAATAATAGTGGTAGCAGAAAAAGATGAGAAGATTGCGATCAAAGTATATGATACTTATGGCCGTATGATAGATGATCTTGGTCTTACAAAGACTTCAGGAAGACAACAGATATTATACAATTTGTATAATAAAAAACCTGGCATTTATACTGTAGTTGTAAAAAGCACTAAAGGATCAAATTCAACACATAAGTTGATAGTTGAATAGTTCACCATAATAAGAAATAAATAGAAAGCTGCTCACTGAGCAGCTTTTCTATTTTATATGATCTTTATTCAATGATCAGATCACCTTGTATTAAAAAATGTTTTCCGCTAACTACAGTGATCTTAGCTCCGGTAGAAATTTTTTGAGAAGTATTTAAAATACAATTTGAATCTGATATCGGGTCTATTATAATTTCTTTATTAGACGGTAAAATAGCCGGAGGTTTTTGATTGTTCATCCAATTAGATTCAATTGTCCAATCGCCGGATCCAATAAATGTGTATGTAGAAATAGTATTGCTTAAAGTAAATGATTGGGTAAGATCATTGATACCTAAACTATCTATCCAGACATTGTTATTTGCCAATTTTATTGAATACTCAGGTTTATCAGAAAGAGAAGTATTTATGTCCGGCATTTTCAGGTATGCGGCATAGTTACCTTCAGGAAGTTCAGTTAAATTTATATCCTGAACTAAATTAATAGTGTCAACCCATTTTCTGATATCTGTATTAATTAAAAAAGGGTAATAGCTATTCGTTGCTGTGTTTTTTAATAGCAGGTAGGTATTTCTTTCTTTAAATGCTCTTGCAAATCCGGTGTTTTTGATTGCAATATTTACATTCAAATTATTTCCATTGTTTAAAAATGTTGACTTGATCAGGCAGAACCTGTAACCCATTCTTTTGATAATAGTTTTATAATTGCCCGAATTGATCCAGTTAGTCAAAACATCTGGATAATAATCACGATTCAAGGTTGACCAATTTGTGAGATCTAATTCTACCAATGCATTAGAGCCATCTGTCCTTGGAGCATTCAATCCACTGCTCTCTCCACTCATCGGCGTATATTGAGTTTCATTGGATAAATAAATGTAATCAGCTGTTCCGATCGGGCTTTGAAATTCGCTGTTCACACTATAAGTTCCATAATCACCCCAGCTATTTAAAAATGAATCATTGAAAAAACCTATACGTGCATTTGAAGTATTTTGATATGCAGTAAGATCATTTAGCGGAACTGAACCATACATATTTTTCTTATACGACGGAGTACGAAGTTGAATATGCATACTGCTCGGAGTAGTAGCTAACATTGAGTCAATCACTTCTTTTCTGTTTAATAATTGTGTTGCATTAATATCTCCCTCGTTGCCAAACTCAGACGAATTTGTATAATACCATTCACCCCAGGTACCAATATACCCTGCCTGGTAAAAAACTATCACATCACTATTACTAGTTAATACCGGCCCTAATTGACTAATATGCTGCAACATTCTTGCTTTAGTGGGTTGTTGTGCAGATCCTGATATTGCTACACTATAAACAAATCTTACGATACATTTAATTCCTGAGTTTCTTATTGCATTAAAATCTTGCTGAATATTGTTAAGATACCTTGCAGAAATAGAAGCATTTAAAAATGAACTGAGTAAAAATGTTCTATAGATCACTGTTATTTTATCTGTATCATTTCTCCAGCCTTTTAGTTCATTCTGATCAATGTTAGTGTAGTTATTAGAAGTGTTGTAATTATTATCAGTAATGGAATATTTATGAAAACCTCTTTCAGGGTTTGCAATTACATCTGTTGATTCTGAATAGGTAACTACGTTTTGTGCAGTTGAATACATTGATAAAAATGTAAAACATAATAAGATTGAAAATAAGTAGAGGGAGCTCTTCACATTAAAAGATTTCGATAAATTTACAAAATCCTTTTATTTGTCAGACAGTTTCAATCCATTTACTTTCACATCGAACACATCATCTGTAATTATTGGCAAACGTTCATCTTTATTCCTGTTTACTAAACGAATATTGTTCAATGTTATATTTTTTGCATGCCTGATATAAAATGCTGATGCAGGATAAATTTGTCCATACATTCTGTTCTCAGGATATACTCCCGGATTTTCAGGTAAAATTATTTTTGCATCATCGGCAGTTCCTTTGCCCATATTGCTGATGGCGATATTGTTTAACTGAATATTCTCAACATACTGACCTGGAAAAGCGGTTATGGAACTGCTTATTTTGCTATGAGCTTTTGCAGTGATATTGCTAATAGAAATATTTTTTACTGATCCAATAGGAGCAGCGGTTGTATCTCCCGGTTGTTTTCTGCCACGGTTCCCCAACATAATGAATATTGGCGTTTGTACATCTTTCATTTTTAAATTAGAAATGTTGATATTCTCGATGTTAGCACCATCAGTGCTCTCAATAGCAATGCCTGCTAAAATGGTAATAGGCAACTCTATGTCTTTCACACTTTTTTGCCAGTTGAAAAAAGGGCTTTCCGAAGCTTTACGAATAGTACAGTTAGTGATATTTATATTTTTAAATCCACCGATAGAAGTGGTGCCGAATTTTATTGCATTGCAATTTGATGCTATGACACAATTACGAACAACAATATTCTCACAAAAATTATTTCGACTGTGACTTTTAAAACACAATGCATCATCTTCACTATCTATAGTACAATTTTCTATTAAAACATTTCGACTGTCAATATCCATCCCGTCGTTATTGTGATTGGCATGATTGTAAATATTTAATCCACGTAATGTAAGACCATCACAATTGATATAATTCTGTAACCAATAAGCAGAATTGGTCAACGTAATATTTTGTACCAATATTTGTTTACAACTAATAAAAAGAATGCCACAAGGCCGTTCCCAACTTCTTGCAACAACTGTCTCATCACCTAAACTAAATTCGCTGCTTTTGCCATTGCCATCAATGGTTCCTTTACCTTCTATTTTAATATTGGTTACATTTTCTGCAAACAATAATGCCTTATTTGTTCTATTGCTTCCGTCAGGGAAGTGTGAAAAGTAATTTTTGTATTCTACCTTATTATCAGGATAATCGTCAAAAGATGCACCACCTTTTAAAACAGCATTTTTCTCAAGATGTATAGTAGTGTTATTTTTTATGTATAATGTTCCTGTTATAAAAACTCCTGCAGGAATAATGACCTTACCACCTTTTTTTGAACAGCTATCTATTGCTGCCTGTATAGATCTTGTATTAAATGTTTTTCCATCAGCAACAGCACCAAAATCAACTATGTTAAGTTTCTGTGCTTTCGCAGTTGACGAAAGAAATACAATGATGGAGAGTAGTCTTTTCATTTGTTACGATCGTTTTTTAGATTCAATGATACCCAATTCTAGGCCACGTAATTCTGCCAATCCTTTCAATCTGCCTATTGCGGAATAACCGGGATTCGTTTGTTTCTTAAGATCATCCAGCATCTGGTGTCCATGGTCTGGACGCATGGGAATACTGCATTTTCTTTTTTGCATTGCATCTGCCAATTTACTAATTACAGCAAACATATCTACATCTCCAGTTAAATGATCATCTTCAAAAAAATCTCCATCGTCATTTCGTTTAGTGCTACGCAGATGAATAAAATGAATACGTTCAGAAAATTCTTCTACCATTGCAGGTAGGTTATTTTCTTTATTTACGCCAAATGAACCAGTACAAAAGCAAAGGCCATTGTTCAATGATGGGACAGCCTTGATCAGTAAACGGACATCGTCTGTGTTACTTATTATTCTTGGTAATCCTAAAATAGAAAATGGCGGATCATCGGGATGGATGGCCATTTGTACACCTGCTTTTTCTGCTACAGGGATGATCTGTTCTAAAAAATAAATAAGATGTTTACGCAGTGTATCGCTGTTGATATGCTCATACTTTTCTATAGCCGTTCTGAAATTTTCTAAGTCAAAACTTTCTTCGCTTCCGGGTAAGCCGGCGATAATATTTTTTTGTAATAAAATTTTTTCTTCTGGTGTTAGTTTGTCAAATAATTCTTTCGCTTTCTCTATTTCATTTACGGAATAGTTTTTTTTTGCATTTTTTCTTTGTAAAATAAAAATATCAAAAGCGATCAAAGCTGCTTTTTCAAAACGCAATCCTTTAGCGCCATTTGGTAGGGTATAGGCAAGATCTGTTCTTGTCCAATCCAATGCAGGCATAAAATTGTATGTGATGATATTGATACCACAAGCAGCAAGATTTTCAATAGATCGTTTGTAATTATCAATGTATAAATGAAAACTACCAGCATGTGTTTTAATGTCTTCATGCACAGGCAGGCTTTCTACAACATTCCATATCATTCCAGCGGATTCAATTTTGGCCTTTCTTTTATTGATCTCTTCGATTGTCCATACTTCTCCATTAGGAATATGATGCAAAGCTGTAACCACTCCAGAGCAGCCGGCTTGCCGTATGTCTGCAAGACTTACAGGATCGTTAGGCCCAAACCAGCGCATGCTTTGTTGCATTTTGCATTCAATGTTCATATAGGGCCACAAGAAACAATATTTTTTTTGATTTTGGTTACAATATGGGAGGAGTATTTAACGTAGTAGGTACTGGTTTGATAAAATATATCTATTTATTGATAAAAATTTAAAAATAATAGCGCATAAACTCATAAGAGTTTACCAAGGTTCATAAACATAATTTGCTCTTGTTAGAAAGACTTTTTTAAGAGCTGTTGTGGTGTTAGGCTGAATATCGAAATAGGTATAAGAATACATTCCTGTTGGAAAAAAATCTATAGGGGTAACAATGTAGATGAAATATCTGCCTGGTTCTATTTCTTCTAAAATTGAAAGACGGTTGACTTTAGCAATATCATATTTTATGGAGGTAGATGAAGTTCGATCGTAGGCATAACCGGAGGAGATATCACTTTTTATTTCGAAGTCTCTTCCATCAGCTTTCCAAATAAAGAGGAAGGCTATTTGTTGAGGAGTTTCTACTATCTCGCCAGTCGAAAGAGTTGTATTGTATTTAGCTATAAATGAATACCTACCTTTTTTTACATCCGTTGATTCTTTTGTACATGAAAATAAAAATATTGAACAAAGTGATATTAGGGTTAAAGATCTCATTATTTTACATTTTTATAAATATATCTATTTATATGTTAATATTTATTGATTGTACATTTTTTGTGTTGTGGATTTACATCATCTTCAAAGACGATATCAAGAATAGTATAAGCCGATATGATGAGAATAATGAAGAGTAATAACAAAGTGGAAATACAGTATAAAGTAAATTAAAATTCTAGAATTTATTGGAATCCTGAGAGATGAAGAGAAAATCAGATCTACTTTAATTTTGTTAATGCCAAAAAATACCGACATTAGGGTATATATTAATTTCCGGGAAATGGATAGTTTTACAATAAACCATACTATATGAAATCATTCTTTATCTTATTATTGTCACTACCTATCGCTTCTATTTCATTTGCCCAGACGACAGATTGGAAAAAGCAGCAGTTGAAGGGGAAAGTAAAATCTTTTAAGGCTCATCAAACTTACCGGTATATAAAAGACGGAGCATTTACACCATGGGCAAGATCAAGTTCAACCTTATCTCTTTTTGATAATAAAGGACGCACTACAGAATATACTGATAGTAATACTCTTTGGTCTTATAAAGTAAAGTATGCTTATAATGAAAAAGAAAAAAAAGCAAGCATATCTAATTTCGACAGAGAAGGGAAACCAACAACTACAAAAGAGTATAAGTATGATGATAATGGTAATAAGATAGAAGAGATAGAATATGATAAAGAAGGAAAACAGTCGAGGCATTACACTTATACATACGATTCAAAGGGTAACAATACAATGTTGATAAACTATAAAACAGATGGTACAATGTACAGTAAAACTACCTGGACCTACGATGACTTAGGCAATGCTACGGCCTACAAACTGGAAACACCGGGCTATGCTACCAGCGAACAAAAATATACCTATGATAATAAAGGAAATAAGATAGAAGAAATTTGGATCAGCAGAGGGGTAGTAGATTTTCGTTTGGTATGGACATACGATGAGTATGGTAATAAGATCAAAGAAATGAAATATAAAAAGCAAGATACTTTTTTGGATACAGTTACCTGGAGATATGAATATGACAGTAAAGGCAACTGGACCAAAAAAACCGAATCAACCAGCAAAGGAGAGGATTTTTCAATTGATGAAAGAGTGATCACTTATTTTTAAAATATGGGATAGAAGCTCTTTGCTTATTGCTACATTTGCGAAATTTAAATTTATTAAAACATGGCAATAAGCGCAAAGTTGAGTGAACGTAATCAAGGGATATGTGAATTGTGTAACAATGAATCAGCTACTCATGAATACACCGTTAGTCCTAAGGAAGATAAAATAGAGAACCAGGTAGCATTATGTGATACATGTTTTAATAATTTAACTGAAAAAGATCGTGGCGAACATTGGCGCTGTTTGGAAGGAAGTATCTGGAGTCCAGAACCGGCAGTGCAAGCTTTGAGTTACAGAATTCTTTATTCTTATAAAGATGAAGAGTGGGCAAGTGGTGTTATTGATTCAGTGGAACTGGATGAAAATATAATTCAATGGGCCATGAGTGCGTATGAAGTTGCCGAAGGACATAAAGATGCTTTTGGTAATACTTTGGAAAACGGAGATAATGTTGTATTGACACAGGCATTGAATGTAAAAGGAACAAGTTTTACAGCCGCTAAAGGAACTGTTGTAAAAAGAATAAGATTAGTTGCTGATAATCCGGAGCATATCGAAGGAAAGATAAATGAACAACTGATTGTGATACTTACAAAGTTTGTAAAGAAAGGGTAGAACATGCGGATATATTCTACCCTATATTTCAGATACATCATTTGGTCTTTGCAGCAAGCATAAATCCCCAAACCGCAAATCCAAAACAACATACTCCAGGAACAAGGAATAACAAATTCCAATATGGAGTTGTCAATAATGAAGACAGGATAGCGATTGTTACCAATACTGCAACAATTGCTCCGGCTCTTAGCATATTACGACTTACTGTTTCTCTTGAAAGTGCAAAAAACAAAACACTGATAGCGATAATATCAAAACCATCATGTTTCCATACGTGATCAGAATAAGTTGTGACTGCATTTATGCCGACTTCAGTTTGAAACAAATTCATTAATGCCGGATAGAAAGTTGTTATCAGCCCAAATACAAACCAGAAAGCAGCCATTGCTAAGAAATAAAATTTTGTAGGATTAGGTTTTACATTTTCCATGTGTTTGATTTTATTAGTGATTGATTAAAAGTTTTTTCATAAATAAATTCCAATGATCAAAGCGATCACACAAATAATAATAAGCATTACAAGAAAAGGCATAATAAACTTGACCCAGGTTTTTAAACTAATATTCACCATTGCCAGAGATGGGAGTATTAAGCCTGTAGGAGCAAGAAAAGACATCAGGCACATGCCATACATATATGCGTTCACTATTTCTTTGCCGGGTATGTTTACCAATACAGCCAATCCTCCAATGATAGGCATTGTTAATACAGCCATGCCCGAAGTAGATTGAATGAAGATAGAAAAAATAATATAAAACACAAGTAACAACAAAATGAAAAATGCCGGCTGCATTCCTTGTACCATATTGGCTGTATAAAATAAAATAGAATCACTTATATGCCCTTCATTTAAAATAATTGTAACACCTCTTGCAACACCTACTATAAAAGCAACCGATAATAAACTTTCAGCGCCTTTAATAAATTCACGTGTAAAAACCTTTTCTTTCATTCCTGTGATCATTGCTATCAATATAGAAGAAGCAAGAAAGAGCGAACTCATTTCTATTGTCCACCAATCTAAAAACACTACGCCATATATCATCGACAAAAAAGTTGTTATGTAAATAAGCAACAACAATTTTGCTTTCCATTCAAGTTTCGGCGCTATATCGGTAACTTGGTAAACTTCATATAATGGTTTTACATCTCCATCAATTTTATAAACCAATGATGCAGTGGGGTCTTTTTTTATTTTGGCTGCATATCTTAAAATATACCACACCAGTAATGCTGTAACAATTGCCCAAAGTATCAATCGCTGCGTTAATCCATCCATCCAATTGATACCGGCAGCATTGGATGCGATGATAGTAGAAAATGGATTTGAAAAAGCAGGTAGCGCTCCAACTGAAGTGCCCCCAAAAATTATTGCTAATGGAACAATAAGATCATACCCTGCAGCAAGAAACAAAGGAACCAGGATCGGATAAAAGACCAATGCTTCTTCACCCATTCCATACGATCCTGCAAAAAACGAAAAGATTGTTGTGAGAATAGCTATCAGCCAATGTTCCCTGCCCCTCATGGTATATGCAAGCCAGCTAATACCTTTCACCATAGCTCCTGTTTCATTGAATACGTACATGAACGCACCAATGATGAGTATGAATAAAATGATGTCTACACTTTCAATGATACCTTTTATCGGTGCTTGCAAAATGCTGAGAAAGCCCTGGCCATTTCTTTGCTGTTTTGTAAATGTTTCGGGTACTGAAACAGGTTTACGAATATCACCATGAATAAATTTCTCAATCTGTATTTTAATACCAAGGCTATCTAATGTTTTTTGTGTTAGCGGAAGTTGGATTTCCCCGGTATTGGTGATCATTGTAAAATTTTTTCCTGTTACAGAAAGTTTATTATATTGACCCGCTGGTAAAACCCATGTAAATATTGCTGCAAAGACGATCACTATCATTAATATAGGGATTGGACCAGGGAAGGATCTTTTTGATGCCATGGCAGGTTTTATTTAGACTGTAGGTACCAAATTTAATGATTTAGAATTACTATATACATGAAAAACAGTTAAGTAACTTTAAAGACATAAATTGTGTGTATGGATAACTATCAAAAAGAAACGCTTTCTCAATTAACCGTTTGGCAAAAACAAATGGTGAGTCGTCCTTCTTTCTTCAATAAATTGTCAAAACGTCTACAGACAAAGATCAATAAATGGATACCTGAAAAAGTTCATGCTGCAATAACAACTACTATTAAACAAATGATCCGTGGTGTATTATTTGGTGCTAAGTATACTACACCGGCAGCAATACATGATAAGTCATTGGAAGTTCGTGAAGCTGCGATTGTAGAGAGAATAAAAATGTATAAAAACACTGCAGCAATAGAAGGAGGAATAACAGGAGCAGGGGGGATATTACTTGGCCTGGCAGATTTTCCAATTCTTATTGGGATAAAAATGAAATTACTTTTTGATATTTCTTCAATGTATGGATACGATGTTAAGGATTACAAAGAACGTTTGTATATACTTCATATTTTTGAATTGGCATTTTCAAGTCATGAACATAGAAAGGAAGTTTATTTAAAAATGATCAATTGGGAGGAGCGAAGCAAACAATTACCAGAAGATATAGAGCAATTTGATTGGAGAAATTTTCAACAAGAGTACAGAGATTATATTGATCTTGCAAAAATGGCGCAACTGGTGCCTATTATTGGTGCTCCGGTAGGTTTCATTGTCAACTATCGCCTTATAAAAAAATTAGGAGAAACTGCTATGAACGCATATAGAATGCGTTTGTTAGATTAGGTATAAAATACCTAATGGATATTAATATTAAGTCGGGGTATTTCAAATTAATTCTTAATTTTTGGTAAGATAGTATTGGGATGCTAATTAATAGTATGATCATGGAAACAAAACCGAATATAATTGGCCTGAGCCAATTTGAAAAAGGATAAGAAATGATTTCTTTAATGTCATTTGTAAGAAAGGTAAGACAAAATTTTGTTCACTCAAATGATTATAAAATAAAATATATAGCTACAAAAAATACTTGGAAAACTTGTTGATGTTTTTTAAATTAGCCTACCTTAAACCTGTTTCCATGATAAAAAATCTTAATCTTTTAAAGTGCACCTCTACTGAAGTGCTGGATCATCTATTTGTTGCTGCGTATGAATTAAAGACGGCTCAAAATGTTTTTTTTAAAATAACAGAAGTGAGCAATAATGGTATCAAAGTGGAAATCCATCAGGATAAAAATAAAAAGAACGAATATCATACTGCTGAAAAATTAATTGCAATTTGCACAGCACTTTTTAAAAAGAATTTTTCGGCAAAGGAAATTAATGTTACCGCATTTCCATTTGATGAACCAATGGTTAATATCGTTGATGCAAAATGGCTGGAAGAACAATTACTTGCAAACAAAATGTCTATTAGGAAATTAGCTGATGACACCGGTGTAAATTATACGATGCTTAGTGATTGTTTTAAAGATAAAAAAATACCTCAAACTATGAAGGCTTTATTTTTTTATTACTTCAACTGTATAAAACATCCCGGGTGTTGCGTAAAAGATTCAATTAAAGGAAGTGGGTGTTGATAGCAAGAATATCTTTCTTTATTATTCTTTTTCAAAAAATTTCTCCTTGAAGGCTTTATCTTGTTTTTCAAAAAGTTCAACTAATTCTTTTGATTCGGCTGGAATATTTTTAGCGTTTAAAAAGTTTAATACTTCCTGAGTTGTAATATTTTCTCTTCCAGATTTTATCTTGCATTTTACCATGCATATAGCCACATCTTTTCCCGATCTTGTGATCTTTTGTTCCATAAAAATAAAATGCTCTGTCATATGAAATACCCTTGTTGTAAGCACTGCTTTTTGAAATACTTTTAAGGGCCTGAAAAATTGAACATTGATACTTGCAATTGGAACATACCATTTTTTGTGCCGGGCTAATTTGAAAAAGCCTGTTCTTACCATGTAGTCGATACGCCCAGTTTCAAATACTGTCATCATTGCCGCATGGTTCATAATGGTAGCATCAATATCTGATAACCAAACAGAAAACTGTAAAGTAGAAGTTTGACTTATGGTGAGTTTAGTTTGAAATCTTGAAAAGATCAATGGCTTCAATAATCTTATCCATCTCATAAGCTTTTTTTTTTTATGTTATCAGGATTTTAACCATCCCGTAATACTCATTCTTGGTTTATTGGTAACCAATACTTCATGCTCTAATTCATTGCTTTTAAAAAATACACTCTTGCCACTATTCGGTGATATGTTTTGTGATCCTTTCTCATTGTGTATGCATAATTCTCCACCATCTACTTCTTTCCAATCATCATTTAAGTACATGACCATAGAATATTTTCTGCTATCATTATTCCGGAATTGATCAAGATGCTTTTTATAAGAACTTCCTTTTTCGTATAAAGTATAGTGGAATTCATAACTGGTGATACCCGTATAGCAGGTATCGTTTAAATGTTTTACAAATGCATCCATGAGATCGAAAAAACTATTTTCGTGTATGTTATTATGCTTTCTGTCTAACCAATGGATAATATCACCTCTAAACAATTTACTATGATCGACATTTGCATTGTCTCCCGTGCCCGCAGCTATAAGTTGTTTATTCTCATAAAGAGCTGCAAGATTCTCTTTCAAGTGCAAGGCGAGTGATTCACTTAAAAAACCATTTGCTATACCTATTTTATTTTCTATAAAACTATTGATGAGTGTATTAAAGATATTTTCCAATAATAGGTTTGAAGTATGAAATAAGGTGAAGGTATCATTAATAAAATGAATGCTTGAACAAATCCTGAATAAAGGAAAATTCGATAGCCTTTTTATTATTGACAAGTATACCCACCATCTGCAGCGATCAATGCTCCTGTGATAAAAGAGCTGTCATCAGAAAAAAGAAAACGAACGGTTTTAGCAATTTCTTCAGGCTGCCCAATTCGCCCCAACGGTTGAGCGGTGTCAAGTGAAGCATATACAGCCGTAGGCTCTTGTCCGGATTTGTTTACAAATTGTTTTACTGCATTGTCAAGTAACGGCGTTTGAATGGTACCGGGGCAAATACAATTCACTCTTATATTAAATGTAGCATAGTCGATAGCAGTACTTTTGGTAAGCTGTGCTACGCCACCTTTGGTCATTCCATATACAGCGCTGCTGGCTTTGCCAACAAATGCCTGATCAGAACCCATGAGAACAATACTTCCTTTTTGTTGTTGCTTCATAATCGGGATCACATTTTTTAATAAATAAAAAGTGCCCATCAAATTAATGCCCACCAATGATTCCAATTGCTCATAGCTTGTATCTTCAATATTAGCAAAAAGATGCCGGCCTGCATTTGTAAATAAAAAGTCTATTTGTTTTTCTTTTTCACTGATCGTTTTTATTGCTTGCTCTACATGTGCACTTTTGCTTACATCGCAATGAATAAAATAGGGGTCAGGTTGTTCAGGTGGCGTATTATCAAGATTGAATACAATACTTCCTTCTTTTCTTAAAAGTTCAAGAGTGGCTTTACCAATTCCAGAACTGGCACCGGTGATGATCGTAACAGTATTTTGCCATTGCATGTGTTTAATTTTTATTTAAGGTATGAAAATATTGATAAAAAAATCCTGAGTTTAACTCAGGATATTATTGTTTTAAATTGTATAGGCTATTTATTTTGCCGGATCAGCATTCCATATATCCACATTGCATTTCCAATTGCCATTAGCTTGTTTTTTCCATATTTCACAGTATTTACCTGTTTCATGATAGTCCTGGCCTGCAGCATCTTTAGAACTCCATTGATATACACCAACAGCAGAAGCCATATCACCCATCTTTGATATATCAACATTGGTAGTTTGAAATCTAAGTGATGCACCTGGTATAGCAAACATGCCTTTTATAGATGCTTCCCTCGATGCTTTGTCTTTGCAAACTTTTTCTCCAGGTGGCATTACGATCGCATCATCCGTATAAAAACTTAACCAGCCTTCAGCAGATTTTGCTTCTGATGCTTTATCCCATGCACTGTCTGCCTTCATGATTGCAGCTATATCAACGGAATGGTCATTTGTAACGGATGCTTGCGTACTGTCTGAGCCAGAATGATTCATCGAATGATCTTGCTTATTATTACAGCCAGTAAATACAGCTACAGAAAAAATTAATGCAAATAATTTAGTCATAAAAAAGCTTTAATATGTGAGAGATCATCTAATGTAAGCTTTTCCCATAATAGTTTATAATGATAGAGAATAAAACTATTGACTGACTTTTTTTATTTTGCCCTCTTTATTATCAATGCACTTAAAACCTTCTCTGAATACTGAAAGTATTTTCCAAATGTTGTGAGTTAACGGTTGTGGTGATATTTCGTAAAATTGGTAAACATTATTTTGTTGAGAACAGGATATTAAATGAACACGGCAATTAAGTGTAATTGGTTCTTGTCTCATATAATCCAACATGTGGATTGTGCCCTCAAAGGTTTCTATATCATTCTTATCAGTCTTCACTTTTTTAAAAGAAGTTTCTGTTATAATTAATTTATCATCGGGTATTTTATTTTTTTTGGTATTACTACCTATCAAACCCTTATAATAGGTCTTTAGATTATTCTCAATTATTCTAGCATCAGTCTTGGGGTTGTCTTGTAAACTCCATAGGAAACAATAAGTCCAGTATTCTTCACTGGTAACATCATTCCAGCCTGGAGCAAAACGTATATCCTCAACGCCTTTATACGGTATCCCTGGAGCAAACTCAATAGGGAAAGAGATCAATTCAGTATTCCATTTAGAGCGATAAGGAATTGAATAAGATGTGTCTAGAGTAATAGCAGTAGTCTTATTGGCTTTGACCTTTGGGTTATCATTACAAGAGATTATAAACAATAAAAAAAATAATATATATGTACAATTTCGGATCATTTGTAAGTTATTTTGTTATATCACTTCCAACTTGCTTCTCTAATAAGATTCAGGTAAGTTACTAAATAATTTTTTTGTAACTTTTACATAAAAATGAAAATAATAATATTCATCTTAATAGTATTATTTACTGGTTGTGACCAACCAACTAAAAGAACTTCTTTAGCAGAACAATTTGCCAAAGGAAAATGCATCGACCTAAGTCACGATTTTTCGAAAGAAACAATCTATTGGCCGAATAATCCAACAGGGTTTAAACTGGATACGCAATTCAATGGAATTACTGCCAGAGGTTTTTATTATTCATCTAATGCATTTTCTTCACCCGAACATGGTGGCACACATTTAGACGCACCCGTACATTTTGCAAAAGGAAAATGGAGTGTTGATGAAATTCCGCTTCAGCAATTGATAGGCGAGGCGGTTGTTGTGGACGTTGCAGACAAAACAAAAAATAATGCAGATTACCAGATCAGCTCAGTTGATATAGAAGCATGGGAAAAACGACATGACCAAATACCTGATGATGCGATCCTTCTTTTTAAAACTGGTTGGAGTAAATTTTATCCTGATCCTGAAAAATATTTGGGAACTGCTGAAAAAGGGCAGGAGGCTGTAAGCAAACTTCATTTTCCTTCTATACATCCCACGCTTGCCGAATGGTTAGTAAAGAACAGGAAAATAAAAGCGGTTGGTATCGATTGTGCCAGTGTAGATTATGGGCAGTCTGTTGATTTTAAAACACACCAGCTTCTTTATGCTCAGAATATTGTAGGATTTGAAAACCTGACAAATTTAGATCAACTGCCAGCGAAAGGTTCATTTATCATTGCATTGCCAATGAAAATAAAAGAGGGTACCGGAGCACCATTGAGAGTTATTGCATGGGTCGAGTAAGGCTTACTTTATTTCACAAACACATCTAAAGGTTAAGTTTTCATCTACCTCATTTTGTTTTAATAAGTCACCCTTTAATAGCGAAAATTTTTTTGTATCCCAATAAACTTTGTTTGCATTGCTATCGGTGATGGCTATTTCTTGCAAACCTGTAATTTTAAAAGAAGTCTTTTTCTGTTTTTTATTAAAAAGATTGAAGTTAGGGATTGAGTCACCCGGAGTTTTTTTTTGTAACTCAATTTTCTTATCAGAAGTAAATTTTATTGATGCTAATGCTAATTCCTCATTAGTAGCTAGCCTATATTCAAAGTGCTCAAACTTTTCTTTTCTGTCTTTTTCATTTTGTTGCGAAGCGTTAAAAATTTTAACCATATACGTTCTCCATTTGCAAAAATTAGTAGCAGTTTCTTGTGAAATATTTACTACAGGGAAAAAATTGAAACGTGGATTATTTAAATATGTTTTAAAATCAGTCCAATTATTCCAGAATGTTTTAACTGTGTCTGCTATTAAACATTTGGAACTGTCAGTGTTATAAGCAAAGTTTGTGTATTTAAGAAAATATCCGATGTCAAAATTTAAATAAGGCAATGTTTGAACCACCTTTTCTAAGCTATCGATATTGTAATGAAAAGAATGTCCTAATGAATATTTATACTCTCTAAAATGAAGATTGCAAATAGGTATTTCGTCAATGTACATATTGTCTTTTAAGAAAATTGTTCCAGGTGGATTTTGTTTTTGTGCAAAAGTTCCTAAACAAATGAAAAAAGAAATGATCAAACATTCAATTGAGAGCACAATTTTTCTTTTGCTGTAGAAGTGTAGTGTCATTGGATCAGGTTGAATATTAAGGTTGCACATTAGCGCTAGCGGCACTTATGCAAATTACTAAAGTCTATCCATTATTTTATCAGCACAGTAAATTGGGACAAGCGCAGGAGAATAGTAGCGGGTCAAATTTACTTTTGTCCAGCACTATTTACTTCTATCTAATGACCATACGGATCTTGAAAATAAATTTGTTTTTAAAAATTTGAGTTGCAAACCCAGCGGTATATTATTAAAAATACTTACTACCACTGGTGGTTGAACAAGGATTCCCTTTTACCATGTCAGTTTTATAACAGTTAATTACATAAATAAGTCCAATAGTACTGGAAGGCAAAATAATATAATCCGCTGATAATATTCCGGTACCGGGACGACCGAGTATCTGATGCATAAATAGAACAAGATTTCCACCAGTTTCAATTCGGTAAATACTAACGTCAATGGCTTTAAAAGTGTTGAATTCATTGCTCCACGACATTTCTATTGCGCCTCCTATATTGCCAGTGTTAGGATCAACACCCAACTCAAATAATACAGATCCTTCAGGACATTTTCTTGCATCGGTCGATTTTTTTTGAACTTGAGTATCAACTATTGGTTGTTTG
This sequence comes from Bacteroidota bacterium, assembly GCA_040387955.1. Lineage (GTDB taxonomy): Bacteria > Bacteroidota > Bacteroidia > Chitinophagales > Chitinophagaceae > Ferruginibacter. Next base: position 18,112 of record JAZKCS010000005.1, on the reverse strand, counting down.
AATGATTCCTTTTTACAAGAAATGGTAGAGATAATAGTGAAAAGGCTCACTCCGAAAAACAAAAATTTGTTCATGATAATAATTTTGGCTGAAAAAAGATAAGGCAATTATAGGAGATGGGTTTGTTTCTTAAGGAAAGAGGAATGTTTTAATCAAGATAGGGATAAGTTTTAATATTTGGTATTTTATTCTAACCATTGGTGATGATATAAGTATAATTTGCGGTAAACCAGCCTTTTAATATTTAGCCTTTGTTTTCACGTACATTTGTTGCAAGCATAAAACAATGAATTCTACTACAACTGCGTTAACGGCTTTATTTAACAGGATACCAAGAAGGCATACTGCAGATAATGTAAAAGAGATCAACGATATTATGATCGATTACGAGGATATCTTAATATCTATAGAAGCAGTTAATGCTTTTTATGAAAAACAAGTTCCTGTTTTCTTTGATGATCTGGAAAAGATAAAAATGCTTGTAAAGAAATCCACTGATAATAAAGCGTCCAAAAAGAGTAAAGATAATTTTTTTGATGAGGCCTCGGGTGTATTGAAAGATAGTATGCAGACATTGTTAGAAATATATGCAGATGGAACTAATTCTTAATAGTTGATCTTTTTGGACTATTTCTTTTTATCCTTCCATTTATTTTCCATCTTTTCATAAGATCTTTTACTAACAGTAGAATCCGCTTTACTTCTGCTAACGCCTTTTTCTTTTCTTGCATTAATATTATTTACAAGAGAGTTTTTTACACCAAGTTTATTTGTTTTATTTTTTTTAGAAGTGGCCATTTTTTTAAAATTATAAAACAAATTACATGCCTATATATATATATGAGAGAGATATAAATATCAGAAATTAATTAATAATTTCTCCTTTATTATCAGCTAACTTTTTCCGCCACATTTTAATTTCCTCAGGTGTTTGTTTTTGCCAATCTGACACTTCGCCTATGATCTTTAATGCCTCTTTAGAACGATACGATCGGGTGGGATTACCAGGAAATTTTTTGTCTGTAACGTTGGGGTCATTTTCAAAAGCACCTGTTGGCTCAATGATATAAACATGTTCCTGTTCATCACCTTTTGCCAAAGCAGCGGCAAGCCCGGCTCCATTAACCAGGCCGGTGAAATAAATGTGATTCATTTTAAGTTCGTGTTGGTAATTAGAACTGCCTCCGGCTATAAGTAAATCACCGACTTGCAGCTCTGCTTTTGTGCCATGATAAAACGGACCTTTGTCAGATGGCTTACTTTTAAACAAAGTTGCTAATTCGTAATTATGTTTTGCCTTGTTAGTTTCGGATAATTCCTCATAACATTTGGCAATGTTTGTATACAGCGCAGGAAAGGCACTATGAACAGTGTCATCATTTATTTTTAATGCAAACTGTAAAACTGTTTTGAGCCATTTTAATTTATCCGAAACATTTTTTTGATGCCGGGCTATATAATGGGCTGCAAGAAATTTTTCAAAATTGTTCGTTGCTTCCTCCCATGCCTGGAGAAACAGTCTGCTTGCTTCTTCAGGTTTGTTTTGTTCTTCCATGCTCATACCTTGAAGACAGAGTTTAACAATATTATTATTGGGATTGAATTCCATTTTCTAAATATTTATTATTTTCGTTTACCAATTGCCGGCATAGTTAAGATCTTCATTTGTCAACTGTTTTAAATGATCATATTTCAGCTTTGTAATTTGCCGGATGTGCAAATAGTCATGAGCAAGCCAATTTGATAAAAACATTTTAGCACTCATTTTTCCGAATTTCGGGTGTTCATAAGCGTTATCCCATTTAGGCTTTGAAAGACTTTTTAGCCATTTAACTGACTGCTCTCTTTCTGTCAGGAAACTGTTAGCTTTTCATTGTAATTTTGCTGAATGTAGGTTCTCTTTTTTACCCAACCTTGTGGATCAATTGGAGGGAGTGAGGCTGTGGGGGTTTCAAGTGTGTGTTTTGTTCTTGCTCTAAAGTCTTCTCTCTCTTCATCATATAAATGACAAACAATTTCGAGCAAGCACCATTTTTCAGGATCAGGTTTCCATAAATATATTTCTTCTGTTAAGCCCAATAACAACTCCTTAAAAACATTTTCGTTTTCTGAAAGGTTATTTATAATTTTTGTATAATTCATTTTAGTACACTTTATTATTTGTTGTTGGGTTCATAGTAAAGTATAACTGCACCACCACTAAAGGTTTTGACCTTAGTAAGTTTAAGAATAGTACTGTTATTTATATTTTCAAATAATGGTAAGCCGTTTCCTGCTAAAACCGGATGAACACAAAGCTGTAGTTCATCGATCAGATTAAGTTTTACCAATTGTATAATTAAACTACGACTGCCCACTAAAATGTCTTTGCCCTTTTTTTGTTTAAGTGCTAAAACTTCTTCTTCAAGAGTTTTATTTGATAATGTAGCGCTTTCCCATCTTGTATCTTTTAACGTATGTGAAAAAACAATTTTTGGAATTTTGTCTATAGCTCTTGCAAAGTCGTCCATTGTTTTTTCGCCTGAAGGTTCTTTTAACAGTGTTTGCCAAAATTGCATTAATTGATATGTTATCCGGCCATATAAAGCAGTGTCTCCATTCCGTAACAGGTCAGCGTAATGTTGATGTATTTCTTCATCAGGAGTTATTGCTGTATGGTCGCAATAGCCGTCTAGAGTCATATTGATTGCTGCAATTATTTTACCCATTTTTTTTGTTTAGATCTTGGGTTTGATTATGGGATAACAAGATAAAATAAAAAAACCTGAGTTACAAACTCATGACGATGAAGGTTTTAATTTTATTTAATTCCAGAATAATACCGTGGATAATTCAAATTTATTAATCAAAAAAAAATATCTTATTTTGTATAAATAATCTTACCATGAACAAAATATACTTACTGCTAATCATTACCGTTATTGCATTAAACCTACAGGCGCAGGTTGGCATATCAACACCACCATCAGCACCGCATGCAAGCGCCATGCTTGATGTAAAAAGCACAACAAAAGGTGTACTTATACCAAGGATGTCAAGCATACAAAGAAATGCCATTGCCGGGCCGGCAGCAGGTTTACTTGTTTATGATAGCACAGAGCAAACCTTGTTTATGTTTGACGGCAGAAACTGGTTAGGATTTGCGCCATTAAGTGCAAATCAGCGCCCTGCCAATAATTTTATATACGGCCCGTATAATTCAGATACTACACTTGCAGGTTATAGTGTTTCTATGTGGGATCAGTTTGCTGCTATAGGTGTTCCTTATTATAGGGTAGGAGCTAACTATACTGGAGGAGTATATATTTATAAAAATGTTGCAGGTGTATGGCAATATCAAACCACCTTATTGCCTACGGGAAATACTGCTCTTGCTCAATATGGTATCTCATTATGTCTAAGAGGGTCTTACTTAATTGTTGGAGCCCCAAATCACGGCAATGGGGCAAACGTTCTTACTGGAGCAGTTTATATCTATAATTATAATGGGAGTACATGGGTTCCGCTACAAACAATATTTGGTGCCACTGCCGCTACACAATTTGGGCAGATAGTATCGATCAACCAATTTGGAAATTATGCAGCGATCAGTGAGCCGGGTGCGACAGTCAGTGGATTCTCAGGCGCTGGTACTGTACGTATCTATAACAAGCCTGTTTCTACTTTTACGTTACAAGCTTCTTTGCAGGATCCAAGCCCTGTTGCCAATGAAAATTTTGGGAGTACTATGGCAATGAGCCCTTCCGGTGTGTATGCCCTTGTAGGTGCACCTGCTAAAACTGTAGGCGGACATTACGGCAATGGATACATTGGCCAGTTCATAAGAAGCGGCAGTTCATGGTCCCAACAAAATACATATACACCTATCAGTGAGGATAATCTTCGTATAGGCGAAATGGTAGATATAAGTGATAACTATGCTTTGTTTAGCGTTGGCAAAACCAATTCATACCATTATTTAAGCCCGTTGAATGGTTTCTGGGGTGGATTTAGCGCTCCGCCACTTACTGAACATATCAACAGCCTAAGCATTGATCCTACAACTGATGCTCCTTATATTTTTGCAGGTAAAACAGTTTATTCAGGAAATGGCGGTACATCTACTAAGATCAAAAGTGTTTCTATAGATCATAATTTCTTATCCCTGCCCCAACTTTTATCAGTATATAATAAAAACTATATACTTGGTTTACCGATAGGTATTAATCTTGATAAGCCGTATGTAGGAGGTTTTTATTTTGGTGTAAGCCCTCAATAAATAAAATAGTAAAATGAATTAAAAAATCCCCGGCTTTTATTCGGGGATTTTTTTTGTATAGTTTTTGTTTACAATTTTGCAAAATGAAGCGCAATTACACCACATTCAAAAGTTTTAGATTCTACAAGTTTTAGTTTGGTAGTATTGGTTACATCTTTAAATAACGGCATGCCTTTTCCAAGAATAATTGGATTAATAAAAAGCCAAAACTCATCAATAATATCTTCCCTTAATAAAGATTGTGAAGCACGAGGACTTCCGAAGATTAAAATGTTTTTTCCTTCTTGTGTTTTTATTTTATCAATGTTGTCTTTAAGTTCGTCACTAATAACTTTTGTGTTGGTTAGTTCAGCTTCGTTTATTGTTGTTGATAATACAATTTTTGAAACTTTGTTATACCAGGCTGAATGTTCCCTGGCATGTTTTGTTGCGTTTGGTTGTTCGCCTGCTTTTGGCCAATAGGCTTGCATCATTTCATACGTAACACGTCCATAAAGTGCGGTGTCTGCATGTGCGGTCATGGTGCCAACAAAGTCAAACAATGCATCGTCGAATTTTATCCAATCCATTTCTCCGTTAGGTCCTGCTACATAGCCATCAAGAGATGTATGCATAAAGAAAATCAAGTGTCTCATTTGAAATGTTTTATAATTTATAATTTTTAGCTGTTAGGTTAACAACAAAATAAAAGAAAAATTTTGAGTTACAAAGTTTTATGATCGTTTATCAGGCATTGAGGTAAACAGTGTTCAAGAAAAAGCGCAGGGTTGGTATAATACTATGAAATATTATTTTACAAAGACGGGTCTCATTTTGTAGATAAAAAGTCTCATTTACAGTATTTATTTTCTGTAGTTATAGCTTAGTTTTTCTCGGCACATTTTTCGTGCTTTTTATTAAAACATTTTATGCCTTACATAATTAACAAACAAAACAGTATTGAAACAAAGATCTTTTATCGTGATCTTGGCAAAGGTCAACCCATTATATTAATACATGGTTGGCCACTAAACGGTGATTCATGGGAACTTCAAATAAATGCTTTGCTTAAAGAGGGGTTTCGTTGCATTGCATATGATAGACGAGGCTTTGGTAAATCAGATGTGCCCTATGATGCATATGATTATGATAGTCTTGCAAGTGATGTCCACACACTCATTGAAACACTTAACCTGAATGATGTGATCCTTGCAGGTTTTTCTATGGGTGGAGGCGAAGTGGTAAGATACTTTACAAAATATGGTGGTTCAAAAGTTGTAAAAGTAGCATTGATCTCTTCTATCATTCCATTGGTGGCACAAAAGCCCGACAATCCTGATGGTGTGCCAAAAGAAAAGCTTGATGAAATAATGCAGGCGCTTGCAACCGACAGGGTAGCTTTCTTAAAAGAGTTTCATAAAAACTTTTATAATGTTTCTATGTTGAATAAAGATGTAAGCCAGGCAAGACTGGATGCAGATTTTATAGCGACATCACAAACATCTGCACACGCTACTATTAAAGCTGCGGAAGCATGGGGGGGTACTGATTTCAGATCTGAATTAAAAAATATAAATGTACCAGTACTTATTGTACATGGTGATGCAGATAATATTGTACCCATAAAAACTTCAGGTGACCAAGCTGCGAAAGGCATTGCTAATAATAAGTACGTAATTATTGAAGGGGCGCCACATGGATTGAATGTAACACATCCCAATGAATTGAATACCGCACTTTTGGATTTTTGTAAAGGGTAATGATCTTCATTTTGTTTCAAACTTATTAACAAGTCACGGTGACTCTAAGTACAGCGTTTAAATTTGTTGAACATATGAATAGTTTGGAGTATTCATAACTTATTCATTGCTTCCACTATAGCTTTTATATCATTTTGTATTTTCCTACGAGCCTTAAAACTAGATGCGATCAGATTTTTAATTTCAATATTGCCGTTGTAGAAAGCTGATAACTTTTGCGAAAAAGAATCAAGAGGATCAAAACTGTCCATAAAAATATGTGTTCCATCATTTTTTTCAAACGTATAAAATTCCCGATCTGTGTAGTGGTCTAATCCCTGAGGAACTGTTTTAGAATACTGGTAAAGACTAGCTTTTTCACCGACAACCACAGGATAAAGAAAATATATTTTGCCATTCTTAATAGGTTTTGCAACATGTACTACACTATCTGATTTATAAATGTATCCAAAAGCTTTTATATCTGTAGGCTTAAATTCCTTAACAGTTCCCGTACTGTCAATTATTAAGACTTTTTTCTTCATGTCATACCACTTCATGAAAAAATTTCCTTCCGTTAACTTTATCTGCGTATATACTGTATCGTTATTTAATGTTACAATATATCCCGGAGCATTTATTGCAGAAGTTTTTAATAAAATAAATGAGCATATAATTAAAAAGAAAAAATGTTTCATTTTGTTAGTTATAGTTTGGTTATAGTAGGCGGCCTCAACTAAAGGCGACTAAAGTTACAAAATATGATGATAGAACTGTTTATTTAAGCCATTCCCAACGCCTGGCCCAATCCAATAATATTTTTTTTCTCCATTTTAATATAGTTTGGCCACCCTGGATTTTCCCATCGTATAACAACGGGTCTGATTTGTCTGTATACCAATTAGCGCCTAATATATGATCAGTTATGTGGCTTTTCCCTGGCCATAAATTATCTACCACTAACTTTCCTTCCTGTAAAGGAAAGTCAGGAATGTCTGATGTGAATTTATAGCTTAAAATCTCAGCTTGTTTGGGTACATATTTAATTGCATAGTCTCCCTTACCAAGATAATAACCAGCCCACTTTTGTACTTTATTTTTATAGGTTGTTTCCATCCAAAAACAAACAGAGTCTGCAGGTATATTTATTTCAGGTCCTTTCAAATGAAATTCTACAATTGAGCAAAAAGCAACTGTGTCTGTCATATTGGTGATACGATTAAAAACAATTCGTGGGCTATGTTTAAATTGTTCAAAACTACCTCCCCAGCTTTCACGTTTAGGATTATTGGGATCTCCGTCCATCATATATAGGAGTGAAGGCGTGTCACCCATTTTTACATCTCCATTATAATAGCTTTTAAAATCTTTTCCTAAGTGTCCTGCGGCGTGTATGTATTTGTCGTAATAATCCGAACTTTTTACGCTATCTATTTCATTGTTATTTGAAAAAAAACCGTAGTAGGAAGAGTTGACTTCAATGAACCAAAGATTTGGAAAATGTTCAACAATATAAGCGTAACTGTTAGCACTCCATTTTTTATTAGGGCCACCGATCCAATAGACTCTTATTTTATTTTGAATTTCGGGTGCATCGTGTAATGCTTGAGCTATATCTTCTAACCCACCCCAACCCAAAATCCAAAGAGGTTGATCGCTTTTCTTTTTAGCACATTTTATGATCCAATCAGAGCCTTCAGTAGCAGTGGTATAACCAATGTAAGGAGCATTTCCTTTACGTCCTTGTTTGGTTATAGAACGTAAGTAGTTTGATGTAGGGAAAGCTTTTTGATGTTTTTTTAGTTTCGGTAAATCTTTTTCATATAAACTTATCATTCGAAAAATTTCTTTCTTGCTTCCGTTACCATAAGAAGGTGAAGAAATCAGTCCCTCAATTTTGAACATTTCACTATACATAAGTAAGTGTGCCATTGATTGATTATCGTCAGGGTCAGTCCCTCCAATATCTGTACTGATAAGGATTCTGGGCTTAACAGGAATTGGTTGTTGAGCTACTAGTTCATTTGAATTAACCCAGAGCGTTAAGATTAAAATTACTCTATTCATTATTATAGTTTCAATATCTCGTTACCTTAATTCGTGGCACAACAAAGTAAAATAAAAATCCTGAGTTGCAAATCCATGATAGCGCAGCTTTTAGATTTGTTGAAGACAACAGATAGTTGGGATATCTAATTGACCTTAACATAATACCACCAATTAGGCATTATCATTATGCATCCTGCTATTTCTTTCTTTTTGAATTCTTCATCAATATTATCGGGTAAATAAAACAATAATTCACCGTCAAGCATAATAAATCGAATTCGTCCCTTATATGAATTATTCTCTTACCCCGATTTTATCCAAATCTTTACCCATATTTTCTAAGCTGTTAAAAATGTTATTCTCATTAAACATATCTTCATTCGTTTGGTTAGTAATTATTCCTGCTTGTTCATATTGGCCCAACTTAGGATCTAATTTTGTAAAAACGATTTTGTCTTTAAATCTATATGCTTTAGATGTTGTAGCACCGTTCATGTCAATCGATATCTTTTGCTCCTCTAAAAAGTTTTTTGGATTTGTTATTAGAATTTCTTCAGCCCCATTCATCTTTAAAAATTGACAACTATAAATGATACGATCATTTATAGTCTTATACCAGGCTTTTATGTCAGCAGTTCCTCTATTATTATACGACCAATCTTTAAAAAATGAAATCCCAATTCCTTTCAATGAATTAACTAACTCAATCCTTTTTTCATCCTGCTTATGACTTAATGAACAGGAAGAGACGATAGAAATTAGAAATCCTAGAAAAATAAGTTTTTTCATGATCTTGAGAATATGTTTTGATTGAGAAAATTGTCCCTAAAGGAAGTTATATTTTTAATTTGGCTAAATTAATTTTTAAGGAAATATAGAAAAAATCCTGAGTTACAAACTCAGGATGACAATGTTTTTTAATTTGCTGAACATTAGGCATAAATGGATTCGTTTATGCATTTGCATCAAAGTCCACCATCCATTCAATGCCGTATTTATCCCTAAACATCCCAAAATATGAACCCCAAGGGCTGTCAGCAATAGGCATTTCAATTTGTCCACCTGCCGAAAGCCCATTGAATAATTTGTCAGCTTCTTCTTTGCTTTCTGCAGTAATTACAATTTTGCTTCTCTTCTCATTTTCGTTTGTTCGTCCCAATATTTCAGGCACATCATTCGCCATTAAAATACTTTTACCGATCGGTAAAGCAATGTGCATTATTTTATTCGCTTCCTTTTCTGGTACTGGAAATTCAGCATTCGCTAAATCTTTGAACCTCATTATTTTTGCGAACTCTCCGCCAAATACTGATCTGTAAAAGTTGAATGCTTCTTCTGCATTGCCGTTGAAATTAATGTGTGGATTGATTTCTGCCATAATTTTTATTTTTTAGATTATAATTCAAATGTACTGGTTAACTGCAAAATAAGTAGGGTATGAAAGCGTCAAAAAAGAGGTCTTTTGCGTCTTGCTTCTTGGTCTGCGAAGACATTAACCTTGGGTTATTTTTCACAAAGTTCTTTCAACTTGTTGAGTGCTTTTGGATAATTCTCGTTCATGTAATCTAAAAAATCTTCTGTTGTGTCTAAGTCAACAATTACAGTTGTAGTCCCATTGTTTTCTTCAAAAGTATAGTTCTCAAATCCGTTTGCCCATTTTTCCACTTCTGGTCCTTCTGTAATTTCCTTGTCAGCTTTTAAAAGACCATAATGTTGAATTGAAACAAATTGGTGGGGAATATTTTCAGCTATCCTGGATACCATGCCTCCCTTTTCTCCTTTCTCATCTACTCCCACAAATAGCATTTTATTTCCTTTGTCCCAACTTCCTTCATAAGTAGATGTAGGATTAAAAAAAGAAGTCCATTGCTCATAAGTTGATTTACTGGTAGTGCCAAGCATAAAATCATATACCTTGGTTACAGGTGCATTGATGCTTACTTTGAATTGTAACTTTTTCATACTATTAATATTTGTTTAAATTAATTTACTACAAAATAATATAAAAAATCCTGAGTTACAAACTCAGGATAGCGCAGGGGGATTGCAAAATAAAATTATATTTACAATATGAGAAAAATCATCATTTCTGTATTTTTAATAACAATTTTTATAAGCTGTAAAAAAGAGAAGAAAGCATGCTGGTCTGTAAATGATTGTATGGATAATATCATAACTATAAAATGTGATTTTACCGAAGAACAAATTAAAGCTTATATCAATGGTCATGAAAATAACGGTTGTGCATTAACTTACCATAAGAAATAGTTAGAGTTACAAACTCTGGATAGGGCAGCTTTTAAATTTGTTGAACACTACGGATAGCAGGGCATGTATTTTTAAATTTAATTACTCAGCATCCGCCTTTGCGAAGGATACGTTTATAAATTATTTTATTATCTCGTTCTACATAGTCACCAGATACTATTGGATATGCATACTTGGGCGCCATTGATACGTTGTGGCTTTTTATAATTATTTTGTCGTTTACTTTCAGGCTTTGCAATTGCTCAAGTTGAGACTTTTCCGGATGAAATTGTACAATATACTCGACGCCATCAATGCTGGCCATCACACAGAAACCTAATCTTGATCCCGGGGGAAGAGTAAGGGAGGTTACTACAGCCTCCATATTGGTAAAAGCACTTACATGCTTCCTTATTTTAGCAGCACCGTCAAGCACTTTTTGACCTTCGGGAGAAGCTTCCCAATTTTTGAACTTTATACCTTCAGGAGACGCTTCCCATTTTTCCCGTTCGGTTTTCATTTCAGCAGCAGTGAGTGGCTTTTGGGTTGATTTTTTAGAAGTTTCATTTTTGATCTGATGATTTGCAAATACTAATCCGCTTACCACAACCAGCGATAAGATCAGCACATAAATAACTTTTTTCATATTTTTCATAACTATAAATTGATTGTGTGAAACAATAAAACAAAGCTATCTGTTGTCAATAAACCTGCATCTTTTTAATAGTAAAAAGTTGTAAAGGATATGTAAAACGTTTGTAAAACTACTGAAAGCCGAGGTTTAATAGGTTATTTTTGCACCAATGAAGCCATTTATTCTGTTCGGATCTTCAATCGTGATAATTGCTATTTTGATGGCTGCTGGTGCATCTGTCAATAAAAAGAATGAGATCCCTGAAAAACATATAGAGGTTGTATTACGTGATCTGGGACATCAATTGTTGCTTACAGCTAAAGATTCTTCATCTCGGGTGATGCCGGTTAAAAAGTTAAATGAGCATACCTATCAGATATCTTTTCAAAATGACTTTGGTTTTATTTCAGATACACTTATCAATTTAGTTCAACGAACATTTGAAAAAAATGGGCTGGCAAATAATTATATAGTGAATTTGAGAAAGTGTAAACAAAATGAAACTGTCTTTGCATTCGAAATAAATAGCCAGGCAAGTGATCTAACGCCTTGCAGAGGCCGTACGCTGGAGGTTGGTTGTTATGTTATTGAAATTGAATTTTTGAAGAAAAATACCTTTAATTTCTTCTGGCTGTTGCTGTTGATCATTCCTTTGAGTGTGGTTGGTTTTTATATGAAAGATACTTTTCGGAAAAAAGCAGCCGCAGCATCAATCGTCGATAATAGTGATTATATACAATTAGGAAGCTTTCGATTTTATCCAGGTAATAATTTGCTTAAAAGTGAGCATACAACTATTACACTTTCGGACAAAGAAACAAAAGCACTAAAAATATTTGCAGAAAATCTAAATCAGATCGTAGAAAGGGAAAAACTGATGAAAGAAATTTGGGAAGATGAAGGTATAGTTGTGATCAGCAGAAATGTTGATGTATTGGTATCTAAATTACGTAAGAAATTAAGTGACGATAACTCCCTTAAATTTATTAACGTACATGGTAGAGGGTACAAATTCATTATTGAGTAACAGCTTTTAAATTTGTTGAATAATACGGTCAGAACAATCTTGAACTATACGGGAGAAATTAAATAGTTTTCTTCGGCGGCAAATCGAAAGCAATTGCTTCATGTTCAAAATGCCCGTTATGTGAGCCATCACAAAATGGTTTATTTTTTGATTGACCACACCGGCAGAAAGAAACAATTTCTCTTCCTTGTAAATTATAAACGCCACCGTTTCTATCTACTACTTCAAAATCGCCTTCTATTTTCAACGATCCGTTATTGTTTACTGTAATTTTTGTTTTTGACATGTTAGTTTTTTTTAAAAATAGCGATTAAATAAAAACTATCGGAGATTAAATTATTTCTCCGCCTTGGTACATGTCTTCAGGAACCATTCATTAAAATATTTTTTGATACCAGCATTAGCTTTCATGGCGACATCGTTGTGTCACTCACTTGTACGGAATACCGTTATTGAACTTTTATTTAAGCGTATGATTATGGAGAATGATTTGAGAAGACAGAAGCCAAGGCGAAGGGGGTACAAATTTATTATTGAGTAGTTCTGTACTTTTTCATCTTCATAGCAACGTCGTTAAATGACTTTTAGGCACAGATCAGGAGACCTGCGCCAGAGCCTTTAATTTGGTACAGTCTTTTGCCAGAGGGTTCAATGTTACTATTTTGACAATTGTCCTCTCACTGCACCACCCGGATAAGTTGCATTATGAACATTCACATAATATGCAGAAGGATTTTTTCGGATCGCCTTGATCACTTCCTTATCAACCTGGGCAACTCCGCTCGAAGTGCCATTTGCTGGTGCGGTTAATCCCACTACAACCGAGCCAGCACTACCTGCTGGCGCAATATGTATATGTGCTGCTGTGGCAGGTTCAATATTCCGAACTGTAAGCGTGTATTCTATAGTGCCTAGTCCAGAATTTAAAGTAAATGTTGCAGTTCCGGATCCGTCAGGGTCACCGGCATTGGGAGCTTCTTGAGCTCCGGTCATAGGAACTGTTATTTTATAGCCGTCCTGGTTACTGCCGGCAGGTGAGGTTATAAAACTGCTGATAATAATACCCAATCCCCCAAGTGTTAATACGCTTGCAAGAATAATACTAAATTTTTTCATCGTAATTTTTTTGATTAATTAATAAAATTTGATCTGCCAGCTGTGGATTTATAATAAACAATGCTTTGGGCTGGGATAAAATTTTTAAAGGGAAGGATCGGTTAAGTATATAGGCAACAAAAGATATGCCATTAAGAAGATGGTGTATGTTCCAAATTGTATTTTTGCTGTTTGGGATGCCACGAACCACGGCAATGAAACATGATAATAAAAAAAATCTGAGTTACAAACTCAGGGTAGCGCAGCTTTTAAATTTGTTAAACATTACTGATAGCTGGGAGTAACATCAAGCAGCAACTCTTTGCAAAATAACTTTACAAGGAAACGATGATGTAACTTTTACCATGTGCTTTTTATGTAATGGTATGGCAAAATAATCTCCCGGAGAAAGTTGATTCACTTCATCTTCAACAATTATATTACAAGTACCTTCTACAATAAGGAATTTTTCATATTCATCATCATGGACTTCATGAGGGGCATAATCTTTTAGCCACACAATAGCAGTAATAGCCTCGGGAGTATAACCGATAATTTTGGCAAAAAAATCATCGGTTCCGGTATTCTTCATATCATTCCTGTTTAGCCAAGTACTATAATCTTCAATTGCGGAATTTTTATTTAACATAGGAGGGGCAGCAGCTGGCTCACCACTCTTTAACCTTTCGGTGTAATCAATGGTTGCTAATAAAAAAGGTTTCATTAATAAGCCTGGTTCAACCGCATTCAACATTGCATAGGTTTCTAAAGAATTGCAGATAGCATTCAATTCCTCTTTTATAACAGTATCAGCAGCCACCCTGATCTCTACTTCTTTAGATTCATCTGCATTGGTCATACCCAACACATACAACTCTAAAATACCTGATTCAATATATTCTTTACTTGTTAGCATGCCACTTTATTTTCTTTAAGTAGTTTTATAGTCATCCTGATCCTTGTTTTTAATTCGTCAACAGAGATATTAAGTAATGTTGCAGCTTCTATACAATTCAAGCCTTTATAATAGACAAGATCAAAAGCAATATTATTTTCATTTTCCCCTAAATTATGAGTAGTGTTATTTTTGACAGACTCATATACGTCGATGGGGTTTACCTGGTTTTTTTGTTTCTTTAATTTAACAATTCCAAAAGCAGTTTTACGGGCCAAATTAATAAGCCAATTTAATAAAGAAGTGTATGATGCACTACAAAACTTTCTTTGGTCCCATGCATTTACAAAAGTTTGAGTTAAAACATCTTCTGCTAATTGTTGATCATCAACGATCTTATTGATTATTCCTAATAATGCAGGCGCATATTTGTCGTATACCACACTAAAAGAGTTTTGACACCCCTCTCTTACAGACGCAGCTAATAATGCATCTTCTTTAGTGATAAGGTTATTTAACATATAGGGAGGACTGAGATAAAGTTTATCGAATAATGGTAAATCTAAGTAATACTTACATATTTACAAAGAGTAAAACTGGTATAAGGATAAATCCTGAGGTACAAACTCAGGATAGCGCAATTCTTTGTTACATATCAAGCTTTGCCGTTTACTGTGCCACTAACCGGTGGGAGTGTATACCTTTTTTTATATATTATTAAAAGAGATGGTCCATTATTGAAAATAATTTTATCTCCATCTATATTTCCTTTTGTTAAATTTCTTAAGTAATAGTCAGTATTTCCACCTCTTGACGGAAAAAATTGTTCTAACTCAATTCTGTTTTCTGTTATTTTATATTTTCCACCATAATAGACATAGTTTTTATTTCTAAAAGGAAATTCTAAATAATAAAGAGTTGAAGTTTCTTTAAAAAATCCATCATTGTGGAAAATCAAAATTCTTGGATTCTTTTTTTCGTCATCGTTATAATATCTTCCTTCAAAAACTTGAACATAGTATGCCGCTGTGTCAATTTTAATTAAATCTTGCTCCGTGGGAATTTTAGTGAATTTGTAATTCACTTTCCCATTCAAAATGGGTTCTCCATTAACATCTTTTGCTATCTTATAATATCCAATACAGCCACTTAAACATAAAACTAAAATGTATAAATAAAAATATTTTTTCAGCATAAGTTATCAGATTTCACATTCCACACCCGAGCAGTGCTTTGCCCTCTTCGCTTTGGTTTTTGACAAACAAGATAAAATAAAAATCCTGAGTTGCAAATTCAGAATAGTGCAGTTTTTAAATTTGTTGAACACTACTGATAGCTAGGACTAACCTTACATTTCGATTTACCCTTATTGGCATATCTTTGTTTACTTAAAGTCTGGCTGTACAGTTGCATCTTCTGAAAGGACAACATGTAAGGAAGAAATACTTTGCAGCCATGAGTAAATAATTCATTAATCTTAAATTTAAATCTATGTCGAAAAAGAAAGCTGAACCTAAGAAGAATAAGCCTACTAAAAAGAAAAGCTCAGCACAGAAGAAAGCGGATCCAAAGAAAAAAGCTCGGTAAGGTCAAAGACGCCGAGAGCCCGGTTCACAGAGCCGGGCTTTTTTATTCCTTCTTAAGCAGGTCTCTGAACTGTGCTTAGTTACTTGATTTCAAATTATAATGTAAATGACCTGTCGACACAGGTCAGGAGACCTGCGCCAGAGCCTTTGACTTGCTACACTCTTGCGCCAGATGAGTAAGCGTCAAAAACTTTTGCAAGTGCTAGAGGAACTTTTTAGTATGTGTCAGGAACTTTTGCAAGTGCTCGAGGAACTTTTCAGTATGCGTCAGGAACTTTTGCAAGTGCTCGAGGAATTTTTCAGTATGCGTCAGGAACTTTTGCAAGTGCTCGAGGAACTTTTACAAGTGCTCGAGGAGCTTTTCAGTATGTGCCAGGAACTTTTACAAGTGCTCGAGGAGCTTTTCAGTATGCGTCAGGAGCTTTTACAAGTGCTCGAGGAACTTTTTAGTAGGCGAGAGGACATTTTCAAGTAAGGTCAATTGATAAGCATTAATAATAAATTTCATCATTTGTTTTTCAAATGCCGGACAAAGTCCGGAAGAATTTATCGGCATCAACTCATCCTATCGGAAGACTTGCGCCAATGGGGTTTGTCGGTGAGGACACCGACAAAGGATTAAATTTGTTGAACACTACGGATAGCGGGGTAAGAATAAAACCAATTATGTCATTAACTTTGACTATTCAATAAACCAATCATTAATATTAATCGACACTCTATGAAACAGTTATTTTTATTTTTTGTTATTATTGGTTTTACGTTTTCCGGCATTGCACAAAATGTAGGTATTAATACTAACGCTCCCGGTTATCCTTTAGATGTAAATGGCCGGGTACGTTTACGCTATAATGGTAGTTTTAATACCGCTGGTATTTGGTACAATAATTCTCTCAATACAGAAGCTGCTTTTACAGGAATGTTCAATGATACCATTATTGGGTTTTATGGAAATAACAATTGGTGGGTAGGCGTTGATTTTAAGAACGGAAGGCTTGGTGTTGGTACAATGACCCCTACAGCAAAGTTGGATATTGCAGGGGCTATAAAAATTAATGATGGCACACAGGCTGCAGGTAAATTGCTTACCAGTGTTGACGCAAGTGGAAAAGCTATATGGGCTGCACCTAAAAATAGTAGTACAGGTTTTAGGGCGTGGATGCCATCATTACCTGTATCATCCGGAACTGTTTATTTTCCTGCAAGTTGGAATACTTCCAGTGGTGGTGGTTTTGACGAAGGAGTTTTTGATGAACAGAACGGTATTTATACCGCACCTTATACAGGTCTATATCATTTTGAGTTTACAATAAAACCTGATAGAACACAAACACCTACTGCAAATGGTTATTATACAATTACGATCGGGTCTGGCTTTACTACTGTCGCTACTAATACTATTCCGATCATAGCAAATGCTGTTTATCCTGACAATGCCTGCTCAGGAAATATTAAATTAAACGCAGGTGATATTGTAAGAGTAGCGGTATCACAAAATTCAAACACTACTATAACTTTTGGCGGAGGTAATTCGGTTTTTAGTGGTTACCTGGTTTATTAATGTTTCAATTGCTTCGCCTTGTTTCGTGTTACAACAAGATAAAATAAAAAAATCGTGAGTTACAAACTCAGGATAGCGCAGCTTTTAAAATTGCTGGACACTATGGATAGCTGGGGGTTGTAGTTTTCTCAATGAAAATTATATGTCAGTTCCATATCTTTCTCCCTGGCGCAGATATGCGGCATAGGTATTGTGGCGTTAGCGTATCTGTGCCTTGAATACTTTTCTTATAACTAAGATGCAACTCTTGTGATTTTTTAGAAGACTTGTATTGTATGAGCCGTAAGTACAAATTTGCCGACAATACTAAAATGTATTTTGTGAGTTTTTCCGTAATTAACTGGATAGATTTATTTATACGCAATGAGTATAAAGAAGTTTTATTGAAGAGTATTCAATTTTGCCAAAAGGAAAAAGACTTGGAGTTATTTGGTTGGTGTATTATGACCAGCCATTTGCATCTTATTATTGGGACTAAGGGTAATCCATTGCAAAATATAATGAGAGATTTAAAACGGCACACATCAGAAGAATTACATAAGGCAATAAAAAATAACAGCAGAGAAAGTAGAAGAGAATGGATACTTTGGATGATGAAACGATCTGCAATTAAAAATAAAATCCCAAGTGG
The DNA here is from genome assembly GCA_040387955.1 of Bacteroidota bacterium. Classification (GTDB taxonomy): domain Bacteria; phylum Bacteroidota; class Bacteroidia; order Chitinophagales; family Chitinophagaceae; genus Ferruginibacter. The sequence goes on along the minus strand of JAZKCS010000005.1, from coordinate 411 downwards.
ATTTCAATTATGGCAACCAGAGAACCATCCGATTGAACTTAGTACTAATAAAATTGCTCATCAAAAATTAGAGTATATGCATAACAATCCTATTGAAGCAGGTTTTGTTATCAAGCCTGAAGATTGGTTATACAGTAGTGCTTTTGATTATTATTTGGGAAAGAAAGGATTGTTGGAAATTGAGAAGTTGGAATTATTAAACTTGTAAAGTATTCGAAGGCACAGATACGCTTGGCTGCTTTTACTAGCGCAGATATGCAGCATTGGTATTGAAGGGTTGGCGTATCTGTGCTTTGCAAAGTTTGTATTGGCACAGATACGCTAGGCTGCTTAGCTTTGCTGCATATCTGCGCCAGGGGGTGAAAGAAAGGATTGTTGGAAATTGAGAAGTTGGAACTATTAAACTTGTAA
>JAZKCS010000004.1:0-200735 GCA_040387955.1 Bacteroidota bacterium | reverse complement strand
CAGTGCCGTGCCATGTAAATGATTCACATGCTGTTTCTGTTTCAACATTATGAGTTCCGTAGTTTACTGTTAAGTTTAAAGTATCTACAGATGGACAGTTTAATCCATTGTTGTAAGCATATGTATAAGTACCACTTGTTGAATACGCTGTACCATGCCATGTAAATGATTCACATGCTGTTTCTGTTTCAACATTATGAGTTCCGTAGTTTACTGTTAAGTTTAAAGTATCTACAGATGGACAGTTTAATCCATTGTTGTAAGCATATGTATAAGTACCACTTGTTGAATACGCTGTACCATGCCATGTAAATGATTCACATGCTGTTTCTGTTTCAACATTATGAGTTCCGTAATTTACTGTAAGATGTAATGTATCTACTGAAGGACAGTTCAATGCATTGTTATAAGCGTAAGTATATGTACCACTTGTTGCGTAAGTTGTACCATGCCATGTGAATGATTCACAAGATGTTTGTGATTCCACATTATGAGTGCCGTAGTTTACAGTAAGATGTAATGTATCTACTGATGGACAGTTTAATGCATTGTTGTAAGCATAAGTATAAGTACCACTCGTTGCATAAGCTGTACCATGCCATACAAATGATTCACATGCCGTTTCTGTTTCAACATTATGTGTTCCGTAATTTACTGTAAGATGTAAAGTATCTACTGACGGACAGTGCAATGCATTGTTGTAAGCATAAGTGTATGTGCCACTCGTTCCATAAGCAGTGCCATGCCATGTGAATGATTCACATGCTGTTTCTGTTTCAATATTATGAGTACCGTAGTTTACTGTTAAGTGTAATGTATCTACTAACGGACAGTTTAATGCATTGTTGTAAGCATAAGTATATGTGCCACTTGTTGCATAAGCTGTACCATGCCAAGTGAATGATTCACATGCTGTTTCTGTTTCAACATTGTGTGTTCCGTAGTTTACTGTTAAGTGTAATGTATCTACAGATGCACAGTTTAAAGCATTGTTGTATGCATAAGTATAAGTGCCGGTTGTTGCATAAGCAGTGCCATGCCATGTAAATGATTCACATGCTGTTTCTGTTTCAACATTATGAGTTCCGTAATTTACTGTAAGATGTAATGTATCTACTGAAGGACAGTTCAATGCATTGTTATAAGCGTAAGTATATGTACCACTTGTTGCATAAGCTGTACCATGCCATGTAAATGATTCACATGCTGTTTCTGTTTCAACATTATGAGTACCGTAGTTTACTGTTAAATGTAAAGTATCTACTGACGGACAATTCAATGCATTGTTGTATGCATAAGTGTATGTGCCGGTTGTTGCATAAGCAGTGCCATGCCATGTAAATGATTCACATGCTGTTTCTGTTTCAACATTATGAGTACCATAATTTACTGTTAAGTGTAGAGTATCTACTGATGGACAGTTTAATCCATTATTGTAAGCATAAGTATAAGTGCCACTTGTCGCATAAGCTGTACCATGCCATGTGAATGATTCACAAGATGTTTCTGATTCTACATTATGTGTACCGTAGTTTACTGTTAGTTTCAATGTATCCACTGATGGACATCCTAAACCGTTAGTATAAGCATATGTATAGTTACCGCTTGTAGCGTAAGTTGTACCATGCCATGTATATGTCTCACATGAAGTTTGTGTAACAACATTATGAGTGCCGTAATTTACTGTTAGTTTCAATGTATCTACTGAAGGACATCCGGCACCGTTAGTATAAGCATATGTATAGTTACCGCTTGTAGCGAAAGTTGTACCATGCCAGGTATACGTTTCACATGAAGTTTGTGTAACAACATTATGAGTACCATAATTTACCGTCAGGTGCAATGTATCTGCAGATGAGCAACTATTACCATTACTATAAGTATATATATAATTTCCGCTGGTTGTGTAAACAGTTCCATGCCACGTATACGAGTCACATGCTGTTATCGTAGTAGCGTTATAAGATCCGTTATTAACAGTGATCGTTGATGTACCTGAATTCGCTGAACTACAGGTGCCACTTACAAGTACAGCTCTATAAGTAGTAGTCTGAGTAAGCCCACTATAATTTAAACTCGTTGTTGTGTTCGCAATGTCTGTCCAGTTTGTTCCATCAGTTGTCTTTTGCCATTTAGATACAGTACCTACTGATCCACTCAAAGTCAAAGTACCACTATTTGATCCGGAGCAAACACTTGCAGCACCGCCATTAGCTATACTACCTCCAACCGAAGTAGAATCTACTTTCATGTATATAGTATCAGCTTTTGTACAACCCGGTATTACTTCTTTTGAATAAATAATTCTAAAAGTTCCCGGGCCAGATACTGCCGGATTAAACGTACTCCCACTCACACCTGTTCCGCTAAAAGTTCCGCCTGCAGGCTCTCCTACCAACGTAACAGCAGAAGCTGTTTGACATACAGGGTTAGCTGCAGACGTTAGTTTTGCCTGACCTATATATAATGAAACCTGTATAGGCGTCACAAAATCTTTTAATGCAGCCGTTGGAGCTGAAGAAGCTTTTGTTTTAATGAAAATAGTTTTGATACTTATCCCGCCCTGGCAAGGATCAGTAACAACCGCCTGAATAACTTTATTCAAATTCACCGCAGCCTCTACAAATTGAAGTGCATCATATGTAGTAGCACCAAATGCACCAAACGGTGCAGAGATGCTTGCTGAGTTCGTCATAGCATAACCGCTACTACCAGGTGTTATTGGCATATATGAATAACCCGAAGCTGCTGAAGGATCAACTGACCAGCTAAAATAATATATTGTACTGGCAGCACCACCATTGTTATATTCAACAGTGATCAACATATCTTTCAATGTTCTACCACCATGTGGCCCTGCAGAAGTAAATTTATTGTTTGCAGGATTTATGCGTATTTCATTTTGCAATAATTCAAAATCCATATAAGCTGCACCCGTTGTTGCTAACCTATCCGCAGCCATCATTAACCAGCTATTGTTTGATGCGTCATTTTTAAAATATACAAGCGAATGATGCACATCATTTTTATTAGTTGGTTTTGATTCCCCCCATATCATATCTCTTGGATCATCATTGGCCTTACTACCACCTGTAAAAATTGTATCGCTTGATGCATTATAAGGATCACTTAAAAAATAAGTATTGGCAGAGTTCACCGGAGTACCATTACTATTAATAACATAACCGCCGGCACCTGTAGTTCCCGGTATCCAGTCACCAACTCCTGTAGTAGGAGAATTTGCCTGTAGATTTCCATCAATAGCAAAACCACCCGTGGGTTCAGTTACAGGTGCTGTCTGACTAAACGCAGGCGTTGTAAATAACAAGATAGTTAACAGAAAAATTAATAGGGATGGAATTCGAAAGCTAAGCTTCGCATTCTTTTCGTAGAGGGAAAAGGACAACTTCATAGGATTCAGTGTAATGGTTTAATGGATTGTTCTAAGTATAAAAACGTAATTCTCCCTTAAATATTGTGAGAATTTTATATTCGTTACTCGAAAGAATACTCAAACCTATCTGAATACTACTACTATATATAGTATATAGGAGTATATGGTGTAGAATTACTAACACCTATTATATATATATCCATTTTTTTAGCACTACATATGTAATTCCCGCAATCGATTGTAGAAATACGATACCTCCAAACGGTGTTTTGATCGAAAATTACTACCACAACCATCACAAAACAGCTTTTTTAATAGCCATCCTACAGCATATTTACGTAAGAACAACACTTAACAAAGTATTTTTACGCAAATATTTAAAAATATTTATTCTCGATAAAGTATTGATTTACAATAACATAATACCCATTTCAGTAATTTCCGCAAAATAAATCAGTAATTTCCGCAGTAATTATACAATATCATGAGTACTTCCACGTTTTAGAATAGGAAATACCGAATGAATATTTCGAAAAAACAAAAAACAACAAAATGAAAACTTTAAAAGCTACAATCGCAATCCTTGTTTTAACAATCGTTTCTAACGTTACTTTTGGTCAGGATAACCATATCGATGTAAAGAACATCTTAGAAAGCGATCTTGCGATTCACAAATGCAATCACAATCATTCAGCTGTAGCAGCTCTTAAAGTTTGCCCAATGCAAATTGCAGAAGGTATTGTTGTTTTAAAATTGAATAATCAACCACAAGGAAATTATACAGTACAGATCGTTGACGAAAATGGTGTTGTATTAATGGCACAAGCTGTTAATCATAATACTGCTTCAACTTCTGAAACAGTTAAATTCGGTAAAACACTTGCAGGTGGTACTTATACAGTAAATGTTGTTGCTCCGGATAACAACACAACATCTGAAACTGTAATGTTGTTCATGTAATATATCATGTAGCTTTTTAATTAATAAGAACCGTAAGAGCCTTAAACATTTAGTTTGAGGCTTTTTTGTTTTTTGTGTATTCCCATCTCCAAATTTTCAAATCTTCAAATCAACTTGCGCTCTCACTCTATACAATAATCAACACCCCTTCCGGCTATCCGTTCCAAGTCCTCGCTACGCTCCGGGCTTTCCACTTCTATCCGGCAGCTTGTCAACAATGGTATTTCAATTAGGCAATAACTTGAAAACTTTTACAATACCCAAATCGCACTATCAAATTGATCAACTTCGCAGGAATCCCAATCTAGAGTTTTTAAGCTGGATAATTTTCATAAATATATAATTAAGTAAAAGTTAGATCACTATAGCATGCTTATTAAAAATACAGGTTATTAAAATGAACGCACTAAAGGATAGCGGGGTTGCATTTATAATTTAATTTTCCTACTTTGTTGTAGAATGTGAGAAGTGAGTAAGACTGAAAAATCTTGTAATATTAATTACGTATAATAGTATAGTCACACTCCTCACATTCGTTTTGGCTATTATTTAAATCCGCGAAATAAAATTTGCTGTAGAGGTTTTATTAGCGATGACTAAAATTGAAGATTAAGCAAACATAAAAAAAGAGATCCCTAAAAGGATCTCTTTTTATATGTTTTTATTTACACAGATTTATTGAACTATCACCTGTTGTATCATGCGTTTATTATCTGTGCCTTTCACCTCTAACCGATAAGTGCCTTTTGATAATATTTTTGGAACAACCAATGCTTGTGACATTGTAGGACTGCTTATACTTATTCTTTTTGTATACACAATCTGCCCGAAATTATTCATCAACTTAATGCTGTATTCACCAACCGGCTTATTATTAAATTGCAAATTGATCCTGTTATTTTGTAAAGGGTTAGGATAAGCTGTAACCTCACACCTTTTGTTTTCTATTGTGGCCGTAGTAGTTTTTTTGAAAGTTAATTTGAATCTATCAGGAGATGCTGAAGCCGGATCTGAATTAATGATAAAATCAATATTGGTAACACCATTCAGATCCACCTCTGTGGAAGTATTCAGGTAACGGTCTTCTAAAAAAGCAACACTAACTTTTTGATTTACTTTGCTGGCTGAAATTTGAAATCTGTAATTACCAGGAGTAGTTTGTGTTAACCTGTAATACATAATATCATTATCAGTTGGCAAAGGCATTCTTTCTGCAGCTAACGTAGTATTACCTCTGACAAAACTAATATTTTCATTGTCGTTATCAACTTTAGGAGCATCTTCTAGGGTTACCATTTTGCTGAAATTATCATTGTATTCCGCCATAACACCATCAGCTAATGTTGTAGAAGCACCATTAACAAGAAAAAGATTTGTTTTCAATGTTGGATTTTTGATTCCTGCTACTCCTCTTCCACCTAATGGAACAAATTTGCTGTCTTCAGTGAATGTGATCGTTGAAGGGCCGTCTAAATTTGTTTGAACCAGAAAAGCCTGGCCACTTTCAAGTATTTTAGTTTGAGTGCTGCCACCAACTGATGAAGAAAAAACGCCGTCCCCATCCAGATCATCTAACATAACATAACCACCCACAGAATTCAATGTTGGATCCCAGGCATAAAATCTTTTAAGCATATTTGAAAGGATCACTTTATCAAAATCAACACGTGCAGCATAAGGATTTCCAACTAAATTAAATTTTCCTGCCAGTGGGGCTCCGTTAAATATCTGATCCCCGGTTTGCAAATGACCAGCACTGCTTAATGTAGTATTATTTGCTGCACCAACATTTAAGTTTGAAGGGTTTCTGTCTCCTCGTAAGAAGATGTAATAACCTACATTATCTGCACTACCGGTATTATTAGATATAGAAACATTGGTGTTAGTAATTGGATCTAACGTTTGTGTCGGAATATTATAAAATTTAAATGATACGGCGGCTCCTGCATCAAGACCATTACCTCCACCAGGAGAAGTGATCAAAGTTCCTTTTCCCGGAGTATACACTCCCCCATTTTGCCATGCATTAAAAATAGTATTTGCATTTGTTAATGGAGCAGTCATTAATCTCCATGCTCTTCTTGCAGGTACATAACGTTCTACAATAAATTTACCGGCGGCAGAATAAATAAAATTTCCACTTACGCTTGCTACATTCGCTGTAGCGATCGAATCGGAATGCAATGTAATAATTTTGTCTGTCAGATCAATGGTACCACTTGTTGATGTAAGCGTTCCCGTTAGTATAAAAGATTTATCAATTGTAACACCGGCAATATTATCAACGGCAAGATTTTTCATCGAACTGATCGTTGCACTGCTTCCGGGGAAATTTTGAGCAGAAGATCCGTTAAGAAGTATACTGCCATTGTTTGCCAATGCCCCACTGTTTGAATAAATACCTGTTATAGAAAGACTGCCGCCTGTTGCTATTGTTAATGTTGCGCCGCTTGCTATTGTAAGATTACTAACTGTGGCTAAGCCGCTAAGCACAGGATAATTTGCTAACCCGGCTGGCAATGATAGGTCAGGATTTGCAGGCACAATACCTCCGCACCAGTTTGATCCATCATTCCAATCCGTATTAACTGATCCTATCCAGGTTACTCCTGTAAACACGATAGCCACATCATCAATAGAAATATTACAAGGTGAATTAGTAATGCTCCATCTTAAGACATAGGTTATTCCTATCGAACCACTGAACAATGTTGTTGGATCTGTTGCATCTACGAATGCACCACCACTACCACTTACAATACTCCAGCTTCCTGTTCCATTCGATGGTGCATTTGCATTCAGCGTTGCAGATAAACCGCAATGATTCTGGTCTGCCCCTGCATTGGCTGTAGTAGGTAATGCAGCAACTGTGATCACAGCACTGCCTGCCATATCAGCCACCTGGGCAGTACAATTTGCATCTGTTAAAGTGCTAATGGTATAAGTTGTATTAGATGTTGGACTAACGTCAACGGTTAAAGGACTTGTGGTTCCGCCAAATGAAGTACCATCTGATAGTGTTCCACTCCACGGACCAACGCCGGTCACAGCAATACTCAATGTGGTACTTTGTCCATAACAAATTGCTGCAGTACCTGATATATTACCTGTCGTACTATTAATTGAAACAACCACAGGTTTGATGTCATTACATCCTCCAGCTATCGTTCCTTTAATATAATATGTTCCCGATGTTGCAACTGCTGATGGCGTTGACAGAGATATACTAGCAGCCGCATCACTCCAATAGGTGAATGTTAAACCACCTGTAGATCCTGAAGTAACAGCCGCTGCAGTTAGATCAACAGTAGATGGTGTGCAAATAGAAGACGGGTTGGTGATCACAACAGTTGGTGTAGCACAACCTGGTTGTACAGCCGATTCTGCCAGTACAAAATTACCAAATGCAGTTAGATTGGTTGCTTGTGTACTTGTTGATGTTCTTGTTCCAACAGTTGGGTATGCCCATGATGCATTGTAATTACCAACTAATAAATTTGATGTATTTGCAGCTCCATCTTTATCTCCTGCAACAAAATTAAAAGTAGAAGAATAATTTGTAAATGTTGTTCCGCTATTGGTTAATGTCCAATAACGATTGATAGAAAGATTTCCGTCCAATGTTGATGATGGAATAGAAGGATGATCAGTATTGGTAGTTTTTGCTGTTACGTTACCTGCCACACTTACACTTGCAATTACAATTGTTACCGGTGCGTAATTAGTTGCATCACCAATATCAAAGGTTCTTGAAACAGCGGCACCTACCGCAATATTTCTTTGTTCATTTCCATTTATATGGCCACTGGTACGACTAACACTCCCTGTGCTGCTGATAATTACTGCCGTGGCACCTGTAGTGATCACTCCCGAAGTAAAGGTCAATACACCGTTGATAGTAGCACTCATCGTTTGATTAATTCCGGCAGCATTAGCAATTGTAATATTTGTAAAAGTCGTTGAACTACTGCCACCCAATGTTTGTGTTGATGAGCCGCTAAAACTAACGAGGCCCGTACCTGCGGCAAATCCCCCGGCTCCAACATTATTGATCCAGTTACCCGCCAGTATAATATTTTTATTATTAGTAGTATTGCTTAATGCCCCCGCAGTGATCGTTAAATTTCCATTCACCGTAATATCTGTAGTAGGTATAATTTTGTTGCCACTACCCGAAATGGTGAGGTTATAATATGTTTGCCCTCTCATTGTAGCAGCCCCTGATGAATGATAATCTACTATATTTCCAGTAGCCGTAGCCGTTAGCGTTGTAATACTTAACGGAGTAGTGTTGCCTAATGACAACTTTGCACTAGCACCTTGTACTAAAGCAGTACCCGTTAATGTTCCACCAACATATACAGTTCCGGTAATATTATTCGTAAGTACACCTGCACTAACATCTATTACTCCTGAAGATGTAATATCTCCCGAGCCTGACCATGTTTGAGTGGAACTTGTTCTTATTGTACCCACATTAAAAGCTAGTGCTGTTGTATTATGCTGGATGATACCACCTGCAAAAATTAATCCGCCAACAGTAGTAATAGCTGTAGCAGTAAATGTTGCCGAACTTCCCACAGTAACCGATCCTGTAAATGTTGTAATACCCGTATTATTATTATCAACAAAAGAACCCGTCCCTGTTAATGAGGTTGTTCCGTTAACGGTCAGGTTTCCTGTTGTAAAAGCTGTTAGTCTTCCTGTCAGCGTCAAATTCCTTACTGAATAATTTGCAGCTGTTCCACCAAATGAAGCACCGGTAGTTGCAGTTCCGGCAATAGTAATATCACCGTTACCTAAAACGCTAATACCATTTGCAAAGCTCATATTCACTGTGCCGGTAAGTATTTTATTATCGCCTATTGTAGCGGCTCCGGCTGTAAATGCTCCAGCTGTGTTAGTAAAACCTGCTGCAAAGATCATATTGGCCGGATCAGTTACAGCCGTTGATGTCCATGCGCCTGCTGTTTTAGTAACTAAACCTGTAAATGTATTAACGCCTGTATTGCTTGCATCTGAAATAGTGCCTGCTGTTGATGTTGTACCACCAACTGTAAAAGTACCCGTGGCAAGATTTAGATCAGCTCCTTTATCCACTGTTAAGTTTCCTGCATCCACTAAAGTAAATGTGCCTAAGGTTAATGTTCCGTTTGATCCATTACCGGCACCTACAAAAATATTTCCCACACTATTAGCAGGAGAAATATTCAAAGTAACTTCATCGCCATGTTGAATGTTGACTGTACAACCTGTGCAGGTATTTTGTCCCGGATAATCTGCTGAGGTCACCCAGCTTGTTCCATTATATTTCTGCCAACTTGCAGCAGTACTCCAATTCATATTCTTTGCATTTGAGCGGTAATCGCCTGAAGACTGTGCAAAGGAATTATTAGCTGATAAAAAAAATGCTGTCACTATAAATAGGTTGACAGCTTTTTTTAAAAATTTATGTGATCTGGTTTTTTTTTCTGTTTGATTGAATGGATCATCTTCAACATGTTGAGTAGTTTTGTTTTGCATAGGGAGGGTTTTGGTGAACTAAACTTATAACATACTAACGGTTAGTCTTTCCGAAAAGTATGAGAAAAAATCCTATGCTTTAAGAAAGGGTGTATGTACTCAATTGCTTGCAAAACTCCTCAGTAGTATTCATTTAAAAATTCGTTTATACTACTTAGATAATGTACGCTATTATCTGTTTAAATACTAAGTAGTAATTGTATAAACCTGTAGATATTACTTAGTAATTCCTAGTTGTTCAATTGAACATTACTTTAAATTTCACTGTTGGTAGGACACCAGATGGCGGCAGCTAACGGGAGAAACAAGGGACTAAATTATTGTACTCCTCACATCTCCAAATCTTCAAATCTTCAAATCCCCAAACTCAAATCAAGGTGTCACCGTCAGCGTCGCATTCATCCCCCCATGAAAATCACAATGGTAAGCAAATGTTCCTGTTGCAGAAGCAGTATAAACAAAGCTATTCCCCGGATTGATAGTTCCGCTGTTGAAAGATGTTCCATTATCAGAAGTTACTGTATGTGCTACCGCATCATTATTAACCCATGTAACAACTGTACCCGCTGTTACAGATCTGGTAGCAGGTGAAAATGCAAAAGCTGAAATTGAAATAGTTATTGCACTCGCCGCAGCCGAAGTAGTAAAGCTAATATCATTACCATAAGCCGTACCTGCGCTATTGGTAGCATACGATCTTACATGATAAGTTGTACTCGCCGACAGGCCGGTAAGTGAACTTACAAAAGCCGTTGTTCCTGTTCCGTTGGTGGTTTTACTATCAGCAATGGTTGGATCAGCAGCAGTACTCCACACCACACCTTTAGCAGTAATAGCACCACCACCATCTGCAGATATAGTACCCCCACTCGTTGCACCGCTTGCACTAATACCGCTGATAGCAACAGTAGTTAATGTTGGAATAGAAACGCTTGTTGTATTAAGTGTTGTAAATGATTGCTCTGCTCCGTAACCTGTGCCTGCACTGTTGGTGGCATAAGCTCTTACATAATAAGTAGTGTTACTTGTAAGACCGGTGATAGGAATAATAAATGTATTAAGCATAGAAGTGTTTTCTATTTTGCTATCTGCAGTAGTGGGGTTATGAGATGTGCCCCACACTACACCTTTTGCAGTAACAGTAGCACCACCGTTAGATGATATTGTTCCGCCACTAACGGCAGAGGTTGTTGTTATAGTAGTAACTGTTGATGTTGTTAGTACCGGCACAGTTGCTGCCGGAGTGCCTCCGTTATCGTCTTTGCTGCAATTGGTAAAAGTTAAGGCCAGCATTAAACAACCGGCAAGTATGGCAAGTGATTGTGATCGTTTCATAATAGATGGTTTTGATGATTTAAAGATAGAGTGCAATTCTATTAACTCGGCTGCCTTGTTTTAATTTTTGACTTTTTAGTGACATTCCGAAAGTGGATTTCATTTTCAGAATCAGCACATCACCACATCAGCACATAAGCACATAAGCACATCAACAGATCATTAACAACCGATGCTGCCCTTTCTTTTCCTTTGGGGCACGGTGAATACAAGGTAGCACTTCACTACCAGGATGATCGATCGCTAACCTCCATAGATTACCTGTTCCTAAACTAACGGGGACTGCTGCCGGTTTAGCCATGTAGTGCAAGTCAAAGAAATGCTCTTTTAAAAATGATTCAAAACCTTCTGCTGCTCCACTGTAAAGTTTTTTGAGTTCATTACGTATTTCCGGAACAAGCACTTTTTGTTCGGCTTGTGCATTGGGTAATATTTCACTAGGCTCGCCATAGTAGGTGCATAAAAAAGTATCTGTTGGTACAGGAGAGCAATCAACATGAAAAGAATACACATCCGTTGAAAAAAATGGGTAGGCATCATCTCTCTCATAGCAACTGATCAGGTTGAGGATTGGAGATGCACCATGAGCAGTTAATAACATCAGATCATTTAGTAGTATTTCACGGGCAAGCTGCCCCTGCTCACTCAACTGTAGCTTACGCAGTGCTGACTGGTTAAGTACTTCTATGTTTTCGTTTAGGGATACCTTGTTGACAATCTCCCCAAAATCACCTGCCAGTTTACGGGTCCAGCAAATTGCATTGATGGCCCCATGAAAAGGTGTGGAAACAAGGTCGTTAAAATTCGTTACGTAATGAATTTGATTTTCGTTCTGAGATGGATTGATCATAATGGTTTAGATGAGTTAACATCTTTTGACGAAAGTAGTAATAGTCAGCAATTAATTTAATGCCTTTGTAACAAGGCAAATATAGTAAGCAAAAATGCGAAAGACTTAAAGTGTGAAGATGCAGCTATGAAGGGAGCAAGGTTTTTCATCAAAGCAGTAATCAAGCAATAACCATTCGGGATAACGACTCTTCACATTAAATACAACTTCTACGATTTTACGGAATCAGCACATAAGCACATCAGCATATAAGCACATCATTTGGGCTTTCCCCTTCATACGACAATCAACATCTGTTCCGGCTATCCGTTCCAAGTCCTCGCTACGCTCCGGGCTTTCCACTCCTATCCGGCAGCTCGTCAACATTTGTTTTTCAATTGAACAAATCTCGATACAGCATTCAATGCTCAACAATGCTGTCACCCGACGAAGGAGGGATGTCCTAACTTATAATTAGCAAACTAACGTGAGACTATAAGTGAAAATATTTTTTTAAATACTATTGCATTTATAAATATCTGATTGTATATTAGCACAACCTTTTCAAAATTCCTGCTGTAAAAACTAGCTTATTCTTACCTTGTCTATTCTTCATATTTCCATATTTCAAACTTAAACTTTTAAGTTTGAAAAAAATATTTGACTTTAAAAATCAATTGGCTTTTTATAACCTTAACCAACCAAAAACTACAAATTATGACTAAAATTCTTTTCATCTTATCCTTTCTTTTGTTTAACACAGTAACAAATGCTCAAACAATCCCTAATGTAAAAATGGTAAGCAAATCTTTTATATCTGGTATGGGCGAAGCAAAAGATACAATTTATGTAAGCACCGCTAATACAAGCACATCTGATTATTGGACAACAGTTGATGAGAATGGTAAATTTAAAATTAATTTTACTACAAACTTAACAGTAGGGAATCCTATTAAAGTATGGTCAGAAAAAAATGACGTTATATCTCTCGAAATTTCAACTCTAGTGCAAACAGACGACCAAATAATTGCACTTTTACAAGCTCCTACAAAAACCGATCCTCCTGCTTTGGTTAACAAATTAAAAAAAGAGAATTACGATCTTAGAAATACAAAATTGTGGTACACAGCAAAAATAATAACTACAAATTTCACCATCCCAATGGCAAGATTCAACTTAGTGAAAGACAACGCAACCAAGAAAGGAGACATTTTATTATTCAGTTCAATAGGTGCTGGTGTTGGAGTTACGGGAGGTAGAATGCAAGTGATAAGGGATAATCAAGGTAATATTGTCAGCGAGGAATTTTCTAATTCACTAGGGATCTTTGCAGGATTTTTATTCTCAGCAGGTAGTGGAGAAGAAAGCAAAAACGTATTTGCTCCAACCTTAAGTCTATGCTTCCTTGATTTTCAATTAGGAATCGGACGTGAATTAGGAGATATTACGCCAACACAAAGGAGGACATTTTATACATTGGCTTACTCTATTCCATTATATAAGCTTGTAACTAAGGGCTATCGCATTATCTCTTGGGGCGATCCATATCATTCAGAGTAATATTCAATTAGTAAAAAATCATCGCTGGAACATTTTTTAAAACTTTTGTCCAGCGATTTTTTATTAAACATTATAATAGGAAATGTTTTTCAACTTTTGACTTTAGTTTAAACCCTTAACATAATAACAATGGCAGAAACATCTTTAAACCTTTTAAATCTTAATAGAATTTTTGCAATTCCACTTTCAAATTCTGATCACAGAAAATGGGCTGATGGCGCAAATAACAGTGAATTAATTTATGATTGGCAAGATATTCCTGCAGTAGGAAATGAGAGTAAAGAAACTCTTTATAAAGTGGTAGCTCAACAGTATCCATCTTATATGGCAGAAAATGTTAAAAATATTGCGGATGGAATTTATATTTATTTCCATTTAAGAGAAGGGGATGGGATTTTAGGCTTTAGTGAGGGTAATATTCTAAGCAAAATTGGAATTATTAAAAGTAAAATAAAGTCAGATTTACGTCAAATAAAAACAAATGTAGAATGGATCGAAAATTTCCAACCTACAATTATAAAAGCTAAAATATTTAATAGAGATTGCGAAATACAAAAAATTAGTCCCGAAACTTTAAACCAACTAGACTTTGCTCAATTAATTATAAATAAAATTGACAGAAACCCTTTTGACTTTATAAAGGAAGTTTCTAATAGTAAGCCTGATATAATGTATCAGGAAATTGATCGTAAAAATTATGAACAAAAAAAAGATCCTGGTGGAGATTTAGAAATATTTTATGGCACCAATAGAACAAAAACGGGATCAAATGTTATCAATGAATTCTATGGAGATAATTTAGGGGAGTTAATTACTGGAATTTGCAAAATTACAATTCCCCCGGGGCACAAACAAGGTGAAATAGAACGCCCTCGTAAAATATTACTTTGGCAGCTAAATGAAAATAAAAACGAACATGTAACGCTAACATCATTAAAGGAATTTTCGAGGAGCAAATTTGATGATTGGTTAAAAGGAAATATAGCTATTTCAAAAAATAAATCAGCGTTGATATTCATACATGGTTTCAATACTACATTCGCCGAAGCAGCTTGGAGAACGGGTCAAATTACTTATGACATACCATTTAATAAAGAGATAGCCGGTTTTTTTAGCTGGCCATCATCGGGAAAAACTATGGATTATGGTAGAGATATTGAAAGAGCCGACGCAAGTATACCTGATTTTATAAAGTTTATTGATACTCTTTTGGATCAAACCGGTTTAGAGCATTTGCACTTTATTGCCCATAGCATGGGAAATCGCATACTTACTCGGGCACTGAATAAAATTGTGAAAACAGAAAGCTTTAAAGATAAAATCAAAACTATAAGCCAGATTATATTAGCTGCACCTGATATAGATAAAGATGTTTTTGACAAAGATATACTTCCTGAATTTCAATTGATAGGCAAAAGACGTACTCTTTATGCGTCTGATAAAGACAAAGCTATGAAATTTTCCAGAACCTTAAGAGATGGGTTAAGTAGAATTGGTGCAGGGGGCAATGATATTTTTGTATCAGCAGGCCTAGATACGGTGGATGCTTCCAATGTTGATTCTGATGGTAATCATCATAGTTATATGTTCGAAACAAATGAGCTACTAACTGATTTAAATATGTTGCTAACAGAAAATCTAGACCCTATAAAACGAAGTTTAAAAGAAGCCAAAAAAGATGAATTTAAATATTGGCTTTTCGTGAATAAAATTAAATCATCATCATTTTTGTATTAGAAGGTTGAAAGAAATTTCTTTTGGGAAGAAGAATTACTATCAGGCTGATATCAGAATTATTTAAAAAACTTTATTGCAGAATTTTGAAAACACATGTTGACACAGGATTCATCCGGTGCCAACATGTTATAAACCATTATCTATTTGAAGAAGAATATTGAGAAATCTATTAAATAGATTTTTTATTCAACGATGCAATGATAGCTCTAAAACTCTCCAATCCTGCCTCCAAATTCTCAACAATATCCAATGCCAATTCATCAGGATCAGGTAAATTATCAAGATCAGCCAAAGACTTATCTTTTAGCCATGTTATATCCAACGATGTTTTGTCCCTCGTTGTAATTTCATCGTAACTAAATTTTCGCCATCGTCCCTCTGGATTTTTATCACTGAATATTTCTTTCCTTTTATGCCTGTTTTCAGGATTGTAGCATTTTATAAAATCTTTCAGGTCATCAAGCTTTAAAGGATTTTTCTTTAAAGTATGATGTATATTGGTTCTATAATCATATACCCACACTTCTTTTGTCCATGGATCTTTACTGCTAGGTTTACCATCAAAGAAAAGCACATTTGCTTTTACACCATTCGCATAAAATATACCTGTTGGCAAACGAAGAATTGTATGCAGCTCAGTAGTCTCTAATAATTTCTTTCTAACGGTCTCGCCTGCCCCACCTTCAAACAAAACATTATCAGGCAAAACAACAGCAGCAAACCCCGTGGTTTTCAACATTGATTTTATATGCTGCACAAAATTCAATTGCTTGTTACTTGTAGTTACCCAAAAATCCTGGCGGTTATAGGTAAGGTCTTCTTTTTCCTGTTCACCCTCTTCATTGGTAAAGGTCATGCTGCTCTTTTTTCCAAAGGGAGGATTAGCCAACACATAATCATATCTAACTTCTGATGCTGCGATCAACGAATCATTTGGAGATATCAAAACCTGCTCGCTATCTATATCACCAATATTATGTAAGAACAAATTCATCAACGCCAAACGTCTTGTCCCTGCTACTATTTCATTGCCAAAGAATGTTTTGTATTTAAGAAATTTCTTTTGGTCTTTATCTAGTTCAAGATTATCTGTCATCCAATCGTATGCAGATAAAAAGAAACCTCCTGTCCCACAAGCCGGATCTGCAATCGTTTTCATCGGCTCGGGCCGCAAACATTCTACCATAGCTTTGATCAACGGCCTTGGTGTAAAATACTGCCCTGCTCCACTCTTTGTATCTTCCGCATTCTTCTCTAATAAGCCTTCGTAAATATCACCCTTGTCTTTTACTCCCATCAATACCCATTGTTCAGCATTAATAAGTGCAATCAATTTGTACAACTTTGCAGGGTCTTGTATTTTATTCTGGCTTTTAATGAATATCTGCCCAAGCATCCCTTTTTCATTCCCTAATTCTCTAAGTAATTTACTGTAATGCACTTCTAACTCATCACCACTTTTACTCGTAAGACTTTCCCAATTATATTGTTTGGGTATAGGCATTTTTCTATTATGCGGAGGCCTGCTATATTCATCTGCCATTTTTAAAAACAGCAGATAAGTTAACTGTTCTAAATAATCGCCATACCCTACGCCATCATCCCGAAGAGTGTTGCAAAAAGCCCATACCTTACTTACTATCCCCGATGCATTGGCAGAATTGTTATTACTCATTTTATTATTTAATATTATTTACGGGATAAAACTAAATTTTAGTTTACATCTTTTTATTGAAGTAAACTCACGCTCTATTTAGTTTACATTAATTTATTTATGAAAAATATTCAGGTATTCGCTAAAAACAAAAAACCTATTGCGCTTAAAGCCTGTCTTCTCTTCAAGAATCTTATTCTTTACAAACTCATCGATCAACTTATATGCTGATACAGCAGAAATATTAAGTTGCTCTGATACTGCTTGTGCAGTTATTATTGGCTGTGTAAATAAATGATCAAGCAACTGCTTGGCATTTGGCACTCTTTTGCCCATATGAATAATTCGCTTTCCTTCACAATCCTGTTTTAGTTGCATGATCTGCTGTAAAGATTCTACTGCAATTTTACATGTTTGCGTTACAGCTTCTAAAAAGAAACGTATCCATTGAGTAAGGTTATTTGTCCTGCGTACAGCCATAAGATTATCATAATATAAACCCTTATGTTTTTCAAAAAAATCAGATAAGTATAACACAGGTTTTTCAATGATCTTATTTTCTATTAAATAAAGAGTTATCATTAACCTGCCTATACGTCCATTCCCATCTAAAAATGGGTGAATGGTTTCAAATTGATAATGTGCTATCGCTATTTTAATAAGATGTGGTACCTTAATATCAGTATCATGTAAAAAATTTTCAAGGTCTCCCATCAATCTATTTACTTCATGATGTACAGGTGGTACAAACACAGCATCGTTCAATGATACTCCGCCTATCCAGTTTTGTGAAGACCTGAACTCTCCCGGAAGTTTATGTTCACCTCTCACATTATCCAATAAAATTTTATGACTTTCTTTTAAAAGGCGGGATGAAAGTGGCAAGGTCTCCAATCTCGGGATAGCATGATCCATTGCATTAATGTAATTACTTACCTCTTTCCAATCATTGCGTTTTTCAGGAATGATATCTGATTGTTGTACCAACGCATCTTCAATATTTGTTTGAGTACCTTCTATACGGCTGCTTACTGTAGCTTCTTTTACCACATGCATACGTATAAAAAGGTTAATATCAGGTACAAATTGTGAAAAACTGTTAAGTGTACCTAATTGCAAAGTTGCCTGTTCCAGTAAAGTATTAATAGAAGGTTCTGTCCATATAAATGTATGACACACAGGCTCTGGTATAAAACTTTTATACCCAGTAGCCTGTTTAACCAATACTCCTGCTTTAAACTTGCTGATATCCATAGTTAAATATAAAAAAACTTATTTAAGTTTAAGGCTGTAAAGTTAAATATAAAATATTGTATTTAACTATGGATGTTAACTTACCTAACATCAAAGATTTCAATACCCTTTAACCTATACTGATTGGTTTTGAAAATTCTTCCACATCAATCTGATTACGTAGGTCGTCCATATTAATCTCCAGAATTTGTTCAACCTCATCACAAAACCATTCCCACCTATCATTCATACTTTGCCAATTCCATTGTTTATTATATTTATTCCCTTCATAATCATCTACAACTTTTTGTGTTATTCTAAAAGCCGTCACTTTAGCATCATCATCATTATATTTACCTTTGCCTTTATAAACACTCATTTTAATTGAGAACGGATTATTGCTTGCTTCAATATTTTTCTTCCCACTTAAAAGAGTAAGATTTGATCCTGCATTTATAAAATCAGGTATATCAGTGCTATTTTTAAAATGGTTCCACTCCACGATATTCTCAAAAGCCCTTGGTAAAATATGCTCAACATGTAAATCTCTATTTGCAACATCTATCCAGGTATTTACACTTGCGTCAGTTTGATTATATTCAATTAAACAAAGTAAAGGTTTGCACCAAGGCTGATAATAAATATCTATGTTCAATTGTTCCTTAGCTCTTTTTAAAACATCATCATTTGTTAATTTATCATTCAATTGCTTTTCTATAAAACTTAAAGGTTGTTTTTCTTTTACCCATTTAATTAAATTAAATGATATCTGTTTTATTTTAGTCATCGTAAATCCTGCAATCCAATTTAAATAGTAATATCTTCTTAGCAACTTGGCAAGTCCATCAAAATCCGGATAGTCAGTATGTAATGCAGACATTAGTATAGCTTTCCAATAAACACTCCATCGCAAATACCAGAAGGAATAAATTAATTTATCCTGTTTCTCAACGAGAATATCCTTGTGCAGTTTGGCAAACTTTTTAAAATCAGCAATTACTTCATTTGAATCAAGGGGCGAAAATATTTTTTGCAATTCATCATAAAGAGCCTGTTTAGGATTAGCTCCAAGTAAATAATACTCATAGATCACGAAAAGATCATTCATAGAAAGATAACTTTCTTTAATAGTATTTTCACATGCTCTCCAATCTGCAATAAACTGATCTGCCTTTATTTTCTGAGTTGTTTGGTCTTCCTGGTATTTTTTATAAATTTTTTCCAATAAAAAACTTTTTATCAGATCTGAATTTGTTAGATCCAGCCCTCTATCATTTAACACCTGGAACAATTTAATTGCGAAGTTTACAGTAGAACAATCAATTCTGATAATCTTAACCTTATTGAAAATATAGTTCAAAAAATTACCAGCTGTTTCTTCATCAAGTGTATCAAGCCACTCACAAAAAATAGCGGAGGTATTGGCAAATTTATATTTTGGTTCTTCGTCATTGGCAACCAGATATTTTGCCGGTCTTTTACATTGTGTTGTTTTCCCGTTTATAACAATATTGTCAAAATCGCTCTGATGGCTTGAATGTGTTACCAGGCGTAACCTGCTAGACCTGCCATTTAATAAAATGGAATTTTTCAAAACTGTTGCATCTATTGCAAAAGGGTTTGAATCAAGCATATCAATATTAATGTTAGGGTATTTATCCCTGTAGCAACAAAATAATATTAATAACGTAGTAAGCCTTTGCTGGCCATCAACAATATCAAGATAACTACTGCTTTCCTGCGGTTTTGCGGTGATCACCGACCCTAAAAAATAATTAGGCTCATCCGTTTCAAAAGCTTCCCAAAGGTCTTCCCATAATTTATCTACCTGTTCATTCCCCCATTTATAAGGTCGTTGATAAACAGGTATCTGATACAGTGCATCTGTATTACCGAATAATTCTTTAATTGTAAGACTTAAGGGTTTAAAAACTTCTTGCATATTCTTAATTTAATTTTTAGAGTTGATACATTTAATTGATAATATAAAATTTTTATTTAGTTGATCGTAATAATAAATTTCTCTCTATTGTGCCTGTATGTTTCATAAAAAAAATTAAACCAATTTCCCCTCAAACGCCTTCTTTAAAATACTTTGCCTCAATGCCTCCGACTGTTGCAAACTTTGAGTTATGCTTTCTTCCATTTTGTCAGCTACGCTTAGGCGGCTTTCGATTTCTTGGACGATTTTATGTTGTTCTTTAATTAACGGTAAAGGAACTATAACATTTGAAACATCTGTTTGATTAATACTTGCTTGATTAACTGCTTGTTTTGCATTTTTTCTTAATTCACTAATTCCTTTTTTAGAAGATAAGTACATAGTAAAATATTCTGGTAAAGCAATTTCTTTGTCAATTTTAACCTTCATTATATTACTTTCAAAAACAGTTTTTTCTTTTAAGTGTTTTACTATCCCGCATTTACCTAAGTAAGGCATACTATTAACACGGTTAATCAAAATATCACCTACAGAAATTATATACTTTTTTATTTCCTCACCTGTCAATCTAACTCTTTTGTATTCGTAGTCATCTACAATTGATCCGTCATAAAATCCATCAATTCTAATTATCGGAGTACCACTACCATATTCAACTGAAGATTTATACAACCCGTTTTGCGGACTTTCGGAAAATAATTCTCCAAATCTTAACCATTTCCATCCCTCCGGCAACTTTCCCTCCTTCACATACTCATTCGTTAACCTTCCCTCAAATGCCCATTTCAACACAGCCTGTCTATAAGTTTTTAATTGCTGTTGTGCTATTCGCAAATTTTCTATCCCTTTATCTAACTCACTAAAGAGTTCTTCTATTTTAGAAATAATAGCTTGTTGTATGGGTTTAGGAGGAAGGGGGAAGTTTATTTTTACGTAATCAGGAAACTTTAAATTTCTAAGATTATTACTCCCTCCCTGATATTTTACGATCTCGCCAGAATAGTAAAAAAGCTTGAGATAAAGATTCAAAAACTTTCCTTCCACATAATCCTTTGGTCTAATTAGTCTCAAAAAATTTGTACAAATTTTAGGTATTTCTGGCTTATAACTTAGAACTGTTTTATCAATCAACACCGTTCTTCCAACTGGTTGTTCAGGTCCGCCTCCAGAAATTTCAACCAAAATATCACCTTCGATTAATTTTCTTTTTTCAATATTTGAAAGCTTTATTTTCCTTAAAGAAGCTGTGCGTCCTTTTCCCTCTTCCCAACTTTTTATCTCAGAACCTCTAATACAATATGCAAGGCCGTAATTTGGGTCTTCGAACTCTTCGTCTTTTCCCCAATCACCCCCTATCACATAGTCTAATGCATCGTCCAGCTTTTCCCACTTCCAACCCCTTGGCAATATCATTTTTGGCTTACTCATTTAGAAAATTTATAAAGGCCATTAAAGACAGACTTCTCAGCACCATTCAAAGATTTACCTTTTAAACACTCATATAATTTCATCAAGTAAATTTTATTAATATTGATAAACACATTTTCATCTTTTAGGACTACAACAAATTTTTCTTTGAAAACTTTTTCTATCGCAGCCAAAGCGCTTAACCTTATTTTATGATTTGCCAATTGCTTTGTTAAATGATCTTTCTTATAAGCATCTTTTGCTTTATCCCATGTTTTCATTTCTTAATATTTTACCGAGATTAATTCATTATTTTATGAGTTCATCTTTTCTGGTAGCTTTATTATATTCAATTCTTGCTGGAGCATTAATAAACGAACTGCTTTTTTGTCTTGGCGGTCTGTATTTCATAAGATTAAATGAAATACCAATATTTCCTCCAACAACAATATCATCATACCTGATATTCAAATAATCTCTTCCATAATAAAAGTGAAAAATGAGTCCTGCAGTTCTTGATTTCGCAAAATCCGCTTCCGAATAAAAATGAATACCCAACCTATTTTTCTTTGCTCTATCGAAACTATCAAGGTTACTTATTATATATTCAGTTTCAATTCTATGCCTGAAACTTATTTTATTTCTAAGTGAGTACTGTCTGCCACTTTGCAGATCAATCCATGGAATTAATTTACCAAAAGCCTTTGGCTTGGTTCTAAATTGTAACAATCCAAGTAACCGCTGTTTCCCATATCTTTTTTCTTGCTCTGTTGTAAAAGAAAAAGTATTTCCAACACCGCCATCTAACCTTATACCTGCACCGGCAGAAAACAATCTATTTTCTTTTGTATATACAGAATAAATACCCATTAAGCTTAAATAATTGGTGGAAAAATCCCCTTTTTTATAATCATTTCTTTTCACGGGTGAAGTTTGATAAAATACGCCAGGAGATTGACCATTAGAATAGTGCATAACATTCAAAAGAAGGTGAAGTACTTTAAAAGGCTCCGCTTTATTTACCCAATTTATATCCTTAGCATACTTTAAGGAATTTACTTTTATAGAATCCCTGATTGTATAATTATTCCATAAAGCATAAGTAAATTCCAATCCTACTTTTTGATTGGTAGGTATTACTGGAAAAGAAGAATCGGCTGCCATTCTAAATGCAGGGGCATATTTAAAAGCTACTCTACTACGTTGCCAAAAATCACTTGAACCATTACGTCCTTGCAATAGCGTAAAGACTTGATCCATGTTAACTTCAAATGCATAACCTTTTACCCCTTCTCCATCTCTGAGTGAATAAGGCCTATTAATTCCTTTGTAATAAGTAGCGCCTACAAAACTTGAGGGCTGCAATCCTTTTAAAATTTCATACATACCAGTATACACGGTTCCATCTTGGTTATCTTCAAACAATGTAATATTAACTTCAGATGAATCTTTCTTCCATTTTGCATCTCTAGCATCCTGTGCCAACAGAGTTGATGTTGTTAGTAAACAACATATCAAACTCAACAAATATTTTTTCATGTTGTGTTTTTTAGATTATGGTTTAAGTGGTTAATGTTCTGTTTATATAAATACTTAGGCTGCCAACACCTCATTCAACTCCTCAATTATCTCATCCGTCTTCTCTCCAAATAATTGCCACATTCTTCCAAGTCCCCCATTCTTATTAAAAGGGTCAAGTTCAAAATCATCCTTCTCCACATGAAAGCTATTCGCCACATAATCCTTTATCATCCGCAGCCATTGCATTTGTTCTTCAGTAAATTTTATAGTAGCACCCGCTTGTTTTTTAAACACCCAATCCTGGAAGTTTTTATCTACCGTTTTATCATACCCTATCACAGCGTTATCAATACCCGTTATCCTACGTATGAGGCTCACTAAAGCTATCAATTCATTTTTGGGAGACCCATTCGCTTCTTTCAATTGTTCGTATGCCCTCCATACCTGCATAGGTGCAAGCAAAGGCTCTTCCATTTTTATTTTCTCATACAGGTCTTTGATCATTTTATAAGTAAGCTCTCTGCGCCTGTAAGGTTGGTCATAAAATATTTGTAGGGCAGTAATTTCTTCTTTATGCGCTTCTATCCATGCAGTAAAATTACTGATGGTCAATGATGCTGCGGCTTCCTGATCTTTCACCCAGCCTATATTAGTGATAGTGTCTTGGTTAATATGATCCATCACCTGGTCATATTTCTTTCTTACATCAATAATAAAATTTCTCAGCTCAGGATTATTAAAAACAGCAACAGCCGCCTCAACTATTTTTGAATGATTGGCTTTTAAAACAGAATCGAACTCATTTGGTGATATGCCCGGTTTTTCGTTGTTAATTTTTAGTTTTTCATTCTGAATTGTATCAGGGTCATATGCATTCAGCAATTCTTTTACCACATGGTTGATTGTATGTCCATTCGCCTGCACAGCAAAATTCACTTTCTCTTTTTCGTTGATCTGTTTATCCAATCTTATCAATCGGTTCGCCAATGTAGTAACAATATCTTCATCTGTATTTCCCATCGCAACATTTTGCAACAAGTCTTTTAAACTCATACCCGGCTTTTTCTCTAAAGGCCTGCTATCTGTTTTTTGTGAGCTCTCTACTCCTATTGCATCAATGATCACAAAATGATCTTTTGTAAATTTTGCTGAAGGTGTGCCCGTTGCTTTCAATTGTTCCAGGCTGCAGGTACGAGTACCACGGCCCTTCATTTGCTCATAATAACTACGGCTTTTTACATCCCTCATAAATACCAGCACTTCCAGTGGACGAATATCCGTACCCGTTGCTATCATATCTACCGTTACCGCAATACGTGGGTAATAATCATTTCTGAATTGACTAAGCACAGCTTTAGGATCTTCCTCACTTCTGTAAGTGATCTTTTTGCAGAACTTATTTTCTTCTGCAAATTCTTCTCTTACAATATCTATAATATCTTCTGCATGAGAATCTGTCTTTGCAAAGATCAATGTTTTCGGCACTTCAAATTTTCCATCATTATCAACTCTATCTTTAAACATGGCTGGCATGTTCTCTTTAATAGCTCTTACAATAGTTCGTATCTGGCTTTTATTGACAATATCTTTATCCAGTTGCTTTCCGCTGTATTCAAGATCTTCATCTACACTTTCCCAGAATTTTTTTCTCGTCAACCGTTCTCTCTTGTCAACTTTCTCTCCCATTTTTATCAGGCTGCCGTTCTTTGTAATTTCTGTTTCTATGGTAAACACATTATAAGGAACAAGCACGCCATCTATTACAGCTTTTTCATAACCATAATCACTTACCACATTTTCATTGAAATAACCAAAGGTCCTGTTATCAGGTGTTGCCGTCAATCCTATTTGAAATACATCAAAATAATCCAATACCTGTTTCCATAAATTATAAATGCTGCGGTGGCATTCGTCTATTACAATAAAATCAAAAAATTCTATTGGCACTTTCTCATTATATACAACAGGCGAGGGCTCCTTTTGAAAATATTCATTAGGGTTAGCTTCTTCTGCGCTTTCATCCAGTTCAGAACCTTTTAAAATAGCATACATTCTTTGTATAGTGGAGATATACACTTGGTTATCGGCAGGAATAAAACTGCTTTTCAATCTCGTTACCCCATATAACTCTGTAAACTTTCTGTTATCATCATTGGGCACATAAGCCATAAATTCCTGCTCGGCTTGTTCTCCCAGATTCTTTGTATCAACCAAAAACAAAATTCGTTTTGCTTTAGCAAATTTTAATAATCGATAAATGAAAGTAATAGCTGTAAATGTTTTACCCGAACCTGTGGCCATTTGTATCAATGCTTTAGGTCTGGCATCTTTAAAAGACTGTTCTAAATTATTTATCGCAGTGATCTGGCAATCTCTTAACCCTGTTTCAGGCAATACAGGAATACCATGTAACCTTTTTCTTAATGAAAATTCTTTCTTTATATGATCCAAAAAAGTTTCAGGACGATGAAAAGTAAATACTTCCCTGCTTCTGGGTTTGGGATCACGAAAGTCGGTGAACCTTGTTATATCTCCTGTACTTTCATAAACAAAAGGAAGTTTTTCATTATTAAGGTATTTCAGTTTTGCAGAAGCATATCCTTCGCTTTGATCTTCATGCATAGAAAGCCGTACTCCTTCCTCTGCCCTTTTAGCCTCAATAACACCAACCGGTTTTTTATCTACAAACAATACATAATCTGCAGGACCAATATCTGTTTGATATTCTCTTACTGCCACTCCTAAACCTGCCGATAAATTTATTTGAGATTTATTTTGAATAACCCAACCACTGCCAATTAATTTGGCATCAATGAGATCTCTGGCAATTTGTTCAGGATTCTGGTTGAGCATTTAGTTGATTGGTAGTTAAGGGATTGAAAGATAAGAAAAATTGTTCTAAATGCCATCCTTATTCAATCAGAAGATTTAAGAGCTTTGTTTACTGGAATAAGAAATATTGCTAAATGAAAACGACTATTAACGAGCCGGCTGCTAGAGCATTCAGATCCTGAGAAAAGATGGGGGACTTGAGAGAAGCCGAAACCGAATACAGTTTTTAAAACAAAAAGGTTTATATCATTTCTATGAAGCACTTGTGACTGGGTAAGGTCTAAAACAACCCAAATTATATGTTAATTATCAATTCATTTTCATATTCCTCTTGATGTAAAATAAGAGCAAAGCTCTCGATTAAAAACTCTTAACTTTATGTGAGAATTGGTAGCTTATGACTTCTATTTTAAAATGGATATAGATGTCGCTATTACCTCCTCAGAAAACTTTGGTACTATCCGTGTGACTTCAAATAATCTTTTACATTTTTCGAAACAAATGCTCTTTGTTTTTTTAAAAAGCCAAAAAAACTAACAGGATAAGGACATTCATTTTGATATAAATCAAATTGCACCCCCATAATTTTGAGAACAGGTATTTGTACTATTTTATCAATTATTAGATAAGCAATATCACCAGCCATTAACTCTTCTCCATCAGGACAAACATAAATTTTCGTTTTAAATGTGTTCTCAATTTCATCAGCTAATGCTATCTTATAATCTTGAAATTGTTGTGTTATTTTTTTAAGTAAAGAATCCTCTTCAATACTATTTGTACGTTTATTCCAATGTATCTCCACCCCTCTAAAAATACTTATTAAAATAATGCTATCATTTACTTTCATGTTAGGGATAGGTTTATTAAATATATTTATTTTAGAGGTATCTACTTTGCTGTATATTTTATCATTGAATGAATTATTTTCTTCACTTTTAACGTTCTTTTTTTCCCTAGAACAAGCAAATCCAAATACTAAAAAAAATAATAAAACAGATTCCTTCATAAATAATTTTTAAGATTAAAGTCCGCCCATCGGCTGAACAATACGTGGTCCCGAAGAATTAACTAATCTATCTGGATTGTGTTTTTTATTAAGGTCTTGAGTATTTTTTAATTGTATGAATGATTGTTTTATAGCTTCTTCTGCAGCCTGCTTTTCAGCTTGTTTCTGAGCATTTTCAATTGCTATTATCTGATTCTGCATATTAGCTGGAATTTGTGCATAAGATGGAGCTTGAGTAGCATTAGATAATATAACTAAACTTCCATGCCCGGCCCCATTTCTATATGCATTCATTCCTTGAGTCCTACGATATAAATTGGTCATTTGCACAGCATCATCATGATGATAAGTAGAAGTTCTGCCTTTTGCATATCCAACCCCATGCCCAAGTAATTCATGAGCTAAAAGCTCCTGTGCAGAACTAATTATCGGTGAATAGCCACTTGTACTGCTTGTAATATTGTCTTGTGTAGGTGTTTGTGAATTCATAACAATTACTATATAAGAATTTTTACTATTGGATTCAGTAACAGTTCTGCCTCCACCAGTTCCAACATCAAGACTAGCAACAGATGTAAATCCTGTAGCACTTTTTCCCTTCGCGGATAAACTCTCATTCATATTTACCATCTCAACAGTTTGGGTGCTACTTTTACTATTTATTGCATTCATATATGCATATGCCAATTGTTGTACATCTTTAGACAAACCTGCAACTGCGTTCTTGAAGTCCTTTTCTGAAATATCTGCCATGGTTAAATTATCAGAAGACAATTTAAACAACTCTCTTAGTTTTTTCGCTTTATCTCCTTTAAATGTTCCTTGGATTTCAGATACAGCTCGATTTGCAGATGTTGTATTTGCACCTTTAATTTTATCCCCTAAATAATCGCTGTAAAAAATCGGATTACTTCCAAAACAGTTGTATGGACTTAAACTTATTTCAGGTTTAGGATCAACATTCCATCTTCTACCAATTCTACTATCATATTCCCAAAACATAGCGGTAGTTAAACCTCCTGCTATTTCCTCACTTTTCTCCTGTCCATTAAATCCATACCTATACTCATTTCCACTAGTATATGAACGTCCAGACATTTGGAGCCCAAGAGAGTAATAATCATTTGAACTAACAACATCTGCAATAAAATAACTTCCATCTGGTCTTTCTGCATTAACAGCGTAAGGAATACAATCCTGTAATGAAGGATCTATATAAGCTTCGTAATTTTCTCCTGAAGCACTTTCAAAATGTTGTGTAACTGCAGACCCGTCCGTTTCATAAATGAAATTTATCTCTGTATTAGCTACATATGTCTGTATAGCTGTATTCCGGAATGGTACATTTAATATATCATTTGCAGAACCGGTTTCACAACCTGTATTGCTTGTGCCATCCTGAAGCGTACGTAGTAATTTACGATCAGTGATTGTTACTAATACATTACCCAAATGATTGGTTAACTCAAAGAACTTGTTACCTCTTGTAAAATTAGTTATTTCCTGCGGAGTATTGCTGCAATTTTGTATGTCAATATTCCTGTTGTAAATACCCAGGCGACTGCTTCCATACATATGTACCTCTGACTGACTCAGTATATCTGTTCCTGTTTTGGTATATACAGCCATAACATTTCCAGATGCATCTCTAACATAATAAGTAGCAACATTACTACCCGATGGCGGGTCTATAATTTTACTGATACGATTACCAGATGCATCATAAGTGTAAAATATTTGTGTATTGTCTTTCTTTGCTATTCTGGCTATTTTACCATATACTGTCCATTCGATAACATTTATGTCTTCCTTGTCATCGTGAATTAAATTACCAATTTTATCATAAACATAATTGTCATTTGTCTGACCGGTTTTGATATCATTATATTTCGATTGATCTGCAGGACTAGCATTTGCTGCACCATCTAAAACATGATTCAATTGATTATTTTGTAAAACTC
Organism: Bacteroidota bacterium; assembly: GCA_040387955.1. GTDB lineage: Bacteria > Bacteroidota > Bacteroidia > Chitinophagales > Chitinophagaceae > Ferruginibacter. Next base: position 171,838 of record JAZKCS010000004.1, on the reverse strand, counting down.
CCGAAGCCGTATTATATTGATAATCTAAATTATCCATACCAATCCTGGCAGCATCACCATTTCGTTTCAGGGTTTTTATATTACCATTAGGATCATAAGTAAGATCTTCTTTATATTGGTCGTTTACAAGTGCCTGCGGTGAAATGGAATTAGCTGATTGATTAATACCATTGTATGCCTGTAAAGTTTTTAAACGGTTTAGTTGGTCATATCTATAAGCATATAACAATGCATTGCCTGTACCAACTTCCGTGCTAAATGTACCTCCTGCCCCTTTAACTCCTACCGGCAAGTTTACTAACATACTGCTTATGTTTCCATTGAACAAACTTCCGCCTAACCCAGCATGCTCACCCGTACCGGTGCCTGCAGCTCCTGCAAAATTTGAAGGTAGTTGTGCAAATGCATATGCAGATGTTGTACTAATTGGTTTATAATCTGTATAAGTTTGGGCAGAGCTAGTTGTATTGAAGTAATTAAGATTAAAGCCATAAGCATCACGAGCAATATCACTGTGATTGTTACTTTCTTCTAAATAACCATCTTTGCCCATATCGAACTGACCATTGTACATACTACTACTGTTCACCCCTTTTAACCATCCTTGTATCGTATAGGCGTAGTCGATACCCTGTACTTTATTCTTTCCCAATTCTGTACGATATAAAGGTCCATGACGATAATAATCGTAAGTGGCTTCTTGTTCCCAATATACTTTATCAGTACTGGTTTCCACCGCTGTTATTTTATTTTCAGCATCATAGGTATAACGATGATAGAACTGATCAGGCTTCCCTGCCTGGTAAGCCACACTATTTATTTTACCACTCACCAGGTCATAATAATAATTCATTTTTTTGAACCTGTTACCGGAAGGAGTTGAACCACAATTGACATCACCCATAGTAGTTGCGAAATCCTGTACCAATATATTTACATTACCATGAATATCATAACTATAAATGGTTGCAGCATCCCAACTATCGTTATTCTCATCGGATTTTACATAAGTATAACTTACTCTGTTACGAAGATTTTGTTGACATAGAACCTGTAATGCCGGATTACTACTGCAAAGTGCTACATTCGGCTCATCATATACAGTATGTGTAATTTGTTCTTTTGCATAATAATCAGGAGAAGGATTTAACCAGGCATTCAATCCATTAGGGTCTTCAGGATCAGCATTCTGACTTATCAATTGAGTCATTACTGGAGCATTATCATCTTTAAATATTCGTCCAACTTCTATTATACGGCCTAAAGCATCGTATAAGGTATAACTATAATAATCATCTTCAAATTGCTGAGCATTTTGGCTAACTACTAACCTTCCTAATTTATCATACCAGAAACGGCCTACACCACCGTCGGGAGTACTTTGTTCCACAACTTGGTTCAAGGTATTGTATGCATAATGTGTTGCTAATTTTTTATTGTGTAATGAAATCGCACTAGCTGGTACTTGAGGGTGATCACGGTCATATTTTACTTGCGCAAAATATGTTGCACCATAATTTGGTTTTACTGCTGCAGGTGGTAAAGTTTTAATCAAATTACCAGCTTGGTTGTAATAATAAAGCGTATAGTGATATTCACTTGGTTTATAAGTAGCATAGAATTGCTCATTAAATTTCGCCTCTAAACATTTTGCTTTATAATTTTTTTCAAATTGTTCAATCAATTCTTGTTTACGAAGATTGAATATAAACTGTGCCTGGAATTTTGCATCTAATATTACAGATTCGCAAGGATCTGAATCATCAGTTACATAATAGCCCGAAGGATCATTGGCAGGTTTTACAAAAGCACATACAGCATTAGACGGAGGTGTAGAACTATTACAATTCTTGTAGGCTTGTACGTAAGTAACGGCATTTACTCCTAAGCCTGTTCTATAGTTTATAAACCTTGCTAATAAATTGTTCTGTTTTATCTGATCTGCAGTGATATTTCCTTCTATATATGGAACTGCATCAAATACAGGATACAAATCTCTAAACTCTTCAATGTATGTAGTTAATTGCGTACAACTAATACAAGGTTTTTTGTAATTACAATTAAACACCTGTGAAATTGGAACAACATCGGTAAGCATGATGGAGCTACCTGGGATAGGTGCATTTATCGGGCCTGTTTGATGCGGAGTACATTGTTGTTCACAAGAAAAACTATAAGAATTTTCATTATGACAATCGATTGAAACAACAGGTACGGGAACACCTCCAACTTGTACAAAATCAGTAGTGATATTTTCTCCTTTTATTTCAAAAGTATACACTCCTCCACATGGAGCAAGATCTACATGTTTCTCTGATGAATTTGTTGCTAGGGTATATGTTCTAAGTGTTGTAGACGGATCGGCAGTTAAAAACACTTTCAAACTATACCTGTCATAGGAACCTTGTAAATTATATTCTACAAGGATATCGTTTACTGATTCATCAGCAAAAGAGATATTTGTTATTTGGGGTGAAGTACTTTGAGGTTCCAGAATTGAACATGTAGGTTGTCCGCTATATCCACTGGTTGATGGTGTATAATATATTGGAGGATACATGATTTTTCCACAAGCAGGGTATCCAAGTGGATCTTCAATAACTACAAATTTGTAGCCTTTATTCGGATTCAATTTTGTAAAATTGATCATGTGACTGTAATCAACAATATTCTCGGCATCAATAACCAGTTGATCCACTTTATTTCCACAAAGATCATATACACTTATATATAATTTTTTATATTCCGCTTCTCCTCCACTTGGTGAAGTTCCACACTGAAGCGCTATTACTCCACCAATTGTACTCGGTGGGTTTTGTACATATTCTACATTGCCACATCCATTAGCCAGGATCCCACTTTCATCAACCGCCTGATTGTAGTAATTTACGCTTAGTCCTTTATGAATAATACAATTATTGCTATTACAAGTTTTATTATACGGGCTACATGCCACACCGTTCTCTGCAAAATAATATAAAGGAGGTAGTGTATATTTTGCACAGGCAGGATAATTGGATGGTTTTACCGTTGCAACAAACTTGTAAGTTTTGCACCTATCAAGGTAAGGAAATAATATTTCGTTATTTACATCATTATCATTTTCATTAAATACAACTTCATCTAATTTGTTTCCACATAGATCATAAACTTTTAATGTTATTTCTGAATTTTCGGGAAGGCTACTTCCATAATTAAAGCATACTAATCCATTAATTGCAGTTCCCTCATGTGTCAACACTTCTCCACAGCCATTTGAATAAAATTCTCCGTCATTTAAACTTCGATCAATTATTTCAAAATATGTTTCTGCAAAACAAGCATTGTTTATTGTTTCGTTACAAGGAGGTACGTATAATAAATGCTTGTCTGTTACATTCGCACCTGTATATTCATACAGATACAAATAATATGCATTACAATCTGTTATTTGTGTAACAGTGTAATTAGCATCGACACTATTTGTAGCAGTAATATTTCCACTACGTAACAAATTACCATTCATATCATATACATCAAGGTAACATTCACTTGTAACAGAAGAACATGTTTTGTAATTCAATACTATATTGTTTGCAACATTTCGACTGGTAGTGTTTATTTTAACGCAAGAACCGCCTCCATCATTTACAAAATCATTCACTTTTAATTCAACTGAATTAAGCGTTGTGAATTTATTGATTGTAGTTGTTGAGTTAGTTGTACATAAAGCCGGATAATAATGTTTAATATATCTATCATGATCAGCTTCTTGATTTTCATATTCAGAAGGATCAAATGAAAGCTCGAAGAAATATTCAGCAGTTGGATCTATCCCTGTTATTGTGAAATCATCATTCTCGGTAGAAGTACAATTAATTGAGTTTGTATATACAATACTTCCAGCTGTATTATATACATTTAATCTTGTATGGCACTCTTCATCGTTAGTATAATAATTCATTTTGATTGAATTACTACTCATTGCCAACAATGAATTAATTCCTAAAGAGGTGCCTTTGAAATAATCTCCGTATTGATTAATATTCACATTTAATTCGGGAAAATCTGGATTCGCTGTAATATATGACGTAGTATTGGAGCCATTTTGATTACTTATACCTTCCAACGTATTTGTATTGCATGTTGGATTATCAAACAATGGACAAGCCATACATTGTGAACAACTCGTTTGTGGATCAAAGCTTCCAGGTAGAGGTTGAAAAACACCTACATTGTTACAAACCTCTTCACACTTAAATGGTGTATAATAAAGTGGTGGATACATTATCCTCCCACAATTTGGATAACCATCCGGCTCTTCAATAATTATAAATTTGTATCCTTTATTAGGATTTAATTTTGTAAAAATTATTGAGTTATCATACTCAAGAACATCTGCTCTATTGACAGTAACATAGTCAACCGGGTTACCACATAGATCAAATACACGAATTTCCAATTTTTGATAATTCCCAGAATTCACTCCTACCTGAATACCTGCATTGATATTGTCCGGTCTATCTTCTTCAAACTGCACACTACCACAACCATTTGCAAAGATCCCGTTTTCTGGATGAATATTGGTATAATACCGTACAAACGCATCTCTATTAGGTCTACAAGTAGTGCTATTACAAGTTTTATTATACCTGCTACACTCCACATTAGTCGGTGCAAAATAATATAAAGGTGGTAGTGTAAAGCTAGAACAATTAGACTCATCTGGTGTTACTGTCACTACAAATTTATAGGTCTTACAAAGATCCAGATAAGGGAATGATAATTCTATCGACACATCTCCTTCTTCAATTAAAGTATTGTAATTCTCATTGAAAGTAACTTCATCAACTTTGTTACCGCATAGGTCATACACTTTTACATTCACATCCGAATTTTCTGGAATATCATAATAATCTAAATGTATTGCATCAATTGACGGTCCCTGATATTTTACCACTTCGCCACAACCATCTGAATACATTTCACCCTGGCTTAAATCTCCATGGTACATGTCAAAGCTAGCTTCTGTAAAACAATCATTGTTAATAGTTTCATTACAAGCTGGCACATATAGTAAATGCTTGTTTGATATATTACTACCCGTATACTCATATAAGTATAAATAATAAGCATTACAATTTGTTATTTGAGTAATGGTATAATTTTCTAAATCGCCGTCTGTAGCATTAATATTTCCGCTACGTACAAGATCACCGCTCATGTTGTATACATCTAAATAACATTCACTTGTATTTGAAGAACAGGTTTTGTAATTCAAAACAAGATTATTCTGAGTATTCCGGCTTACACCATTTATTTTAATACACTGATCATTCCCCTGATCAATAAAAGAATTATAATTTAAATTAACCCCATCAAGTGTAGTGAATTTATTTATTGACGCAGTAGAATTGGTAGAACATAAAGCTGGAGAATAATGCTTAATATATTTATCATGATCAGTGTAGCTTCCGTCATACTCATCTGTGTCTAAAGATAATTCAAAGAAATATTCAATATCGGGATTGATAGTTGGTATAATATAATCCTGAATAGAACCAGAAGTGCAGTTAATTGAAGCTGTATAAATTATATTTCCTATAATATCATATACATTTAGTCTTGCATTACAATTTTCTCCGGTTGTAGAATAATTCATTTGTATAGAATTACTACTAATCTTCGATGCCCAGTTAATTGTAAATGCATCCCCTATAAAATAATCTCCATATTGGTTAACAGTAATAGGTACGGTTGGATTACCAAAACCATTATTCCCATCTGAATTAAGTCTAACTTTATCTGAACCATATTCACAACCTATTCCTGGCAAAGTATTGATATTACAAGTCGCTGTGGAATTGGTTCCCGTTGGACAAGTCCCACATTGTTGTAAGCCAACCCAAAGTACCTCAGAAATAGGGGATTCTTCATATATCTCTTTCAAAAATAAATTAAAGCCTGTGATTGTTGTCGGATTATAATTTGTATTTCCTGTAGCGATTGCTTCTTGTTTTAACTCATTAAAACGTGTGCAAGCACAGTCATCTAATTTGTTACTATTATTAATAGCAATAGGAACCTGGAAGCCATCATAAGGGCCAGGATTATCGATGGTATAAGGATTACAGAAATAATTGCCATTAGCTGCAGGAGCCGGAATATTTGCATTTGCAAAAGCGGTCTTAATAATTGTTTCAAAATTATCAGGAGAAATAACATTTGCAGGGTTTGTATTAGAAGCTCCTATAGGATGATCTGCATCCATAGAATGATGGCACACTTCTACCATCTGGTTCAGAATATTATTAATAGTATTATTAATGACAGTTATTTGGCTTGTATTCGCATCATCATTCAGCAAATCTTTTATGTATTCGCATTCTAATAAACGAGATTTCCAATAAGGTTTAAAGGCTGCACATTTATCAGCAGGGGTATTATTATTAATTACATTTTGAGCAGCTGCTTCTATTTCCGCTTGTGTAGCAGTACCTGAATTTGCAAGTGCCCATAAGGTAGCAGTCCCAGCATTCCCCTGTTCAGTACCACTGGCATTTTGACTTGCCAGATCCTGGCTAACGGCGAAGGCTAACTGTTTTCCTTCGATGATTAACTGATCCATTTCAGCTCTTGGAAGAACTCCTGCCCGAGAATTGATATGTTTCAATATCACCTCATTCCTATAAGATAAATATGCCCCTTTGAACGCATCCCAAAATTCATCTTTATCAGCAACAGACCAAGCTGTTGATTGATCACTGATTTTATGGGCTTCAATATTGCTATTTGCCATGCAGGCCTCCCTTTGATCATCACTAGCCATTTTGCAAATAACTGCTCCATTTGCCACAGTAAATGCACTTGGAGTTGCACCATTTACCGTAAGGAACGTATTTAATCCCCCAACATCCGCACTGCCCACACCTATAAAATAAGGATCAAAATGTACAGGGTCAAGATAATGCTGGGCTACTGCATCTTCATATTTTTCACAAGCAGTCACATCATCTAACCATTTGTAAGCATTTACTAAATTGGTTTCCGCATATTTCAACTTACTATATTCAGGGTGCCTCATGATTAAACTATTGGCCCATGAAGATGCAAACTGTTCGGAAAAATCATCCGGTGAAATTGCCGCCAGAGTTTCAGCATTCATATTTTCTTCAGGTAAATTATAATCATTAAAATAAAACAATTGATTACCTGTGATATTTTCCGGATTGTTAGGATTTTTATAGAAAGGACGGCTTGTAGAACTTCCCTGATAAGTTTCCACAAAAATATTGTACTTGGCAGAGAGGTCGGTTGGATTAACACTTCTATCAGTATATTGTCCTTCAGGTGACATATGATCCAACATTTGCCAACGAATTAAAGCCAAAGAATTCATGTCAGAATTTGCTGTACTACCAGTTGTATTACAAAGGCTCTCACAATTAGCTTTATCAATTTTATATTGAGCATCAATTTCCTGATCTGAAACATTTCCCAAGGGGAATATAGAATGATATCTTGCTCTATATTCAGTTTCTGTCCCTAAGGCTGTGCTGCATTGTTGACATTTATATGCTTCTGGATTAGGTTGATCACATCCCGTTTTTAATTTCAACTGAGCCAAAATTTCTATTTCTAAATTTTCCTGTGATTGGCATAGGAAATTATCTAAAGCAATTTGTTTTCTTGCATCAAGGGCATTCTGGTTAATAGAAAGTGTTTTTCGTATAGTATAAGCTCCTGGTTTTAATTCCTGGGTAAAGTGGAAGGTATAAACAGGTGTGTTACCTGTAGTATTATCCTCTACAAATCCTGCAGATGTAGAACAGGCTTGATTTGCCGGCACTATTTGTAAATTATTGTAGTGAAGTACAATCGGCTCTCCTCCACAGTCATCCGATTTGATAGATATATCAAGATTGTATTTACAATCAAAACATACAGGTTCATTAATTGGATCACTGGTGCAACTTAATGCGCTATATATCTGAGGCGTCAAAGAATAATGAAAATCATAATTAGTGGTTGCCGAAACTAATATAGAATTTACAGCTTCTATTGAATTACCATTGACAATATTATTAGTAGAAGTAATAATATCATTTTTAAGCTGGTCTGTAGCCGGATAATACACAGTATTTTTAGAAATATCATCCATAACAGCAGGTGCATTACCAGCTAAAGCTGTAGCAACTGTACGGCCATGCATATCTACATAACTTACACTCATTTGACCATTGGCATCTTGCACCATATTTTTGCTATAATGATTAGCGTCGCCTACTTCTGCTCCAAATAATGCATCTAATTCTTCCTGGTTAGGTTTGCCATAAAAATATTTTGTTTCATGTCCGCTACCAATTTGATGTGCATCTCCTACACCCCCTTGCGCCTGTACTCTTTCAGTAGCATCATCCATAAACCTTGTTTCAGTGTAAGCATAGCCATTAGCGTCAGGTATGAATTTAGCTTTTTCTTCAGCGTATGTTTCGGTTAACCAATCATTATTAGGAGAATAATATTTTCCATTCCCTCTTCTGATATCAAGCTTTTCAGTTTTGGAACATTTTAAAGCATCAAGTGTTAAATCAAAAACATTAGCAGGATTTTCAAAATAATAATGAGCTTCGTTATTAATATCACTACCAAAAAGGATTTTTGCCTGGTTATCAAAACTATTGAAATTCCTAAAAAATTTAATTTTGTTATCAACAGTTGGAGTGGGTAATATTTGTATGGTGGGACGACCTTGGAAGTCGTAAATAGTTTCCGCCACAACAGTATTGCCCTTACTTTCGTCTTTATTAATGGTGCTATTATCTTTGGTAACGGTTTGTCTTCCTCTTAAAGAACCATCAAAATATTGTATCACCGCTTTACTTTTACCATCTTCCGCAAAAGTTATATTACTTTGCCAATTGACATCATTCTCATGACCACCATAAGAATACTGCTGCATTCCTCCCCACTCCGAAGCTGTGATTAAGGCTCCGGAATTTTTACGCTGACCTGCTCTAACTCTATAATACAATACTCCATCACCATCATATAAAAGCGGAATACTGTAATTTGTTTGGGGATAGGTGATGTCTACTCTTGTACTGTTATTATTAAATACTTTACCTTCATCTATTTCACCAGAAGTTTTGTAAAAATTCTCCAAATCCTGAGGTATCCATGCCCACTCTAATTGAGATAAATTATGGCCTGGATCTGAAGACAATGTACCCCATCCCCATTTAACCTCCAAAGCATCAGTTGAAAATACATGAGGCTGATAGATTGGGGATAAAATTGAATTGTTAGAAGACAGCTCATAATATCTTGTAGTATTAAGATTATTCTCAAGGATCAAAACTAATAAAGGATTCCAACCGGTAGCATTTTCAATTAATACATCATCCGCCACGGTAACTTCTACTTTTTCTACATTGTCGATAGTAAAATAAGACAAGACATCATATTTTGTAGCAGCATTAATATTAAAATCTACTACTAAAGTTTTTTGCGGAAGATCATTCGGGGTAGCATCACTTAAATGAGTCCATGTTTTAATATTTAATTTAATTGTAGCCTTAAAACTTGATTGCATATAAATGTTATCCAGTTCATTTATTTTAAATGCGATAACATGCTGCGTTTTTTTTGATATTTCATTTGGTGTAGATGAATATGAAGTAACCAGAACTCCTGTGCCTGCAGGATCGCTTGTCAAAGGTTTTTTAATACTTGCTCCAGCTAACTTAACAGCAAGCTCCTCTTTCCTGCCTTCTTCAAATTGGGCAAAGCTGTGCTGATTCACTACAATTGCTAATAACAATACACAAATGATGTTGTTAAAAAAGCGCTTTATCATAATAATAAGTTATTTATCTCGTCGACTTTTCTTTTTTTATAAAAAAATGAGTTCGACCTTTTTAAAATGTTTGTGTTACGATATAATCTTTATAAGTCCCTGTCCCAACAAATTCTTCTTTGTCTTTATCATATACAAAGTGCTGTTGCCACAGAGGAATTGTATTTACTTTAGTTGTACTTATATTATTATATACTACTTTTAGAATTTGTTTATGAACGTAAAAGTCATGTTCGCCTTCTTTTTGAATCAATCCAATTGTGTTGATCCCTTTTGCCGCTAACTCTTGTTGCATTTCTTCAGTTACATATTGCTTTACTACAGCAATAGTTTGCATATTTTGAGGCAAAAAAGTTTCGGAATTATATTGTAGAATAAATGAAAGGTTTATCGATTGATCCATTAAAACAGTGTCAGGAATTGGCTCTATAGTTAATTCCACTATATCATTTTGCTTATCTATTATTTTTTTATTGAAAGTATAATTATTGGCAAAAGCTTTTTGCAAGTCTTTATTTGCTAATGGAGAAGCATTAAAGGATGAATATGATGCAGTATCAATTTTATTTATTATAACCGTTTTGCTTAAATTATCTATTTGTATATATACACTATCCTGTAAGTATATTTCAGACGAATTACTTTTTGTATAAATACTATTGTTAATCTTATAAAATATTTCCTGAGAACTCATAGTATCTTGCAATTGTATAACAGGCATTGAATTTAACCTTGTGGTACTTTGATAAGTAATAATTGGGCTACTAGTAAATGTGATCACTTTATTGAATTCTTCAATTAAGGCTTTGGTATCTTTTTGAGCCTTTGTAATAAAAGAATTAAAAAGAACTACAATCAGTAATCCAAGCATTTTTAAATTCAGTCTTTTCATCAAATCAATTTTGATTATGAAATATGTAGGTTTTGTATGCTTCACCTATGGTTGAATTTGGGTAATTGATTTTTGTGTAGCACTACGTGTTTCCTTCAATGTTTTTATGCCCTCTATAGTTTCTTTTTTTAATCTTACCAATTGACCTTCTTCATCGTACTCATAAAAAGTAGCATAATTATTTTCATCTAATTCGGCAGTAAGTCTTAATGTAACGGGATCGTATACATAACTTTTCATGTTTGCATTATAAGGATGTATACGTATATCATCGAAGTACACATTTGATAAACCAGTATTACTTAAAATTAAATCGACTGCCGCTATATCCGGTGTTATTGCAGGGACTGTAAATTCTCCCTCAACTTTTTGCCAACCTTCTATGATCGAACCAACAGGATTTAAATTGGCAATTTGTGTACTTGCTCCATTGATATTTAATTGCACACCGGCCTTGTCGTAAGTAACAGCATTAGTATTGGTTCCATCCTGCCTAACCCAGGCACTAAATTGCATTCGTTTACCCGCTGGTAGCGTAAATATTGAGTTGGTCATTTTATTATCTGCCGCTATGGGTTTAGTATATGGACAGCCTTGTGCTGTTGATAAGGTTTTGTAATTAGGATTAGAAGCATTTGTAAATGAAATTTTAGCAATATCATCCCGATAAAACTGTTCGGGGGCTTTAAGTTTATGAGACAATAGTAAAATAATTTCAACTTTATAAATTCCATTGCAAATTGAAATTGGAATATTATGAATTTGAGTCAGGTCAACATGATAATTATCTGGTGTAATAGTGTAGGGTGGAATAACATCAAAATCGGAGTAATTTGAAGCCATCAATACACCATCTAGTCTATAAATATTTACTTTATAATTCATCATTCCCCCATAATCTATTAATCCAGCTTCGCCCTCTTGATGATAATCCGTTTTATAAGTCAATCTACAAGTATATATACCATCTTCGCCAGAAAATTCTTTATAATACGAATTCACTATTTTAACCTTATACGTACTTAAGTCATCATCATTACTAACACCTCTAATATTATAATTAAAGGAATGTTCATTTAAAGAAATATTATCAAAGTCGTCGCTAAGATCCTGCAGAGAAAAATTAACATCATCACTATTCCCATTATCATTGATGATTGTATTATTGATATTGGAGTAATCATAATTTAAACCATAATCATTACTTAGCTTTTTAGTGGTATTTGGCGTAAAGCTTAAATCAACATTATCTTGATTGGGCGGAGGTGGAACACTTGTGGTTGGTGATAGTGGAATTGCTTTGATAGGAATGGTTTTAGTAACCGAAGAATTACTATTTATTTTTATTACTTTTTTACCTGTATGAGCATTAATTCCTGCGGCCTTACAAATATGTGAATTCGATAAATCATCAAAGTTTATGTACTTATCAGCTACACAAATATTTGTTGCCCCTGGGTTTATTTGCTCTTTATAATCATTATCTTCAAAACTCTCAGCAAAACTATTACCATACCTGGCATTTTGTGTAACGGCCACAGGCATATTTTTAGCATAACCATGTTGAGCTGCTGTATATCTATCTAATGCGTCTCTGGTTTCAAGTTCTTGCCCTTTGGCGTTAGTTTTAGTAAGCTCACTATTAAATACCCATTTCGTATTTAAATAATCGGGAACTAAATTGGTATTATTTTCGAAATTCCAAAAATTTGTATAATTGGCTATATACCCATTCTTCCTGATATTAGTTGGAAGGTTAGGGTTTACCTCTTTTTCATTTCTATCTCCATAATAAGTATAACTGCGGTATGGCTTTAAATTACCTATTAAGCCTTTTAAATAAGGATTGACCTTTGTTTCAAGGAAGGAGCCATTACAATCTTCATAATAAACAGGAACCTGAATTCGCATTGGAGCAAAATATAAGTCATCCAATACAAAATCATTTCCTGCGTCATTTCCCCGATGATTAGTAAGCGTTATTTTAGCAGTAGTGGCATTATCGGAATACCATCGATATGTAAATGGAGCATACCAGCCAGACCCGGTAGTATTATAATAAGTTGTAGCATTTGGCACTTGTATATCATTAATTTCCAAGCTAATGATTGAGCTATTTTCGGAATTATTATGTCCAAAAGTGGCAGAAAAATCATAATAAGTATGGGGTTGAACGACTATATCATAATTTTCATTGGGTTTTCCTGGTTGTCCTGATTTTCCAGCTTCCCATACAATTCCATGTGCAGCGTTTACCTGCATATAATTACCATGCCCCCCTGTTGCATCATTATGTAAACAATACCTGCCGTTATGATCCCAAAGAGTATCGCCACAATAATTCACATGCGCTGAATAAAACCCAATACTTCCATCTTCAAAACCAGGATTAACAATCATATTAACAGGGTTGGTTAACTCACATTGCATTTTGTATTTTTTAAATACATCCGGATCAATTTGCCACTTTTCTTTATAATCAACAGCACTTGCTGTAACTACATTCGCAGCATTATTTACTGTTAATACATTATTTTGTATGGGATTTGCCATAGTAGTGGCACTGAAAACTGTAAGTCCGATATTATTTCGGTTACCACTACGAATTATTTTAAACGAAACTCCATTTTTTGTAAATACGTCACCATTTTCATCTATAAAAACCAAATTTTTATTAGCATTTGTAAGTGGTGAAGTGTTTTTGTTTATATCAAAAACCCAAAGTTTTACCACATCGGGTGATGCAGGGAAACAACCTGTTTCTGGTGGTGTTCCCTTAACTGTAATATATAGCTCATCTCCACTCTCAAATATTTCGTTCTGTTGGGCGGCGGTTAAGTTGATAATTCTTCCATCATAAAAATTAATAGCCGCAAATTGTCGCCCAATATTTTTGTAGGCAGGGGCAGCCCCGCTGTATGCCCAATGTGCAGGGTAACTAACATTATAAATAGGATCATTAAATTCATTGGCAGTTTCAGTTACTATCGGGCTCCCGGTTTCACCATCATATGCTATGGTTTTAGTACTCACAATACTACCTTTATCCATAACCGTTGTTTCATCTTCAACAGCATGATAGTTTATTAATTTAGTTGTGGTCACTGCCCTATACTTATTATCAATTTTAGTTTTCAATCCCCATAAAAAGAAACTTAACACTGGCGGTACATACGAATAAAAATCAACCTGGGCCTGACCATCCAAACCTTTGCTAACTATGCTGAATTCCCTCACATCCGTCATTAGCTCTGCATCAATACCCATATTACCACTGATAATTTTACCACCTTGCATATTGTCTACGAAATCGAACTTGTCATTCAATCCATTTTTACCAGTATTCTTATATGTGTGCATGGAATATGAGATAGGCGTTTTTTCATCGCTCTCACTATAAGCAGCCTGGCGCTTGATTTTGCCATGCATATCATTTGTTTCTACTAAAAACCCTTGTGAGATAGTTCTGTAATCCATTAATTCTTTATAGAAAAAACTAAAGAAAGGCTTTTGACTACCTTCCAGATCCGTCATAACCGTATTTACAGAATAGCTGGGATATTCTTTGGCTGTATAATATTCAGTAACCTGCTTACCAATTCCTGATCTTACACTTTTACCTGAAACACTTCCTTTACGGTGTATTGATCTAACGGTAACTTTACTATACCCCACACTCGGAGATGGATAAAAAGCATCTAACATTGGCATTTCTATAGCACCGTATTGTGCAGAAGCCATTGGCAATTTGTTATCGAAAGAAATTATTTTTCTAAAAGGATTTTCTTCGCTTCCTACAGATGGTTCATAAGAAGCCACTCCACTACTTATTGTCTGTTCTACATCATTGATTTTTTCTGTTGTAGTATAATCATAATCTTGCCCATATACCGAAGTATATTGTTTTTTCATGGCGTTCCAGTTATCTTTTATCAAAACTTGTTTTACTCTTACACCACCTCCATATTTAAATTTGGTTGAGTTACTAAGTCTTATAAAAGATTTACTTAGATCAATTACTTGAGCCTTCCCTGCGCTACGCATTTGTTCATTTACATTTTTGAATGCTTCTTTAATTTTTGAAAGAGTGAGCTTTAATAACTCAAAAAAGTCTCCTATATCTTTAATGTCCTGATCACAACCTCCAAAAGCCTGACATGACAAATTCTCAGTGAGATAGCCAATAGCACTTTGAGCTATAGGATTTTGTTCATCTCTTTCTTTAAGCCGTATAAACATCATCGGGTTAGGGTCATTATAATTGCTATTAGGGCATAATCCAAACCCATCATTTACAGAGTAGTCAATATCTGCATACACAGTCAATGGTTCCCAACCATCCCAACCTCTTGTATCAGGCATTTGCACCATTACCTTTATAGCTAGTTGTTCTATTCCTGCCAGATATTTTTCTTTTATCTCAGCCTTTATTTTTGAAAGATCTGAACTTTGTAAAGGTTGAGGTAATGATACATATAGATAACGATTATCATAAGACTTTCCTCTATAGTCATATATTTGATTATTCATCCCTATTGACGAAGGGCCTTGTCCCAAACCAGCTATATTAAACATATCACAAGCTCTTTTATCTTGTACATAGGCATAATCTTTTGCTTCATATTTAACTTCCATTTGACCACCGGAAGGCAATAATATTTTCTTTAAGCTCCATGCTCCTGCATATTTATCATTAGCAGTTTTATTAGTAGACGTAAAAGGATGATCCATGTTATCAATGCGTTTGCCATCATTTGCAAGCGGATTAGAAATTTTATTTTTATATGTACCCCACCTGTCGGAAGCATTATACGCATAGTTAGGATTATCATCTGTGTTAGGAGCAGGATCGGTTGATTGTGATCCGTAATGAAATAAATATTTATTCTTCTTTTGCCTGTTTTGGCCGTTATAGGAAAAATAAACAGATCTTAATGTTAGTTTCCCCTGGCCCAATTTATTATCAGGTGTCCCATTACAAAGTGAATAATCATAAATAAAATGGACTGTTTTTATAGGGATTGCATTATTGATTCCTTTTGCTTGGATTTCCGCTTTAGTATATAGATCAATTTGATCTAATCTTTTATTGGCATTCTCGTCTTCATTAATACTTCCATCAAGAGCAGTTTTAACTCCTTTTGCATCATCTCGACCAGCGGTTTTGAAAATTGCCACCATTGATTTGGATTCGATTGCTTGTAAATACCAAACCTCTCTTTCGCCATAACTTATTATTGCTTTATTATCTTTTTTTACAGATCGTATACCTTCATTAAAGGAGGCTGTATTAGTTTGATTCATTCTACGGGGTGTACGCCATTTATGCGTCATAGTAGATTTTTGATAATCAAATTTTACTGCAGTACCAAGATCATTTTCTGTGATCCCATTATTATCCACATCGACATAATCAGGAGATATCAATCCCGTTAATAGAAAAGAGGATGCGTAAGCAGGAGTTGACTGTACCTGTACATTACCTTCCATTAGTGATTTTTCGGCAACATGCCTGGAATCTAAAGTAGGTTCATCACTTAAATAAGAAACAATGTTATCAGCATCAGGTTTACCACTTACAGAAAAAGTATAATCTACTTGCGAAAGGCTGTATACCGGTAACCCATATACGTAACGCATGCCAGTTTGTTCAAGTACATCAATTTCTGAAATATGATGCCCTAATTTTTTTGCGTCTATTCTTTCATGCTCTGTATACTTGAACGTTTTATCAGGATTAAAAGTCCCATCATAGTTCCTGATCTTTTTTTCCAAACCAATTTCACTGGCTTCCTTTGCCGTAAACATTGTAATTACCTGTGTACGTTTTTCACGTTGTGTCAGGCTATTAGTTATCGACGAAACATTCACCGTTTTTTTAAAAGACAGATCCTTTTTGTTATAAACATTTAAAGCGGAGTTAATAGAAGGATTTAGACCAACTCCGCCTAATTGAAAAGCAACTAGATTATCTTCACCAATTCGTTTCAATTGCCCATCTTCTGAACCTGTACCTGAACTGATTACACTTGATTCTCCTGGATTACGGAAATAAATATTTTCAAAAGCAGATCCGATTTTAGGTTTTTGAAATAATAAATTTTTATTAAGAGAATTATTTACCCCTTCCCAATTGCCAACTTTTGTGGGAGTAGAGATCGTATTGAAGTTAAACCCAAAATGCCCAGGTAAGCCAATATCAGCGCCAAGAGAAGTATTCTTATCTTTCGATGTAGTTACATTATCTTTCATGAATCCAAGATCACCTCTATATGCCCTGATAGAGCCGCCAGTTCCTTCTCCCTGAATACTGAAAATATCATAAGTATATTGTGTCGCAGAAATAATAGGAGTATTTGGTGTGACTTCAGCATCACCTAAGCGATTAAAATCCATTACTGCAGTTGGCTTACTCATCGCTTTCTCGGAATACATATATCCCACCAAAGGCTTTTTTATAGTTTTATTTGCAGCTTCCGATGAGGAGTAATATCCAGAGCCTGATATGGCCCCTCTGAATCCTCCAAAGCCAACACCAAATTCAATTTTACCGGCTAAATTTTTACTTAACATCGGCACTCTAATTGTGGGCATGTAAGAAGGACGAGCAAAACTGATACTTGTACTTCCCAAGGAAAGAGCACCCCCATCATCCGTTTTTTGTGATCCCAATTTAAATTTATCAGAAGCTGTACTTGATGAAAGTGTTAATTCTTTTATACCAACTCTTGAATTATATGAAGTACTTAATCCAATTCCAAGACTTGATTTACTATCACTACTAAATAAACTTGCATTTAAAGAAGGAGCTAACGTAAATCCACCCCGAGAGTCTAATTTTGCTCCCACTGCAAGTTTTAATCCAAGGCTTCCAGGGGTTGCTGATTTTTCAAATTTTACATTTTTTACGATAGATAAGTTTATAGAAGCAGCTACCCCTAAATCAATTGCAGGCCCCAAGTAATTGTTATAGGAAAATCCTACTGTTCCCCCTACTCCTAATTTTGGTTTTTTTACGCCTGCCTTCTCTAAATCAATTCCCAACTCGGCTCCCCAGGTAATATTTGGCCGCACATTATTTTGTTGAATTAAAATATCCGTTCCATCAAAATCATCTGGGACCCCTCTCATATTCCTTGTAACAGTTCCAGGATTAATGTTCCAACCTAAACCTACCCAACTTGCTTCCTGATCCATTGTTATTCCTCCTGCATAAAATAAATTAACAGGATAACCTCCAACATCTAATAATGGTACACTGTAAGAAAAATCACCTGTGAAAAGATTAACAAGATTGTTAGTTCCAACACCCTTAAAAGAACTTGCTTCGGGAGAATTAGGTCCTCCGATATCCTGTTTATCTATTTTATTAAACTTAGCTAATTTATAACGGCTATCAAATTGATTTCTATTAACCGCATTTCTTACTGCCTTCTTATTTAGGGGATCTCCATTGTAATCCATTACATAAGCTCTATTATGAAAAGAATTGTTATTATAGGAAAATGAATTGTTATTATAAACATTAGCTTTTACTAAAACAGGCGATACAAGCTGTAAATAAAAGGCAAAAAACAACAACCAACATGTATGCTTTTTATACTTATTTGCAATAATCTGAATCATACTTACTATTAATTAGAATGAATTGTAAATGTTAAAAAATTAGTTTTTCCATTTAAATCGGTAATCACCAATTTGTATTTTTTGTCTTTCTTAAATTTTTGATTTAGATGAAACTCAAAATAATTATCCCCCGAAAGAATTTTTTGTTCTTTGTCTGTAATTACATTCCCTTTATCATCATAGAAATTGATCTTATCTGTACGTAACTTATCATAAGAGAAATATTTAACCCTTAACAGATGATCATTAATAATGTATGTGCCGGTTAAATCATTTTGAACCAATCTATATGGATTATTATCAATTGTTGAAGCCGTAGAATCATTTTTGATCTTAAAAATCCAAGCCTCTGATTTAGCGGCATAATTATCACCATCTTTGGCAATTATCTGCCAAGCATACCATTTATTTTTTTCGAAATTGATATTTGAAGATGGGTAATTTAAAAGGTTGATTGGCAAATTATCCTCTATGTAAAAAGGCAAATTATTCTGTATCGCTTCTGTAGCCGTTTGTCCTTGGTATACTTCTGTAATGATTGTTTGATATTGCAAATTATTAAACATCATAGTAGGAGTTGGCGGCGCCCATGTAAATTGGGAAGGTTGAATATCCAATTCTGAACTATCAGACGGATTAATTAACATTGGAGGGCTTAATGGCTCAGTATCAAAGTTTATACATTCGCTAGCTAATACATTTTCAGACTTTGATTCAATCAAAGAATAACAAGCGATATATGCCCCTACTGGCAAAATATTTAACTGAGAATTAAATGTATTAGCTTGGGTATAATTATAAATAATGGGCTCTAATGCAGAAGCGTTAGTTTGTGTAGCACCTGAAGGAATATTGATAGTGCAAACAGCATTTAATATTTCGAGCTGAGAATTTCTATCTCTCAACACAATTTCAATCTTTGCAACGTAATGATTGGAAGAATTATTTAATATTATCAGGTTCCACAATTGCATTTTCTGTACCATTCCAACTGATGGCACAATTGGTTGCAGTGTTACCTGAGCTATACTAATACTGGCAGCCATTAGTAAACAAAAAAAGGTGACAAATTTTTTCATCAATATTCTTTTATAATTTTTTAAAAATCTCTACAGTAAGTAACTCCCCCAATATCAACTGGTCTTAACAATCCTATGTAAGTAGGTATATATGTCTTACTGAAATTAAATTGTATCGACCCCAACTTTCCTAAGAATAATGTTGCTGCACCGGTAGCGCCAAATAAATTTTCTCCTTCTCTAACCTTATTCCATTTTATACCTCCACTCAAAGACAATCTTTTTTTTATGTGATAACTGACAATCTCTTCTAATGAAAACAATTGCAATCTCATTTGCTCCATTTTACTCACGCTTGTTTGCAGAGTGAAAGGAAATATGAATATGTTTTGAGTCATTGTAAAATTGCCTGCATCGAAATAATTAAAACCGCTGTCACTGCTATTATTATAAAATTTAGTATACATAACACTTGTGTTCATACTTGTATTTTTCACTTTATAACTATGGCTCAATACAGCATTGAAAGTATTGTACTGGCTTTCGTATAAACTATTGTTAACACCTTGAAATAATTGCGTTGTGGGATAATAGCCAAGTGATATAATTGGATATTTTGGAATCTTTAAAGTGGCCATTGCTGATTTAAATACCGTTTTGCTACTCATCGACGGCGCCAAAATGGGACTTACAAAATCATTCTTTCTTACACTTCCTTCTACAACTAATTTATTTTTAAAAAAAGATTGATTTGCTTTTAGCATCCAGGCCTCTTCTCCAATATTGATCGAATACAAATTAAATGACTGAAAATTTTCTCCATTTTTTCTGAAATAAGCAGATATCCTCGTATTACTAACAGGAAGTAAACTAAATAATTTTATACTATAAGCTTCATTGGTACGATTTTTAAAATTCACCACTTTTCTAAAGAGATGGTTTGAACCAGCCGAAGTATTGCTATTGCTATTAAAAGATGATTTGGCGATTTCTCCAACAACATAATTATTTTCATTTAACCTCATTTTCAGTTCTGCAGATAAACCGATTATCCTTTGCCCTTTTTCAGGTGAATTTGTGGAAGTATAATTCAAAATTGATTTAGTGCCATTAAAGAAACTTAAAATAAAAATATTTTTTTCTTTGTTACCAACGCCAGCTCTTGCTATATATAATGATTGATCAGGAAGCGACTTATTATTTTTTAAAACAAAATCTCTGAATTGATAATTAAGTTTACCACCTGCAAATGCAAAATAAAAGGGAACAGGATTGGCTTCAATATTCACACCTGACAATACAACATTCTTGCTGGTTAGTTCTGAATAATCTATCCAATTTCGCCCTAACCCAATTTTATTTATTGCAAGTAATACTTTTTGTGTTTTCGTAAGGATGCTTTTATTAATGCCTCTTTTTTTCATAAAAGCATATATCTCATCTGGGTTTTTAAGTTTATTGATCTCCTCATTTAATTTAGCAACAGAATCTTTGAGTTTACCTTTTAAACTTCTTACCATTGTCTCTGTATTTTTAACAGAATCCTGCAATTTTTTTAATTGCATTTTTCTTGCATCATATTTTTCCAACAGAGAACTTTCTAATAATGTCGATTGATTATTATTTGCCACGCTTTTAAGAGAATCATTTATTTTATTTTGTAATTTATCTTCTAACGCACTCCATGACTTATCATTACTTAACCTATTATTTGCAATTTGCTCATCAAAAGTTTTTTTTGGATTTAACTCCTTCTTTAAATTGTCATTTATTTCTACAGATTGTTTAATTGAATTAGCTATTCTAAGTTCCTTTTCTTTTGCCTCAACAAACTCCTCTGCTCTTGCGCTACTATGCAACCATACATTTAATTGTTTTGCTTGTTGTTGTTGCTGTTCCAATCTTTTTTGAGTAGATAACAATGCTTCTTTACCTTCTTTGGCTATATCTTCCAGTGCTTTTCGTTTCAGATCCATTCTTAAGTTATCAATTAGTTGACTGCGATTAAATTGGAGACTTACATTTGTTGCATTTTTGAAGTACGGCGAATTACTACTTCTATTTCCAATGATCACTTTAAATGGATATTTATTCTTCAATACAAAATTTAATGTAGTTTGAACAGTGTGTTGCATTAAATCATTCTGAGCAAAGGGTGTATCTATATAACTACGATAAGTAAAGTTGTATAGTACATTTCCATGTACCATAATATCAGAGAAACTTTCATCAGGAATTATTAATGAAGTCTCAGTGGGCAATCCTACATTATTATTTAATAATACAAACCCACTGTTTTTACAAATTCCCATAAAAATAAAAACTGAGTCTCCAACATTTATATAATTGCCTGCAAACACATTAGAGTTTTTCAAATTTCTTGTTGATTGAAATTTCTCTCTTTCCTTTTGTGCCATAGCGCAGAAGGAGAGAGAAATAAAAAGTAAAAACAATAAATGGTATTTGGTAAAACCCATGAGGGCAATTTTTTTGGTTTAGAGTGCTTATTATTTATTTTTGCAGTAATTTCTTTATTTCTGCTAATTGTTTCTCTAAATCAGCTATAGCTGCTTCCTGTTTATTATTCTTTTTGTCTTGTTCAATAATGTATAATGTAAGCTCTTCAATTTTTTGAAGTAATATAGCTTGGTTGCCACCCACCTCTATTCCATTTCTTTCTACTTCGCTGGCGCTTGGCACATCTTGCAAATGTTTATTTTGCTTAATGTAATTTTCTACATCTATTAGTTTCGGAAGATTATAACTGGAATCAAACACAAAATCCGACCATGGGTATGGCTTTACAGTAAGTTTTTCTGCAATGATATTTCCTTTTACTGCTAACTTATAATCAGCAGGAGGAATAGCATCTATGCCTATTGAAACTGCATTTGGCGTAGATATATAATTAAAGGCAGTACCATCCACATTTCCCTTTATTTTTAGATAAGCATCAGATTGAATACCTATTTTCAATTCAGAATTAGCATCAGCAGTTTGGTTTCTTCCTATCAGGGCTACTTTAGTATAATTTCCACCTTTATTATATTCACCAAAAATAAAATTACGTAGGCCTGTCCCAATCGTATTTTGTCTTCCTACTACAATATTTTCATTTCCATTAGTAAGTGTATTATAACTACCAAAAACTGAATTTTCTTCTCCTCCTCCAACAGTATTTTTATAGCCTACAAGTGTAGAATGTATACTATTTGTTGCATTAGAGTATGTTCCTAATACAATAGTATTATACACATGATTGAAAATATTTTGACGCCCTACTGCAAAACCGCCATTTGATTGATTAATAAATTGATTATCCCTACCAAATGCATATTGATATTGCCCCTGCGTAATTATATTGTTACTTCCAAATAAATAACTGTCGTATAGGCCTGATGTTGTATTATCTCTACCTACAACAAAACCTTTATAACCATTTAAAGTATTTGATAAACCCAGCGTATAATTTTTTGTAGTTGGCCCCGTAGCTAAAAAATTATGTCCTACACTCGCTTTATAGTGTGCTGCATAAAAATTTATCGTTCCCATTCGTTCCCCCAATCCCGGGTTCCAACCCATGGACGTTGAAGTTATTTCACCATTTTGTGTAATGTTAAGACTAGTAAAACTGCTTGCAACATTACTCGGATTAATATATTTCCCTTTTAAAATAAAATCTCCAGCTACATTACTTGATAGCCTGTCGAAAGCCTCTTCAGAATTTCCGGAATTGGTATACGTCGATTTAAAAGTAATATTTCCATCAGCCGCCACTTTTATTCTTTCTTTATTATTGGTAACAATTGGCAATTCAACATTATCCAACGTTCCAAGTTTTTTGGCTGTACTTACTGTGTTGCCCGATAATAACCAACCTGTGGAAACAGTAAGATCAGGGCGCTCAATAACTATATCGTCAATCATGTAAGCATAATTAGAACCAGCGCCTTGGAATGTAATCGTAGAACTTGAAGTTCCTCCTGGAGGAAGAGTAATAGTATATGATGTCCAGGAAGTACTAGTATAGCTTGCAGAACCTGCAGGAGAATTCACAATACCGTTTGTATTAGGAGAACCTCCTGAAAATAACACAGCACCAGTTGAATTATATAACACTTGCACCCTATTACCCGTACTTGATCCAGTGATGCCATTTGGACCGTAGTATCTCAACTTGAATGTTAAGGTTATTGGAGCAGTTCCGCTTAGATCCATACTTGGAGTAGTTAGGTTTCCTCCTGCAGTACCACTTTTACCTATACATAGTGAACCAGGGTCCGCAATTGATTGGCCAGTACTAGTTAGAGAAGATGTCCAACCACTATTATCAAAATTCGCCGTAGTAATACCAGTACTGTAGTTTACCGTTGTTAAATTGGTAAAATGTTCCTGAAATATTATCTGTGAAGTAACATTTGAAGTAAAAAAAATAGCTAAAAGAAGAGTAATAACTTTTAGGAGTTTCATAATAAATTTTTATTTGTAAAAGAGAATTATTTAAACAGTTCGACTTGGCATTTTAATCGGAAAATTGGAAAGAGAGCAAATATCAGGGAAGCCCAATTGTAAAAAAATGGTCTATTTATGAAAAAACATTGTGTAGAAAGAACATGAATACTCGATTTTTTCAATCGTAACTTATTGATTATCAAATAAAATTAATTGAAAGATTAAAGAGAATGAAAAGAAATTAAAATAATAATTATCTCTACATAAGTATTATTTTAATAGTATTATTGAGTGAGAACAGTAAAATTACTATTATGATATATTTTACTAAAGCGTTTTTATAATGTCTTAAGAAATGTATTAAATTACAATTTTAACTACGAATAAAATAGAAAAAATATGAACTAATAGTAAATTTACGGGCCATAAAAATTTATTTTTTATATCTCTCCTTATTTAATTTTTGTGTTTAAAAAATTATTGACATTTATAACCTTTATTCTTGCATGAATTGGAAATTAATTCGACAAAAACTAAAAAGATTTTTTTTTGATATTTAATAAAGATGAAAGCTAAAGGGTTTATCCTCATTTTAAATTACAATAGGTGTAAATAAATAATGCAATCGTTTGCATTAAATTTGTATGTAATCATACGGCTTATACCTTATTTTCGGTTGCAAATTAATTACCCTATTAATTTTTTTGCCAGATTGATTTAATGTCTTCCTACGAATCCCAAAAATGTTTAGTGTAACAAAAGTGAATTATAATCCCTTTTATTAAGATTATTTAAAATACTACTATGCAAATTGTTTCGGAAAGTAAAAAATTACAAAAAAAAGTTGGGGAGAATATTGAAAATATACGTTTGTTAAAGAGAAAAACTATTAAGGAAATGGCTCATTTATTAGGCCTTACTGATACTGGATACAGAAATATAGAACGTGGTATAACGGAAATAACAATCGCTAAACTATTCCAGCTTTCAGAAATTTTTGAAATTCATTATTCACAATTAATTGAATTTTCTCCGAATAGTTTTGTTAGTATTAAGCAAGCTCCCCATGTAAATATAGAAATTAACAATTCAATTTTCGAAGGATATAAGGTATGTATACAAAGCTTAAAGGAAGAAAATTTATTCTTGAGGAAACAACTTAGCTTACTAGCAACGAATATGAAAAGTTAGTGAGACATTATCATTATAAATATAAGAGAAAAAAAAAAGCCTCATATCTCTATGAAGCTCTTGTGACCGCGTTAGGATTCAAACCTAAAACCTTCTGATCCGTAGTCAGATGCTCTATTCAGTTGAGCTACGCAGCCAATGGGGTGCAAATTTATAAAATAATCCAATACTGCCCAAGTCTTTATCGATTTTACTATATAATTGCAGTATGAAACTGCATTTTTGGACCATCGGCAAACAACACGAAACCTATGTAAAAGAAGGTGTTGAGATCTTTACAAAAAGGATCACCAATTATTACCCCGCCGAATGGAATATTATAGCGTCGCCAAAAAATGCTGCCACTTTAAGCGATGTGGAGCTAAAAAAGAAAGAAGGCGAGCTGTTGCTTAATTTATTGCAAAAAGACGATTACCTGGTATTGCTGGATGAAAGGGGCAAACAAATGAGCAGCGAAGTTTTTGCAGCTTTTATTCAATCGAGGGCAAATGAGAGCACAAAAAATATCATTTTCCTGATAGGTGGCGCTTATGGCGTAAGTGATGACATTATGAAAAGGGCCAATTATAAATGGAGCTTATCGCAACTGGTATTTCCACATCAATTGGTGAGGTTGATATTAGCGGAACAGGTGTACAGGGCCTGTAGCATTTTACGCAATGAAAAATATCACCACAGTTAAAATTTTACATTTAGATTTGAAAAAATATTCTGCATGAATTTCGGAGAATACCCCATTACACTTATACTGATCGGCATTAATATCATCGTTTCTCTTATAGGGTTTGGCAGCGAAGCGTTCATCAATAAAACGATCATGTGGCCTTATGGCATCAGTCGTAATAAAGAATATTATCGTTTTATCAGTTCGGGGTTTATCCATGCAGATTTTGTTCACCTGCTGTTCAACATGATCACCTTGTATTTCTTTGGTCAGAACCTGGAATATTATTTTAAAGATTATGCGCTTGGGGGAAGTATCTCTTATATTTTTCTTTATTTTTTAGGAATGATCGCTGCTGATCTTCCCACCTATAACAAACAAAAAGATAACAAGAATTATTTATCGCTTGGTGCTTCGGGAGCAGTATCTGCTGTTGTTTTTGCAACGATACTTTTTAGTCCGTGGAGTACTGTAAGATTGTATGGCGCCATACAGATATCACTTGCTGTGTATGCTATTCTATACCTTTTATATTGTGTTTATATGAGTAAGAAAGGTGGCGGCAATATCAATCATGATGCTCACTTATGGGGATCTGTTTTTGGATTGATATTTACATTGGCACTGATAGCGGTGCTTCAACCCTGGTTATTTACCAGCATCATTGAAGAGCTGCAACACCCGAGCTTATTTGGACGGGGTTAATGTTATTTGCAATATCTTTTTTGTATTGGGTTTTACTTTGAATCTATTGTCGATACGCAGGCCTACTACCCAGATGATCTTTTTATTTGATTCGATCACCCATACATTTTCTTTTTCTGTGAGCGACAATTTGAGGTCACCGAAAAAACGGCTGAGCTTTTTTTTCTTGTCCATACCCAATGGATAAAAGTAATCGCCTTTTTTCCATTTTCTTAATAACAGCGGATAAGTTATATCAGCAATATCAAGCATGGCGATTTTATTATCGGAAGACAATTGATCACCATTTATTGCAAGGTCTTTTAAATGAATGTTGCCTCTGGAAAATACGATCAGTTTATCCTGATCACCAATTAAGATGTTCTCAGCTTCATTTGTTTTGTTGGGAGAAATGATGAGCCATTTTCTATTATTAAAAACACGGTGTGTTGGGGATTGTACATATTTGCCGCTATCTCCGGTTAATAAAGCAATTACATCTTTTGTTTGTAAAGCAGTAAAATTGAAATCTTTAATGATCTCGTACATCAGGGTATTTAAAGGCTTGATCTTTAAAAGTTTTAAAATAGGCAGGTGAATTTCGTTGCCAACGGGATGCACTATTTTTTTCTTGTAAGATTCAATAGCGCCACTGTAAAATATTTCTGCCTCTCCAAATCTTTCTATATTATTTAAAATATTATTCTTTGCTTTCGGGAATATTTTTTCAACCCCGGGGATCAATACATTCCTGAAATAATTCCTGGTGTATTCTGTTTCTGCATTGGTGTGATCGGTTACAAAAGACAAATTATTCGTTTTTGCAAAATCAGCAATGTCATCTTTTGCTGCAAATAATAATGGACGAATGAGTTTATTTTGTTTTGGCAAAATACCGTGTAAGCCTTTGATACCGGTGCCTCTGAAGAAATTCATCAGCACTGTTTCAATATTATCATCTGCATGATGGGCCGTGAGTAATTTTGAATTATGAATGATGAGTGATGAATTTTGGAAATGCTCAGACTGGAGTAGTTCATTAAACCATTGGTAGCGTAGGTCCCTGGCTGTTTCTTCAATAGATCTTTTATTTTCTTTGGAAATTTCGGTTGTATTAAAAGATTTTACATAAAAAGGTACATTGTATTTTTTTGCAAGCTCTTTTACAAATTGCTCATCGCTATCACTGTGCTCTCCTCTTAATTTAAAATTGCAGTGGGCAATTGAAAAATCATAACCTGCACGGAAACATAATTCACATAGCACAACAGAATCAATACCACCACTTACTGCAAGCAACAGTTTATCATTCCTTTGAAAAAGACTTTTTTCTTTAATAAACCCTTCAAACTTTTGAAACAAATCCATAGTACAATTTTAATAATCCATCAGATCTTCGTACGCTCCCTGCAATTCATTGTATGAATGCGTATCTCCTGCCTTTTTAGCTTCCTGCATGCCTCTTTCATAAATGAGGATGGCTTTTGGAGTATCTCCCACTCTTTCTAACAGTTTCGCTAAATGATAGTATGAACCTACATAAGTTGGCTCTCTCAACAATATTTCGTTGAACAATTTCCTTGCCTCCTCGTCATCTCCGACCTTAATATATTCCAATGCTAATGCATGTTGCAAAAAGCTGTCACCACCATTTTCTGCTAAATATTCTTTTAATTTACTTATTCTGTCCATCGCTAAAAAATTATCAATTATTATACATCAAATAAAAATTATTCTGTTATATTTGTATTAGTTGCATAAACAACTTTATTTTTTTATTTCAAATTTTGCATATGAAAATCTTAGTGTGTATTACTAAAACACCCGATACTACAGCAAAAATAGCCTTCGTTGATAACAATACGAAATTTGCTACGGATGGCGTACAATGGATCATCAACCCATACGATGAATGGTATGCCCTTGTAAGAGCCATTGAACTGAAGGAAGCCGATCCATCAACTATAATACATTTAATAACAGTGGGGAATGCTGATGTTGAACCAATTATCAGAAAAGCACTAGCATTGGGTGGTGATGAAGCTATTCGTGTGAATATAGATAGTCATGATAGTTTTTCAATTGCTTCGCAAATAACTGCAATTGCCAAAGAAGGAAATTACGACCTCATTTTTACAGGAAAGGAAACGATAGATTATAATGGTTCTTCCATTGGTGGTATGGTTGCTGAATTACTGGACCTACCCTATATTTCTCTTGCAACAAAATTTGATCTTGATGGAAATAATGCTACTATCATTCGTGAAATAGAAGGCGGCGAAGAAACCAACAAAGTGCAGTTACCCATTGTAGTTAGTTGCCAAAAAGGAGTAGCAGAACAACGCATTCCAAATATGAAAGGAATTATGGGGGCAAGAACAAAACCGTTGAAAGTAGTTGAGCCTACAGCGGTTGACGCATTGACTTCTATTGCTTCTTTTGATCTTCCACCAGCAAAAGCAGGGGTTAAATTAATTAGCCCAGACAACCCTGAAGAGTTGGTACGTCTTTTACATGATGAGGCTAAAGCATTTTAATTGTTAATGGTTAATTGATAATTATTAATGAAAGAAAACATTTTAAAAATAAAGAGTTTTGCATTTGCCGTAAGGATTGTGAAATTGTTTCAATTTTTACAGAGTGATAAAAAGGAATATATTTTATCAAAACAATTATTAAGAAGCGGAACAAGTATTGGAGCAATGGTAAGAGAGGCTGAACAAGCTGAAAGTAAAAAAGATTTTATTCATAAATTATCAATTGCACAGAAAGAAACCAATGAAACTCTTTATTGGTTAGAACTATTACAAACAACCGACTATTTAACCAAACAGCAATTTGAAAGTTTAAATATAGATGCTATAGAATTAATTAAATTAGTTACAAGTATTATTAAAAGTAGCAAAACCAATTTAAAAATTATCAATTAACAATTAACCATTAATTATATGAGTATTCTAATATTTCTTGATCAATCAGAAGGTATATTAAAAAAAACATCCCACGAAGCTGCATCTTATGGTGCTAAAGTAGCTGAACTTACCGGCACAACAGCAGAAGCAATTGTGTTGGGAAAAGTAACAGAGGATCTTAGTCAAATGGGTAAGCATGGAATAAAGAAAGTTCATACCGTAGAAAATGATACGCTTGAACATTTGGATGCACAATTGTTCACCAAAATAATTGCAGAAGCAGCAACTGCGTTGAATGCAACTGTAATCATATTCTCTAACAATTTTAGTGGCAAAGCAATTGCTCCACGTTTGAGTGTACGCCTTAAAGCAGGACTGGTTTCAGGTGCTGTTGCTTTACCGGATGTTAGTAATGGTTTTGTTGTTAAGAAGAATGTCTTCAGTGGCAAGGCATTTGCAAATGTTGCTGTAAATACTCCTGTTAAGATCATTTCATTGAACCCAAATTCATATTCAGTAACTACTACTGATGGTGTTGCAGAGGTTGCACCATTTGCAGCTACCATTGATACACCAAAAGTTCAGGTAACTGATACCAATAAAGTGATCGGTGAAATACCATTATCAGAAGCAGAAATAGTTGTTAGTGGTGGCAGAGGATTAAAAGGACCTGAGAACTGGGCCTTAGTTACAGATCTTGCAAAAGCATTGGGTGCAGCTACAGCATGCAGTCGTCCTGTTGCAGATAGTGATTGGCGTCCTCACCATGAGCATGTAGGACAAACAGGTTTGGCAATTGCTCCTAACTTATATATAGCTATTGGTATTTCAGGGGCTATTCAACACCTGGCGGGTGTAAACAGAAGTAAGGTCATTGTAGTTATCAATAAAGATCCGGAAGCACCATTCTTTAAAGCTGCAGACTATGGTATTGTGGGTGATGCATTTGAAGTGGTGCCTAAAATTATTGATGCTGTTAAAAAATTGAAAGGGATAGCATAATATATCCAGCATCAATCAAAAAAACAGGAAACCATTTTTTTTATCTAAGGTTAAAAACAAGCGTTAATATCTCCTTCAATCAATAAGAAAACCTTAATTTTATTTGAGAAATTGCCTTAGTTTCGCAAATATTTATGAAGAAAATAGAATTGGAAATAGTAGCGCTTTCACATAGTATCACTCAATCGCATTCCTATGCTGTAGTGTTAGGTGAGGTAAATGGCTTACGTCGCTTACCAATAGTGATCGGCGGTTTTGAAGCCCAGGCAATTGCCGTAGCTTTAGAGCGTATGCAGCCCAGCCGTCCGCTAACACACGACCTGATGAAGAATTTCATGCTGGCATTCAACATAGAATTACATGAAGTTGTGATCAATGATCTTCAGGAAGGTATATTTTACAGCAAATTAGTTTGCAGCACACAAGCAGATACAGTTGATATTGATTCAAGAACATCCGATGCTTTGGCCCTTGCTATAAGATTTGGATGTCCCATTTTTACTTATGATAATATCCTTGACAGCGCAGGCATATTAATGGAAGCCGACGAAAAAAAGAAGAAAGCCTCCCCTGCTGCAGTTACTGCTGATGTATCCCAGGAAAATGATGACCTGAAAAAACTTTCCTTGGAAGAATTGGATACGCTCTTGAATGAAGTATTAGAACAGGAAGATTACATCAAAGCGATCGCCATCAGAGATGAAATAAAAAGCAGGAAGAGATAAACAATTATTAATTAACAATTAATAATTAATAATTAATAATTACCATGGTTGTTTTCCCCAATTGTAAAATAAATCTTGGTTTAAAGATCTTAGATAAAAGACCGGATGGTTTTCACAATCTTCAAACGATATTTTATCCCCTAAAAATTAATGATGCCCTTGAAGTAATTAAAGCAACTGATTTTACTGAATTCAGTTCTTCAGGAATTAAAATAGATGGCGATATCGAAAATAATCTTTGCATTAAAGCCTTCGATCTTTTAAAAAAAGATTATCCTGATCTTCCTTCTATAAAAATACATTTACATAAAGCAATACCCATAGGCGCAGGATTGGGCGGAGGTTCAGCAGATGCGACATTTACGTTACAGCTCCTCAATACAAAATTTCAACTTAATATAACTGACAGCCAACTTGCAGGTTATGCCTTACAGTTAGGCAGCGATTGCCCTTTTTTTTTGTTGAATAAACCATGCAGCGCAAGCGGTCGTGGTGAAAACCTTGAACCAATTTCTGTAGATCTTTCTGCTTACAATATTTTAATCGTCCATCCCGGAATACATATAAATACCGGTTGGGCATTTACAGCATTAAATTCATTACCAAAAACGGTCTCAACAGATATAAGACCTAATGATATGTCTACCTGGATAAATGACTTTGAAGCGGTAGTTTTTGAAAAATACCCGGAGATCAAAAAGATCAAAGAAAAAATGTATGAAGCCGGTGCTATTTATGCATCAATGAGTGGTAGCGGCAGCACCGTTTTTGGCTTATTTGAGAAGAAAATAAATATTTCAATAGATTTGCCGGTATCATATTATCAAAAAACACTTGATTTATAAGATTATATGTTATTTGATAAACGGTTAACTCGTATCAAAGCTTATAATTAAATTGCATAAATAAAATAGATATAAATGAATAAAATTTCCATGGTATTAAGCGCTGCAGTATTATTAAGTGCTACTGCATTTGCTCAAAAAGAAAAAGAAGAAGTGCCAAAAAACTGGCATCAGCTGGATAAAGCGAGTACCGGCTATTACGGTATTAGTCTTGATAAAGCATATGATTTTGTAAAAGCAAAAAAGATCAAAAGCAAAACTGTAACTGTAGCCGTTATAGATAGCGGTATAGACACTTTGCATGAAGATCTTAAAAATGTACTTTGGGTAAATCCAAAAGAGATCCCCGGCAACAAGATCGATGATGATAAAAATGGCTATGTGGATGACATCAACGGATGGAATTTTATTGGTGGCAAAGATGGCCGTAATGTAAAGGAAGACAGTTATGAAGCCGCAAGGGTTTATCATAAATTAAAAGCCAAATATGGTGATGTTATTCCTGATGAAGCAACTTTAACACCTGCACAAAAAGCAGAAGTTGAAGTGTATAAAAAAGCTAAGAAAAAAGTATTGGGTAGCGATGAAGATGCTGGTGGAATTGACCTTATCATTTTACAAAGAGTAAAAGAAAATCTTTTAAATTCTGATAGCATTTTACAACTTGCTATGGGCAAAACAATTTTTACAGGCAACGAACTTGATAGTTTTGTAACCAAAACTGATGAAGCCAAAAAAGCAAAATCAGGTTTATTAGGTTTGATGAAAGGCAATAGTGCTCTTGATCAAACAAATAAAGAATTTATTGACGGACTTAAAGAATACATTGCAGGTGAAGTAAGAAAAGAGGAAGCAAAAAATAATCCTCCTAAAGAATACCGTAAAGAAATTGTACAGGACAATGAAGCTGATATCAATGATAGATCCTATGGTAATAATGACCTGATGGCTTCTACTCCATTTCATGGAACACACTGCTCAGGTATTATTGGTGCTGAAAGAGACAATGGTAAAGGCGTTGATGGTATTGCAGATAATGTACGCATTATGATGATACGTGCAGTACCTGATGGTGATGAGCATGATAAAGATATTGCGAATGCAATACGTTATGCTGTAAACAATGGTGCACAGATCATCAGCATGAGTTTTGGAAAAGATTTTTCTCCTGAAAAACAATGGGTAGATGACGCAGTAAGATATGCAGAAAGCAAAGGTGTATTATTGGTACATGCTGCAGGTAATGATGCAAAGAATATTGATTCTTTAGATAATTTCCCAAGTGCAGGATTCTATGATAAAAAAGGAAGAGCTTCAACATGGATCACTGTTGGTGCAAGTGGCGACCCTAAGAATGGCGGACTTACTGCAAGCTTCAGCAATATCGGTAAACAAGAAGTAGATGTATTTGCACCAGGTGTACAGATCTATTCAACTATTCCTGGTGGCAACACTTACGGTAAAGCATCCGGAACAAGTATGGCTTGCCCGGTTGTAGCAGGTACAGCAGCATTCTTATTAGAGTATTATCCTAAACTAAGTGCTAAACAATTAAAATTTATCATCGAAAAAACTGCACAGTCTCCTGATGTAGATGTAAAAATACCTGGTACTGATGAGTTAGTTAAACTTAGCACATTAAGCAAAACCGGTGGTGTTATAAATGCTTACGAAGCAGTAAAATTAGCTGATGCAACAAAAGGTGATAGAAAGGAAGTGAAAGAAGCAAAAGTTAAAGTGAAGAAAGGTAAAATTAAAATAAAAGAGAAAAATTAATTTAAACTTCATTAAATAGTTTTTAATATTGCCCTGTCGAAAGACAGGGCTTTTTTAATCTTAAATCATTCTTATGTCAAATACTCCATTAGGTAATTATCCTGTTTATGTACAACGTTACATTGATCAGGTTCCTGAAAATGATCTGTTTGAAGCATTCAAAAACCAACTACCGATCATTACCAATTTATTAAATGAGATCGATGAGGAAAAATCAGGCTATGCTTATGATACTGGCAAGTGGACATTGAAAGAATTGTTGCAACATTGTACAGATGCTGAAAGAATTTTCTGCTACAGAGCTTTATCTTTTGCAAGAAAAGATAAATCACCTCTCCCCGGTTTTGAAGAGAACGATTATGCATTGAATTCAAATGCAAACCGAAGAACATGGGAAAGCCTTAAGGAAGAATTCTTAACCGTAAGAAGAACTACTGAAATGCTTTTTGAAAGCTTTACTCCAGATGCGCTTGCTGCCAGCGGAACTGCAAACAACAATGAATCATCAGTGATCAGCATTGGTTTTTTAACGATCGGTCATGTCTATCATCATATCAAAGTAATTAAAGAAAGATATCTATAAAATAAAAACGCTGTCTTTTAAGGGACAGCGTTTTTATTTTCATATTAAACCTAACTAAAACTTCTTCGCAAGGTTTGTCTGACTGATCATTGTCTGCATTACTTTTAAAGCTTCGTCAACATATACATCAGACTTGATTCTGTTTATAAATGTTTTATTTCTTTCTGCTTTTTCTTTATCCGCTAATTTAGTTTTATCCGCTTCTAAATTTTTTACATCAAGATCTTTTGGCAATTTAGTAAGGCTATCAATGCCTTTGTACAAAAGTTTTAATTGATCTTGTTCTTGTCTGAATTTATCAAGATTTAAAGAATACTCTTTATCATTATATTGATCTATCAAGGCAAGATCTTGCTGCAATTGTTTAAAATTAGGATTGCTGCTAATTATAGCTCTTGCACTTTGTACAACTGCATCTGCGCTGTACTCACTTGATAAAGCAGTATAATCAGATTTCGAGATCTCATCCCAACCTAAAGCAGAAGGATTATCTTTTTCTCTGATCTTAAGCAGGTCATACCTGTCAGGAATGATCACATCAGGAGTTACGCCTCTTAATTGAGTTGCACCTCCGTTGATACGATAAAATTTCTGCATGGTCATTTTAACTGTTCCCAAATCTTCTGCAGGTTGTGCAGATAATATATTGTCTTCTGGATTCAAAGGAATACTGCGTTGCACTGTTCCTTTACCGTAAGTAGAGCTGCTACCTATTATTATTCCTCTTTTATAGTCTTGAATTGCAGCAGCAAATATTTCAGATGCAGAAGCACTGTTCTCATCCACCATTACAGTTAAAGGGCCGTTGTACTGTACAGTCTTATCTTTATCTCTCCACGTGTACGGTTTTTCATCTCTGCCTTTTACCTGGCAAATAGGTCCATCTTCAATAAATAGACCGGCCATTTTTACAACTTCTGGTAATGAGCCACCTCCATTTCCACGAAGGTCCATAATGATACCATCAACTTTTTCAGCTTTTAATTTTTCAATTTCTTTCGCTACATCTTCTGAACATTTAGCCCCTTGAGGATTATCAAAATCTATGTAAAAAACAGGCAGATAAATATACCCAATCTTATTTTCTCCATTGATGATCGCACTCTTAGCGAACGTGTCATCTACTTTTATTTCATCTCTTAAAATAGAAACAACTTTTATACTACCATCAACTTTACGAACGGTTAATCTTACCTCTGTGCCTTTTTGTGCACCACGGATCAATTTAACTGCATCGGAAACAGCATATCCAGTAACATCCACAGGTTCTTTTTTTCCTTCACCAATTTTTATGATCTCATCATTAGGTAATAGCTCTCCTGATTTCCAGGCCGGTCCACCCGTTATTAAACTTGAAATTTTTATTTTACTTTCCTCTTCTTTCAATTGAGCTCCTATTCCAAAGAAAGTACCACTCATTGATTCAGAAAAAGAACGTTGATCGATAGGCGCAAAATAATCTGTATGAGGATCCATTGTATTTGCAATTGCATTTACAAATTCACTGAATAACTCATCATTAGTATTGTGATTTTTTAGTGTTGTAAAATAACGGCCAATTTGTTTTTTTGTTTGCTCTCTTGCATCTTTTTCCATGGTAAGGTCATCTTTTGGCACATTAACAGCCTTAGATGGTTTGGTAAATAAATATTTACCATCCTGGAATACAACCAATACCCTATATGCGCTTGTATTTACAGAGCCATAATTTGCAGGAACCTTGTAAGTATTTTCAGCACTATTAGGATTAGGAATATTTGCTATACTTCTGAAGTTTTTGCTGTCAGCAGATTCCTGAACAATGATATAAGCGATCTTTGTTTTGTAATTGTTTGTCCAGTTAATAACTGCTTTATCACTAACATTGCTAACGCCTATCTCAGGTAACAAAGGACGAGAGCTTGTTACCGTTGTTTTATTGTTTTTATTTTTTTCCGCTGCAGATAACATATCTACATATTTAGTAAGCGCCATATATTTTAAACGCTTGCGCCAAACTTCTTTTCTATCAGCTTCTGTTTTTGGATATGTAAGTTTATCTCCATCAAGGATAACGGATTCATCTGCTTTAAAATCAAATGGCTGAGATAATTGCCCCTCAAATAATTCAGAGACATCTTTTAAACGCTTAGTATATACATCTAGAATAGCATAAAAAGATTCTAATTTTTGACCATGTATCTCATCATCAATTACTGATTCATATTTTTGAAAACCATCAATATCTGATTGAAAAAAAATACTTTTGTCTTCATCAAGATTCTTTAAGAATTCTTTCAAAACATCTTTTGAAAAATTATCATCGATCTTCCTTGGACTGTAATGACCTTGTTCAAGTAGTAGGCCTACATTTCTTAAGATCCTTTCATTTTTAGCTTTTGGGTTATCTCCAACTCCATCATGTGGTTGAAAAGCTAAAAACAATCCGGCTCCTGCCAACACAAAAATTATAATCAGTAATTTGTTTTTCATAATCATATTCTTGATTTTAAACATGTAGTAAAATTAACGTAAAAAAATCAGGCTGCATGGGATTTAACGTCATAGCTGCGTAAATGTTTTCTTAAAATTACATGAGCGGTAGAATTGAGTTAAAAAAAGGTTACCCCGTCCCTACTTCGTTGCAATACTATCAAAAAAGTGGAAGAGTTTTCTACAATTATAGGGCCTCCGTTGTTTAATATCGTTATTGAATCAATTGGATCCTTAGGACAGTAATCCCTTACAGTTAGATTACTATACGAAAAGCTCCCCGTTGACTTATCAGTAGTACGATTTCGGATATACCATTTCTCACAAATCATATCGCAATCAACTTTAACATAACTTGGGAAAAAGCAACCTGCAAACTTTTCTGAATAATCTTTTTGATAATTATTCCCATTTTTCCAACAGAATTTCTTTTCTCCTATTTTGAAATAAGTACATGGATTAGGGTATTTATTTGCCATATCACTTTCTGTCTTATTAAATTCCCTACCTAATTCATTTCCCAACACATCGAATATTTGCCAATCATGTTTCATGTTATGTTCTTTAACACAGCCGGATATAAATATTAAAAAAATAACCAATACTTTCTTCATATATATCAAAATTATTAAATTAAAAAAAGCCTTGCAAATTTGCAAGGCTTAAAATTGGGGTAATCGAGGGGGCTCGAACCCCCGACCCTCAGAATCACAATCTGATGCTCTAACCAACTGAGCTACGACTACCGTTTTTATTGGGATGCAAAAATAATAAAAAACAGCTCTCCTTCAAAATTACATTTCAATATTATTTGCCTTTCTTTGCTAAAATTTTAAAAAATGCATTGGACGGGATATTTGATAATCATTTTGTTAACTGCTTTTACAGGATGGTTTACCACCTGGATAGCAATTAAAATGTTGTTTCACCCCAGAAAAGCCGCTAAGATCTTTGGAATGACTGTTCAGGGCATTTTACCAAAAAATCAACCACAAATAGCTCAAAAAATAGGGCTAGTGGTTAACAAAGAATTTTTATCTTTTGATGCAATAGAGCAAAAGATCACCAATCCAGAAAATTTAGAAAAATTAAGACCTGATATTGAGGCACACATTGATCATTTTTTACGCAATAAATTAAAAGATGTATTTCCGATGCTCTCCATGTTTATTGGTGATAAAACGATCAACCAGCTTAAAGAAGCTTTTTTAATGGAACTGGAAAGTCTCTTCCCTGTTTTAATGAAAAATTACATGGGTAAATTGCAGGAGGATCTGAACCTGGAACAACTTATCAGAGATAAAATAGCGGATTATCCTTTAGAAAATTTAGAGGAAGTGATAAATCGGTTATCAAAAAAAGAATTCCAATTATTAGGCATTACAACAGGACTAATTGTGGGGATCATTCAGGTTTTGATCCTGATGATTATACAGTAATATCTTTATTCTACCATTCATCATTTACTTTGTATTCTAATTAAACTTTCTGACCGAATTTTGGTTTAAGCATCTCCACTTTACAAACAGTTTTATGAGTTTATATAAAAACAGCTTCGTATTATTATTTCTTTTTATTTCCACAACAATAATGGCACAAAGAGACTTGAGCAAACTTGGAGGAAGCGGTTTGAATGTGGGTCATTTTTATGGAAAGATATTGGATGCCACTACTTCCAAACCTCTTGATGGCGCATCGGTACAATTATACCAGAATAAATTTGATACGGTCACAAAACAAAAAAAGGACATATTGGTTTCCGGTATGCTTACGGATAAAAAAGGAGATTTTAGCCTTGAGAACTTACCTGTTATTGCTCAATATAAATTAATAATAACTGCCGTTGGTTATAAAGCGCTGGAACAAAAAGCACAATTTGAAATAAACAGGGATGCTGCCAAAAATGGCGATTATGCAAGCATGTTAGGCGGTGTTGACAAAGACCTTGGCAATATCAAGTTGACAATAGATGCTCAATTGTTAGAAGGCGTTACTGTTACCTCTGACAAGCCATTATTAACAATGGGAATTGACCGCAAAACTTATAATGTTGAAAAAGACCTTAGCAGCGCCGGCGGTACAGGTGTTGATGTTATGAAAAATGTACCAGGCTTAAATGTTGACCTCGATGGTAATGTTACTATGAGAAACGCCTCTCCGCAAATATTTGTGGATGGCAGGCCTACAACAATGACCTTAGAACAAATTCCTGCTGATGCAATTTCATCTGTAGAATTGATCACCAACCCTTCAGCAAAATTTGATGCTTCGGGTGGCGGAGCAGGAATATTGAATATTGTTTTAAAGAAGAACAGAAAAGCTGGTTATAATGGTAATGTTAGAGCAGGTATAGATAGTAGAGCCAAACCATACATTGGTGGTGATATTAATATTAAACAGGGAAAAATAAACTTTTTTGCAAGTGGACAGTTAGGTTTTAGAAGATCAATAAGTACAGTAACAACTAAGCGTACAGATTTTTTAGCGGAAGATGCAAAAGCCTATTTACAACAAAATAATAAGCCTGTTGGCAATGGTGCATTTGCTTTTTTCAGAGGAGGAATGGATTATTTTATTGACAACAGAAATACGATCACTATAGGTGGAAACATAACCCGTGGCCGTTTTAAAAGTGAAGATATTATCCATATTATGAGGGACACTGATTACGTTTCATACACTAGTTCGGATTACGGGAACCGCACCAATAACAGTGAACGTAATTTTAGAAACTATGGCTCTACACTCAGCTTTAAACACAATTTTGCAAAAGCAAATAAAAATATCACCGCAGATGTAAATTATAATTATAGTAAAAACTCTTCCATAGGTAATTATGCTACACAATATTTTTATTCAGGTGGTTCTCCAAAAACTCCCAATTTATTTGAGCAGGTAATGGGTGGTGGAACAAATAATTTCTTTACAGCACAAACAGATTATGAAGACCCTATTTCTAAAACAATGAAAATTGAAATGGGTGCAAGAATAGCTTTAAGAAAATTCACAAGTTACAATGACAATTATATCAAAGACAATAATACTGGTCAATTTGTAACTATTCCTTTATTGAACAGCAAATATGAATTTAATGATAAAGTGCTTGCTGGCTATGCAACTTTTTCTCACAAAATAAAAGATTTCAGTTATCAATTGGGAACGAGAATTGAAAGCTCTACATACACTGGTAATCTTTTGTCTACTTCTCAAAAATTCAGCAATGAATACCCTTTCAGCATTTTTCCAAGTGCTTTTCTTACTTATAAATTAAATGACAAACAAGATCTGCAATTGAATTATTCAAGAAAGATCAACAGGCCCAATTTCTTTCAGTTGATCCCCTATATCGATTTTACTGATTCATTGAACTTAAGTAAAGGAAACCCTGACTTGATACCAGAATTTACAAACCTGTTGGAATTATCTTATCAGAATCAAATAACAAAGGACCATAGTTTCTTAACTACTGTATATTTTAAAAATACAGACAATTTGATCACTCGTTATCAATTTAAAGAGAAGAATCCAAATCCCGATAAATTAGATAGCATAATAATGACGTCATTTGCAAATGCAAGTCGCAGTTATACATATGGTATTGAATTGACTGCTAAAAATAAAATTACTCCCTGGTGGAATATCACTACGAACGTAAATATTTTCAATGCAACTTTGAAAGCAGGTAACATCACTAATGGTGTAGACAATAATCGCATGAGCTGGTTTGCCAAGATCAACAATAGCTTTAAACTTCCGCAGAATTTTTCTGTTCAGCTAACGACAAACTATAACGCTAAAACATTATTACCACAAAGTGGTGGCGGTGGCGGTATGCGTAATTTTGGTGGCGGTGGTTTTGGCCAGCTCTCTCCTACAGCTCAAGGATATATTGAGGCATGGTATGAATTTGATTTTGCGGTAAAAAAAGAATTCATGAAGAACAAAGCTGCTTCTATCAGCTTACAGGTAAATGATATTTTCAGGACCAAGGTTTTCAAAACGCATTCAGAATCTGTTTATTTTGTCCAGGATAATACACGTAGGCAAGATCCTCAAGTAGTAAGGCTAAACTTTAACTGGAGATTTGGCAAACTGGATATGAACCTATTTAAACGAAAGAATTTAAAAGGAGATGCTGAAAATCTTCAAAATATCCAAAATTCATCAGGACAATAGAGAATACTGATAATTTATTAAAAGGAGCAATGCTCCTTTTTTTTATGCCAATACTTTAAAATAAAAACAGGCATTTTGGCATAAAACTTTTAATTTGCCCCCCAAAGAAATTTATTTAGATGAAAAAGTTTGATTTTAAATTATTTGTACCGCACATTGTCGCAATCATTACATTTTTATTATTGTCAGTTGTATTTACAAAACCTGCTTTAGAAGGCATGGTTGTTCAACAACACGATGTGCAGCAAGTAAAAGCGATGCAGCAACAGTCTATTGAATTTGAAAAGAAATATGGCTACTATCCAAGCTGGACAAATAGCATGTTTGGTGGTATGCCGGGTTATCAAATAGCTTATGGCCCAAAAAATGGCAGCATCCCTTCGGTTGCTGTTGCACATGATATACTTAGCCTGGGTTTACCTAAACCTGTTTATTATTTATTTATTACTTGTTTGTGTTTTTATTTTTTATGTATAGTGA
Source organism: Bacteroidota bacterium (assembly GCA_040387955.1). Classification (GTDB taxonomy): domain Bacteria; phylum Bacteroidota; class Bacteroidia; order Chitinophagales; family Chitinophagaceae; genus Ferruginibacter. The sequence goes on along the minus strand of JAZKCS010000004.1, from coordinate 130,501 downwards.
TCGGTGTAAATCCATGGCTATCCATTTTAGGAGGAATTGCATACGGATATTGTTCCTACAACCCTATTTTGATTGCAGTTGGCCATGATACAAAATTATTGTCAATGGCTTATGCCCCGGGAGTAATAGGAGCAATGTTATTATTATTTAAAAAGAAATATTGGCTGGGAGGTTCATTACTTTTAATTTTCACAACCTGCCTTTTAATTCAAAGTCACCAGCAAATAGTTTTTTATACATTGATAATTGCCGGTATAGTATTTCTATATTTTCTTATTAATGCAATTAAAGAAAAACAATATCAACATATTTTACGCACAACAGCGCTCAGCATATTGATGCCTGTAATAGCATTTTTCATTTGTTCAATTGGATACCTTTCTACTTATGAGTATGCAAAAGAAAGTATGAGAGGTGGAAGTGAATTAACGGATAAGACAAAAGTTAATAAATCTAAAACCGGATTAGACAGGGATTATGCATTCAGCTGGAGTTATGGTATTGGAGAAACATTGACGTTTTTAGTACCTAATGCTTATGGTGGGGGATCATCTACGCCAATGCCTGAAGAATCGAAGGTATTAGAAGTATTACAAGAGAACCAACAACAATTGCCTCAACAAATGTCTCAGCAGTTATACCAGGCGGCATCAGCATATTGGGGTGCTAAGCCATCTACTTCAGGACCTGTTTATTTTGGAGCAATAATTTGTTTGCTTGCAATTTTCACTTTATTTTTTGGCAAAAGCAAGCACAAATGGTGGTTACTGGCCGTTACAGTTGTAGGGATCATTTTAGCGTGGGGTAAAAATTTCGGAATTGTAAATAATTTCTTATTTGATCATCTTCCGTTTTATAATAAATTCCGTACGCCGGAAATGGCAATGGTAATTCCTCAATTATCAGTAGCGATGCTTTCTGTTTTGTTCGTAAATGAATTAGTAACTATTACTGATAAAGAAAAACTGAATAAACTTGCTAAAAATTGTTTGATCGCTACAGGTGGTGTGATTGCTTTGCTACTTGGATTTTACTTTTTTGCAGATTTCAAAAACGAAGCGACATATGAACTAAAAAAGAATTTAACTGCAGCAATGCAAAATAACAATCCTGAATTTATCACCAGTTATATATCTGCTATTGTAAAAGACAGACAAGCATTATATAGCGCTGATATGTGGCGTAGCATCGGATTTATCTTAGTAGGCATAGCCGCTATATTTTTATTCTGCAAAAAAATAATCAATGCCCCGGTATTGTTTTCAATTTTAATTCTTTTCACAGCGATCGACCTTTTATCTGTTGACAAAAGATATTTGAATGCTGATAATTTTATTGAACCGGCAGATTATGAAAGTGCATATGCAGATTACAATGCAGATATTCAGATAAAAAGAGACCCCGGTTATTTCAGGGTATTAAACCTTGCTTTCAGAGATCCGAACAGTGGCAATTTCCAGGCTTCAATTGGAAATGCATTTAATGATGCAATTGCTTCCTATAAACATAATAATATCGGAGGGTATCACCCGGCTAAATTGGGTGTGTTTGAAGACCTTAAAGAAAAGCAGATCTATAAAAATATCGAATCATGGAGCACAAACTCAGCTGCAAAAGATAGTTTCAAAGTACTGAACATGTTGAACATGAAGTATATCATTGTGCCTGACCAGGCTAATCCTAAGCAAACGATGGCAATACCAAACCCTTATGCAATGGGGCCATGCTGGTTAGTAAAAGATATCAAATTTGTAAAAACTGCAAATGAAGAGATGGAATCATTAGACAGTTTTGATCCGGCAAGCACTGCCATCATCAATGAAAAATATAAAAGTACAGTTCCAGTTGCTCCTGTGTATGATTCTACTGCAAGCATTAAGTTGATAACTAATAAGAACGATTCTATTAAATATGAATTCAATGCATCAACCAATCAATTTGCTGTATTTAGTGAAATGTATTACGGTAAAGGCTGGCATGCATATATTGATGGAAAAGAAACACCTTATGTTAAAGTAAACTATGCTTTAAGAGGACTTGCAATACCTGCAGGAAAACATACAATCGATTTTGTATTTAATTCTAAACTGGTAACGATGAGTGAAAATTTAGCAAAAGCAGGTAGTATATTTTCATGGCTCTTCGTTGCTTTAAGTGCTTTCATGATCTGGAAAAAAAGGGATAATAAAAACCTTACCGTAGATGAGAAATAATGGAACGCTTAAAAATATCGCCTTCATTGATCCTAAGGATGATCTAAGTATTTTGATCAATAACAAGGCGAATGAATTGTTTTTGTTATTAAGAAATTTCGACGCTTCCTCTTTAGATACAGATATTTTTTTTAAAGAATATTTTGCCAACCATCATCTTGGACAAAGGCTTATGTTTTCAATACAGAACAGTGCACATATTCTTTATCATTCAATAAAAAGATCCAAAAAAAATATTAACGAACTTAATATCACCGATTATGGTGCAGGGTTAGGTACTTTGTTTATGTTGGGTAGTATGCTGCATGTAAAGCGCTTTGTTTATAATGATCATCTAGCAGAATGGAAACACAATGCTGAATTAATTTGCACTGCCCTAAAAATACCTGTTACTGCTTATGTGGTTGGTGATATAGCAGATGTGATCAATCATGCAGATGCTGAAGGTTTTGATTTTGATATTATTGTTTCAAGAAATGTGATAGAACATATTTACAGCTTACCGGATTTTTATACAACAATTTACAGGCATAATAATACAGCAATCGTATATTCTACTACTACAGCTAATTACCATAACCCAGCAACAAGGATCCAGCACATTTTGATCCATAAGAAAATAGAAAACAATCATTATTGCCATCACAGAAAAAAAGCAATACAACAAATGCAGCCGGGTCTTTCGGAAACTCAGTTAAATACCCTTGTTGATCTAACCAGAGGAAAAGCGCTTGCTGATTTCATTGAGACTGTTAATGATTTTTCAATTGGTAAGCCTGTATCAACGGTCCCTTATTTAAAAAGCAATACCTGCGATTATGTAACAGGAGTTTGGGTGGAACATTTGTTATCAAAAGAAACATACGAGCAAATAATTAATAAGGCTGGTTTTAAAATTGAATACAGTGCAGGTTTTTGGGATACAAATTATTCCAATCCTTTGGTGAATTATTTCACTGGTTTTTTAAATGTTATAATTAAAAAATTAGGCAAAAAAGGTTATATAATAGCACCGTTTGTAAATGTTGTAGCTTACAATTAATATAAGATGCCAAATATATTAAGCATAGTTTCTTACCAATTCCTCCCTCCAAAAATGGGAGGCCAGAAAGGCATTGCATTGTTTAATCAGTTTCTATCAAAGCAGGTTTCATTAACATGCGTTACTACAAAAAGTAATGACCCGACATTAAGCCCCGGCTATGAAATTAAAAATATCCTGCCTACAAGCTTTACACGTTATTTCAATCCGCTTATTTTTTTTACTGTAAGTAAATTGATCAAGGAAAAGAAAATAACGCATGTTATTATTGAACATCCTTATTATGGTTGGCTGGGCATCTTATTAAAATGGTTTTGTAAAGTAAAGCTGATAGTACACTCACATAATATTGAAGCATTGCGGTTTAAAAGTATGAATAAATGGTGGTGGGGCATTTTGTGGAACTATGAAAAGATCACTTACAAAACAGCTAACTATTGTTTTTTTATTACAGATGAAGACAGGTTATATGCTATTAATAAACTGGGATTGACCGCTGATAAATGCACTACTATAACTTACGGATTTGATCTGAATGCGATCCCTCCTGCTTATGAAAGACAAGAAGCAAGATCTTTTTTAGAAAAAGAACACAATATCTCACCAGATAATGAAATTTTATTCTTTAATGGCACATTGGAATACAAACCAAATATTGATGCAGTACTCGCTATATTGAAAAAAATAAATCCTATTCTCTTAGCTGTTGATTTCAAATACAAAATAATTATTTGCGGAAAAAACCTACCCGCCTATTTAAATAATTTATCGGAATATAAAGACCAACATATTATTTACGCTGGTTTTGTAGATGACATTTCTATTTATTTTAAAGGTGCAGATATTTTCATCAATCCTGTTGTTGATGGTGGTGGAATAAAAACAAAACTTGTTGAAGCTATCGGCTATAATCTTTCAGCAGTAAGTTCTCAGAGCGGTGCAATAGGTGTTCCGCTTAATATTACAGATGGCAAATTGATCGTTGTTGCTGATGGAGATTGGGAAAATTTTGCAGAAAGAATTATAACGCTCTCAACTAATAATGACACTCCTTATAGTTTCTTTCAACATTTTTATTGGGGACATATTGCAGCTAAAGCAGTTGACAAGATCAAGTCATTATAAATTTACAACACCTTGTAGAAATGAGGTTTGTTTGCAATCATTTTTCCTGATAGTCCAATAAGTGCAAATACATTTTTATTATACCCTTTCCATTGTTTAAATGAATACTTACTGGAAAATGGTACGATCAATAAAAAAACAGGAATGGTTATTATGTAAAAAAACAGATCAATTAAAAACCACATTAATCCAAATTCTTTCCTAATACGTAAGAAGTTAGAAACAATTATTTGCAATCCTCTTTTATCAAATAAATTAAAATACCCTTTGCCTTCGGAATCAAAAGCTTCAGCTGACGTTGCACCTTGTAAATGGACAACTTTATAATCACCATAAATACAAAGTTTTCCATGCTTCTTCAAACGGTTACACCATTCAGCTTCTTCTGCATACAAAAAGAAATCTTCATCCAACAATCCTGCTTTATCAAAAGCTATTTTTTTCACCATTAAAAAAGCACCGTTTATCCAATCCACTTCTACTACTCCACTGGCATCAGGTACATTTGGTTTTTTAACTTTCAAAATATCAGCAACAAACTTGAGCGCCTTACCAACATAAGGAAGGGGTAATAAATAATTGAGCCCACCCTTCATTGCATAGTTTCCCGAAATTTGAGGGGTTCTATCGATATTCAATAATTGCACACCACAGGCTACATAAGTTGAATTTATAAATTCAGAAAAACAGTTATTTATGGCATTATTTTCAACGATCGTATCAGAATTCAGCAATAATACTACCTCGCCATTTGATGCTTTTATACCTTTATTATTTGCCCGGGCAAACCCTGCATTGTATCCCATTTGAATGAATGAAACCTTTGAAAATTGGTCTTTTAATAAACTTTCGAGTCCGTCTTCAGAAAAATTGTCTACAACTATGATCTCTATATTGAATGTGGACGGTAAATCAATGGAACTGATGCAATCCAGTACAAGCCGGGGGGTCTTATAATTGACAATAATTATGGAAAGGGTCATTAAAGTTTGCATATAAACCTCAAACTTAAAGTTAAAATACTATTTTTGCGAAGTTTAAATTAAAAAATGTATGAAGACAGCCTTAATAACAGGTATCACAGGACAGGATGGGTCTTATTTAGCAGAATTACTATTGGAAAAAGGCTATGTTGTACATGGCATTAAAAGAAGAGCATCATCTTTTAACACACAAAGAATTGATCACATATATCATGATCTGCATGAGAGTAATGTTCGTTTCAAATTACATTATGGAGATCTTACAGATAGCACCAACCTTATCAGGATCATCCAGGAAGTTCAGCCGGATGAAATTTATAACTTAGGTGCAATGTCGCATGTAAAAGTTAGTTTCGATTCTCCGGAATATGTGGCAAATGTAGATGGTATTGGTACACTAAGAATTCTTGATGCGGTACGCATTTTAGGTCTAACTGAAAAAACTAAAATATACCAGGCATCAACTTCTGAATTGTATGGAGGATTAGAACAAAATAAGAATGATAAAGGATTTTATGATGAAAAATCTCCCTTCTATCCTCGTTCACCATATGGTGTTGCAAAGATCTATGGCTTTTGGATAACAGTTAATTACCGTGAAGCTTATGGAATGTTTGCTTGTAATGGTATCTTGTTCAATCATGAATCTCCAAGAAGAGGTGAAACTTTTGTTACACGTAAAATTACAATGGCTACTGCCAAAATTGCTAAAGGGCAACAAGAGTGTCTTTATTTAGGAAACTTAAATGCACAAAGAGATTGGGGGCATGCAAAAGATTATGTAGAAGCAATGTGGAGAATGTTGCAACAGGATAAGCCTGAAGATTTTGTAATTGCTACAGGAAAAACAACTTACGTTCGTGATTTTGTAAGAATGGCATTTGCAGAATGTGGTATTGAATTATTATTTACAGGTGCTAATGAAAATGAAGTTGGTAAAGTTGCAAAATGTAATGATCCTAAATATCAATTACCGATTGGAAAGGAAGTAGTAAAAATAGATCCACAATATTACAGGCCTACAGAAGTAGATCTATTGATAGGCGATCCTACAAAAGCTAATACAAAATTAGGATGGACTCCTAAATATGATCTACCGGCATTGGTAAAAGAAATGATGGAAGAAGATCTTAAATAATAATATTAATTATAAATTAAAAGCCCGGTGAAAAACATCGGGCTTTTTTTATTTAATTATAAAATCTACAAAGGGAGCTATATTTTTATCAAAGCTATAATGGGCTGCTGCTTTCAGGCAATTATCCCTATAAAAAGAATAGTTGCTTTTTATTTTATTGACGGCTTCTAAAATTGTTGCAGGAGAAAAATCTTTTACTAATATACCTGCTTGAAAATCTTCTACAACTTTCAACCCATCTAAATAATTACCAATAACGGGTACACCTGAAGCAAAATAAGCAAACATTTTTCCTGAAGGAGCTGTATGATAATTAAAGGTATTCATTTTAGGAAAACTCAGATCATAAAAACAAAAACCAATTTCAAACTGTGCTAAAAAAGCCAGCATGTCTTTGCTCTCCATATAATCCTGGTTCAAAATAATTTTACCATCAGCAATAAGGTCTCCATAATTTGTATTGATGGTTGCTTTCTCATCCTGTCCCACTGCACCTTTCAGCGTAATAGAAAATTGAGGATATGCTTTTACAAAATCAAGACATTGATATAAACCGAACCATGGAGCGGCAGTGCCATTGTATAATAAAGAGTTGTTCTTTTTATTTATCTCTGGTAATGGAACAAATGTTGGCGCATTCTGAACAAAGAAAGTTTTATGTTGAACAGCACCAAATAAATATTCATAGCGCTGTGGCGTTTGCACTATTACAGCTTTAATAAAATCATTCTTAACCGCTTTTAATAATGGCAATTCCAAACCCGTAAGTTCCAATGAAAGAAAAGAAGCATTTTTATAAAAAAATTGAGATAGATATATCATTGTCATATCTACCGCAATTACTTCATCGTATTGATCTTTATTTTCACTCAGTGCATTCTTATATTCGTGGTATCTGAGGTAATCATAGATATGTAATTTTTTTAAAGGGAATGATCGATCAAAAATGGATCTTACTTTATTCAATAAAAAAGTGGGAAGTGCTTTGATCTTTCTTGAACGATTTGTATCAAATTTAAAAAAGCGAACATTTCTGCCACCAATATCTTCAGCTTTTAATGACTTAGGTAAAGGAGCGTAAATGGTGACGTCTGCATGTTGGGATAATGCATCATATAAACCTAAAGTAGTAGGAGAAAAAGCTAAGTGCTGAAGAGGGAATAATATTACTATTTTTTTTCTTGCCATTATTGCATCATCATCTTTGCCAGATCTTTGAAAGAGATTTGTGGTTGCCAGCCTAAGGAATGAATCAATGAAGAATCTGATACCAATTGTTTATAATCAGGAATAAAGCCAGGGTTAGTTTCAACATGATCTTTCCAATCTTTGCCAACCAATGTAAAGCATTCATTCAACCAATCTTTAATTGAATAACCAATACCCGATCCGATATTAGCTTCGAAAATATTTTCCTGTTGAACTAAGGTTAATATTCCTTTTACCACATCACCAGCATAGGTCCATTCTTTTATTGCATTAAGATCTCCGATAACTAATTTTTCATTGCTACCATTACCAATACGCAAAGCTGCAGCAGATATTTTTTTAGCCATATGCCGCTCAGTACGCTGAGGGCTATCATGATTAAAAAAATAACCAACATAAATTTTTAAACCTGACCTTCTGAAATATCTCGCCGCATATACAGAATGAATACGGCTTACAGAATATGCATCTCTTGCCTCAAACTCATCCGTTTCTTTTATAGGTAAATTATTATTCTTGAATTGTAGACCACTGCCCGAAATAAATACTTTTGAAAACGGAGAGAATTGTTTTACTGCCTCCAGGATATTTAAAGTCCCTGTACTTATAGTTGCATGATTTTCGAAAAGTGAATTGTGATTGGTTGTAGAATTTGCAGCAAGATGAAAAATGTACTCAGGCTTTTCGTCTGCAATTAATTTTGATGTTGCAGTGTAATCCTTTATATCTGTTTGATCAAAACCTTCACTACGTGATATGGCTATTACTTTATGCCCCTCCTGTACCAGCAATTGATTCAGGTAATATCCATCCTGGCCATTGGCTCCTATAATTATTGATGTCATTTTTAGAATAATTCTTTTTTCATAAAAATGGTATTCACCCAAGTGTCAGCGTAAATTTTATAGTCTTTCGATAAAATGAATTGGATGAGTTCCTCATTTTTATAGCCCTTTTGATTTTCATCATATTGTAAGGTTTCAACACAAATTACATCCGGACCATACTTTTCAAAGTTCAACGTTTTTAATATTTCGAGATCAAGCCCTTCAACATCAATTGAAATAATATTTGGAGGCCTCTCACTAAAATATTTTTCCAGAATGGTATTAACCGGTGTCAAAGGCAATTTCACTATTTTATCTAAAGGGATCTTTCCTGTTCCTTTCATTCCAACATTCTGCCAATGCAACGCTTCTTTTTCTGAAAATGTGCTTAATCCATTTGCGTAATTAGGGAACAAATAAAAATCAGCTTCCGTTCTGTCATCGAAACCAATACCTGTATTCACGACAGTATCATTTGGACGATGCGATTTTAATTTTTTGTATAAATATGGATTAGGCTCTATCAAAACACCTCGGCTACCATGCTCATAAAAATAATAAGTATTGCTGATGAACCTTGGCTCATTGGCGCCAATATCCAGGTAAGTGGGTTTATCTATTCCCAAATAAGCAAACAAGTTTGCCATGATTATATCTTCACCAAATTGCGAAAATCTAAACTGTATCTGTGGCAGCAAAAATCTGCCAACCATTTTCCTGAATATTCGTTTTGCGGTATTTTGAATCATACAGTAATATTCTCCTTCAATTTATTTTGATAACTAACTTAAAGCAATTTTTTTAAATACCTCAATATAATCTTGAGTACATTTTTCCCAGGAAAAAAACTTTGACCTTTCCAATCCAGAAGATGCATACCGGGACCGTAAACTTTCATCTTTATACACTTCATTCATTGTATCACATAATACTGCTTCATCATTTGGATCAAGCATTATAGCAGCATGTCCTACCACCTCAGGCAATGAACTCACATTGGACGTAACAACCGGAACCCCACACTGCATAGCTTCTAAAGCCGGTAAGCCAAAGCCCTCATACAGTGACATAAAAAAGAAAGATAGTGCATTGCTATAAACAACGGCAAGATCTTCATTATCTATAAAACGATTCGTGATAACAATTCTCTCTCTTACCTCTTTTGGAATATTTAATTTATTCAAAACAGAATGGCTATAAGTAGCATTACCGGTTAAAACCAAAAACAGGTCTTGCGGTTTTTCCTGGAGTGAGAATTTGCTAAAACATTTGATAAGGTGCAAAAGATTTTTTCTAATATCGGTTGATGATACAGATAAAAAATAATTATCAGGCAACCCATATTTTTGTTTTACCATCAACCAGTCTGCTGCATTTTTATTTTGATAGAACAATTCCTTTGAAGCTGCCAACGGCGCTACAAATACTCTGTCAGGATCAATATTTTTATTATAATCTAACAGATCTTGTTTAGAAAATTCTGAAATAGAGATTGCATAATTAGGGACAATGCTTTTTACTATCCTCTTTGTAATATCAACCATTTTATTATTATACCCCGGCATTCGCAAAGGAATAATATCTAAATAAGTAATGCTTTTTTTAAAAGAACTATTATCCGCAATGCTTTTAGTGAATGGATAATAGAAAGAATGAAAAATATCACAATTCTCTAGCCCCGGATTATTTACTTCTAATGGTAAATATTTAGCTAAATATTTTGAAGCAGTTTTTAATACGGGAAGCGAAGAAGTGAGAACCGGTGTTTCCGACAATATTTTTTTTTGATAAGCTGGGTACCTGTTTGCAAGAAACTGCTTTAAATATGTATCATATTTTTTGGAGTAAGTTGTATTGGCAAAAGAAAGGTCAAAATCATTATTATCTACAACACCTTTCACTACTTCTTCTGCGATCCGTATCATTCCATGACTATTTCCCCCAAGTATTTCACACTCAGAAAACAATCCGCCTTCCAATACAAGTTTTATCATTCACTTTCTTTTGAGGTAAAATAAGCCCACTCCATAAAGACATTTTTATATAGCCCACCTCTATGTTCAAATAATGCAAACGCTTTTTCTTCTTCCGATAAATTCTCAAGCCCTTTCAACACACCATAATCTACGTCTTGATTATTTACGATAGAAAAATTATGTGTTCTCTGGAAAAGAGATAATAGCTGACCCGAAATAACAGGATTAACCACATCATGCAATTCTATTAAAAAATCTACTCGTTTACATTTATCAATTACGGTCTTTGTAAACAATTCCAGTTCGTATCCTTCGCAATCGCAGATGACCAAAGTTTTTCCACGATAAGGGAAATTTATTAAAGTATCCGCATCACAAAATGTATTCCATGTTAAATTAGTTACACCATTTACACTTGCCATTTGTTTGCTGAACTCAATATCACTTTTATTTATATCATAACAGTGTACAGTAGTAGCAGGCATTTGTTTTGCCAAGCCCACTGCATAGTAACCTTCAGCGGAACCCACATCTAAAATATCAGAATAATTTTTAGCAATAATTTGCTTTAACCAAGGTTGCAATTGATACTCGTAGCTCCCAACAATTTTTGGAACCAAGGTAGCTTCTGTAATATCCAGGGAAGGATATTTTAAACCTTCCAAAGCACCATTCAAAACTTTATGCTCTCCGTTGGCAGACAATTTTTTTATGATCCTCTTCCCTTTGTTGATGATATTTTTCTGCCTTAATTTGAAAAACAACAAGTGGTCAACTTTTCTTAAATAATGACCGCTTATTAATTTACCATACAATTTACTTTGCATAAATATCAATAGTTGGTATCGGGAAAATAAATCCTGTTCCTTTTTCTAATGCTTCCTTTTCTCTTTCAAGAAACTCAGCTTTAAAATGCCAAGGCAGTACCAAATAATAATCAGGGTTCATGGCCCTGCTTTCTTCTTCACTTATGATAGGAATATTTGTACCCAAGGTATAAGCGCCGTATTTATCAGGGTTACGTTCCGCTGCATAATCAACAAGCATACTATTTATATCACACCATTGCAAAATGGTATTTCCTTTTGTGGAAGCGCCATACACATGAACTTTTTTTCCTTCCTTTTTAAATTTCACCAACAGGTCATGCAATTCATTTCTTACTTTTTCAATACGGTATTGAAAAGCAACATAAGGCTTATCTGTATCCAGTTCAAGGTCAAATTCTTTTTGTCTTACCTCATTCATCAATTTATGATTCTCTTTATTGTAGTACAGCCCACTTTCTTTATGTGTCGCATAACAACGGATACTACCCCCATTGATATCATTGAAAGATATCTTAAATATCTTCATCTCTGCCATTGCTGCAATTTTTTCTAATACAGCAAGACTGTAAAATTCAAGATGTTCGTGACAGATCGTATCATAACTATCCAACTCCAACATGTGCGGCATGTAGCTCATCTCAAATACCCAAATGCCTTCAGGAGAAAGATATCTCTTAATATTTTTTACAAAATCTACGGGGCTTTCAAGATCGTAGAACATTGCAATGGATGTGATCACATCCATTTTTTTATCCTGCATCACACTGTTCAATTCTGCAGATGGAAAAATATCCTGAACAACTTTAGCACCCTTAACTTCTTGCGCCACATCACTCGGATCGCAACCAAATTTTTCAAAATTGGCCGGATAATAATTTAAAAGCGTTCCATCATTACATCCTATATCCAATACATTACAATTCTTATCTTTCTGTAACAATCCCAATGTGCTGTCAACGATCTCTTTCAAATGATTACGCATAGTGGCATTTGTACCACTGCGGTACCAATATGCAGCATATAAAATTTCTGAAGGTACGCTGTGCTCCATTTGCAATAGGCCACAAGCATTCTCATCTATCTGAGGATTACACCTTACCAGCGAACAGTTGATCTTACGTTGAGAAGGCATCTCTTTTCCCGGCTTTACAAATGAGCCTTGCAAATATTGCGGCCCCAGGTCAATTACAGGAGTTAAAGAAGCGGATCCACAAACCCTACAGGTTGTTCTTTTACGAATGTGCATACTTACAATGTATATTTTTTGAATGTATTTTTAAACCGTGCAAAAATATCGTTTTTAAACCTATTCTACCCATCAATTTTTAGCTCAAATGAAGGGTACAACCTCTTTAAAAAGGCTTTTAGTCCTTCAATTTTCTGATCATCGAGTTTATACAGAATATTTTCTGTGTAATATTTTTTAAGATCGTACTCAGTATTTGCATTGATCACTTCATCCAAATGCTGCAATCCATGATCATTGGCTTTGGTAAATGCTTCAATGAATTCAGGAGAAAGCTGCTTATTGCTTACCCAGACAGCAAATACAAATGGTAACCCCGTTAATTCTTTCCATGCCTGTCCAAGATCATAAGCATATAAGGAATCACCCTTTTTGTTCAAGGCTCGGTCGCCGATGATCAAAACAGCAGTGGTGCCGTTCAATTCATTCTCATAACCCTCAGTTGATTGTTTGAATTCCGGTGAAATGTTCCAATGCTTTTTGCATAATATCTTGATCAACTCTACAGATGTCCGGCTTTGATAATCCAGCAAAATAGTGGTGATAGACTCCAGCGGCACATTACTAAATAAGCATACACTACTTACCGGCCCGTCACAAGCGATACAATGATCACCCACAATATGGTAATCTTTCATTTCAGGAATGATGGCAACGGGCAATAGCGCAATATCAATTTCATCATTTATTAATGCAGCCGCAATATTTGAAGGATAATTTTCTTCCAGGGTTATCGCCTCTTTCATCAGGCCTTGCTCAAACCCGTAGATCAAGGGTTTTGTATTTAAATAGCTTACTGCCCCCACTCTTATTTTTCTGTCCAATCTCTTTAGTTTAATTTTGGGCACAAATTTACTGCTTCATCATGGATTTAAACCAATTAACTGCAATCTCTCCTATTGACGGACGTTACCGTAAACAATTACAACATTTAGACGAGTACTTCAGCGAATTTGCCCTTATCAAATATCGGGTGCTTGTTGAAATTGAGTATTTCCTTTTCTTGGGAGAAAAGAAATTTTTAAAGATATCCCCGGCAGTAAAGGCACATCTTGAAAAGGTAGCTCAAAATTTTTCTTTAGAAGATGCGGCACAAATAAAAGAAACAGAGAAAATAACCAATCATGATGTAAAGGCTGTTGAATATTTTTTAAAAGATAAGCTAGATGAATGTAAAGCCGGGCATTTAAAAGAATGGATACATTTTGGACTTACCTCACAGGATATAAATAACACAGCCATTCCGCTAAGCTGGAAACACAGCGTGGAATACGATTATCTTCCTGCCATCATCAATCTGCAATCTGCTATCGGAAAATTAGCTGTGCAATTTAAAGATGTGCCGATGCTGGCTCGTACACATGGTCAACCGGCATCTCCTACAAAATTGGGTAAGGAGTTAATGGTGTTTGTAGAAAGATTGGAAAACCAGATCCAGCTATTTAGCTATATCCCTTTTACGGCAAAATTTGGCGGAGCCACTGGTAATTTCAATGCTCACCATGTTGCCTACCCGAAATACGACTGGGTAAAATTTGCCAATGAATTTTGTGAAGCAAGATTAGGATTGCAGCGCCAGCAATACACCACTCAAATAGAACACTATGATACATTGGCTGCACATTTTGATTCCATCAAACGAATCAATACCATCCTGATAGATTTTTGCCGTGATATCTGGACCTATATCAGCGTAGATTATTTCAAACAAAAAACTAAAAAAGGTGAGATCGGCAGTAGTGCTATGCCGCATAAAGTAAACCCGATAGATTTTGAAAATGCTGAAGGCAACCTTGGAATTGCAAATGCCATATTTGAGCACCTATCTTCAAAACTCCCAATTTCAAGATTACAAAGAGACCTTACGGATTCAACCGTATTGAGAAATATCGGTGTGCCGGTAGCTCATTCTATCTTATCTGTAAGATCAATTGAAAAGGGACTAGACAAATTAGTATTGAACCAACTGAAGCTAAATGCTGACCTAAATGATAACTGGGCAGTAGTAGCCGAAGCAATTCAAACCGTTTTAAGAAGGGAAAATTATCCTAAACCTTATGAAGCTTTAAAGGATCTTACAAGAGGCAAGTCATCGATTGATAAAAAATCTATTCACTTATTTATCAATAAATTAAAAGTATCTGCTGCAATTAAAAAAGAACTTAAATCAATCACACCACAAAATTATACAGGCATCGATTCTTAGTTTTAATTCCAAACAAAATACAAGAAAATAAGTGAATGAATATGAAGCTCCCAATTTCCAAATCTTCAAATCTCCAATTGTTTACTTGTGTACCTCACTCGTAAAGTGAAACTCAATATCAGGGTTATTCTGTCTTTCGGTATTTAAGAACCATTCGCTTTGTGCCAGGTAAACAAGATGGCCATCTTTATCTTCTCCAATATTTCCCTGTTTGAATTTTACGAAGTCATTTAGCTTTTTTGGATCACCGCTGGTTATCCAGCAGGCCTTATAAAATGGCAGACTATTCATCTGAACAGCCGCTCCATACTCTTGTAGTAAACGGTATTGTATCACCTCAAATTGAAGCTCTCCCACACAACCAATGATCTTTTTTGTCCCACCAAACTGGGTAAACAACTGTGCCACACCTTCATCAGTAAGCTGTAAAAGCCCTTTCTCCAACTGCTTGGTTTTCATAGGGTCTTTGTTAACTACTTCTTTAAATATTTCAGGTGAAAAACTTGGTATTCCCGTAAAGTAAAACTTCTCACCTTCTGTCAGAGTGTCACCAATTTTAAAGTTACCCGTATCAAACAAACCTACCACATCACCTGGAAAAGCTTCTTCAATCACATCCTTCTGGCGGGCCAAAAAGCTGTATGGATTACTAAACCTAAAGTCCCTATCTAGTCGCACATGTTCGTAATATTTATTACGTTCAAACTTTCCGCTGCATACCCTAAGGAATGCAATTCTATCTCTATGCTTTGGATCAAGGTTGGCATGTATCTTAAAAATAAAACCACTAAATTTTTCTTCCTCAGGTTTTACATCTCTTAAAGTTGTGTGCCTTGGCCTAGGAGTTGGCGCAATACGAATGAATGTATCCAGCATTTCCTTTACCCCAAAATTATTCACCGCACTACCAAAAAATACCGGGGCAGTTTCACCAGCCAGGTAATCCTCAATATTCAATTCGCCATACACTCCATCTATTAGTTCTACATCTTCTCTCAATGTATCGGCATCTTTTTCACCTATTTTTAAATTTAAGATATCACTATTTAAATCATTGATCTCAAGCACATTTTCATCATTTGCTTTTGTGCCCGCAGTAAACAATACCAGACTCTTTTTATGCAGATCATACACCCCTTTAAAATCTTTACCGCTATTAATAGGCACCGTCATCGGGTGAAGATTGATCTTTAATTCATTCTCAATTTCTTCCAATAGGTCAAAACGGTTCTTACCATCACGATCCATTTTATTGATGTAAACGATCACGGGTGTTTTACGCATAGCAATGACTTCCATCAATCTTCTTGTTTGTGCTTCTACCCCATTCACACTATCAATCACCAGCACCACACTATCGACTGCCGTCAAAGTACGGTAAGTATCTTCCGCAAAATCTTTATGCCCCGGTGTATCCAATAGGTTGATCAAATGACCATCGTACTCAAATGTCATTACTGAAGTAGCCACACTGATACCTCTCTGCCGCTCAATTTCCATGAAATCTGAGGTAGCATGTTTCTTTATCTTATTACTTTTAACCGCCCCTGCCGTTTGAATAGCACCCCCAAACAAAAGGAATTTTTCCGTAAGGGTGGTTTTACCGGCATCCGGGTGACTGATAATAGCAAATGTCTTGCGTTTGTTGATCTCGTTGATATACTTCATTACTGTTACTAAATTCGGCGGCAAAGGTAAGGGTTGATTGGAAGATTTGGAGATTTGTTGATTTGGAGATTTGAAGATTTGGAAATGTGCTGATGTGCTAATATGCTGATGTGCTGATTGAAGCACTCAACTTTCTCATTCCTTATTTCTTATTCCTTATTTCTTATTTTATTTTTAATTTTATAGTTACAACTAAGGCTATATGAACACGATCGGTTATTTTGAAATTCAATCCTCAGATCCCCAAAGGGAAATACAATTTTATCAAAGCGTATTTGATTGGATATTTATTAAAGAAGACTTTGTTCCAATTGAGTATTATCGTATTGAAACAAGTAATATATACGGTGGATTATTAAAAAGACCTGCTTCTATCCCACCAACTCAATCCGGAACAAATGCATTCACCTGTTCAATACAGGTTTTAAACTTTGACCATACTGCCGATCTTATTCTTAAAAATGGTGGACAGATAGCATTACCTAAATTCGCAGTACCCGGCAGATGCTGGCAGGGTTATTTTTTAGATGCTGACAATAATACTTTTGGAATTTTTGAAGTAGATGAAAAAGCAAAGTGATTTGAAGATTTGGAAATTTGGAAATGTGCTGATCTGATTATTGAAAGTACTCCATTTTTCACTTTTCACTTTTCATTTTTTCTATCCTGCCAACTTCTTATTATTTTTATAAAATGGATAACGCAAGAGTATATAAAATGCAATTCGCCACTGTCTATCCGCTTTATATTACTAAAGTAGAAAGGAAGGGACGTACAAAGGCTGAGGTAGACGAGGTCATTTGTTGGCTCACAGGCTATGATCAAAAGGGATTGCAAAAACAGATCGATAAGAAAAATGATTTTGAAACCTTCTTTGCACAAGCTCCAAAACTTAATCCCAATGTTTTCAAAATAACAGGAGTCATCTGTGGCTACCGTGTAGAAGACATTGAAGACAAACTCATGCAAAAAGTGCGTTATATGGATAAGCTGATAGACGAATTAGCAAAAGGAAGAAAAATGGAGAAGATTTTAAGAACGTAGATAACAATTTATCATAAGCATACCGGCTTCTTATTTCTTATTCCTTATTTTTCCCCCATCTTTGCTCCAAACCTTATCACGTGGATAATTCCTTTGAAGTACCCGTTACACATAACGGACATGACTATCTTTTCCCTGCTACATTAATTACCTATGGCTATTCTTATAAAATTGAAGTAGATGTTTCTGGCACCATTATCATTTTTGAACCCGATGATGAAGGCAATTACAGAGCTTTAATAAATGAAGCACAGCTACATGATATACCACACGTTAATAAAGAATTGCTGCAATTGATTGCTGAAAAGCTGCAAGCGCTGTTCAGTTGATCCTCCTTTCCTTGATATTTATGCAACACAGAGTATGAAATAAATTTATTAATCTTGCATTTTAATATTTACAAACTTCTATATGCGTTCTTTATTTTTTGCTTTCTTTTTTATTTTGACAACCGTTGTAGCTTCAGCACAATCCGATTCATTGGATAATGAAATTGACACTTCTGGAATAATGTCTAAAACTTTAAAAAAAGGTTTTTATCTCACTCATGAAGATTTTTTAAACAATACTCCATCGTTTACCAAAGAATTTACTACAATTAAAAAAGCAGCCGCAAAAGACAGATTCGGCCACGAGATATTTAGGGTAAAATATGATCTGGCAGATGGAGAAGGTAAAATAAAAGAAACCCTTTGGGGCTTTGCCGATGACTCCTTATTTTATGTAAGGATATTCGCATCCTTATTACATACCGACTATTGGAAGTTGGAATGCAATGCCGGCAAATATCCTTTTGCATATGTAAAAATTGATCAGGCAGGAGGGTATATGGGAACAGGATTCTTATTTAATAAAGTACTACCTCTTTATGAGATATATGTAATTGATAAAAATGGAAAAGCAAAACAGGCAACAGCCAATTATCTGAAAAAATTATTTGCTGAAGCTCCGGAAATTTTAGAAGCATATAAAAAAGAAAGTAAAAAAGGTACTAATAAAGTAAAGAGCGAATACCTACTTAAGTTCAATACATATTTAAGTACACATTAGCAGGAAACTTAAACAATTATGTAGCTAAGAATCCCTTTCGCAAAAATCTGGCACTTAAAATGCTTTACATACAGCAATGAAAATTGCAACTTATAATGTAAACGGTGTTAATGGAAGATTAACTGTATTGCTTCGATGGTTAAAAGAAGCAAAGCCAGATATTGTTTGTCTGCAAGAGCTAAAATCCTCCGAAGAAAAATTCCCCATCAATGAAATAAACAAGGCAGGTTACAATGCAATATGGCATGGTCAAAAAAGCTGGAATGGTGTAGCTATATTAGCAAAGAATATGGAGATACAGGAAGTACGGCGAGGACTTCCCGGTGATGAAGAAGATGTCCATAGCCGTTATATAGAAGCCATCATTAACAAGATGTTGATCTGTTGTCTTTACTTACCCAATGGCAATCCTGCGCCAGGACCTAAATTCGATTATAAATTAAATTGGTTCAAAAGATTAAATGCACATGCAGTCAAGTTGCTCAAACATGATGTACCCGTAATTTTAGTAGGAGATTTTAATGTAATGCCTACTGAACTGGATGTATATAAACCCGAGCGTTGGATGGATGATGCATTGTTTAGGCCCGAAGTACGCAAAGCATTTAAAAAATTAATAGATAAAGGCTGGACCGATGCGATAAGAAAACTTCATCCAAAAGAAAAGATCTATACCTTCTGGGATTATTTCAGGAATGCCTTTGGCAGAGATGCAGGATTACGCCTTGATCATTTTCTGCTCAGCCCACATTTTGATAAAAGATTAATTAAAGCCGGTGTCGATAAAAAAGTAAGAGGGTGGGAAAAAACGAGTGACCATGCACCCGTATGGATAGAGATCAAAGATTAAAAAACTACTCCACCTCTACCTGCTTTTTCATATACTTCTTCCCCGTCAATGGTACCATAGCGGCAGATGAATATTTATCAGCAACATACTTGCGTAGAAATTCTTTTTTAGAACATTTATACGATCTTACCATTTTTAAACGGTACAATGTATAGATGTACACCCATGCCGGATCGAATTGATATTTTAAAAATCCCGCCCTTGCACTTCCCGGATACAAATGATGATTGTTATGCCATTCACCCGCTAACAAACCGGGCCGCATTTGATTGATAGATAAATTGCGGCGGTCATAATCAACACCATCTTTATGTTTCACCTCACCCTTACCATGACCGGTATAATTAAAAGATTTTACCAGCACATACCAAAGCATGGCAGCGCTGAACATAGCACAAGACAATGCATGCCCACCAATAAAATAAAAAGCACTGTACCAGAAAAGCCAGTTGCCCAACCACAAACCTATTGTGTAAAATGGCGTGGCCACACTCCCCCATTTTAAATACTGTGTGTAAGAATTTATTTGCACGCCAGTATGCGCCATAAATTTTGCAGCCTTTTGATAATCTTCTTCACTCAGATTTTTATTAAGCACTTGGTGGTTTACATCACTCAGCATACAATACATCAATCCTCCCTGCGGATTGTAAGGATCACCCGGCAGATCACTTTTTACATGATGCACATGATGAGAAATAACATATACCTCTTCCGGAAAAGTTTTAATAACAAGGTTCTGCGTTACAAACCTCCATATAGGATGCATAAAAGTATACGCCTTGTGTGTACAATAACGGTGAAACCATATAGTGCCATGCGTACCCATTATCGCCATACTGTACACCACAATTAATCCCACTCCTGTCCACGAAAAATATTTGAATAAAAAGAAAAACAAAAATGGCAGCATGCACACTGTCATCAAAAGCGGTATTAAAGCCATCCAGTTTTTACGAGACGCAAAAATATTTATATTACGAAATGCCTCTTGCAAAAGCTGCCTGGTTGTAGGAACATACAACTCACCTTTTTCATCTTTCCATTTGTAGCTAGGTTCCTGAAGAATGTGATCTATAAATTTATACTTTGCCATTGCCTTGCTTGTATTAAACAAAAATAAGCCATTAATCAATAAAGAATTGCTGTAATTGCTAGCTTTATAATTATGTAACTGGCATTTGTATTTCATAGCGTCATCCTTGTGTCACTCACTTGTACGGCATACCGTTGTGGGACTTTAACTGAAGCGTAGGTGGAAACGCAATTATATAAATTAGAATTCAATTGGCAGACCGCCTTCGTAATGATTTAACAGATTCTAATTATTTTTAAGTCTTCGATATTCTTCTTTGTTCTCAGCAATATCTTAATAAATCCTATATTAATGCGTTCCTTTTTATTTTCAACCTTGTCAATGATAATTCTTAACAGATAGTTTTCATCAACATAATAATTGTTGTAATCATCGTTAATAATAATACCATCGATCATAAATATTGCAGGCTTATTTTTTAGAGCTGTATATTTTTTCTTTATTTCCGCTAAAGAAATTATTTTGGGAGAATAATTATTTTTTGTCTTAACCCTATATTGTCCATAGTATTCAATATTATCAATTTCGATTTTACCATTAACAACATTTATACTATCTATTAATTTGGGGTCCAAATTTGAAATTAATGTTGAACTCACCAATTCTCCATTCAAAAAGTAAGCTGGTTGTTTTTGTAAATTAATTTTCTTGCTTGCATTAATAATTTTAAGCGTAGTATCAATCTCTATTTCTGATGATGCAACTACTTCTACTCCTGCACTTCTAGCTTTAAGAGGAGGCTGACAAATAGAATTTATTGACCAAATGATCAATGCAAATAGAATAATTATTTTCATTTTTATTTTTTATAAGACCTTGATGCAGGATAGTCTTCTTTTACATAAACGTAAGTTTTACGTTGCTGTTTAGATGACAATACTGTTTATACTCATGAAGCTAGAATTTTACTGCAGTATAAAAAGTTGCTTAGAAGAAATGAATTTAAATAAGCGAATGGTTCGTGAAGAGACGAGCCAAGGCGAAGTTCCAGGAAGACACAAACCACGACCAAGAAATTTATTTTATGATCAGGTTGCCCATCAACCTTAATTTCTTTCCTTGCTTTACTACCAACACACTTCCTTGCTCTACAGTTTGCTCTACATCTAAAAAACATTCTCCTCCTGGCACATGGTCGATAAGTATTTGCACACCGCTAGTGATTGTGGCAGGCGGTAAAATACTGTTACTCCAGTTTGCAGGATCGCTCCAATTACCATTGCCTGTAAAGGTGTAGGTCTGTACACTGGCAATAGGGTCCTGTATCAATGTAGTGGCAGTATTGGTAATAATGGGCAAATTATAATCAAAATAGATGGCAGCTTTATTGGGCACATTTGTGCCTGACGAAAGAAAATTCTGAGGTTTTATCTTGTAGGTAATAAAGCCATGCGATAAAGGTTCGGTGATATTGCTATCCGGCAATAGAATATCAAAAAATTTAAAGAACACAATATTGCCACTGAAGGAAATAGAACAGTTATGTGAAGTGCTCAATAGTTCGAAAGTGTTTTTTTGAAGCAATGCACTAAGCGTATCAGCTACTATTACATTAAAAGCAGTATCTGTTCCTGTATTTTGAAAACGAATGGTGTAAGTGATCGCTTTACCTGTCATCACCTGTAACGGTGTAAGTAAAGGGGTAGCCTGTTTATCATTAGGGTCAAAAGAACCTCTTATAACTGCAAAACAACTATCCTTAGCCGTTACACTATTAATACTGATAGTGGCTTTTGTACGAAGTGTATCTCCTAACGTTGCTGTAACCTTCAATTTAAAATAAGCTATAAAACTTTTTCTTTGTCCTGGATAGATATTGGGTGCAGCCAAACTTAACTGGTTGCCACTATTTATTACTGAGTGATCAGATGAAGAATCATAATTTAATTTTTGATCATCATAATTTAAAACAATTGCAGGAGTAACAGTAGTGGTTCCTGCATTTTCATAAGTGATCAGTATCGGATATTTAAAACCCGGACGGGCAGCTGCATTGACAGGTGTAACCGATATCAATAAACTATCCACTGCTTGGTTAGCTTGTAATGCTATGTCCTGTAAATTTAATTTTGTTGAAGATGAATAAGTAAAATTCACTGACCCCGGAATAGGCACATAATAATCAGGTGCAATAACAGATACAGTATAATCGCCGCTTTGAGGAGAAAAAAAGTAGTGCCCGTTATTGTCCGTGTAGGTGCTAGTACCATTTGATAATAAAACTTTAATGTTTGCCTTAAAAAAATCATTACCGTTTTTAATCCCATCATTATTCATATCATAAAATACATTGCCACTTACACTTGTTGGCAAAGGGCATCCGGATGATGCCTGGCATAAAGGAAGGTTATATGTATTTTTAAAGAGGCCATAGTTGGGAAGGCACTTAATTGATCTCACGGTATCTATATTGAGTGTCTTCAACGATATTGGTAGGGTTGGGAGGCATTTAAATGGATACACCCATTTGGCGGTTAAGTTGTCATAATAAGATTGTCCATAACAATCTAAGTATGATAATGATTCTGGCAGATCAGGCAGACCTTCTAATCCATTACGACTACAATTTAAATAAGTTAATGAGGCTGGTAATGCAGGTAAATTTCTTAAACCATTATACGGGCAAATTAAATAAGCCAAAGATGATGATGGAAAATTTGAAGGGAATACAATCTTATAGTTATAGCCACAATTTAAATAAGTTAGTGAGGGTGGAAGAGTTGGTAAAGTTGTTATAGAACAAGAGTCACACCACAGTTCGGTTAATGAAGGTGGTAATGAAGGAAGAGTTTTCAGAGGATAATTTTTACTACAATTCAAATAAGTGAGTGAAGCCGGTAATGTTGGTAAACTGGATAACCTAGACAGAGAACAGGAAAGATAAGCTAATGAAGGAGGAAGTGCCGGCAATGTAGTTAATCCATTACCATTACAAGAAAAATAAGTTAATGTAGTGGGTAATGAAGTGATGGATGTAAGCTGCCAATTAGAACTATATTGCCCCTCGCAAATAAAAGTAGTTAAACTAGGCGGCAGGTCAGACAATATCTTTATATAATTAAAACTACAATTAAGATAAGTTAAAGATTTAAAGTATTGAATTCCTGTAATAACTTTAATTGAATCTGTAATATCTATTTTTTTTATAACCAAAGAATCTTCATTGATAATACTACTACAGGTAGTATCCATCATCGAAGCTCCATTAAAACAAGTTGGATATTTTGCTTTCAGGAATTTTCTAAAACTATTATCTGGTATACTTACATATTGTGCTTGCGTGAAAGCAGCTAATAGTAAAAATAAAGTCGCCAGCAGAAATACCTTTTTCATGTTTCAGTTTAGTTTTATTGCCACAAAGGCATTTTTGGGTATTTCAAATATAAGAAAAATATCGATGCCAGTTTTTAGATTGAAATCGTCTTATTCTTAAATCGCTGCTTATAATATATTAGCTAAATTGGCAAATAAAATTAATTTGTCAATAGATATAACTTATGCTTGCACAAAGGCAGTGTATTAAGTTTGAAAGCATAAAGATTATATACACCCTGTCCCTTGCTCAGTTATTTTCCTTCTTAATTTTTTTATCTTTTTATTTTTTGGAACAAAATATAATTCGTCTGCAAAAGTTATCGGGCAAGTATTGATCATAAGATGAAGTTCGATCAGGTAACCATCTTTGAGAATTTTATACCTGGCTTTAGGTAAGATCTTTAAAGGAACTTCTGTATGGTCTGCAAGGTCGTGTGATATCAGCCAAAAATAGGCATCATATACATTGTCAATAGAACCTATAAATCCTGATAAGGAATTAATATCTCCAATACTATATAATGTATCTTTCTTTTCAACTGTTACATACCAGCTACACCAACCAGGAGCACATATTGTTCCGAAGCCATCTGAAAACTTTTCCATAACACTATCTTTCTTCAATTTTTCAGCATGGGATGAACGATATAAATTTCTATATTCAGGAGAACCATCCCAACTGTCCACCCTGTTTAATTCCCATTTAATAATTTTTTTATCAGGAATAATAGAATCTAGCAAAACGCAATCGGGGAAATTTATAAAGTTGACACTATCCTTCTTATACTTTGCTTCAGTAAGTGAATCAAGCTTGGTCTGTGCATTGAGTTGAAAGCAAAAGATGACAAGGAAGAAAATTATACCAAGCTTTTTATTCATTGAATATTATTTACTGATTTATTCCGAGCTGCACTTCAGAATAATATGTTACGACCGATTTATAAAAGTAATACAATAGTAATAAGATACAAACCTTGGCCTTTGCAAAAGACTGTTAACTTCAGAACCAACCCCATGCACTACCATATAATATATTTCTTACATTTACCAAATGAAGTCATCCATTTCTTTTTTCTTTCTGCTTATTGCATTGAATACCAGCTTTGCACAAACCACAAATGTAAAAGCGGGGCTTTGGAGCGACATAGACGTTTGGGCAAATAAGACAATACCAACAGACACCACCAACGTTATTTTGAATTATGACATAACAATTGACATAGATGCTGTTTGCCATTCTTTAAAAACAAACGGACACAACGTAACTGTAAACACCGGGATTAAACTGGTAATATCCGGTTTAGATGAAACGGTTACAGATAGAAATGGCAACGTTTATAATACTGTTCGTATCTGCGATCAGGTATGGTCAGCAAAGAACCTACATGTATCTCGTTATAGAAATGGCAACATTATTCCGCAGGTTACTGACTCACTCATTTGGGTCACTTTAAAAACCGGCGCATGGTGTTGGTATAAAAATGATTCTGCAACATATTCCGGCTATGGTAAATTGTATAATTGGTATGCGGTAAATGATCCAAGAGGCTTAGCGCCTGCAGGTTATCATGTACCACGTAAAGATGAGTGGGATCAATTAGCTACATGTTTAGGAGGAAAAGCAATAGCAGGCGGTGTTTTAAAAGAAACTGGTACCACTCATTGGCTTACACCGAATACAAATGCAACAAATACCAGCAAGTTTACGGCACTGCCTGGAGGCACCCGGACTTATTATGGCGGCGCTAAATTTGAATCTGCAGGAATTAAAGGAACATGGTGGTCTTCTACAAAATATTATGATATTTATCCTGGTGCTAATTATGATACAGCTTTTGTAGTTTCTCTATATTATTCTTCCGGACAATTGTACCCTGATTATTGGCCTTGTAAATACGGAATGTCAGTAAGGTTTATTAAAGACAAAGTGCTTCCTACCCTATCTACTATTAAGCCACATTATATTACATCAGAGTCGGCAATATGTGGAGGTACCGTATTTGATTCAGGCACATCCCCCATAATTGAGCGTGGAGTATGCTGGAGTAAATCTGCTGTTCCTGTTATAACCGATAACAAGATCATTGCGACAGCATCATCACCTTTTGAAGTAACGATCAACGGGTTAGATACCAGTACTACTTATTATGCCAGAGCCTATGCTATCAATACTAACGGTATATCTTATGGAAATGCATTAGAGTTTAAAACATTGGGATACCAACAACCTGATAGCACATTTACTGATCCAAGGGATGGACAAGTGTATACTTTCAGACATATCGGAACACAGGTTTGGATGACAATGAATATGAATTATGTAAGTATTAATTCATGGTGCAATAATGATGAGGCGGGTAATTGCTCCACATACGGACGCCTATATACTTTTACTGCAGCCAACTCATACGCTGCTCCCCCTGGCTGGCATGTGCCATCTGCAACAGAATGGACCACATTATTAAATTATTTAGGCGGAAGAGAGATAGCGGGGAATGCCCTGAGGGCTACAACCCTTTGGGCACCGCCTACTGTTGACGATGGCTTTGCCACTAATATAAGCGGCTTTTCAGCATTACCCGGCGGTTACCGCAATACAGCTGGTCAATATAATACCCCTGGCAATACAGGAGAATGGTGGACCTCTACAAATTTTGGAGGAATTTCTGCAGCCGATGCAAGCCTCTACTATAACAATTCCTATGTATATGGTATTAACTCTGGTAGCGACTTAAACAATGCTTATTCTGTACGCTGTGTAAGGAATAACTAAAAATCTCATTTATGCTAAAATATTTTTTCTTATTTGTATGTACACTTATAATTGCTGCCAATACTTTTGGACAGGATACTGCCCAAATAAATATTACAGAGTTAGATGATGACAAAACATTTGTAAAAGTAGAAACGGAAGCTGAATTCCCCGGAGGCCCAAATGCATGGTTCCAACATCTTGCATCCAACTTGAATAGTAATATACCTATAGATAATGGTGCCCCTGCAGGAACTTATACAGTGATCATTCTTTTTTTAGTACACAAAGATGGCAGTATCACTGATCCAACTCCTATAATCAACCCTGGCTACGGAATGTTTGAAGAAGTAAAAAGGGTAATAATGAAAAGTCCTATTTGGATACCTGCTAAACAAAATGGCCGTATTGTAAGAGCTTATCGCAGACAGCCTGTAACTTTTGTTGTAGAAGATGTGTACAAAGAAAAGAAGAAAAAGAAAAGAAGATTATTCTAATCGAATTTAATGCCCCATCTATTTTAAGAATCAAATTATCACAGTTTGCAGATCCTGGCTGTAGTCTCGTGAAGTAGTGACATTCAAAATTAAAATTTTATAAAAAATTCATCTTGCATTAAAAAAACTAAGAACGTAAATTAGATGTCTTAAATATTTTTTATGAAAAAGATGGATCCCGTAGTACACTTTGAAATGCCATACGAAGATAGAAAACGTATGTCCGATTTTTATACCAATGCATTTGGCTGGCATACACAAATGTTAGGAGAAGATATGGGCAACTATACCCTTGCTACCACTTCCCCCATTGATGAAAAAGGAATGCATAAATATCCAGGCGCAATCAATGGCGGTTTTTATACAAAAGACAATAATGCACCAGCCCAATATCCCTCACTTGTGATCGCAGTAGATGACCTTGCGGAATCGATGCAACAAATTAAAGATGCCGGTGGTGAGATCATCGGTGAGCCCGTGGAAATACCGGGCTATGGCAATTATATATCTTTCTTTGATACAGAAGGCAACCGCTGCAGCATAATGGAACCGCTTGCTGAGATGAAAGAGATGACCAAAAAAGATTGATCAACGATCTTTACTTCCATTTATCATTACAAACATACTTGAAGTGTTTCCTATTGTTCATCAATTTTCAGCTTTTATATCGCTGATGCTACTTACTGATCATATTCGGATATATTACAAAAATTAATGTTTAACCATTCGTCAAATAAAAAGAATTATAGTTGAACAACTATAATTGATGTTGTACCTTTAAAATACCAAGACCTAACATTAAAACCTATACCATGTTTAAATGGTTACGCAATACTGCAACCATACCTGCAAAAGAATTAGCCATCCCTGAAAAAAATGACTGGAAGGGCTTGTTTCAATATCTTGAAAATGAGATAACACTTCCTTTAAATGCAAAGCACCTGATGCAGGTAAGCAAATTGGTTGATAATAAAAGTATAAAGGAATTATTTCACGCCTATCTCTCTTTTGAAGATTACCTGGTTGATCATGATAGTGCAAAAAAATACAACAGAGAAACATTGAGGGTTGTAGTAGCTCAGGAATTCCCTTTTATAAAAGATGAACAGGTTTTCAAGATCTTATTTTTAAATGATGAAGAAGCAAAGATCTACCTGATGAAATATTTTGTAGAGTTTTGTTTGAATCATACTTCCGCAACATTTGCCAGATCACTTGAAGAAGAATTTATAGAACAGCATTTTATTATTTTGAATGCTTTGGATATGCAAAGATCAGAGCAGGAACTTGTATATTCTTTTTCAGAAATATGCAGTGAGTTATTTGATCATGTCACACATCATTTCGGAATAGGATTAGCTGCTTCTATTTTTCATCACTCTTATGACATGTGTGCAGCATTATATAAAGACCATACTGCATTTCCTTACATCATTACCATTCTTCCAAAACTTGCAATTACAGAGCAGCAATTAAAAACACTTACACAAAATCAAATAGAATCTTTATTCCTTGAAAAATTAGAAACTACTGAAAGACTTAATACGGTACTATTGCAGGAAATAAATGAAAAAATAGAAGCACAGAATAAATTAAAGGCCCAGGAAATAATGTTGCGAAGTATTATCTCCAGTGCATTGGATGGAATATTGACCATCAATGATCAAGGCAAACTAATAGCATGGAATCCATCTGCAGAAAATATTTTTGGATACACTGCAGAAGAAGTTTACGGCAAAGAACTTGGTGAGCTGATAATACCACATGATCTTCGTGAGCATCATAACAGGGGCTTTGCAAGATTTTTAGCTACCAAAGAATCCAATGTTGTTAATAAAGGGAGATTAGAATTACCGGCTATTACAAAAGATGGGAAAAATATTAAAGTTGAGCTTACTATAACTTCTGTAATTATAGATGGCAATTATTTTTTTAATGGGTTTGTAAGAGACATCACCAATAGGGCTTGATCTTAATAAAATTTATCTCTACCACTCAGCATTTAAAGTGCAAGAAATGCCCGGCATACCGTAATTTTGGCGCATGAGTAGATCACTCAACATATTGCGTAATTCCTTAAGGCTTACTTTTCAGGAACTTAAAGTAAATAAATTAAGAACTGCTTTAAGTCTTACAGGGATTGCATTTGGTATTTTCTGTATCATTGGTGTACTCACTGTTGTTACCAGCTTTGAACGCAATCTTCAAAACGAAATAAAAACACTTGGCAGCAATACTATTTACATAGATAAATGGGAATATGGCGGTGGCCCCGATAAACCTTTCTGGAAATTCAGGGCAAGGCCTACAATGAAATATGAAGAAGTAGCATTGATAAAAGAACGATCTCAATTATTAGACGATATGGCTTATTTAATGAGAGCCAGTGGTAATATTTCTTATAAAGATGATATCATTCAGAATGCTTCTGTGTATGGTATCGTTGAGGCACAAACGATCATACAACCTTTGACATTTGAAACGGGACGTTATATTTCACAGGCAGAATTTAATAGCGGTAGTCCTGTCGGTTTAATGGGTTATGATAATGCAGAAAAATTATATGGCAATGCTGATAGAGCTGTTGGTAAAACTTTTGAAATAAAAGGTAAAAAAATAACTGTTGTTGGTGTTATAAAAAAAGAAGGTAAAAATTTTATTGGATGGGACTATGATAATTGCATCATGCTGCCCTATAAATTTTGCAAACAGATCATACAGGATGATTTTGCAAACCCGGTATTGATCGCAAAGGGTAAAAATAATGTTACTACTGCTGCCCTCTCAGATGAACTGAAAGGAATTATGAGACAAGTCCGCAGGTTAAGCCCTACACAAGAAGATAATTTTTCATTGAATAGTGTTGAAGCTTTTAGTGAAGCCATCAGCGGATTGTTTAAAACTGTTAATATAGTTGGAGGAATGATCGGTGTTATTAGTCTGATCGTAGGAATGTTTGGCATAGCGAATATCATGTTTGTTACCGTTAAAGAAAGAACGAGTGTTATAGGATTAAAAAAAGCTATTGGCGCTAAAAGCAGCAGCATATTATTTGAATTTTTATTGGAAGCAACAATATTGTGTTTCCTTGGTGGTATCATTGGCCTTTTGCTTGTGTATATATTATCTCTTGTACTCTCTGGCCCATTGGATTTCCCCATTTATATTTCTTTACCCTTGATCTTTACAACATTTTTCATCTGTCTATTTGTAGGTGTGGCCGCAGGTATATTCCCTGCATCAAGGGCTGCAAAAATGAATCCGGTTGAGGCAATACGTTCTTAGAAATTATGAACTATGAATTATAAATTATGAATTACTTTTGCCTTCATCATTCATAATTCATAATTCAAAACTCATCATTACAATACTCGCTATAGAATCTTCCTGTGATGAAACATCAGCATCAGTATGTATTGATGGTAAAATATTATCCAATTTTATTGCTAATCAGGTTGTGCATGAGAAATACGGCGGCGTAGTTCCTGAATTAGCAAGTAGGGCACACTTACAAAATATTGTACCTGTAGTAGATACTGCAATTAAAGAAGCTGGTATTAAATTGTTTGATGTTGATGCAATTGCATTTACACAAGCTCCCGGATTGATAGGCTCATTATTGGTAGGTGCACAGTTTGCAAAATCATTAGCTCTTGCTTTGGATAAACCTTTGATCGCTGTACATCATATGCAGGCGCATGTATTAGCTAATTTGATCACTGATAATAAACCTAATTTTCCTTTTTTATGTCTTACAGTAAGTGGAGGCCATACACAAATTGTATTATGTGAATCACCTGCCAACATGAAAGTGATCGGAGAAACAATTGATGATGCTGCAGGTGAAGCATTTGATAAATCAGCAAAATTATTAGGACTTCCCTACCCCGGTGGCCCTTTAATTGACAAATATGCTGCTAACGGTGACCCTAAACGTTTTTCTTTTCCTGAACCTCAAATACCAGAACTTAATTTCAGTTTTAGCGGATTAAAAACTTCCATTCTTTATTTTCTGCAAAATGCAGGAACCAGCAATATTTATAAAAAAGAATTCTTAGCCAGCGAAGAAGAAAAGAAAAAATTCATTGATGAAAATTTAAATGATATCTGTGCTTCTATCCAGCATCGTATCATCAGTATACTAATGAATAAATTAAAAAAAGCGGCCGAACAAACTGGTGTTACAAATATTTGCATAGCCGGCGGAGTAAGTGCTAATAGCGGCCTTCGTAAGACATTAACAGAAACCGGAGAAAAAATGGGCTGGAAAACTTACATACCCGCCTTTCAATATTGTACTGATAATGCAGGCATGATCGCAATAACGGCTTATTATAAATATATGGCTGGTGATTTTTCAGACTTAAGTGCTTCTCCTACAGCAAGAGCTGAATGGTAATTCACGAATTAATCATATTACACGAATTACACTAATTCTCATTCGTGTAATTCGTAAAAATTAGTGTAATAAATGCCCAATAATTATTTTCAGTTCAAACAATTTACAATTCACCAGGATGACTGTGCAATGAAAGTTTGTACAGATAGTTGTTTGTTTGGCGCTTATATAGCAACTAATTATTTTGACTACAAGAATATTTTAGACATTGGCACAGGCACAGGATTACTCTCATTGATGCTGGCACAAAAAACTATTGCACAAATTGATGCAGTTGAAATTGATGATAAAGCATTTTTACAAGCACAGGAAAATTTCAATAATTCTCCCTGGAAAGAAAGAGTAAATATTTTTAATGCTGATATTAATTTATTCAAACCCGAAAAAAAATATGACTTCATCATTAGCAATCCCCCTTTTTTTGAAGATGATCTGCGATCAGAAAATAAAGAAAAAAATACTGCCAAACATGATACTGATCTCACATTAAAAAAATTACTGGAGATTATTGCTGAAAATCTTTCAGATAAGGGCAAAGCGGCTTTGCTACTACCTTACAGCAGATCAAATGACCTTTTAAAATTTGTAAAAACTGCCGATCTTTTTATACATGAATTGGTTTCAGTAAAGCAAACTCCAAAACATAATTACTTTAGGGTGATGGCGATCTTGGGTAAAGAAGAATTAAAGCAAATAAAAAAAACAATTGTTATCAAAGATGAGGATAACCAATACACTACAGATTTTGTTGAATTATTAAAAGATTATTACCTGCATTTATAATCCCCCATATGCTTTCATGTAATCGTAATGTGGCGTTATTATTCCTTTTTTTACAATAGTAGCCTTATCAATAATTTCACTGCTGCCTTTTACAAGATCTTCCAGCACATACTTTATCAATTGTTCACCAAAATATCTACTTGCATCCCTCGGTAATTCATTTGGCAAATTACCAACAGCCATCACATCAATTGAGGTTGATAAATATGGAGCAGTCTTAGTAAGCAATTTTTTGTCGACACCATAAATCGGATCTTCTATTGTCTGATCACCTAAATTGATCGGCACAGAACCATTGACATCATCCGTGATATCAGCAATTGTTTGTATTACGAATGCTTCTTCAATATCTGTACGTTCAAATAATCTTGGTGCATTTTCTGTCCAATAAATACCATTCATTAAAATATCTGTACATCTTGTATATGGCAAAAATCTGCTTCGGTATAGGTGGGGATTATTATGAAAGTCCTCCCTATTATAACTCTTATTTTCTTTATGTACATATAGATCTGCTCCTTTCAAAGCAACATATACTGGATAGGTGAACTTTCTTTCCAGGTATTCATCCGGTTCTACTTCATGAATGCCCATTAAATTCATCACCTCTACAATACCATGCGCTACCCTGCCACTCCCTGTAACAGCTATTTTAATATTGGGCAAGCGCAAACCAAAATAACTATGTATCAAATGACGATAGTCTTTGCTTTCATACACCCTGCTCAAATTAAATGAGCCTGATCGTTTTCCGTAAGCCATCATTCCATTGTGTGAGCCAACTATACCTGCGAAAAAACCAAACCCGATAATGCGTTGTCCATCATCATGCTCAAGACATTCATAATCTATCAATGTAATATCTTTCGCAATTATCGATTTAAATAATTCCTGATTATGAGGTTGCAATTTTTTTGTGTGAGAAAAGAAAAGGTAGGTCTTACCGGGAATAAGCATATCAACCGGCACTTCCTTTATACCGAACAGAATATCACAGGATGTCATATCATCTTGTACAACAACACCTGCTCTTTGATATTCTTTATTTGAAAAACACCTGTTATCACAATTTTGTACAATAATCTTGATATCACTGAAATTTTGTTGCAGCCATTTGCACTGTGCAGGCGTAAGTGCCACACGGTTATCCGCAGGTATTTTCCCTTCTTTTATAAAGCCAATGGTAAGCATCAATTGTAATTTACGGAAATATTCTTTTTACATAAGGAGTAAAAAATAAGACTAAGTAT
Source organism: Bacteroidota bacterium (assembly GCA_040387955.1). Lineage (GTDB taxonomy): Bacteria > Bacteroidota > Bacteroidia > Chitinophagales > Chitinophagaceae > Ferruginibacter. The sequence goes on along the minus strand of JAZKCS010000004.1, from coordinate 97,002 downwards.
ATTTGTATATGAACTATTTCGAATTATTTGATTTACCGGTAAGCCTGCAGGTAGACCAAAGTATTTTACCTAAAAAATATTTTGAGCTGCAAAAAAAATTCCATCCCGATTTTTTTTCTCAATCTTCAGAAGATGAGCAGGCGGAGGCATTGGAAAGATCATCTGATATTAATAAAGCATTTAAGGTTTTTAAAAACCAAGATCAAACAATAAAATACGTACTGCAATTAAAAGGTTTATTGGAAGAAGAGGAAAAATATCAATTACCTCCCGATTTTTTAATGGAAATGATGGAATTGAATGAAGATCTCAATGATAATTCAAGGACTCAAATTGAGCAGATCCAAAATGAATTGTATAATGAGATAAAAGATATCGTTGAAAACTATGATGATAGCATAATCGCTACAGATAAGCTTTTGAAAGTGAAAGAGTATTATTTTAAGAAAAAATATTTGCACCGTATTTTGGATAGATTGGCTGATTAACGTAATATTGCAGCCCAATTCAAACCGTTAAGGTATAAGCAGTGGCCCATGTGGCGGAATTGGTAGACGCAGTAGACTCAAAATCTGCCGTTCGCAAGGGCGTGAAGGTTCGATTCCTTTCGTGGGCACTGAAAAGCTCTCCATAAAAATGGAGAGCTTTTTCATTTTTGGTGCATCATTTGTATCACTTCTGCAAGCTTATTTCATTTTGTTACCTTTATACTAAATAATTTTTATGTGGCTTAACAGTATTTTAGAAACTATCGGCAATACCCCTCTTATTAAATTAAATAAGATCACAAGATCTTTGCCTTGCACTGTACTTGCTAAAGTTGAATATTTTAATCCTGGTAATAGTATCAAGGATCGTATGGCTGTAAAAATGATCGAAGTAGCTGAGCAGGAAGGGAAACTAAAACCCGGCGGCACTATCATTGAAGGTACCAGTGGCAATACAGGAATGGGCTTAGCATTGGCTGCATGCGTAAAAGGTTACAAATGTATTTTTACCACTACAGATAAACAATCTAAAGAAAAGGCTGACATTTTAAAAGCGGTAGGTGCTGAAGTAATTGTTTGTCCAACCAATGTAGAGCCTGAAGATCCAAGAAGTTATTATTCAGTTAGTAAAAGACTTGCAACAGAAGTTCCTAATAGCTGGTATGTAAATCAATATGATAATCTTGCTAACCGCTTGGCACATTATGAACAAACAGGACCAGAAATTTGGGAACAGACAGAAGGTAAAATAACTCACTTGGTAGTTGCTACCGGAACTGGTGGTACTATCATTGGTACCGGAAAATATTTAAAAGAAAAAAATCCGGACATACAGATCTGGGCCATTGATAGCTATGGCTCGTTATTAAAAAAATATTTTGAAACAGGTGAGTTGGATCAAAAAGAAGTGTATCCATATATCAGTGAAGGTTTCGGAGAAGATTTTGTACCTGCAAATTATGACATGAAGTATATTGACCGTTTTGAAAAAGTTACAGATAAAGATGGTGCAGTAATGGCAAGGCGGATAGCAAAGGAAGAAGGTATGTTTTGCGGATATAGTGCAGGCAGTTGTCTCCAGGGATTAATGCAAATGAAAGATTCATTAAAAAAAGATGATGTAGTTGTTTGTATTTTTCATGATCACGGAAGCAGGTATGTTGCTAAAATTTATAATGACCAGTGGATGATGGAAAGAGGGTTTTTAGAAATGAAAACATTTAAAGATCTTATCAGCGGAAGAGGCAAACAGAAATTAATTACCATCACTCCCGAACAAACAGTATCTAATGCTATTGATCTGATGAAACAATATGATGTGGAGAATATCCCTGTAATAAAAGATGATAATATGATTGGTGCTGTATCTGAAAGCGGTTTATTTAATAAAATATTGAATAACCCTTCTATAAAAACAGAAACAATAGCATCAGTTATTGAAAAAGCCTATCCTGAAGTAGCATTTGATACACCTGTTGAACGATTAAGTACATATATAACAAAAGAAAATGGCGCAGTATTGAGTAAAGATGAATCAGGCACGTTTCACATTATTACAAAATACGACATTATTCAAAGTTTAGCTAAATAAACTCTACTTTATCTTATAAAACAATGAAAGCCTTTATAGTAAAGGCTTTCATTGTTTTTAAAAGCCATTATTTTTACTAAAAACGTATTTTTACGTTCGTAGTTTAACTATCCTTTTCTTATAAAAGTGCAGCACTAATACGACTGGTCAACGGAATACTCTAGCATAAAAAAAGAGCAAATCCGCTATAGGTCAGGGTTATAACGGACCATATCTTTGTGTTAGAAGTTGATTGATAAGTTTTATAGAAAGAGTATCAATCAGAATAGAATTCAAAATCCTTAAAAAAACCGACTTAATAAAATCCTAAAAATTCCTAAATCCTAAGAATTACAGAAAATTCCAATATCAGTCAACTTCTATTTTCTTTTAAACACTTCCATCTCTAAAATATACAGTAAAGCTCTCTTCAAATAAGAGGGTTTTTTGTTTATAGCAACTGTAGCGAATACACGTAGAACTACGATGGAATATTTACGACTACCCTAGTAATTACTGAACAAAAAAAAAGAGCAAATCTGCTCTTGTCGGGCAATACAGCCGAATGTATCTTTGTGTTAGAAGTTGATTGATAAGTTTTAAGAAAGAGTATCAATCAGAAATATCCAAAAATCCTGAAAAAGCCAAAGGAACCTAGTAAAATCCTAAATCCAAAAATCCTAAGAATTATCATTAAAATTCCAATATCAGTCAACTTCTATTTTTCTTTTTAAATACCATCTCTAGAATATATCTAAAAAAGCCTTCCTTAACCGGAAGGCTTTTTTAGTTCCAGTCCTTATACTAGAAACGTAGTTTTACGATTGAATATTTACTACTACCTCAGTAATTACTGAACAAAAAAAAAGAGCAAAACTGCTCTTGTCGGGCAATACAGAGGAATGTATCTTTGTGTTAGAAGTTGATTGATAAGTAGAAAGAGTATCAATCAAAATATCCAAAAATCCTGAAAAACCTGATAGCAAAAATCCAATATATCTGAAAAGCTATAATTAATCCAGTATCAGTCAACTTCTATTTTTCTTTTAAAAAGTCCATGGGGATCAAAATATAATTAGAACTAATAAATCCTATAGAAAAACCAAAGAACGAGTATCCTAAGAAGGCCACTATTCCTAACTAGTAGCAAACTATTAAACGAAAGGACCACAAGATGGCCCAGAACCAAACCCACATTTTTACAATGTGGGTTTTTGTTTTACTACACTTTAAAGAGATTTCATACCTATTTAAATTGTAAAGATTATTTTTGATTAACCTTAACCTCTACAGAAATGCTAAAAAAATTGATACAATATGCTGTACCTATATCAATTTTTATTTACACCGCTGCATTTCTGCTACTCTTCCCGTACTATAAATTTATTTTTGATCCAGATGCTATAGGATATTCAGCTGTAGCTGAAAGAGTGGCTGACGGAAATTATTTCGAAAGTGTCAATGGTTTGTGGAGTCCCCTAAGTTCCTGGCTGGCAGTCCCACTAATAAAACTTGGGATTGATACATTAATTGCTTTTAAATATATTAATGGTATAACGGGAATTTTTCTTTTACTTTTTACTTTTAAGCTGCTTAATAAATTTATTCTTACAGATTGGCTCAAAACAATGATCTTGTATACTTGTGTGCTAATCTTTTTATCTTATTGTTTTTATGAATTGTGTGCAGACTTTCTGCTCTTGCTATTTTTTGTTTTATATCTTATACAGATATCATCAGCTGATTTTTTTCAAAATAAAAAAAGGATATTTTTTTGCAGTCTTATCGCTGTAGGTGCATATTTATCAAAAGCCTACTTCTTTCCTTTTTTTCTTGCTCATTTTTTATTGATAAATTTCTATCATTACAAAATATCCGTTGCAACAAATAAATTAAAAATATTTTTCAGAAATATAAGTATTGGTCTCATTACCTTTTTATTTCTCTGCACTCCCTGGATATATGCCTTATCTGTTAAGTATGGGTATGTTACTTATTCTAATACCGGTAAATACAACACTTACCTTCATTTACACACAATATCGCTATATGAAAAGTTGGTAATTCCTCCACCCTATGTTGATGCATTAAACAGCTGGGATGATCCATGGCAGCCATTTATGAAAGATTTTTCTGTCTTTTCATCTTTCACAAATATTATCAATCAGATCAAATTATTTTTTATTAACCTGGCAGGAAGTCCTCCTTATTTTACGGAGATATCATTTTTATGTTTAGTCATCATAGCTGCTATTATTTTCTTTTCAATTTCAAAAAAAACAATTTTTAATATCCCGAGAAATGTTCGCCTGTTGATCATTACTGCTATACTAATGCCGTTGGGTTATCTATTGTTTCATTTAGAAACAAGATTTATATGGATCGAAAGTATACTTTGTTTGATAGCAGGTGCATACCTTATCTCAATCGCCTTCAATAATTTTCTTTTCACAAAAGCACAAAAAGCTTTTTTGTTACTTATCTTCTTTGGCAGTTTTTTAATTGGACCGTTACAGTCTTTAAAAAACGGCATTAATAGCGGCAAAGAAAATTATGAACTTGCCGAGGCATTCAAAAAAAATAATATAACAGGAAAGGTCATGAGCAATTATCTGAACCAGGATCAATATAGAACTTTGCTTATGTCAAATGTTATTGCAAAAAACCAATTCTATAATTACTCCCGTCCGGATTTTTCTAACGAAGATATTCTAGCATCTATCAAAGAATTCGATATTGATTATTTTATATTTTCTTTCAACAATGAATTTGAAAAAGATTTATTTATTACAAGTAATTTATATAAGTCTGCTGCTGCCTCAATAAAGGGGATTTACCCCGGCATAATGGTACTGAAATTGAAATAAGGTTCAATTTTCTTACTTTTGCCAAAAAATACCACTAATTATGAGTAAATACAGTTCAGGTGTTCTATTTGGTGCAGAATTAGAAGCCTTATATAAAGATGCAAAAGAAAATCAATTTGCCTTACCGGCAGTTAATACTATTGGAACCAATACAATCAATTCAGTATTAGAAACAGCGGCGAAAGTAAATTCTCCTGTTATTATTCAGTTTTCAAATGGTGGTGCACAGTTCATTGCCGGCAAAGGAATGAAAAATGACAACTTACAAGCTAATATTTTAGGAGGTGTGTCAGGCGCTTTGCACATACACAATGTAGCTAAAGCTTACGGCGTGCCTGTTATATTACATACAGATCATGCTTCAAAAAAATGGTTACCATGGATCAGCGGATTATTGGATGCTGGTGAAAAATTCTACAAAGAAAAAGGCCAGCCTTTATTCAGTTCTCATATGCTTGATCTAAGTGAAGAACCTTTGGAAGAAAACATTGCAACTTCTGTTGAGTTTTACAAACGTATGGCTCCATTGGGCATGAGCATTGAAATTGAATTAGGTGTTACAGGTGGTGAAGAAGATGGTGTTGATAACAGTGATATTGACAATGATAAATTATACACCCAACCGGAACATGTTGCTTATTCATACAAAGAATTGAGCAAAGTGGGTAATATGTTCACAGTAGCTGCAGCATTTGGTAATGTGCATGGTGTTTATAAATCAGGAAATGTGCAATTGACTCCAATCATTTTACATAACAGCCAGGTGTATATCGAAAAAGAATTGAAGACAGGGCCAAAACCAGTTTACTTTGTATTCCACGGTGGTAGCGGCTCGCCTCAGAATCAAATCAGAGAAGCCATCGGTTATGGTGCTATCAAAATGAATATTGATACCGATCTTCAGTGGGCTTTCTGGGAAGGTGTTTTGAATAATTATAAAAAACATGAAGGATACTTACAAGGTCAATTAGGTAATCCTGAAGGAGCTGACAGTCCTAATAAAAAGCACTACGATCCACGTGTATGGTTGCGTAAAGGCGAAGAAGAATTCAGCAAAAGGCTTGAAGAAGCATTTATTGATCTGAATTGTATCAACCGTAATGCATAATATTATATAAAAAAGAAAAGGAGTTTTTATTATAAAAGGCTCCTTTCCTTTTTATACCTTTATACCTAACGACCTTTTTTAAAAGTGTTAATGAATACTTTAACAATTTTAATAAACTAAAAGCCTTTTACCGGGTTGAAGATTATGAAAAAAGAAGAAGACTTTGATGTAAACCTTTCGGGTGAAGATGGAGAGAGTGAAGAAACTAAACGAAGTTGGTTCAAACGTATAAAAAAAGGAATTCTTACCGCTACAAAAGATAAGGCCGATGCTCCGGAAGGCCTTTGGACAATGTGTCCTACCTGTAAACTAACGGTAACGGTTAGCGAACTTAGAGAAAATAATTTTGTTTGCCCTAAATGTACTTATCACCATCGCATAGGGAGTGGAGAATATTTTGATATTATTTTTGACAACAATGAGTTCACTGAACTATTTGCTAATGTTGTTTCTAAAGATTATTTAGGCTTTGTTGATCTTAAGCCTTACAATAAGCGTTTGGAAGAAACATACGCAAAAACAAACATTCATGATTCTATTACTGTGGCTCATGGGAAAGTAGAAGGTAACGATCTGGTTATTGCCTGTATGGATTTTGAATTCATTGGGGGTAGCCTTGGCAGTGTGATGGGTGAAAAGATAAGCCGTGCATGTGATTATTGTTTACAACATAGAGTTCCATTCATGATCATAAATAAAAGTGGCGGGGCCCGTATGATGGAAAGCGCTTTCTCACTAATGCAATTGGCTAAGACATCGGGAAAATTATCTCAGCTTGCTGATGCTAAAATACCTTATATATCTCTTTGTACAGATCCTACTTTCGGTGGTACTACTGCTTCTTTTGCAATGTTGGGAGATATCATCTGTGGCGAACCGGGTGCATTGATCGGCTTTGCCGGCCCAAGGGTTATTAAAGAAACGATCAAAAGAGATCTGCCAGAAGGATTTCAACGCAGTGAATTTTTATTGGATCATGGCTTTTTAGATTTCATTGTAAATCGTAAAGATCTTAAAGAGAAATTAGCAAATCTGCTTGTGTTATTTAAAAACTAAGAAGGAAATGAAAAGTGAAAAATGAAAAGTGAAAAATGGTTGCAGCTATTCTGTCAATCCGCCACTCACTATTAATTTTTCATTTTTAATTATTCATTTTTCACTACTTCCTCATCATGGAAATCAGTAACCGTAAAGCATATCACGAATACCTCTTTGAAGGTAAATATATTGCAGGCATGGTATTAACGGGCACTGAAATAAAAAGTCTGCGTTTGGGCAAAGCCAGTTTCAACGATAGTTATTGTTATTTTGATAAAGGCGAATTATATATCAAGAGCCTTCATATTGCAGAATATAGTTTTGGCAATTTGAACAATCACCAACCTTTACAGGAAAGAAAATTATTGCTGAATAAAAGAGAACTAAAGAAATGGGAAGCTAAAACAAAAGAAAGAGGCTACTCTATAATTCCTTTACGCATCTTCATTAGCGAAAAAGGTTTTGCCAAAATAGAAATAGGCTTAGGTAAAGGAAAAAAAGTATACGATAAAAGAGAAACAATAAAAGAAAGAGATACAGACAGGGATATCAAAAGAAAATATGGCATTTAACTTTTTGCCGCTTCTTTTTTTTCTTTCGCTTTTAATTCTTGATATAACTGCTCATTCATTTCCCATTTGTAATGCATTCTAAAAAACGAATAGAAGATCGTTACAATTAACATTGCTATAATTGCTGTTACAAAAGTGCCTGGTGACGTTCCTGACATTTTCATATACCACTCCGGGAAAAATATCATTACCACAATTACCATAAGGATTATAGGCAAAGAAAAGATCATAGCCATTGGCAATCCCCTAAGAAGCTTACTTAGAAAGGTACTCTCCTTTTGACGGCTGGCTTCCCAATATGCCATAAATTTCTTTTCTTTTTCCGAAATCATACACAAAGTTAGCAATTAATACTTTGTTGTTTTGCCATATGCATAATATTAGGTAGGTTTGTTTCCTGCAAATTCAATTAATGTGAAAATAGATCAGATACTCGTACAGCATTTATACAAAACGAAACAACTTACACTCCAGGGCATTGGAACATTTACATTAAATCCATCGGTAGCAATACCGGCAGAAAATGAAAAAGATTTTGCAATGCCGCAAAACGCTATTGAATTTGAATATAATTTAAAAGCTACGGAAGACAATTCATTAATTGAGTTTATTGGTAAACAAACCGGTAAAATTAAACCACTTGCAACTGCCGATTTAGATTCATATGTAATTTTAAGTAAGCAATTTTTAAACATTGGTAAGCCGCTAACAATAGAAGGAATTGGTACTATTCAAAAAAGCCAACAAGGTGATTATGAATTTATTCCCGGCATTTTTGTTACACCAAAAATTGATGATATACCAAGGCAGGTAAAAGAGAAAAGAGATGAATCTGTTTCATTTGAAAGCGAAAGCAGAACACCGAAAAGAAATAAAAGTTTATTGTTTGCAGCTATTCTCTTGGCAATAATTATTGGCGGGCTTGGAATTTATTATTTCTTATTTTATGAGAAAGATGCAGTTCCTCAAAGTGCAATAGCGGTGCAGGATTCTATAGTTACAGATACTCCAAAAGCAATTACGCCTGATACCACACTTATACCCCAACAAGTACCTGTAGTTGATAACAATTCTTTTAAAGTCGTTATTAGAGAGTATAAATCAAAAGATGCTGCAGAAAAAGCATACACTAAATTTACTTCTTACGGGCATAATTTATCATTATATACTGCCGATAGCCTTACTTATAAAATAGCTATGACATTTAAAAGAAGCCTCTCAGATACCCTTATGGTAAGAGACTCTTTACGTGAGTTTTTTCTTGGCAATCCTTACATAGAATTAAAATAAGGCTAAAAATTTTTTATAATTAATATAAGGCTGTCGTAAAAGGCAGCCTTATTCTTTTTATTATCTTTAAGAATAATGACAACAATTCTCACCATTCAAACTTATCCAAAAAAATATATTTTTTTTGCTTTGTTAAGCATAGCATTGTTTCGTATCCCTCTATTCTTTACTAAAAAAATATCTTTTTATAAATTAATGGGATCAGGAAAAAATGGAACTTTCGATAAAAATCCCGATTGGCAGCAATGGGCAATATTTATTGTCTTTAAAGAAAATGACCTTGATAAAATTGAGGATATAAATATTGTTCAACACGTTTATGGTAAAGCAATAAAAAAATGGTTTTCTATCTTTAACGTACATACAAAGCATATTCTTTTAGATCCATTAGAAGGCCATGGTAAATGGGATGGTAAAGACCCATTTGAATTAAATAAAAATACTAATTCTCATGATGGCCAAATAGCCGTGCTTACCCGGGCTACAATACGCTTATCGAAACTAAAAGCCTTTTGGAGTAATGTTAATGGTGTTGCAGATTCGATGAAGCAGGCCGATGGTTTAATTTACTCGATAGGTATTGGAGAAATACCATTTATAAAACAAGCAACTTTCAGTATCTGGAAAAATAAAGAGCAGATGAAACAATTTGCTTATTCCATGAAAACCCATAGAGATGTGATTCAAAAGACAAGAAGAGACAATTGGTATAAAGAAGAATTGTTCTTTCGTTTTGAGATCATTAAAATAATTGAAAATTGATATTATAGTGTGAAATAATCAGTTAAATAGAAAGTTGTAGCTTTATATAATTACCATTAGGCGTGCAATATGAAAAATATTAAAATTATAGAAGTTCCGAGTGAAATAGGTGCAGGTACCCGTGGGGCTAGTCTGGGCATTGATGCAATAAAAATTGCAGCACTTGATTTTATGAGCAATTTCTTTGTTCATTTTCCATCTGAAAAAATTGAAGTAGAAAATAATCTCTTATTTGAACCAATTCATTCACCTTACGCTAAACGAATTAGTGGCGTATTATCTATGTATGAAAAGATCAGTAATTCTGTTTGTGAATCTATAAAAGCAGGATTTTTTCCTGTTATACTAAGTGGCGATCATAGTAATGCAGGAGGAACAATTGCCGGAATAAAAATGGCAAAGCCTAAAAGTAAATTAGGTGTTATCTGGATGGATGCACATGCAGACCTCCATACACCCTACACTACACCTACTGGCAACATGCATGGCATGCCGTTAGCAACTGCTATCGGCGAGGATAATAAAGCAAGTAAGGTGCATGACCTTGATGAAAAAACAGAAAAGATCTGGGACCAGCTGAAACACATTGGCAAGATCTATCCTAAAATATTGCCGGAAGACATTGTACTGATCTCTTTAAGGGATTTTGAAAAAGAAGAAAAATCATTGATCGAAAAATACGGCATCAAAGTAATTACTACTAATGAAGTAAGACGGAACGGCACGGAAAGTATTTGTAGAAAAGCTTTAAGATATCTATCAGAGTGTACCGACATCTACGTAAGTTTTGATGTGGACTGCCTTGATGCTTCAATTTCAAGGGGGACAGGAACCCCTGTCAGCAACGGTTTAAAGGAAAGAGAAGTAGAAGATATCATCAGTAAGTTTATGCAGAATAGGAAAATATGCTGCTTCGAAATAACAGAAGTAAATCCAACATTGGATAAAGAAAACCTGATGGCAGAAATAGCTTTTAATATTTTACAAAGAAGCGTTAATATTTTAATGATGAATTAATGAATATGAGAAATATATTAACAGCTTTTATTTTATTCTTTTCGATCACTGCACAGGCACAAAAAATTCCTCATAATTATATTGATTCAATTACGGATTTTCAAAGTAAATACGTGAATGTTCATAAAGTAGTATTAGGAGAAGACAGAAAGCATTTACATTTTTTTGAGCCAAATAGTAATTTTAGAATTTTAGCAGATTTTATAAAGATCAAAGATTCAGTTGGATTTAAAATGGTCACATCAAAAAAAACTGTTCAGCATTATTATAAATATGGTAAAATAAATTTTAAGATCAAGGATACAACTGCCTCATTATTTATTTATCAATCAAAAGACCTGGCAATGGCAGATGGATACAAGGATTATCTTTTTATTCCTTTTACAGATGCCACAACAGGTATAGAAACTTATGAAGGCGGCCGTTACCTGGATCTATATATTTCGGAAATATCTAACAATAAAATTTTAATAGATTTTAATAAAGCCTATAATCCTTATTGTTGTTATTCTCCAAATTATCAATGCCCTATTCCTCCTAAAGAAAATGAATTAGATATTTTTATATCCGCAGGAGAAAAAAAATACACTAAACCTATACACTGATTAGCAATAAAAAAGCCTGCACGTTGAATGCAGGCATAAATATTTAGAATTCAAATTATTGACCTAAGGTATCCGCAGTTTCATTTTTATTCCAGGAATAATTTGTTTCTTCACTTGCTTCAATATTAATAAAGCGTTCTGCAATATCCGTAAGTGATTCGTCTGTATCTTCCTCTTCTCCTAATGTTTTTTCTAACAGATCAGCACTTTCATTTAAACCCATTGTTATTGCAAGTTGAACAAGCCCACCATAAGTAGCAATTTCATAATGTTCTACTTTTTGAGCAGCAATGATCAAAGCTGCATCCCGGGTCATTGAACCTTCTTTTGTTTCCTGAATGATCTGTTCACATTCTTTTATTATCCCTTCAATAGCTTCGCATTTCTTTCCTTCTGGTTTTTTACCTATATGCTGAAAAGTCTTTTCCAAGCGTTTTACATGTTTAGAAGTTTGATGAAGATGATCTTCAAAAGCTTCTTTCAATTCTTCTGTTGTACAGGCTTCCTGCATTTTAGGAATTGCTTTTAATAGTTGTTGCTCTGCATAGTAAATGTCTTTTAACTGATCTGTAAAAAACTTTTCAAGCAAAGATTCCTGCTTTTGCGTATTTTTTTCAGAAGTTGATTTTGTTGAAGAATTACTTGTAGTTACACCATTTGCAGTAGCGTGATTTGCTGCATTTTCTGATTGTTTCATAATTAATAAATTGATATAATGTTCTATGGGATAACTCCATAGAACATTATAAATGAACAAAGATGTTATTATCTTGATGAGCGGCTTGTTGTGCTTTTATTTTTTGAACTGCCACGGGAACTTGATCCTCGTCCTGTAGAAGTAGATGAATTTCCTTTGCTTCCCGATCTTTGTGATGATGAATTTCCTCTTCCTGTATTGCCGGATGAAGAACTTCCTGATCTGCTTCCACTCCGGCTACCAGATGATCTTTGAGATGATCTTTCATAATCATCGTTTCCACTCATTCCACCCCAGTTACCAGAGTTACCAGATCTTTGCGACCCTCTTCCTCCTTCATTGCCATAACCCCACTCAAAATTCCCACTGCGGCCGGATGATCTTTGATAAGAGCCTCCCTGATCATTTCCCCATCCTGAATTTCCATATCTACCGCCACGATCCTGGTTCATATCATTGCCTCTTCCCCAACTTGAATTATTGCCCCGGCTTCCTGATCTGCCGCCTTCATTACTCCATCCTGAGTTCCCATACTGCGAATTTCTTGAGCTATTGCCCATTCCATATCCTTGCTCTCTTTGACCGCTTCTTCCACCAAAACCACTCCGTTGCCTTCTGCCGTTATTTCCTTGAGAACCATAATTATTTCCCTGGGATCCATAGCCATAATTACCTCCTTGTGAACCATAATTGTTTCCTTGGGAACCATAATTCTGATTACGTTGATAATCATTTTGTTGATACCCTCCCTGAAAATCATAATCATCATAATCATCTTCATCATAATCATCTTCATAATTACCTTGCACATCATAATCATCATCGTCTTCATAATCTTCAAATTCATCATAATCATCTTCCATATCTTCATTATCATAGCGTGATGAACGGTTGTCTTGACTGTACATTCCACCTCTTTGGTTTCTTGATCTGTCTTGTGAACCCATGGTGTCATATCCACGTCCATTTGAATTACGTCTCATAAAATTTTATTTAAAAATTAAAAAATATATTAGCGTAGTTATAGCATAAAAATTATGCCAGCAGATTTTATATTTAACTATAAAAAAAATTGTTACTCCTCTTCCACATCATCAATAAAATGAGGATTTTTTTCATCATTTGTTAATGATGCATTTTAATAAATGTTAAAGATTTAATTGTAGGTTTTAGCGTGAATTTCTGCTAAAGTTTTTTCGCTGCAATCTGCATTTGCAGGATGGACTGATAAAGTATACATTCCATCGGTAGAAGAATTTCCTTTAATGATCAAAGCCTTTTCCGGTAGGTAAGAAAATGTAACACGGCCATTTTCTAACAGATCAGGAATTCCCAATTTTGCCACATCAGGATGAAGTAAATAAATCACATCAAGTTGTTTATGTCCTATAGTTACAATATGTACTTCTGAGGGAAGTTGAATACTTTTTTTTCGTGTAGAATAATAAATAGTAGCATCAAAACAAATCACACCATCATCCCTCGAAAGGTTGAATGCATTAATAAATTCGGATATAGAAGAAGAGATTTGTTTCATATATCAGTATCGTCCTTTTAAAATTATAAAATAATTTTAAAAAAAGCAATGATTAAAAAATCATTGCTTAATAATTACTGTTATATAATTTTTGAAGAATTTATCAGGTCCAATTAGTTTACACCACTGACTGTCATTTCTTTATTGATCTTTTGCACAAGCCCTTGTAATACTTTTCCCGGTCCTGCTTCTGTAAATTGTGTAGCTCCGTCTGCAATCATATTTTGAACTGTTTGAGTCCAACGAACTGCGCCTGTTAATTGTAATATTAAATTCTTTTTAATTTGATCAGGGGTACTTATTGGTTTGGCATTCACGTTTTGATAAACAGGACAGATAGGAGTTTTAAATTCTGTACTTTCAATTGCTGCAGCCAATTCTTCCTGTGCAGGCTTCATTAACGGTGAATGAAAAGCGCCACCTACAGGCAAGATCAAGGCTCTTTTGGCTCCTGCGGCTTTCATTCTTTCACATGCCATCTCAATTCCCGGAATAGTTCCACTGATAACTAATTGTCCCGGGCAATTATAATTTGCTGCAACAACTATTTCTTCTGTATCATTTAATATTGTAGTACAAATTTCTTCTACTTTTTCATCTGCCAATGCCAATACAGCCGCCATAGTAGAAGGATTTAATTCACATGCTTTTTGCATTGCTTTTGCCCTTACAGCAACTAACCGTAGAGCATCTTCAAAACTTAGTGTGTTATTTGCAACCAAAGCGCTGAACTCCCCTAATGAATGTCCAGCCACCATATCAGGTTTAGGGTCAGCAATTGTTTTGTAAGCAGCAACAGCATGCAGAAAAACTGCAGGTTGTGTTACATTCGTTTGCTTAAGTTCTTCCTCACTTCCTGAAAACATCACGTCAGATATCCTGAATCCCAAAATTTCGTTTGCCTGTTCAAATAATTCTTTTACTTGAGAATTTGTTTCATAAAGATTTTTTCCCATACCCGAAAACTGTGATCCTTGACCGGGAAAAATATAAGCATGCTTCATATCGAAATTTTATTAAGAGGTTTAATGAAAGTTTTTAAAAATTAGCTAAGCTTAGCAGTAACCAGTTTCATGAATTCACTCCGGGTAGTATTTTTCTCAAATTCACCACTAAATGCAGATGTTGTAGTAACAGAATTTTGTTTTTGCACACCTCTCATCATCATACATAAATGATGTGCCTCTATTACAACCGCTACACCCAGAGGCTTTAATGCATCGTCAATGGCATGTAATATCTGTGTTGTTAAACGTTCCTGCACCTGCAGTCTTCTTGCAAACACATCTACTACCCTTGCAATTTTGCTAAGGCCAGTAATATAACCATTAGGGATATACGCAACATGTGCTTTGCCAATAAAAGGTAGCATATGATGTTCGCACATACTATATATCTCAATATCCTTTACGATCACCATTTCACTAACATCTTCATGAAATTTTGCAGAATTTAATATAGCCACCGCATCTTGTTGATATCCTTGTGTAAGAAATTGCATTGCTTTTGCAATACGTTCAGGAGTCTTCAAAAGCCCTTCCCTTTCAGCATCTTCACCTAAGGACTGAATGATCGTCTTATAGTTTGCCGCAAGATCCTGCGTTTCTTTCTCGTCGTATAGTTCTGATTTTTTGTACGCCATTACCCGTTATGGATTATTAATTATATATTTTATTTCCCGCCATAATATTCAACAAAGATCCTTGGAGTTTCCATCAGTTTAACACAATGCAACTCCACTCCTTCTTTCATTAATACAGGCTGCAATTGATCCCAAATATTTACCGTTAGATTTTCTGCAGTTGTAAACTGGCCTTTCATAAAATCTACATCAATATTTAAATTTTTATGATCGATCTTATCGCAAACATATTGATTAATAATAGTGCTTAATTGTTTTGCATTAAAAATAAATCCAGTTTCTTTCTGCATTTCGCCTTTTATCGTGACATGTATTTCATAATTGTGACCATGCCAGTTCTCATTAGCACATTTACCAAAAATCTCTTTATTCTTTTCTTCAGACCACTCAGGGTTCCATAATTTATGAGCTGCGTTAAAATGCTCCACTCTTGTTAAATATACCATTACTTATTCCTTTTTTGCAAAGGTAACATTTAACATTTAAAGGGTAAATAGCCATATTCAATAAAAATTCAGCAAATTTGTATATGAAAATCTTAGTAATTGCTGCTACCAATCAGGAAATTGCTTTTACCCGGTCTGTAAATATAGATGTAGCAATAACTGGAGTGGGAATTGCCGCTACTACATATCATTTACAAAAAAAATTACAGCAAACTAAGTATGATTTTGTGATTCAGGTAGGTATTGCTGGAGCTTTTTCAAAGGAATTTAAGCTTGGCGCAACGGGATTGGTTCAAAGAGATTGTTTTGCAGATCTTGGCATTGAAGAAAAAGGAATATTTACTTCTATTTTCGATGCCAACCTTGAAGACAAAAACAAATTTCCTTTTACAAATAAATGGTTAATAAACAACAACAGTGAATTACTTAGAAAGTCTTCTTTTGAATTATTGAAAGGTGCTACTGTGAGCAAGGTATCCGATAACATTCTTCAAACAGAGCAAATTTTACAAACCTACAATCCGGAAATTGAGACTATGGAAGGTGCGGCCTTTCATTATGTTTGTTTACAGGAAAATATTCCATTTGCACAGATCAGAAGTATCAGTAATTATGTTGGTGAACGGGATAAAAGTAAATGGAAAATAAATGAGGCTATAAAAAATGCAAATGCCGGCGTTGAAACATTATTAAAAGAAATATCATGGATCTTAGCATAGGATTTTCACCTTGTCCCAACGACACATTTATTTTTGATGCATTAGTAAATAAAAAAATTGATACCGAAGGACTCACTTTCAACACCTTATTAGAAGATGTTCAAACACTTAACCAATGGGCCATTGAAGGAAAATTAAATATCACCAAATTAAGCTATGGAGTTTTACCATTAGCATTAAATAAATATGTTGTGCTGAATAGTGGCAGCGCTTTAGGAAAAGGCGTAGGTCCACTGCTCATTCAAAATCCTGATCTAAAATTTACTGACACATCAGATTGTATCGTTGCGATACCAGGAGAAAACACAACAGCACATTTACTTTTCTCTTTAGCATATCCAAATGCAAACAACAAAGTTTTTATGCGTTACGATGAAATAGAAAATTTCGTTTCACAAAAAAAAGGATTAGGAGTGATCATTCATGAAAACCGTTTTACTTATGAAGCAAAAGGATTAAAAAAGATCATTGACCTTGGAGACTATTGGGAACAACAGACAAATTGTGCTATTCCTCTTGGAGCGATTGTCATTGATAAAAAAATTGATCCTGTTATACAAAAGAAAGTGGAAGCGCTTGTTAAGAAAAGCATCGAATATGCTTTTTCAAATTATCCTGAATTGAATGATTATATCAGAATACATTCACAAGAAATGAGTGAAGATGTAATGCGGAAACATATTGATCTTTATGTAAATAATTATTCTATTGATCTGGGAGAAGATGGCAGATCTGCTATTAAAAAACTGCTAAGCATCTATCAGCAATTACATCCTGAAAATCAAATTAACGATCAGAATATTTTTCTGGTTTAATTATTTTTTCGCAAAGTTCTGCCATAAACTTCCAATGCCCGTTTTCTGGCAAACTCATGTTCAACAATAGGTTTAGGATAATTGAATTCCTGGAATTCAGGAACCCATTTTTTTATATAGCTCAGATTTGGATCAAATTTCTTTGTTTGTAAATAAGGATTGAATATCCGGAAATAAGGTGCTGCATCACATCCACAGCCTGCAGCCCATTGCCAACCACCATTATTGGACGCAAATTCAAAGTCAAGTAATTTTCTTGCAAAATAAGCTTCGCCTAAGCGCCAATCCAATAATAAATGCTTACTTAAAAATGAAGCAACCACCATGCGTACCCGATTGTGCATAAAGCCTGTTGCATTTAGTTCTCTCATGCCTGCATCCACGATGGGGTATCCAGTCTGCCCTTTACACCATTTTTCAAATTCACCTTCATCCCTATTCCATTCAATGCTGTCGTATTCAGATTTAAATGACCTCCCTTCTGACACATGTGGAAAATGCCACAAGATCATCTGGTAAAATTCTCGCCAGATCAATTCATTTAAATAAGTATCATTTAAAGCTAAGGCACGTTTTGTTATTTCTCTTATACTTACTGTGCCAAAGCGTAAATGCACCCCTAATTTAGACGTTCCATCGATTCCCGGAAAATCTCTATGTGCTGAATATTTTTTTACAATCTCTTCGTTCAATTGCTTTGCAGGAAAAATATTTTCAGATTGAACAAATCTCATTTCATTTAAAGTGGGGATATCAACTCCATCATTTTTATATAGATTATTAAGCAACTCTTCTGATGGATAACTTTTAAGATAAAACTCAGTAAGTTTTGCTTTCCATTTTTTACTGTAAGGCGTAAAAACAGTATAGGGCTTACCGTCATCTTTCACCACTTCATCTTTTTCAAATATCACCTGGTCTTTACTTGAATACAATGTGGCATTGTTTTTCTTTAATATTGATCCAACTTCTCTATCTCTTTGCTGTGCATATAATTCATAATCATGATTAATAAAAACTTTATTGATATTGTATTTTGCTAATAGTTTTTTAAACACATCAGCCGGTGTTCCATAAAAAACATTCAAAGCAGAGCCTGATTTCTTTATTTGTTGCTGCAACTCCAGTATTGTAGTATAGATAAACGTAACACGCCTATCATCTTTATCTTCAAGCTTATCTAAAATATTTTTATCAAAAATAAAAATGGGTAATACAGGGAGATTGCTCTTCAGCGCATGATACAGAGCGGCATTATCATTTAAACGAAGGTCTCTGCGGAACCAAAATATATTAACTGTTTGCATGTTTCAGTATATAGAAACAAAAAAATCACAAAAAGGTTGAAGATAACGAAGTGTAAATTTCTTGTATAATTTTAGAGCCGAGCATTTTATCTCCTATTTGTTTTACCCAGCGCATGTTATTTATTGAATTGGTAACAAATATTTCTTCTGCAGCCATTAAGTCATCAAGAGAAACTTTACTTTGTTCCACTTTCCAATCATTTAATTTTAATTGTTGAATTAAATGAAGCCTCATTATTCCTTCAATGCATCCTTCTTCTTTAGCAGGAGTAATAATTGTTTTATTCTTTATCAGAAAAATATTTGCAATCGTTGTTTCACAAATTCTATCAAAGCTGTTTAATATAATAGCATCATTCCATTGCTCTTCTTTGGCTTTTAAAGCACCCATAACAGAAGGCAAATAATTGTTATGCTTTATATTACTAAAAGCATCGCAGCTCTTTTTTGCATCATTATAAATGCCTACTGTCAATCCATTACTGTTTAAAGTTCCTGCAGTATCTGGCAACTCCCAGGTTTGTATAATATAATTAGGAAGGAAATTTTCAGGATCATTGATCCCTCCATTTCCTCTGAATACATTTAATCTAACTCTTACCAGTTTCTCATGTTTATTTTTTTTTGCCAGCGCTAAAATTGATGAACTTAATTTTTCAGGGGTAAAATGTGGAGGAATATCAAAACCAAGTAATTTTAATCCTTTCCAAAGACGTGAGAAATGTTCATCTTCAAAAAGGATTTGCTCGTTTTTAATTTTTAAGGTTTCAAATAAACCATCGCCATACCTTAAAGCCCTGCTATCCGGTTGGATGACTGGCGTACCTTCTTCGAAGGTCTTTCCGTTATAGTTAAAAAAATAGCCCATTGATGTTTGTCAATGGGCAAATGTAAAATATTCCGTGTTCTGGTTGCTAGGGTTTCAAACTATTTTATAATTCTTCTCCAATTAATTTATGTTTTACAGCATACATGATCAATCCTGCTGTGTTTTTTGCGCCTGTTTTCACTTTAAGCTTATCCCTCATCGCCTCTACGGTTCGAGGACTCAGATCAACTGCTTCAGCAATTTCTTTTGTGCTCTTTTCATCACACATCAACTTTAATATGGTAATTTCTTTATCATTCAACTTAACATCATCCTGCATCATTTTTTGCGGAAGGGTCTCGTTCTTTTGTTTCAGGTTTACCAATAAAGCTTTATTTGTAAGTGAATTGAAATAATATTCCTGCTCGTAACAGGTTTTAATTGCTTCATAGATTATTTCACTATCACTCGTTTTGCTCAGGTAACTATTTGCACCAAGTTCCATAAGCTTAGTGATCATACTATGGTCAATTACCATTGTAAGCATGATAACTTTTATGTTAGGCCAGTTCTTTTTTATTTCAGGCAAAGTTGCAATACCGTCCATGATCGGCATTTGGATATCCAACAAGATCACATCTGGCTGAATATTCTTAAGTAGATTTAGCAAGTGCATGCCGTTATCTGCTTCAGCAATTATTTTAATGTCTTTAGTCGCACTGAGAGCGGTTTTCACACCTGCTCTATATAGCACGTGATCATCAGCTATAATTACTTTAATGGGTTCAATATTTGTTGACATAATAGTATTCTTAACAGTTAAAAAAAGTAAAACCACTTTTCTATATGCAAGGTCTGAACATTTTTTGGTCAAACGAATAGCAGATATACCTGTTCTTTTTTATGGGAAATCTACTATAAAATTAGCAAAAGACCGTGTATTCTTACTTCGTTATTAACTTAAAAACATGTTCTATTCAATGAGTTTATTACGCATACCATACATAATTAACCCACCGATCGTTTTGGCATTTACTTTAGTTTTCATGTTCTGACGAATGGTTTCGATAGTTCGGGGACTTAAAAAGATGATCTTAGAAATCTCTTCAGTGGTTTTATCCTGGGCTAGTAACTGGAGTATCTTTATTTCCTTTTCATTAAAGTTTATGGTTGTGGTAGTACCATAATGTTGTCTTACATTTTTCTTCTGCAACAATTTTCCCATTATTGCTTTATTCACCAGCTCATTGAAGTAGAAGTCATCATTCATGCAGGTCAATATTGCTTCATATATCTCTTCGGGATCAGTGGTCTTGGTCAAATAAGCATTTGCTCCCATTTCCATCATTTTACTGATCATCTGCTGGTCATCATACATTGTAAGTACAATTATCTTCAGATCTTCGTACTCTTTACGGATCAATTCTATTGCATTGATTCCGTCAATTTCCGGCATTCTGATATCCATTAATAGAACTTCAGGCTTCTTGATCTGGATCTTGTGCATCATATCCTTTCCATCCTCGGCTTCCCAAAGCATTTTGAGGTCAGTTTTACCTGAAAGGGCCATTTTTATCCCATCTCTAAAGATCTTGTGATCGTCTGCAATCGCAATTTTAATTAAGTTTTCGGTTGGCATTGAATTTATAGGTTTAGGTTAGCTTCTCAAAAATAACGATTTTTCATTTTTTCTTTGCTAAAGCTATTACTAAATTTCGACTATTTTATATTCGTTTGGCGTTTATTTATAATGTCTTTGCTTTAAAAAGAGGGGCTGATCCCTAAATCGTTACGCAGTACACGTAAAACTACGATAGTAGTTTCCCCTATTAAATCGGCTTTAATCAAGGGATCATCCCATACGCTCAGTAAATTAATTATGCAAAAAATAGCGAAAATGTACTGATATAACAGGGCTAAAGAGTACTATCTTTACTATAGAACATTCATCCTTAATATTGATTAAAACTACTGTGAATAAGGCTTTTAATCAATGAATAGACAGAACCCCGCTTTATAAATCCTAAGAAAAAAACCTAAAAACTGCAACCAACTTAAAAAGAAAATTCTTTTTAAGTTGGTAT
This sequence comes from Bacteroidota bacterium, assembly GCA_040387955.1. Classification (GTDB taxonomy): domain Bacteria; phylum Bacteroidota; class Bacteroidia; order Chitinophagales; family Chitinophagaceae; genus Ferruginibacter. The sequence goes on along the minus strand of JAZKCS010000004.1, from coordinate 75,630 downwards.
CGCCTAATCGTCTTTTTCTTCATTTTTTACACCCCAAGATGTACACAAGTTGTTAACTTATCGTATAACTACTAAGTAAAATAATTTCCACTCCATAGTATTTTTACTATTTTTAGTTGTATATTTACCTTAAATTTACAGGGAGTTTTACGAGCTTTTTTCGCTAAAACTACGACTGTTACTGAATTTTAGCATTTTTTGGAGGGTTTTAAAAAATTTGAGCCCTTTCATAGCACAGAGAATTGGGGGAAGTTTACATCCTGAAACTCTTTCTATAAAACCAAAAAAAAATTACTACTATGGGACACGGAGCAGCTAGAGACATCATTGAAGTGACCTACTTAGCAAACGATTAATTAATATTTTGTATTTGAGGTACAGTTGATTATTTTTACAACAAACAACTGCTTATCCTTAAACTACTAGAAAATATTACTTACGTTACTGAGGTCATCCCTCTTATCTTTTGTGTATTTCTTTATAAAAAGTTAAATACAAAAGATATGAGGGTTTTTTTTGTCTATACCTCATGCCTGGCTTTATTTTTAATTTTGTGCCTCTCTGCACTTATTATAATTAAATCATATTCTCTTTATTATGTTTTATATCGAATATTTATCGTTTTAGAATATACGCTGTTAGCCTATTATTTCTCTCTTATAATAAAACATAGAAAATTACATAAGTTCATTTTAGCTTCTATCATTGTTTTTGCCATATTTAGCTTAGTTGATTATTTAAAAAGCGATAAAATGTATTTAAGCTTTTATCCGCAATTGGTAGAATGTATTGTATTTCTTTTTATAATTATGTTTGTTTTTTATGAAAAGATGAAAATTGATCTAAGCATCCCTATTTATCAATTACCTGTCTTCTGGATTTCGATAGGATTTCTGATCTATTTTTCAGGCAACTTTTTCCTTTTCCTTTATTCTAAAAATTCAATACAAAATGATGACTTTAAAGTATTGTATCATATTATTTATGGAACAGTAACGATTATTAAGAATATGTTGATCTGTATCGGTATTTATTTAACCAGATATATTAAAAAACCTATAAACCAATCCGACGAATTTATCGACCTTGACCTTGACCCTTTTAACCCCACAGCCAAACTGAAGAAAGTATGATTTTTTTACAGACAAATGCACCCGGTGTAAACTATGTGATGCTGTTAGGCACAGCTGTAATGCTTTGCCTGGTGCTGGGCATAGTGTTTTTTGTGATATTGCATCAAAGGAAAGTTATCAGGTTCAATAACCAATTGAAGAAACTTGAAGATGATAAACAACAAATATTATTAAATGCATCTATCAAATTTCAGGAGGAAGAAAGGAATAGAATTGCAGCAGATCTTCATGATGATGTAGGACCTTTACTTGCCACAGCAAGATTATATTTAAATGAGAATTTGATCAATCTTGATCCTGCATCTCAACTACAATCTATTTTCAGCGCAAAACAAATTATAGATGATGCTATTCAACTGATCCGTAATATTAGTCATAGCATGATGCCTCCAACGCTTAAGAACTTTGGTTTAGAAAATGCGATCGGAGATCTTTTCCAAAAAATAAATGGTAGTGGTACAATTAATGCCAGCAGCCGTTTTCATGATTACCGTACAAGATTAAAATTAGAGCAAGAATTATTGATCTTCAGGATCGTTCAGGAATTGATCAATAATATCATCAAGCATAGCAACGCAGGCTTTATACACCTTACGCAAAATGCCAATGCTACACATACTTACTTGCGGCTACATCATGATGGGCAAGGAATTGTTCAAACTGAATTTGACCGTTTAAATCAATACTCTACCGGACTTGGTTTAAAGAACATTGCCAGTAGAATAAAAGTATTGAATGGCAGGATATTCTTTGAGATAGATCCTAGCCATACATATTACAAAGTGACACTGGAGATACCGAAAGAATCAACTCTTTAATACCGTTCATACTTTTGTTAGGAATACACAAAAATGTGAACTATTTTTGCCTAACTTTATATCCTATCCTCTTAAATTATGGAACTAATAAAAGTTGCTATCGCAGACGACCACAAACTATTCAGAAAGGGAGTCATTCTTTCTATGCGATCTTATACCAATATTCAATTTGTTTTAGAAGCAGAAAACGGCAGCGAATTACTTGAGAAAATAGAAGAAGGCGATCCTGATATTGTTTTATGCGATCTTAAAATGCCCGTAAAAGATGGTATTGAAGTTACCAAGCAATTAGCAAAAACACATCCACATATAAGAGTACTTATTCTTACAATGTACGAAGATGAACATTTCATTGGCCACTTGATGGATTGTGGAGCTGCAGGTTATTTATTAAAAAACACTGACTCTGCAGAGATCAAAAAAGCTATCATGGATGTAAAAAGAACAGGTTATTATTTAAGTTCTTTTGTAAACAGAGTTTTAGTAAAGAAGAATTACAGCAAACAAAAATTCAACGCTAATTTAAATTCAGAGATCGTTATCAGCGATAAAGAAAAAGAAGTGATCACATTAGTGTGTATGGAATTTACTGCAACGGAAATTGCTCAAAAAATGAATATCAGTGCAAGAACGGTTGAGGCTATCAAAGATAGGCTGATGGAACGTTTTGGCGTAAAGAACTCAGTAGGTTTAGTCTTCTATGCAATGAAGCACCAGTTGATTGAATAATGAAAAATGAAAAATAAAAAATTTTGGAGCTTTGTAATTAGTTCTGATTTTTCGTTTTTAACTTTTATTTTTTCATTTAACTAAAACAATCCAAATAATTTACCATCTATACTTGTGATGATCTTTCCAAGATCTTCCTCATTATCTGCAAATTTATTTGTGTCTGCATCAATGATCAATAACTGTCCTTCTTTATATCCGTCGATCCAATTATTGTAATAATCATTTAATTTTTTAAGATAATCCAATCTTATATTTTCTTCATATTCTCTTCCACGTTTTTGTATTTGCGCTACTAACGTCGGAACAGATGCTTTTAAATATATCAACAGATCCGGTGGCTGCACCATTGATTTTAATGTTTCGAAAAAAAGATAATAATTATCAAAATCTCTTTTTCCCATCAATCCCATATCATGCAGGTTAGGTGCAAAAATATTTGCATCTTCATAGATCGTTCTATCCTGGATAACAGTTTCTGTACCTCTGTGTATATCCAGCAATTGATTAAGGCGGCTATTTAAAAAGTATATCTGAAGATTAAAACTCCACCTTGGCATGTCCTCATAAAAATCATTCAGGTAAGGATTATGATCAACGTCTTCAAATTGCGGAATCCATTTATAATGCTTACTCAACATTTCGGTCAAAGTAGTTTTCCCTGCACCGATATTTCCTGCTACCGCAATATGTTTTGGTTTCTTTGTTTTTGCCATAATGCCCCACTCCCGTAAGGAGATTTAAATATTATAATTAAATGATGGTATAATTCTTCAAGGATTGAAAGTAAGCAAACATACTTAATGTTGCTAAATATAAAACAGTAATTATTCTTTAATTATCCAGAACTAATAATAATTCAGGCCCATTGCATCTCTTACTTCCTTCATTGTAGCTTTTGCACTTGCTGTGGCTTTTTCAGCTCCCTGCTCCATTACCCTTTTGAGATATTTTTCGTCTTTTAAAATGGCTTCTACCTTGTTGCGAATAGGAGCAATAAAGTTTACCATATCCTCAGCCAACTGCTTTTTCATATCTCCATAGCGGATATTGCAATTCTCATAATCTGACTGGTATTTATTAATAACCTCTTCCGTACTTACCAATTTCATCAGGTCAAAAATATTCTCAATATAATCCGGCTTTGGCGTGTTAGGTTCTGCCGGACCGCTATCTGTTTTAGCCTTCATTACTTTTTTTCGGATATCATCATCATCATCCGCTAAATATAAAGTAGCATTCTGATTTTCACTTTTACTCATTTTACCTGTGCCATCCAAACTTGGAACTTTTACTAAAGTGTTACCGTAGTTAAAAGCAATTGGTTCTGTAAGTACTTCGCCATAACGATGATTGAACCTATTGGCAAAATTCCTGGCCATTTCGAGATGCTGTTCCTGGTCTTTTCCTACTGGAACATATTTAGCCCTATGCAAAAGAATATCAGCCGCCTGCAAAACAGGGTAAGTTAATAGTCCTGCATTTACATTATCCGGAGATAATCTTACTTTATCTTTAAAAGTCGCAGTCTTTTCCAGTTCGCCTTTATAGGCTAACATATTTAAATAAAGATATAGTTCAGATGTTTCGTAAACATGGCTCTGACAATAAAAAGCCACCTTTTCGGGGTCTAATCCGCAGGCAATATTTTCTGCTAAAACCCTGTGCACATTTGATTTCAGTTCCTTTGTATCAGGATGTGTTGTAAGCGAATGAAGGTCGGCAACCATAAAATAACAGTCAAAATCCTCCTGCATTCGCACATAATTCCTTATTGCTCCAAAATAATTACCTAAATGTAAAAAACCAGTGGGCCGTATCCCACTCATTACTATTTCTCTTTTTTCGCTCATAACAGCGGCGAAGATAATAAAAAGCCGATAGGCAAAGAGGAATAAATACCAGAAAATTACACGCCGATCATATAATATACAAGCTACCTGTGGAGCTAATGCTTTATTTTTGTTTTATAAATCAAGTTGAGTATCTGGCAATAAAAACCAAATAGAACAGATGAAAGTTAATGACGAATTAGTAAATAAGATCACACACCTGGCAAGGCTGCAATTTAGTGATACGGAAAAAGCATCTATCAAAACTGATCTGCAACGCATGATCGAATTTGTAGAAAAATTGAATGAGCTAGACACAACAGGTGTAAAGCCGCTCTTGCACATGACAGACAATGTAAATGTTTTACGTGAGGATGAAGTAAAAGGAAGTCTTGATAAAAAAGAAGCATTAAAAAATGCACCTATGCATGATGACAATTTTTTTAAAGTTCCAAAAGTTATAAAAAAATAAACCTTAGCTTTAAAATCCCCTCATGAACTCTATCATTCATTTAGAACAAATCAGGAAAAGTTATTATCTCGGTAAAAATGAATTGCCTGTATTGAAAGGTATCAGCCTTGATATTTTCAAGAATGAATATGTTTCTTTAATGGGGCCAAGCGGAAGCGGAAAAAGTACTTTGATGAATATTCTTGGTTGTCTTGATACTGCTACATCAGGAAAATATGTATTGAATGGAAATGATGTAAGCAGAATGCCAGACAATGATCTTGCTGAAATAAGAAATAGAGAAATTGGTTTTGTATTTCAACAGTTCAATTTATTACCAAGATTGACCGCAGTAGAAAATGTAGCACTTCCCTTGATATATGGCGGCGTTGGTAAAAAAGAAAGAATAGAACGAGCCCTTGAAACATTAAGAAGAGTAAAGCTAGATGACCGCAGCCATCATAAACCAAATGAATTAAGCGGTGGGCAATGCCAACGTGTTGCTATTGCAAGAGCATTGATCAACAATCCCTCTATAATTTTAGCTGATGAACCTACGGGTAACTTAGACTCTAAAACATCTCATGAGATCATGGATATATTAGGTCAGATACATACAGAAGGGAATACTGTTGTTCTGGTAACACATGAAGAAGACATTGCAGCCTTCTCTCATAGGATCATTCGCTTAAGAGATGGCGTGATCGAGAGTGACAGCCCTACTACAAAAGGAAAATTAATACTTGCGTAAAGATCTAAAAGTTTAATTACTTATGGCCTTAAAAATTTATACCAAAACAGGCGACCTTGGCAAAACAAGTTTGATTGGTGGCACTAAAGTTTCTAAGAGCAATTTAAGAATAGAAGCTTATGGAACGATAGATGAATTGAACTCATTTATAGGACTTGTCTCAGATCATAACGATAATGAACAAACGAAAATTATTTTAAAAGAAGTACAGGATCGATTATTTACAATAGGGTCTTCGCTTGCCTGTGACCCTGATAAAGAGCCATCCATGAAACTTCCCGACTTAAAAGAAACTGATGTTAATTTTCTTGAAAAAGAAATTGACAGGATGAATGAAACACTTCCTGCAATGCGATCATTCATTCTTCCTGGTGGACATGTAGCAGTATCAACTACACATATTGCAAGATGCGTTTGCCGTCGTGCTGAAAGGCTATGTGTAAGCTTGCTCGATCATGAGTTGTTTATAGACCCATTGGTTATAAAATACATTAACCGATTAAGTGATTATCTTTTTGTATTAGCAAGATATACTTCTTTTAATTTGAAGGTGCCGGAGATTGAGTGGAAACCGAGAACATAACAATTTGAAGATTTGAAAATTTGAAAATGATTAAAGTTTCTTAATCTTCAAATCTCCAAATTTTCAAATCTTCAAATTATCTTCCCGTCCTTCATATGCAACGTCCTATCACTCATCATTGCCAATTCTTCATTGTGTGTTACAATTAAAAAAGTCTGATCGAATTGTTTACGCAGGTCAATAAAAAGATTATGCAATTCTTTTGCATGCACACTATCTAAATTACCAGTCGGTTCATCAGCCATGATGATCGCAGGATTATTGATTAGGGCACGAGCGACTGCTACCCTTTGTTGTTCACCACCCGATAATTGTTGAGGTTTATTATCTTTTCTTGCTGACAAGCCTAAAATGTCTAATAATTTTAAAGCACTCTCTTCTACCTCTTTTTTCTTTCTTCCTGCTATCCACCCGGGAATACAAACATTTTCTAAAGCAGTAAATTCGGGTAATAAATGGTGAAATTGAAAAACAAAACCAATATGACGGTTTCTGAAAGCTGCCAGTTTTTTACCTGAAAGCGTATCAAGCCGTTCATTTTGCAAGGTTATAGAACCTTTGTCAGCTTTATCCAAACTGCCCAAAATATGCAGCAAAGTGCTTTTGCCGGCACCTGAAGACCCGACTATACTAACGATCTCACCTTTGGCAATGTGAATGTCAACTCCTTGTAATACAGGCAGAATGCCATAATTCTTAATAATTCCGGTTGCAGAAAGCATGTGGCTAAAGTAACCAATTATTTAAAACAAACGAATAATTGTGTCCGGATACAACCATTTTTTTTATTTTCCCGACATGTATAATTGGAGTGTTTAAAAACACATTTGGTAGATTCCACCAAACTTATACATTTGCAAAAAAATAAAACGTATTACTATGTTTTGGACTCTTGAATTAGCCTCACATTTAGAAGATGCACCGTGGCCTGCAACCAAAGACGAATTGATCGATTTCAGCATCCGTAGTGGTGCTCCTATAGAAGTAATTGAAAACCTTCAGGAACTTGAAGACGAAGGAGAAATTTATGAAGGCCTGGAAGATATATGGCCTGATTATCCTAGTCAGGAAGATTTCTTTTTCAATGAAGATGAATATTAATTGTCAATGGCTAATTGTTAATGGTTAATTATACGCCATTAATTTTTACTGAATGTATTTAAATAAAAGAAAAGAGGCTATCACAATTTATGATAGCCTCTTTTTTATAAGATGTTTACAATTGACAATTGTCAATTAACCATTATACGTTTATTTCTTCTTCTGACTTTTTGGTGCAAACATTACCAACATTCTTTTGCCTTCCATTTTAGGCAACCCTTCTAAGGCACCTACATCTTTTAACCTGTCTGCAAATTTCAATAATAATAATTCACCTCTTTCTTTGAACATGATGGCACGGCCTTTAAACTGTACGTGGGCCTTCACTTTATTACCATCCTGTAAAAATTTTTCGGCATGCTTACATTTGAATTCAAAATCATGATCATCTGTATTCGGAGTAAACCTTACTTCTTTAACCTCGCTGGTCTTAGATTTTGCTTTTGTTTCTTTCTTCTTCTTTTTCTCGTTGTATAAAAATTTATTGTAGTCAATAATTTTACATACAGGCGGTGTGGCTCCAGGAGAAATTTCTACAAGATCCAACTCTTGTTCTTTTGCCATGTTCAATGCATCAGGGGTTGGATAAACTCCCGGCTCTATATTATCACCTACTAATCGTACCTCAGGAACCCTTATCATGTGGTTGGTACGATGTTCTTGTTGTTGTTCTTTTTTAAAACGAGGGTTAAAAGTACCCCTCGGAGGTCTTGGAGGAAATGCCATTAATTAATTTTAGTTATAAATTTTAGTTTTAAACAGTTTTATTGAAACTTATCATTTCTGCCTGTTTTTACAAATATACTTATTTTATTCAAACGCTCTGCGGCTCTTTGCTTCCTCATTTACCATGCCGATAAATTCAGGAATTGTCTGCACACCTATGTCTCCTTTACCCTGCCTGCGTATGGCAACCTTATTCTCATTCATCTCTTTTTCACCAATCACCAGCATCAGCGGAATTTTGGCCAATTCTGTATCACGTATCTTCTTACCGATCTTTTCATTCCTATCGTCAATTTCAGCCCTAACATCACTTTCCCGTAATTCTTTTAATACGGCTTCGCAATAAGGCAAGAATTTATCGCTGATAGGCAATATCTTAACCTGTGTTGGAGCCAACCACAATGGGAATTTACCTGCACAATGCTCAATTAATACAGCTATAAAACGTTCCATACTGCCAAATGGAGCTCTATGGATCATTACCGGCCTGTGTTTAGCATTGTCTTCACCGATGTAAGTAAGATCAAATCTTTCAGGCAAATTATAATCTACCTGGATCGTTCCCAACTGCCATTTACGTCCTATCGCATCACGAACCATAAAATCTAATTTAGGTCCATAAAATGCAGCTTCGCCATATTCAATTACAGTTTTCAATCCTTTTTCTGCAGATGCCTCAATGATTGATTGTTCAGCCAGATCCCAATTTTCCTCACTACCGATATATTTACTTCTGTCTTCCTGGCTGCGTAAAGATATCTGTGCTGTATAATTCTCAAACCCTAAAGAACCAAAAACATACAATACAAGATCGATCACTTTTTTAAATTCATCTTTTACCTGCGTAGGCATGCAAAATAAATGTGCATCATCCTGAGTAAAACCTCTTACTCTTGTAAGTCCATGCAATTCACCATGTTGCTCATAACGATATACTGTTCCAAATTCTGCTAATCGCAATGGAAGATCTTTATAACTCCGTGGAGATGTTTTATAAATTTCGCAGTGATGCGGACAATTCATTGGTTTCAAAAAGAACTCCTCACCTTCCTGCGGGGTCTTGATCGGTTGAAAACTATCAGCGCCATATTTTTCATAGTGACCGCTTGTAACATATAAATTCTTATGGCCGATGTGTGGGGTAATTACGGGAAGGTAACCACTTTCGATCTGCGCCTTTTGTAAAAACTGTTGTAACCTGTCTCTCAGCATTGCGCCTTTGGGCAACCACAAAGGCAAGCCCATTCCCACTTTTTCTGAGAATGCAAACAATTCAAGCTCCTTTCCTAATTTCCTATGATCCCTTTTTTTAGCTTCTTCTAATAAAACTAAATATTCATCCAATTCTTTTGTTGAAGGAAATGTTACACCATAGATACGTGTAAGCATTTTATTTTTTTCATCACCCTTCCAGTATGCACCGGCAATGCTTGTAAGCTTGATGCCTTTTATAAAACCTGTGTTAGGAATGTGTGGCCCTCGACATAGATCAGTAAAATTTCCTTGTGTGTACAAAGTGATTCCTCCATCTTGTAATCCACTTAAAAGATCCAGTTTATATTCATCTCCTTTTTCTGTAAATAAATTTACAGCATCAGTTTTGGATATCTCTTTACGTAAAAATGGATTTGACTGTTTAACCAACTCTGCCATTTTTACTTCTAGTTTACGCAGATCATCTTCAGTGATCTGGTTATCACCAAGATCAACATCATAATAAAAACCTGTTTCTAACGGTGGTCCCACCCAAAATTTCACACCTTTAAATGCACTCTCAATAGCTTCCGCCATTAAATGTGCAGATGAATGCCAGAATGTAGATTTTCCATCGAGATCATTCCACGTCAGCAATTGCAATGATGAATCTTCATTGATTGGCCTGGAAGCATCCCAAACCTGTCCGTTAATTTTTGCAGCAAGTACTTTTCTTGCCAGGCCTTCGCTGATTGATTTGGCTACATCCATAGCAGATGTTCCATTTTCATACTCTCTTACAGCGCCATCCGGTAATGTAATTTTGATCATGTTTATATTAATTCCTACTGGTTAAAGAACTGCAAATTTAACGAAGTATTGGCTATGGAAAAATATATCTCAAATATCTTTGTAACTCTATATTTTAGCTAAAAAATTACATACCTAATTATGAAAAAAGTTTTACTTATTGTTACGGCTTTTTTTATAAGCATTATTGCTTTTTCTCAAAACATGAATGGCCAATGGCGTGGCTATTTTGACGACAATGGTAATATCAGTCTTTACAATGAAAAAAGTACGGAGTATGTATTGGAATTAAAAATTTCGGGAACTAAGATCACGGGTCATTCATATACTTATTTTGAAGGAAGAAAATATTTTGTGATCTGTACGCTTGAGGGCACTTATGATAAGAAGACAAAAAATATCAAGGTCACTGAAACTGCAAGGATAAAAGGCAATACTCCTCCGATGGAAGATTGTTTTCAGACACATATTTTGACATACAAAAAAGTTGCTGGTAAGGAAGAGTTGGTAGGTAGATGGGTGCCTGCGCCAGGTTATAATTGCGGAGTGGGGGCTACAACATTATCAAGAAAAGTAATTACACCAGTTGCTTCCACTGCGAAGAAAACAAAAAGCAATACTTTATTTTCTGCACCAAAAACCCCGGTTAAACCAAAACCTATTATTACAAAACCAGCAGATCCGACAATAGCTAAAACTACCCCTAAAGTAAAACCTGTTAATCCTGTTACTGCTCAACCTGAAAAAACTAATCCGGAAATAAAAGAAGTACCGAAAACAAATCCTGTTAAAGTAAAAGATCCTGAAATTGATTTCAGCAAAGATTTTGAGAAAAGAGATAACAACGTTTTAAAAACAATTGAGATCGACAATCCTACATTCAAAGTAGAATTGTATGACAACGGAGATATAGACGGGGACAGCGTATCATTGTTTTACAACAGCAAACTTTTATTCTCTCATAAAAAATTAAGCACCAAGCCTATTACCCTTAATTTATCAATTGATGATGATAATGATGACAAGATCAATGAACTGATCATGTACGCAGAAAACCTTGGGGAGATACCGCCTAATACCGCATTGATGATAGTTACTGATGGTAATAATCGTTATGAGGTTAGGATCACTTCTGATCTGCAAAAAAGTGGTGTGATACGATTTGTACGAAAGAAATAATTATTTTATTTCAGGTAAATTATTTTTCCAGCCCGATAACTTGTAAATAAAAAAATAATAAGCAGGCTTGCCTTGTCTTACAACATTGACTGTTGTTAAATATTCAATTTTACTGTAATAGTTTTTATAGCTTTCCTGTACATCATAATTATCGATTGATGGTACAACACAAAAGGCATTTGAAAGGTCTACAGAATTTTTGCGAATGCTATTGAGCCATGTATATTGATGTAATTCATTTACCTCTCCCAGCCCTATCATTTGAATGCCGTTAGGCACACAAACATAATAATCAATATGAGCGCCCCACCATTTATTACAAACAAATGGAGTATTTGATGACCAGTTTGATCTTTTTATTTCATCTTGACAAATAATATTAATAACTGGAGCAGCCATAGACCAACCATAATTATCAACAGAAAGATCTGCATGGCCATAATTTTCTTTATTACCTTTTGCAAAATTGCCGGGATAAAAATTTATGAAAGAATAAATGCTCAACAAAACAAGTACACAAAAAGTCATGCTTAATGCAGGCAGTAACCGTAATTTTTTATTTGTGAGACTGTCGAACTTAATAGCTGCAATGGGGATCAATGCTACATATGCTACACCACTCCAATGCGGCAGGGTTTCTCTGAAAAGCGCAATAAAAAAAATAGTAAATAATAATGTAAGGCCAATATAATTGAAGATAAGAATAGGAGATTGTTTGATAGATACCAGTTTATTTTTTATAAATAATGCAAGTAAGATCAAAACAATATTGAAAGGATTGTTGATAATAATTTCTCCGATCAATTCTCTAACAAAACCCATCCAATTAACACCAGTCTCTTGAATAACGACCCTGTTGGTATGAAATTTATAGGTAACAAAATCATTCGCAATATTCCAGAATACTATCGGGCTAGCTATAATAATCGCTATCAATGCCGCTAGGTATAATTGATAATATCCAAGCCAGTTTCTTTTACAGAATAAAACATATGTTCCTACTCCCACCCACAAAAAAATGCCATGCGCTTTACTTATGATACACAAGCCTGAAGCAATCCCAAATAAGATCCATGGATAAATCGCTTTTTCATTTGAATAGATCTTTACCAGCATCCATAAACTCAATGTATAAAAAAACATTTGCGGTGCATCAGGCATTGCAAGCAGACCAGCTGTAACAGTAGCGTATAAAGATGCATTATAAAGACAGGCCGCTATCCATCCTGCTCTTTGTGAATGAACTTCAGCAACGGTTTTATACATGAACCAGGTAGAAAAACCGCAAGCCACTATACTTCCTAACCTCACAAATACCTCATACTGCTGTAACAATAAATTTCCTGTGAAAAATCTTAGCCAGTATGCCACCATCGGTGGATGATCAAAATAATTGATCTGGAGTTTTTGTGCATATAACCAATAATAAGATTCGTCTGTGCCAAGATCAATATTTCCGGCAATAAAAAACTTGAGAATAGAAAAGAAAAGTATCAAAAGTAAAACTCTTTTAGTATACTTATTACCGTTAGCCTCAACTTTATTTATCATGCTGAAAAAATATTATTGCTAAGATAAAGATTAAAAGATTTGCAGTTAAAATTTAAAATTCCATGTCACAGCGGGGAGTATCGGAAAAAGGCTTACTTGTTTACCCTGTACTTTCAATGTGCCATCATAAGGGCTACCTGTTTGATCGAAGTAAATGAAATAAGGGTTCTTCCTGTTGTATACATTATAAATACTAAAGACCCATTCTGTCTTCCATTTTCTCTTCTCATTTTTCTTCGGAGAATTGATCGCTGCAAAATCAAGGCGATGATATGCCGGCAGCCTGTATTCATTGATACGGCTATATTCCTGTGTTAATACACCATTTACTATATAGAATCTTTGTGGTAGCGTTGCTGCATTACCACTGCCATATACAAATGTACCTGACAATTTCCAACGTTTGTTCAATTCATAGACGCCGACAATGCTCATATCATTTCTTCTGTCGTATTTAGCTGGATATTTTTCTCCAAAATTAAGATTAGGAAATTTCCTCCAGGTCCAGCTTAAGGTATAGCCTATCCATCCTGTAAGTTTCCCTTTTGTTTTATTTACAAATAATTCCGTTCCATAACTCCATCCATTACCAAAAGTGAAAAATGTTTCAGTATCTTCTAAAGTATTAGGCGTATACCCTTCCCTGTATTCTATTTGGTTCTGCATTTTCTTATAATAGAATTCTATTGATGTTTCATAAGTATTGTCTTTAAAATTTTTAAACAGGCCTGTAGCATACAACCAACTAATTTGCGGTCGTACCAAATATGTACTAGGTACCCAAAGATCTGTTGGCAATGTTGTGCCCGAATTGCTTACAAGATGTATGTATTGCAAATTCCTCGTCACCGATCCTTTTACAGATGTGGCATCGTTTATGGCATACCGTAATGTCAACCTCGGCTCTAATCCGCCATAGGTTTTAATAGCTTCCCCCGCTTTATAAACAGTACTATCCAACCTGTTGCCATCCGCATCTGTTTGGTATATAACATGTTTTCCAACTTGTTGGAACATGCTGTATCGTAAGCCTGCATTAACATTTAGCTTATCGCTGATCTCCCAATCATCCTGAAAATAAACAGCCGCTTCATGGGCATATTTCATTTGTGCATTCTGCGGATTGAACACAACAGAATCCTGTTTGCCGCTCACAACAGATGGAGTAAACCGATGATAGGTATAGATGCCGCCAAATTTCACTTTATGTCCTGTATATGGATACAGATCAAAATCTTGTTTAAGACTCATATCTCTAATACCCGAAGCCAATTTAATATCGAAATTATTTTGCGAAGCTTTAAATGCAAAATTGTAACTATTATAGACAGCTGTAGTATTACCAAATAATCTTTTGTTGAAAACATGGTTCCATCGAATAGTTCCTGTTGCATTACCCCAGGGAATATTTACATCAAGACTTTGTTTACCATTTACAAAATCAAAAACATCACGTCCAAAATAACCACTGATATATACACGGTCTTTTTCGCTGAAACGATAATTTAATTTTGCATTCAGATCATAAAAATAATATCCTGAACCGTAGAAAGCACTTGTTTTATTAATTGCTGGTTTTATTAAAGCATCAATATAAGTCCGGCGTGCAGATATTATAAACGATGACTTATTTTTTTTGATAGGCCCTTGAATTGAAATACGGGATGCTATCAATCCCAACCCTCCATCTACCTGGAAATTTTTATCATTTCCTTCTTTCATAGAAACATCCAGCACACTGGACAAACGGCCTCCATACTGTGCAGGCATTCCGCCTTTGATCAGAGAAACATTTTTTATAGCATCGGAATTAAAAATAGAAAAGAAACCAAATAAATGACCAGTATTATAAACAGGTGCATCATCTAATAAGATCAGATTTTGATCAGGGCCCCCACCACGAACATAAATGCCAGCGCTTCCCTCTCCTGCATTTCTTACACCTGGTAATAATTGTATTGTTTTTAAAAGATCAACTTCACCCATAAATGCCGGAACCGCTTTTATTTTTTCAATGGGCATAGTGATCTTTCCCATCTGTGCATTTTTCACATTCCCATCTCTCTTAACAGATGAAACAACTACTTCTGCCAACGCCTCATTCGACAACATATCAAAATTCAATTGCACATAGGCATCTAATGTTACCTCAAAAGCTTTTGATTGAAATCCTGCATACGTAGCAATCAATGTATGCTTACCTGCTAATAATGTAATTGAATAAAACCCATACTGATTTGTAGTAACGCCTTTAGACATACTCTTAACAGAGACACTGGCACCTATCAATGTTTCACCATTTTGTGCATCTTTCACATATCCGCTGATAGTATACTTATTCTGAGCTGTCGCTAAGATCGCAGCCAGACAAAAGCAAACCAGCAAACCAAATTTTCTCATAAATATTTCCTTCTTATTAATACTCAACAACTGAATTTTCAAAAGCAGTCAATTCTGTCAATCTATCATTAATTAATTTCTCTTGAATAATTTGTGCTTCTTTATCTTTTCCATGATGAGTAATATCATCATATTCTTTTTGCATAACGGCACAATCTTTTACAAGTTTAGTGTAGAGATTCTGGAATTCGTCAGATGAAGGTTTTAATTTTTGTCCTGTAACTTTTTTTCTCATCTCACGGGCAAATATTTCTGTGATGTGAAAATGAAATTGTTCATGGTTCAAAAGATCTTCACGGATACGTACATGCCAGGATTGATCTCTATTGAAATAAGCGCCAATCAATGTTTTATTTTTTGCAATGCTTTGATAACCGATAAAAGAAATGGTTACTGCACTCCAATCCACACTCACATCCGCAGGTGCCCTGAAATCAGTCCATAACAATAATTGATCTTTTTTCCATATAAGTAAACTACTATTATCATCAGCAGTAGCTGCAACATTCTTTGGAGTATTGCATCCACAAAACATTATTCCTGCACATATAAAAACTAAAACCAATCTCAGCTTCATAAGAATTATTTTGCCTGTATACTATCAACTACCTCACCACACTCAAGCATCTCAGCATGATATTTTGGGTGTTTTTTTCCTAAATAAGGATTGATGATATCTTTAGAATCACTAACCCAATTCGCACTTTCGGTATCATTGAATGCCATTGGACAAACCTGCCAGTATAATTTTTTCCCTTCGTAATTAACTGATTTCAGGAACGAATACAATTGCTCATTTACCTGTTTAAAATCCAATCGCATTTCTTCCAGTTTTGTTTGTGTAAGCAAACTCTGTGTATTCGATTTAACATCATTTAAAAAAGTAACTACCGTTTCATAGATCCCCGTGGTATCTTTTTTTATTTCATCTATATGAATACTATCTGCCAAAACGATCATTTTTGCAGCTCCAGCCTTTATTCCTACTGTATCAGCTTCAACAAATGCACTTTTCATTGAAAAATAAGCTGCCATCATTGAATCAATACTTGCATTAAACGCTGCAGAATGTTTATCCGCTCTAATTTCTACTGCTTTATCGCCATTAAAGTCCACTTTTTTATCAGTTTTGAACTTAAACCATACAAAACCAGCCAATCCTATGATCAATAATAAAATTATTACCAATGCCTTTTTCATACCTTTTATTTTTTGCACAAAGCTACATTATAACAAGTAACCTTGTGAATAGTTTGCCGTTTAACTTATTTTTGCAAAAAAGTAAGATTTAAGATGCTATTAGGATTACAGAATGTAACATTTGAGTTTGGTGCAAGAGCTATTGTAGAAGATGCCACCTGGCATATCCAACCCAACGAAAGAATTGCTTTAATTGGCTATAACGGTACTGGTAAATCAACCTTATTAAAAGTTTTGACCCGCCAATATTTACCCAGCAAAGGAACAGTAGAACAAGGGCGTGAGACAACCATTGGTTTTTTGCACCAGGATCTCTTAAGCTTTGATACTGAGGATTCTATTTTGGAAGTGGCCATGGGTGCTTTTGAAAGGGTAAAACAATTAGAAAAAGAAATTGAGGCGATCGGTCTTGAATTAGAAAAAACAGGCGACGAAAGTCTTGCAATAGAGTATTCCGACAAATTACACGAACTGGATGTTTTAGGAGGTTATAATATCCATCATAAAACAGAAGAGATCTTACAAGGTCTTGGTTTTAGTAATGAAAGTTTAAGTAAGCCTTATAAGCAATTCAGTGGAGGTTGGCGTATGAGGGTTTTATTAGCAAAGATGATCTTAATGGCCCCGGATGTTTTATTACTGGATGAACCTACGAATCACCTTGATCTTCCGAGTATCGAGTGGTTGGAAAAATATTTGATCCATTATCAAGGTGCCGTAGTAATGGTCAGCCATGATCGTTTTTTCCTTGATAGAATGGTAAATAAAGTAGTAGAACTCTATCAGCAAAAATTACATTTTTATACAGGTAATTATTCTTACTACGAAACAGAAAAAGCATTACGTGTAGAGATACAACAAAAAGCTTACGAAAATCAACAGGATTATATTCGTCAGAATGAAAGATTCGTAGAACGCTTTAAAGCTAAAGCCAGCAAGGCTGCTGCAGCACAAAGTATTGTGAAGCGTTTAGAGAAATTAGATAGAATTGAGAACGTTGAAATTGAAAGACCTAACATGCGTATCAATTTCATAGTTGATAAGCAACCGGGCAGAGTGTTGTGTACATTGAAAAATATCAGCAAAAGTTTCGGTGATCTTAAGATCATGGAAAATACCGGTGCTGAAATTGACCGTGGTGATAAAATTGCATTGATCGGTGCTAACGGTAAGGGTAAATCGACATTGCTTAGAGTAATTGTGGGTTCTGAAGAAATTACCGGTGAAAGAATTTGGGGACATAATGTAGAAGAATCTTTTTATGCTCAGCACCAGCTTGAAGCATTGAACATTGAGAATTCTGTGTTAGATGAAATGAAAGAAAGTAGAAGTGGTAAAACGGATCTTGAATTAAGAAGTTTACTCGGTTGTTTTTTATTCAGTGGTGATGATGTAGATAAGAGGATCAAAGTATTAAGTGGTGGTGAAAAAGCAAGGGTAGCATTGGCAAAAACAATTGTAAGCAAGGCCAATTTTTTAATGCTGGATGAACCTACGAATCACCTGGATATACATTCTGTTGATCTATTGATAGGCGCATTAAATAATTATGAAGGCAGTTTGGTATTTGTAAGTCACGATAGGCATTTCGTAAGTAAGATCGCTAATAAAATATGGGAGATCGAAGATCATAAGATCGTTGAATTCAAAGGCACTTACGCCGAGTGGGAGATCTGGAAAGAAAAAAGAGAAGCAGCAAAAAAAGCACAAGCATCTGAAGAAAATAAGAAGACAGATGACAAACCAAAAGCCACCGAAAAGAAACAAGAGAAAGCACCAGAGCCTACTCCACAAAACAATGCCCCGGTTGATAAAGAATTAAAAAAGGAATACCAAAAAAATAAAAACCGTTTTCAACAAATAGAAGAAAAACTGGCGCAACTTAATAAGCGGAAGCTTGAATTAGAAGCTACAATGGCCTCCCCCGACAGTTATTCCAACAAAGAAAAATTTCAGCAAACAGAATCTGAATACAAAAAGATCACCACTGAACTTGATACATTGAACAAAGAGTATGAAGTTGTTTTTGAAAAAGTGATGGAGCTTGAAGAGAAGATGGGGTAAATAGCGAAAAATGAAAAGTGAAAAATGAAAAATTTACTTGAGTGATTGTTGATGTCACCAATTGATCTTTTCCTTTTGTTTTTCATTTTTAGTTTTTCATTCTATCTCTCTCCTATTTTTCGTAATTTGCTGCAGCATGAGAAATTTCTGGAAAAAGATTATCATTGAGAACATCCTGGAGGAAAAAGACCCTACTCACGGGGAGGAGTATTCTTCATTTGAGCTTGCCAAAGGTTATCGTGAACTTAAGATCAATGTGTTCCGGTGGGTAAAGGATATTTTGCTTATTGCCATTGGTATTATCTCTGCAACATTTGGGTTAGAGGGTTTTTTAATCCCCAATCGATTTGTAGATGGTGGAGCGACGGGCATTTCTTTGTTAACGCATGAGGTAACTCATTTTCCTCTCTATTTATTGATCTTATTGATCAATATCCCATTTGTTTATTTAGGATATAAATTGATCAGCAAACAATTTGCAATAAAAACTGCAATGGCAATTTCCGGATTGGCTATTGCAGTTGCTACAATACACTTTCAACCTGTAACAGATGACAAATTACTTGTAAGTGTATTTGGCGGTTTTTTCCTCGGAGCAGGTATTGGCCTATCTGTAAGAGGTGGAGCAGTAATTGATGGCACTGAAGTATTGGCCATTTATTTAAGCCGTAGGCTTGGAACTACTATTGGTGATATTATCATTGGCATTAATATTATAGTGTTTTCAGTTGCAGCCTACGTACTTTCTGTTGAAGCTGCATTGTATTCACTTATTACCTACCTGGCCGCATCAAAAACACTGGATTTTGTAATTGAAGGTATTGAGGAATATACGGGTGTCACTATCATATCATCGCACAATGAAGAGATAAGGGAAATGATCATAAGTGAGTTAGGGCGTGGGGTAACGGTATACAAAGGCAAAAAAGGATATGGAAAAACAGGAGAAACAGCCGATGTAGATATTGTTTATACTATTGTAACCAGACTTGAGCTCAACAAATTAAACACCGAGATCTCCAAAATAGATCCTAATTCATTTGTAGTGATGAGTGCCGTAAAAGATACCAAAGGCGGTATTATTAAGAAAAGAAGGCTGAAACATTAATTATGAATAATGAATGACGAATGTGGAATTTTCTAATTCTTAGTTGTTTTTTGTATTATAAACTCAAAATTCATAATTCATCATTATATTTGCAGCCTCAAAATCAGGTCTGGTAGCTCAGCTGGATAGAGCATCAGCCTTCTAAGCTGAGGGTCATTGGTTCGAATCCAATCCAGATCACAGAGAAAAATTTAAAAGCCTTGTACACATAATGTTTACGAGGTTTTTTTATGTATTGGAGTTAACTCCTTTATCGCATTGTCAACAACTTTACAAGCCTCCTCGTAAAGTGCAGGATTTCCTTTGGTCAATTTTCGAAGATTTGTACGACATTCATAAAGGAACACTCTTGCAAAATCGGGATCATTTTGAACAATCTCTTTTGTATTATCTATAATATCAGCATATTTAATAGTTTGCGAATCCGGGCTTGTTTTCTCTAACCTTATCAGCTCTTTACTTTTTCGGCTACGCCTATTTAATGTAGGAAAATCTTTTTTTACATAAACATCTGTAAGATCTACTACTAAATGAAGCGTTCTTTCTGCTTGTGGGTTATCCATTATGGTTAAAAGAAAATCTTTTAGTTGATCTGGCTGAACAGGAGTATCTTCCAATACATCATGTAGTATAGCTGCAGCAAGAATAGTTACATCATTTGTAAAACGTTTGCAAGTTTCCATAACCCTGACAGGGTGAACGATATATCTTTCGGGAGTGTATTTTCTTTTTTGCTCACCATGAGCATTATCTGCAAAAGTAATTATTGTATTAAGAATATTTTCTTGTGTCATTAATTTATATTAAAACAACTCTATTAGCCAGGAAATAAATTTGTAACTAAGCCATATTATACACCCTATGATCACTGCCAGAAAAAGTATTAATGGTATTACTACTTTCAAAGCACTCCCTTGGTGTTTGCCTTGGGTAGAATGTTCTTTCATCAATTTCAAATTTTTTTCATTTGCTCGAAATGCCACATCAAAAATATCTCCTAGTATGGGAATTGCTCCAATCAATGCGTCAATCAAAATATTTACTGACATTCTTGCAAGCACATAACTACTGGCTCCATTCTTTGCAAAGGTCGATAACATTATAGCTGAAACTATAAAAGTGGACAAATCTCCCATTCCGGGAATAAGGCCAATTAATGCATCAAGTCCAAACCGGATATTTGTACCGGGAATCTTAAATTGAGAATCCATTAACCTTACCAACCATTCTATATTTTTCAGTGAATCATTACCTGCTTTCATGTCGATGCTTTTACGTTAAATAGCTAATTTAATGCCGTATTTTTTAGTGGTTTCATTGGTTGTTGATAGACATAAAAAAATGGCTGCTTATGAGCAGCCAATCATACATACAGAATTAATTAAAATTGCATCTCTAAATTAATAAAAAGATGAATAAATATTTTTATATAATTTTTATATAAGTTCCGACATCGGAACTTCGAGACATTTGGAAAGACGAAACAAAATAAGATAAGAGATATTTACTTTACCGGATTCTATTTTTGAAAGAGTAGATTTATCCATTTCACATGTTAAAGCTAAATTTGCCTGGCTTATTTTTTTGTTCAACCTTATTTCTTTTATACGTTTACCTAAGTTTTGTAATAACGGGTCATCTTCTCTCCTTAATTTTCCCATGGTGTATTGTTATCAAAACAAGGTAGACTAATTAATCTGCAATAGTGTAGGCGTATACCGCTACTCTTAATTAATGTAGCTACTCCGTTATTTTACTAAATAAATAATATCCTATTTGTAATATTAAAAACAGATTCATATTTTAGTAATCCCTTATTACTTAAAATTGGATTATGCGTAAAGAAAAGCTCATTTTCATTCTTCTGCTTTCCCTTATTGTTCTTGGTGGATTATTATTTTGCATGTTTGTACTTAATTGGATATAGCGACATCTAACGAAACGTGAGGTTAAAAAACACTATTATTTATGTAATGAACTTGTTTAATGCATCAATAGTAAAAATATTAGATGAAAATATTCTTGACCATTCTATTATGCCTTTCTATGTTTATTGGAAAAACACAGACTTTGAAAGCGGATAGTTTAAATACCCTTTTGATTGAAAAATATATCGACACTATACTTAAAGACACATCTAAACGCTTCAAAGAATACCCTCTGCCACCGAAATTAACAAAGAAAATTTTGCAAGGACTTAAAAATGAATTTGTAGACGATTCAGTAAAATATTATTTCGATCACCTAAGCGCTTCCAAATTTAAATGGAGTATTGATTATACAGCAGCTCTGAGATATTTTAAAAATAACTGGAATGTTTACAGCATCTTAGCACTTACTACTCATTGGAACCCTGATGCAAGAGTATCAGCATTGATAACATTAAATGAATTTGTAAAATTGCGTCCGCTGTTTTGTACAACAGATGCAGGGTACAAAAAATTATTAGAAATGGATCAGGCATCCATATCGTTTCTGTTATATATATTAAAAAGCAATCCTTTATTCATTTCGGGAAGTGAAAATGCCACGATCCATGAACACTATATTTCAAATATATTATGGAACTTAGACCTCCTTACAAATGAAAAGATAATTGGAAAGCAAAGTTTTCATGAATGGTATAAGAATAATACTCAATTTGAAAGTGCAATACAAAAATGGCAAGCACATATAAAATAGAATAAATGAAAATAATTATCATATCAATATTATTTTGCCTTTCTGCGTCTTTATTCGCTCAAGACAAAACTGCTTTTTGCAAAGCTGTAAAAAATGAAGATTTCAAAAAAGTTGAACGGTTATTAAAAAAACAATTGAATAAAAGAAAAAGAGGAATTATATATTATAATGGGCCAGGCAGTGGTAACCAAATTTCTCATACAGAAAACTTAGATACTTTAACAATGTGGCTGCAAAGCATGCCGTGCGTTACAGCAGCAGCCTGGGATAGATGCCAGAATAAAATTATGATATACCCGGGATTTGCATCAATAGGTGCCAAATTCAAAACAAAAAAAGGTATCGTAGAAAAATGCTTTTTCATACAAATAGGCACAACTGGCAATGTAAATGCATTTGGGGGAAGAATGCATGTATTTAAGGCAAAAAACATTCTGGTATACAAAAAAATGTATGATTGCAAGGGCTTTGTAGAAGAACAAAAAAAATTATGTCTCAATGAAACGAAAAGTACAAATGACCATCCATCAGATACAGGAAGAATTAATCCCGATCGGCTTATTGGACAATGGCAATCCAGTGATACTCCTCAACATACGATTGAGTTTATCAATCAGTCCTTCTATGAAGTTAAATTAGTGGCTGATTCATTTTCCACTTATACATTTTTTAAAGATTCTTTCAATACCATTCCTCTATCGGGGGTTAAAATAATGTGGCCCCCTTATGGTTGCTATATCAAATATATAAATGAGTCGGAAATAATAATTACATACTCTGATTATACAATGAGAGATCTTGCAACGATAAGATATCGACGCAAATTATTAAAGCCTTAGTTATCTACCTGTTCCTACTCTTTCAATTTCATCATCGGCACCACCTGCAGCACGTTTATTTACTTTATATGCTTTTCCAAAACGATAGGTAAACCCTAAGCTAATAACCCTGCTATCCCGACGTATATAAAAATATTCTGTAGCCTTGTTAAACTGTGTAAAGCCTTCCATTGATTTTGCATAAAAGATATCTCTTACACTAATTTTTAAGGTACCTTTCTTTTTTATCACAGGTCTGGAAATACCTAATGCTACCTGACCCGTTGGATATAATACTTCCTGAAGATCATTACGGGCACGGGTAGTGTAAAAACCAGCAAGTTCGCCTGTATAAATTTTCAAAAAATTAAATTGATTTCTAAGATTGATATTTAACTGGTTAATATCTGAACGAAAATCAGTAGTTCCATTAAACCCCTTTAATTCTTTGTAATTGTATAAAGCCTGCATTGTTAAAGACCACCATTTTACGGGAGACAATACTAATGTTGTTGAAAAACCAATATTGTATGTACGGCCTACATTGCCCTGAGAATAGAACAACAACCCTGTAACAGTATCAGTTAAAAATAATTGCGAAAAATAGTTTTTTATAACTCCGTAGGAAATGGCTGTTGTTAAAAATTCCCGATACTGATGTGTCAATTCAAAATTCCAGCTGTATTGAGGCACTATAAAAGGGTTCCCGGTTTCATAAGTATATTTATTAATGATAAAAGTAAAGGGGTTCAGACTCTGAAATGCTGGCCTGTCTAATCTACGTCCAACAGTAATTGTAAAACTGTTAGATGAATCTGCCTGATAAGTTAAAAAACCGCTAGGAAATAAACCGCTATACATTTTGTGAAATGCAGAATCTTTTTGTTGAAGATTACCAAGTTGATGAGCATTATAATTTGTCAATTCATAGCGCAACCCTGCCTGCATGTTGAAGCGTTTATGTTCTGTATCAAAACTAGTATACAGCGCATTGATATTTTCTTTGTATAAAAAATGATTACTCTTATTATGATCTTCCTGCCACACAGCCCCATCAAAATTCTGATAGGCTGCAGTATTATCCGTATTGATATGGGAGGATTTAAACCCGGACAATAATACATTTGCTTTTCCAAAATGAAGGGTATGATCAAATTTAACAGAAATAATTTTTAATAATGCTGGCAAACTACCCCGGGATATTTCAGTATACCCTGAAGGCCCTTGTAAAGAATTATTAAAATTCTGGCTGTTGGTTATTTTATAATTCAATCCGTCAATGTCTACAGCAATGTCTTGTTTTGGTGTAAGGGCATGTCTAAGATTTACATTGATAGAAGCATTTTTAAAATAATTATTGCTGGTTGATGTTGTTAACACAGTAGAATCCTGTAAACCACTTTCATCAAACCATGTAGCTGTAGCATTACTTCCAGCTTTTCGATGAATAATGTTACCGCCTAATACAAAACCCAAAGTGGTCTTTGTCGATATAAAATAATCAATTCCTGTTTTAATAGTATTTGTAAAATAATCACTTTTAAAACGTGTAGGTTGATCTAAGACGGCTGTAAGTAAATTGCTGTTGTTATAATATTTTCTTAATGCATAGATGTTTGTGAAGTACTTATTATAAGCAGTGCTATAAGTCAGGAATATATTAAATTTTCCGGTTCGATAATTCAACACTAAACTGCTGTTCTTCTTTGAGTACACCCCTTGACCGGCAGTTAAAATAACAGAGCCGTTAAACCCTTTCACTTTATTTTTTTTGGTCTTTATATTTATAACCCCGGCATTACCACTGGCATCATATTTAGCGGGAGGATTAGGTATAAGTTCAATCTGCTCTACTTGAGATGAATTCATACTGCTAAGTAAATTATTAAGCTCAGCTCCTGAAAGATAAGTAGCCTTATCATCAATCAATACTAATACGCCTGATTTGCCCTTCAACGAAATACCTCCATTCTTATCTACCATTACACCGGGAGACTTTTCCAAGACTTCAAGGACAGTTGTACCAATATTTAAAACAGAAGCGTCTACATTTAATATTGTTTTGCCCTGAACATTTTGTATAAAAGGTTTTTTAGCGCTTACGCTTACTTCGTTTAATAACGTAGCAGTAGGCTTCAGTTTTATAGTTATGCTATTGGTTTCCGGGAACAAATAAGCAGAAGTGTTCAGCGTTTCATAACTATTGTGCGTTATTGAAAATGTATATGCACCGGCAAATATATTTTCAATAACAGCTACACCATTTGTATCGGCAATAACAAGTTTTATCAACTTACCATCTTGCAATATTGCTACTGTAGCGCTCGGTATACTTTGAGATTGTTCATTGAATAAGCTCACCGTAAAATCCGCTGTACTATCTTTTTGTTGCTGAGCATTACTTACTGCAAACAATAAGAGCGATATAAA
Source organism: Bacteroidota bacterium (assembly GCA_040387955.1). Taxonomy (GTDB): domain Bacteria; phylum Bacteroidota; class Bacteroidia; order Chitinophagales; family Chitinophagaceae; genus Ferruginibacter. Next base: position 50,070 of record JAZKCS010000004.1, on the reverse strand, counting down.
GACGCAGGTAAATTTTGGAAGTGATAAAACCATTAAACTAAGTTACCAACTACAACCTCTAGGAAATAAGTTATTTGTTAAGCGGTTGTATTACTGATATAAAGGTCAGATAGAAGGATAAAGCAAATTTTTTATTACATAAAACAAAAGCCGCAAAATGCGGCTTTTGTTTTATGTCAATTGAACTTATTATTTTATCAAAACAGCTGTACTAAATAGCCTTGTATTATTTCTTAATACCATTCTATAAATACCTGTATTCAATTTCACCTGTGGAGTTATAGATAAATTGTTATCATTCCCGTCATGCACAATTGAACGTTTGATAACAGATTGCCCCAGGTTATTGATCATAGAAAGTTCATAGTTCCCCTTAGGAATAGAATGGAATCGAATAGAAATTGAATTGGATGATCGATCAGAAAAAGCAATCAGTTTATTGCCAATATTACTAAGATCAATTTTACAGATATTTGAATAGCTGATAGTATTATCGATCTTATAAAATTTTAACCTGTAAAAATTTTTACCTGCAAATGGAGTATTGTCTACGATCGTATAATTATATAATAGTGTGGCCCTTACAGAAGCAACAGATTGCATCAATGAAAAATCAATACCATTGGTAGATCTTTCAATTTCATAACGCAAAATATCTACATCATTTTCAATATTCCATTTTAATTTTATAGCATTAGTAAGAGATGATGCAGTTAGTCCTGAAAAATTTACTGCAAGATTTGTAGTGATAGTAAAGTTTGCTGTATAATTATTACCTCCATTTGAATCATAAGCTGTGTCCAGACAAGATCCTGAGGTAGCAGAACCAGGTATTTGATAATAAAGTTCTAAAGTATATGTTCCATCTGCTAACGCAGTCAGGTCATTAGACTGATTAACTGTCTGCCATTTTTGATCACTATTATCGGTACAACTACCACCTCCACAGCCACCCCCAAAAGTACCTCCACTGCAATCACAAAAAAAGCCAAGGCTAATCGGAGAAAAAACAGGTGATCCCGGTCTGGCTCCTTGTGGATATACTGTATAATATACAAATCCGCCACAGACATTTCCACCATTACTTTTATACGTTTTTATTTCAGCTCCACGTAAATTCAATGTACCGGAATTTGCTACAAATGTGCCCAATGAACCACCAAAATTAACTGTACCTATGGAGTTAGGATCATTTTGCAACAACGTACTGTAAAATTGAGCTGAGCCGTTCACATCTAAGTAAACTCCAGATGCCCAGATTCCGAAATCAGCTTTTACGCAAAAATTAAAAAGAAAAATAGCAATAATAAGAAGTAGATTTTTTTTCATATCAAAAGTCTTTAGTGTAATGTATACACTAAGATAATCTTTTTCCAAATATTTTTGAATGTAAATGGTGGAGAATAATTTTAAAGCAGTCATTGCAAATTACCTTTTGTATTTTTAGCAAAATATTCGTTAGAATGGATGTAAAAATGGAGTCTTCGTGGAAAGAGGTTTTAAAAAATGAGTTTACTAAGCCTTATTTTTTAGAGATAGTTACTTTTTTAAAGACTGAGAAGATGGCGGGTAAAACAATTTTTCCTCCGGGCCAATTGATCTTTAATGCTTTTAATCAAACTCCATTTAATAATACAAGAGTAGTTATTTTAGGACAAGACCCGTATCATAACCCAGGCCAGGCACATGGACTAAGTTTTTCTGTGCAGGCGGGAGTCAAACCTCCACCCTCACTTGTGAATATGTATAAAGAGATCCATAAAGATATTGGAGTGGCTATGCCAGCTGCATACGGGGATCTTACAGCATGGGCCAAACAAGGTGTGCTTCTTTTAAATGCAATACTAACAGTAAGGGCTAACGAACCTGCAAGTCATGCAAAGATCGGTTGGATGAATTTTACGGATGCTGTTATCCAGAAATTGTCTGAAGAAAGAGAAGGAATAGTTTTTTTACTTTGGGGTAAGTTTGCACAGGAAAAACAAGTATTGATTGATGAAACCAAACATCATATCCTTAAAGCTGCCCATCCATCACCTTTTAGTGCAGATAAAGGTTTTTTTGGCTGCAAGCATTTTTCTAAAACAAATGAATTGTTAGTTGCACAAGGGCATGCTCCTATAGATTGGAAATTATTAATGCCATAATTATTTATAAATGATCAAAAATATTTTTGCAAGAATATGGGCTTTTTGGGGGCTGGTTACTTTTATAGCAACTTTCCTTATAATATTTCTTCCTTCGATGATAGCATATGCATTACCTACCCTTAAAGGTCAGATCTATTTTATTAAAGTATCCAGGGTATGGATGAATACATGGTTATGGCTGATCGGTTGTCCTGTAAAGATAACAGGAAGAGAAAATTTCAAAAAAGGTGAAACTTATGTCGTAGTGTTTAATCACAATGCATTGTTGGATGTACCCTTATCTGCTCCTTATGTTCCGGGAGCAAATAAAACTATTGCAAAAGCCTCCTTTGCAAAAGTTCCTTTGTTTGGATTGTTTTACAGTAAAGGGGCAATTCTTGTAGATAGAAAAAATGAACAAAGCCGCAGAAAAAGTTACGAAGGCATGAGGAAAGTACTACTAACAGGAATGCATATGTGCATTTATCCTGAAGGAACCCGTAACAGGACCAAAGAACCTTTGAAGCAATTTTATGATGGTGCTTTTAAACTGGCAATTGATGTACAAAAAGAAGTTGTACCATGCGTCATTAAAGGAACAAAGAAAGCGATGCCAATTGATAAATTCTTTTATTTACTGCCGACAAGATTGAAAATGGATTTTTTACCTCCGGTTTCTTCTATTGGTCTTACTGCTAGTGAACTTAAAGAAAAAGTATTTAGTATAATGAAAGATCATTACCTCACTGAAAAATGATAATGGCATAATATAAAAAAGAAAGCCCAGCAATAATGCAGGGCTTTCTTTTTTTTTAAAAATATTTTATTGAGGTAGCAATACCTGATCAATAATATAATATACTCCGTTAACTCCAATCCTATCAAATCCAATACCCGGAACAGGTATTGCATTCGCAGGCGTACCAGAATATGGTGTTGCCGGCGGTAATGAACCTAAGCCAGTAAAGGTTAAAGCACTCACAATAGGACCAGTAAACGTTGCCTGAGCCAGTACGCCGGGATGAACCGCAAAAGCATTATTAACCAATGTTTTTATAAAAGTAGGTGTGGGAGAAAAGTTAACAGAAAATATTCTTTCAATTGGTTGATAAGGAAGATCGGGTTCTCCACTTTCAGCAGCTAAAAAATGATAGGCCATCACGCCTTTGATCAATTCTGTTGTAACATTATTTGTAGCAAGAAAAGCAGGACCTGCAGCAACAGCCAGATTGGCCTTTGCATCGGCAGTAACAGCATCATCCCCTTTTGCTATTGCCGAGCCATAAGCTAATTTATAAATGAGTGCTTTGAAAGCATCATCACTTGGAGCCAATACAGTCATATTGGTAAGCCCATAATTTAATAAAGAATCAAATCTTGATAGACCAACAGCTCCACTATCAGCACGGGCTATAGCCGCTCTGAAATATGATAAAGTAGGTTGTGCAGCAATAGCTGTTTTTAATGTTCCTGTTGGCGGCGCCACAATTGCAGGCACCCCTTGTATCACCCCGTTTGATCCGGAAAAAAGATCTGGTGAAGTAATGGGAACATTATTTACATAAATGTATGGAGCTCTTGCAGATGGAAAAAGTTTTGCAAAAGCTGGAAGTACAGGATCTAAACGAAGTGTAGAAAGATAAGCAACATTAGGAAATGTTGTAGGGAATTGTGCAGCTGTTAATTGCCCCGTCATGATATGATGTAAAAGTATACTTGTAAGACCTGATTTAAAAGCCGGATTTTTTAATACTCCTATAAATGCATCGTCTGGGGAATTAAGCGGCACATTAAATAAAGCAAAGATCAATCCTTTAAAAGCATCATTACTCGGAGCATATAAAGTATATGAACCAGGCTTATCAAGCAATGTAGTATATAAGCCAGTAGTCCTTAATGCCGTGTCAAGAAAAGAATAATTACTATTTGTTGAAATATACGAAGCAATAGTTGTTCCAGTTGGCGGAGGCTCTACTTCCACTGATGGTATTGGAAAACTTTCTAACTCTTTATTACATGAGGTCATTATCATTAACGCCGCAACAACCGGTATTAAAAAAGTTTTAAAATTTATTTTTATAGATTTCATTTTATAAAAATTTAATTATTTAATTTTTTTGTTGATCTTATTAATAAATATTGTAACCAAAACTTACATAATACAATCCGCCAATTTGAGAATTACCAATGGAATTGTAGTAATATTGATTCAATAAATTATTAGCCCCAAATTTTAATACCGATTTGGTTGAAGGGAATTTAAAGCTAAGTTGTGCATCTACAGTATGAACTGAAGGTAAATTTCCATTACCAAAATCTCCCTGGTAGAAGAAAGCATCCTGCCATCTGTAAGCCACATTAAATCCTAAACGTTTATTATGACCAAAACCAGTATTACCAATTGAGGCATTCACTTTATATTTTGGTGCATTGAAATAAGCAACAAAATCAGCAGGTACATCTTTTAAATTATCAGAAGCTGCATTAAATCCCAGCGTGAAATTTTTAGGCAACCTATAATCAAGACCAAAACCAAAACCATAGGTTTGAACTTTATCAGCTGTATTGATCGGTAAAGAATATTTCTGTCCAGCAGAAGTGTCACCAACACTTATTGGATCGCCATCTCTGTTTTGAACAACAATAAATCTTCCAAGAAAATCTTTGTATTGCCCGGCATAACCATATACATCTAATAATAATTTCCCATCGGCTAATAAGCCTTTGTAACCTAATTCAAAAGAAGATAGTGATTCAGGTTTTAATGCTTTTACAGTAAATGGAGTGACAGTTCCTTTTCTCAAAGCTTCATAATCATATACCTGGTTTGTATTGAATTGATAAATATCAACAAAAGCTTTATTGCCACCTATTAATTGAAGATCAAAACCAATTGGTAGGTCTATCCATTGCATTTGGTTGTGTGGAAAGCGATAAGCTGTTTGAAAAGAAGCTCTGATATTATTGTCTTTTGCAACTTTGTAAACGGCTGTAGCTCTAGGAGTAAAACGGCCTTCGAAATTTTCGTTCTTATCATATCTTCCAGAAAGCGTAAGTTTCAAACGATCGATCACTTGTCTGGTTGCTTGAGCATATACTCCAATCTCAGTTATATCAATAGGTCCATCTTCGTCATGGAATAATGTTCCTTGAGAATTCAAAACATATTGTTTATAATTAGCCCCTACAATAATGTCTGCAACTTTATTTGTAACAGAAGTTAAATTATATGAACCTTCAATATTATAAAGGTCTGATCTATCTAATAGCAAACCACCAATAGGTACAGGTTTTCCTGCTACTGTGTTAAATGCATCTTTAAATGCTTTAGTGCCAGATACAGGCCTTCCGATATCTGCAATAGCCCTTGCATTATTATGTGCAGTTAGGTCTGGTACAAAAGAAAGTATATCGGATAAATATTTACCTACATATTGTACATACCAATCTGTAGGCTGTGGATCAGGATTTCCTACAGTTGCCCCAGTAACAGATGTTTTCCAACTTTCATTGAACAATTGTGTAGTAACGGTAGCATTAAATGTACCTCCTGCATTTTCCTGTGTGGTATAAGCTCTCAACATCCAGTTTGGATGATTGAATTCAAGCTTGTATTGTCCCATTTTAAAATCCCTGATATTATATCTTGAAGCACCGGTATAAATAGTATTACCTGTTCCCCAATATCCGGCAAGTGAAGCTTCAATTTTAGGAGTTATTTTATAATGTAATGAAGCCGCTACTTTAAAGTTCACCGTATTTGGATTCAACACTTCTTTTTCAGTATATCCTGTACGGGAAACATTGATTGGTTTATTAATATCATATCCTAAAGAACTTAGAACGGCACCGCCACCCGTATACGCTTTTAAGAATGGCATAATATCTACAGATGTTTCATCTCCAAAAACATTTACACCATCATAATTAGGATCTGTTGATCTTGTACCAGCTTTCACATTTCCATAATAACCTGCAGATCTGTTATAATTTCTTTGATCATTTCCTAACCAGTCTTTAGCCTGGATCAATTCAGTATTTATTTTGAAAGCAAACTTGTCAGACATTTTTTTAGCCCATCTTAGGTTCCAATTGTAATACGGAGAAATATCTCTTTGTTTTTCATCCGTATGCATTACCCCGGTTTTAACTAAAAAAGATAAACCCTGGTATTTGAACGGATTTTTACTGGTCATTAATAATGTTCCATTCATACCGCCTGAGCCATACAATGCAGAAGATGCGCCTGATAATAATTCTATATTATCTACATCTAATTCACTCAATCCTATAATTGCTCCAACGGAAAAATTCAAACCAGGTGCCTGATTATCCATTCCATCTACCAATTGATTAAAACGAACGTTACCGCTTGAATTAAAACCACGGGTTGTAGGAGTTTTAAAAGTAAGTGATGAAGTTGTGATATCTACTCCTTTCAGCGTACTTACTACATCATAGAAATTAGAAACAGGAGAATTCCTGATAGTTGCAGCACTAACCCTTTCAACAGATACAGGAGATTCCAATATTCTTTGTGGAACCCTTGAAGCAGAAACAACTACTTCCTGACCAAGTGTATTAGAAGGCACCAATCCAATATCGATCAATTGTGCACTACTGTTTACAACAGTCTCCTGCATTTCATAACCTACTGAGGTAAATAATAATGTGATAGGGAATTTTTGTGTAGTAGTTAATCTGAAATTACCCTTGTCGTCAGTAAAAGTGCCATCAGTACCACTTTTAACAGCAACAGACACAGCAGCTGCATCTTCACCGGAGCTACTGTTTTTCACTTTTCCAATAAGTGTTGTGCTTTGTGCAAAGGCAGCAATGGAGATACATTGTGCCAGAATGAAAGCAAACAGATAGCTTGCATTTTTTCTCATATAGCGTTGTTTAGTTTTTTAAAATTACAGCAAAATAAGGATTGTTAGATTCTTTCAAAAATTTTATTTCTAACCTATTGTTGACATTTATTATAGCTAAAATTGGGTGGTTCAAATAGTTGCAAGTATTTTAGCAAAATGTCAGTATTTCAATTTCCACAGCAAACGAATTTTTACAGCGGTAAAGTAAGAGATGTGTATACCATTGCAGAAAAATGGTTGGTTATGATAGCCAGCAATCGTATATCTGCTTTTGATGTTATTTTACCTCGTCCTATACCCTATAAAGGACAAGTACTAAATCAAATCGCTGCATACATGTTGAAATCAACTGAAGATATTTGTCCGAATTGGCTATTAAATACACCTACAGGGAACAGTGCCATCGGAAAAAAATGTATTCCCCTTAAAGTAGAAATGGTTATTAGGGGAAATCTTACTGGCCATGCATGGAGGACTTATAATTCAGGTAAAAGAGAATTATGCGGTGTAACCTTACCTGAAGGTTTAAACGAAAATGATTTTTTTCATTTCCCCATCATTACCCCGTCTACTAAAGCAGATGTTGGCCATGATGAAGATATCAGCAAAGAAGAAATTTTAAAAAGAGGTATTGTAAGTGAGGCTGATTATGCGGTAATAGAAAAATACACATATGCTCTTTTTGAAAGAGGAAAAAAATTAGCGGCAAAACGAGGACTAATCTTAGTTGATACAAAATATGAATTTGGAAAAATTGGCGATACTATTTATTTAATGGATGAGATCCATACGCCTGACAGCTCCCGGTACTTTTATGCTGATGGATATAGTGAAAGGCAACTAAAGGGAGAAAAACAAAAACAACTTAGCAAAGAGTTTGTAAGAGAATGGCTTATTGAAAATAATTTTATGGGAAAAGACGGGCAAGTAGTTCCTGAAATGTCTGACGAATGGATCGACACTATTTCAAAACGTTACATAGAATTATATGAGCAAGTGATAGGGACAAAATTTCTTCCTGAAAATATTACTGAAGAACAAATGTTCACAAGGATATCCGGTGCATTGGAAAAAACAATAGCCTAATTATTTTTCATTCAACCTTGGTCTAAGGCGTTGTTTGCTTTTATTAAATACCATCATCCCTTTATCTACTCCTTTGCGTAATTCTTTTTGTGCTTCTACCGGCATATTATAAACAGTCTGGCACTCCGTACTGCAACAACCGTCATATTTTGTAGCACATGCCTCACATTGTATAAATAGTAAATGGCAGCCGTCATTTTTGCAATTTGTATGCGTATCAGCAGGCTGACCGCATTGATGGCACTTTGCAATGATATCTTCTGTGATACGCTCTCCCAGCCTGTCATCAAAAACAAAATTTTTACCGATGAATTTGCTTTGCAGATTTTTTTGCTTTGCTTCACGGGCATAATTGATAATACCGCCTTCAAGGTGAAAGACATTTTTAAACCCATTGTGCAACATAAAAGCACTTGCCTTTTCGCAACGAATACCACCTGTACAATACATGATGATATTCTTATCCTTTTTATCTTCCATCATACTAACAGCCATGGGTAGCTGCTCCCTGAAAGTATCACTCGGTATCTCTATTGCTTTTTCAAAATGGCCAACTTCATATTCATAATGATTTCTCATATCGATAACAACAGTTTCATCGTTTTGTAACAATTCATTCATCTGTTCTGCATTCACATACCTTCCTTTATTTTCCATGCTGAATGAAGTATCATTAATTCCATCAGCTACTATCTTTTCTCTCACTTTTATTTTTAATACCCAAAAACTTTTGCCGTCATCATCAACAGCAATATTTAAACGAATACCTGACAATCCTTCAATGGAATTCAAATACACTTTCAACTTGCTGAAATTGCTTTCAGGAACACTTATCTGTGCATTGATACCTTCATGAGCTACATAGATCCTTCCAAACACTTTCAGTTCATCCAATGCTTTATACATTTCATCCCTGAAAATTTTCGGATCAGTGATCGAGAAATATTGATAAAAGGAAATAGTTGTACGCTTCTCTGTTTCTGCGTACAATAATTGTTTTAACTCCGCCTGTGAAATGCGGTTATGTAATACTGCCATAAGTTTTAATTTGATCCTGAATATTTCAGGAAATCTTAATAAGATTGGATGCTTGCAGGGCAAACCAAATTGAAACGCAAAGATAATATTTTTTTTAAAAACTAAGGATCATGCGATCTCCAGAACCTCCGGAGCCGTTACCCACATTACCTCCCACCAAACCGCCAAATCCAATACGGATACCTGTTGTCCCTTGTTTACCATTTGTATATCCGGCTACAAAATCCACTCTGAAGATCTTTATTATGTTCTCTAGGCCAACAAACAACTCCACATAATTATTATCCTGATTTACATAGAAGGTATTTGTTCCGGCAACCATATTCCATCCAAGTCTGTTAAATAATGGAATTTTATTTGTTATCAAACCATTGAAATGATGATCAAGATGGGCAACACCATATATATTAGCTACAGTACTGTTAAGATAATATGGCGCTAATTGAAAACTATTTACGTATTCTCCAGCCGCAACACTCCTGTTACCATTAAAATGCTGATAATCCTGGATATAAACAGCATTCCTGTTTAAGAATCCACCAACACCAATTTTATACCGTAATGTTCCCGCCAATTTAAAATTCTTATCATCATTAATGGTAAATTTCCATTTATCGTAATCAACATCGCTTCCTAAAATATTTTTTATCCCTTTTGCATAGCTAAGTGTCAATGTTGGATATTTTGAACCTATTGGCATTTTTCTTTCGGGGAACTGAATGTATCGTTGACCAGGTTTAAAACTAACGCTAACACCTACACTAAAAGATTGATGCTTTTCAAATTGAACATTAATTTTTTCGTAAGGATAATTAGGAGTGATGTTTACGCTATCTTTTTTAAACAAAGTGAACTTAGTGGTGTTATTCAAAGGCATTCTATCTTCATACAACACATTTACATTAAATCTTAAGCCACTCTCATACCGCTTAATATAAGTAATTGATGAAAACCAATTTTCATACGTTTTCATATGATTATTACCATACAACAAGGTGCCCAGAGAGTTTATAAATGGCGTTATAGGGCTTTCTTTATTAAATTGTGTCACTCGCTTTCCTCCGGAAAAATTCCAGGAATGTCTTTTAAGTTTACTGTCTTCTTTATTAAAATCTCTGGTTCGCAAATTCACTTCTACCCATGCATTGAGGTGCGTATTATTTGTGCCATATCGAATGTTTGGCAATACCGAAAGATTAGTCGACGATCGCTTAAGATGTTTTTCATAATACCCCTTGGCTTGAACAACAACTCCTTCTGCAGGGTTGTATTCAAGATCTTTAATTAGAGAATTTATTCCCCAATTATACTTTCCTTTTTTACTATAGTGAACACGATCTATCCCACTCCAAAAAATTTTAAGTGGTTTTATTTTTCCTTGTTTTCGTTTTAAAGAATCAACAGTTTGCTTATCCCATACACTATCTTTCCTTGCCTCAAATATGCTATCCTTAACCTGGTAATCATTGATCTCTTCTTTTTCTAAAGGAACTGGGCGAATTGTATCCCAGTAAGCTTTAGTTTTTTTATTTACCCCTGAATCATATTTAACAACCACCTCATCAAAAAAGCCTTTTTTGAAAGTAGGATTGATATTATAATTAGAATAAACATTTACAAAATTGCCTGCTGCATTTATACCCAATTGAGCAAAATCAAAATGGATCAATTGGTTTTTTATACGCCAGATATCACCCTCTACCGGAACATGAAACTGGGTGATCTGAAGTGTATCTACGATCTCTAATTGAGATTTTTTTGTAAGCTTTAGATCCACACTATGTATCCTCCAATCGCCATCAGTAATATTAATGATCCCTGAGAATAAAGGCTCGTAATTTCTTTTGGGTGTAACTCTTATACTGTTGATCTCTTTCCCGTTCTCAAAAAAACTTCCAAGGTATTTGAATTTATAAAAACCAATAGCACCATCAGCAAGGGGTGACACAAACCCACGTGGGTTAAGCTTTTCAGAGAAAACAGCTATATTACTCTGATAAAAACTAATAAATGTCGGGAAGCTAAAGCCAAAACTATTACTGCCACTTATCCGGCTGCTTTTTACTACCATTTTAAATTTATCAGGTTGCTTTGCAGCGATCTTTGAAACAGTTTCACCCAAATAAATTATTCCCTGGCCAAGTGTATCCAAGATCATTTCTTCATTGTCAATTTTTTGTCCCAGAATTTTTTTAGGGAAACGTTTGAATTTGATCATATCCTTGGTATACAGGTCACATTCAAAACCTGTTACCTGTTTAGCATAGTAAGGCCTTTTTTTAATTGCCTGACGAATGATCTCATAAGCAGGATCTTCGCTATTGGACTTTACAACAACCTCCTTCATCACTAATTTTTGTTCAGACAAAACAAAAAACGCTTCTTTGTCTTCACCCGAAATCGTCATTGTAACTTCCTTAGTAGTATAACCAATATGTTGACAAACCATAGTATAAGTTCCCGGAGATACAGTGATCGAAAATTTAGCTCGGTTATTGGCACTTGCCCCAATGGTTGTTCCTTTAATGGTAACAGAAGAATAAGGCAATAGATCGCCTTTATCATTATAAACTGTTCCGAATATTTTTTGAGCTGATGTGTTAATTGAAATAACACAAAATATAATGAAGAGGAATTTATGCATACCTTTTAAATTGCGATTAGATCAGCAATATTTGCTAGAGCAAAATTAAAGGAAAATAACAGCAGCTTATTTTTTTCTTACATAACTACCTGCAAGGGATGCAAAGGCGCCAACCAATGCACCTATTAAAGCTGTAGCAGCAATTAACAATACAGGGTTATCCATTTTTAAGATCAATAAAGAAATTTTATGTGCTAAAACATCACCATTACTATTGCTGATGACAAATGCAATTATACCCCATAATAAGAAAAGAGCTATGAAGCCTGTAAAAAAAGCATTGATCGGTCTTTGAGGAATTGCGACAGCAACAATAAATGCAACGATCGCAATGCTCCACCATGGTAAATATAAACAGGCGGCAAAACTCAATAATGCTATTAATATAATGGTGACAATAAATTTCATGTAAAAGATTTAATATTTATTTTTTTGCAAAGTTCATTTTCCATTTCACACGTTTATCATTCTCTTCTCCTCTTGCCATCATCCAAAGTGAATAGTATTTTCCTGCGGCCCATTGATCAACAAAATTATCATAAAACCTGCTACCGGGATTACCGCTCTGCCCACCCGGATAAACTCCATACGCTTCAGTTTCAGGAGTCAAGCTAACGATCATTCTCCAGCTTGGGCCATGTGTTTCTTTTGTTGCATTGATACAATGTTTACTTCCTCCTATTGGTAGATCGGTACGATTAAATGGTGCCAATTTTGTAAGATGGTTAACTTTTGTAGCCTTGTATTTTCCCCATTCTAAACGCTTTTCATTTTCAAGTTTGCGAAGATCAGGAACCGCATTTTTAAATGCTATTGTAACAACATCTGGCAATGTTTCTATTTGTGAAGTTGTTACGTTATCCAAAAATTTATAGGCAGAATCTTTTAATACTCCTTCCAACAAACTGCTTTCAAATGGATGCATGATCACTTCAGGCGCTTTTGCATATTCATCTGTATAAACTGTGCTATCAAATTTATTCCATAACACTGTAAAAACAGTTGCGCCTGTTTCATGAATATCGTCATTGAATTTCCATGACCTCAACATTTCAAAATATTTTTTTTCTTCTTCACTTAATTTATCCTGCTGAATATTTTTAATAAAAATTGGGGCTGCCAATTCTGCAACAACATCATAATTGCTTGTTTGCAAATCCATCATATCCTGTGGTGTAATGCCTGTCATCCTGTTCAATTCCCTGTTTAGAATAAAACCTCTGTACAATGGATAATTTCTTCCGAGATAGTAAGGATAACTTGAGTCAGCAGGCTTTTGATTAGCGCTACTTACAAACCCCCTAGCAGGATTATATTGATAAGGCACTTCACTTTGTGGGATCATTCCCTGCCACATATAACTGCTATCTGTACCGGGCATTACAAAATCTCCTTGTCCTTTCCATTTTGCAGGCCACTCTCCCTGGGCACGAAGAGCAATATCACCATTCTTACATGCAAAAACACAATTTTGACCCGGTGTATGTAAATAGGTTGCAGCTTCGGCATAATCAGCATAATTTTTTGCATGATTCAACAAGTTGAACATTTTTAATTCATTGCTTGGATCATGCGCTTTCCATCTAACTGCATAATATTTGTTTCCAGCTGTTCTTCCACCTGCATAAGACTTATCGAACATTACAGGACCGAATATTGTGTAAGCAACTGAATCTATATAATCAGGTTTGCCTTTTATTTTAATTGTTTCTACACGAAAATCTGTTTGTTTCCATGCACTGTCAAACCAATATTCTTTGCGGCTATCATCTTTGAATTGTATCTCATAATAATCCCTCACATCTCTTCCTCCGTTAGTAAAACCGAATGCACAACTATCATTATAACCGATCACAACTCCCGGTGCTCCCGGAAATGTAGCACCATAAGCATTGAACGTAGGTGTACTTAATTGCATCTCAAACCACAATGATGGAAGATTTAATCCAAGGTGGGGATCATTACATAAAATAGGTGCGCCTGATCTCGTTTTAGTGCCATTTACCGCCCAGTTATTACTTCCATTATCACGATCAGGTTTTTCTCTTTCAATTAAAGCAAGATCTTTGTTTGATAAATAAATTGAATCACTATGTTCAGGAGCTACAGGAAAAATTGTTTGTGGCAAATACCCTTCACCTTTTGGAATAACAGGATCTAAAGAATCCTGAACTGAAGGAAATAATTTCATAAAATCATCTTTCCCAAAAAAGCTTTTTGCATTTGTCATTTCAATATCATATTCACCTGATGCAAGATCATAGCTCATGTATTTAAGAAACAACATTGTTTTAAGATTGGTCCATTTCTCCGGCAGATAACCGATCAATTTATATTCTAATGGCAATTTGCTTTCGGGCAAAGTAGTTATATAAGCATTTACACCAGCAGTATAAGCATCACACTCAGCTTTGATCTCGGGATCTTTTTCCATTTCCTTCACAGCTATTTCAGCGGCATATCCCATACCCAATCTTCTAAACTCACGGTCATGATTAAGTGCTACATCTCCTATTATCTCACTTGCTCTTCCTGCAGCTGCATGCGTTTGCAATTCCATCTGCCATAAACGAAATTTAGCATGTAAATATCCCTGAACAAAATATACATCATTCTCATTTTCTGCAAAAACATGCGGAACCAGTCGATCATCCAAATAAACATTTACTTTTCCCTGCAATTGAGGGAATGAAAGATCTGCACTAAAATCCTTAGTTGCACTTTCAGCATTTTGCCATATCCCATGTTGAGGGCTAAGCAATTTACCTAAAGGCGCCGGTAAAACTAAAGTGGAATTAAGGGTAATAACTAATCCTGCAGTAATTGCAGTTGAAATAATGAATGGCAATATTCTCATACAGTTATTTGAATGCTGTAATTTACTACAAAGCTTTATTATAAAACAAATATGATCATTTATTTTTGCTGAATGAAAGAAGAGAGCATTGATGTAAAAAACATATTAGGATTACAATTACCCACAGATCCACGTTGGGTAAACCTTGCTGAAATTCAGTTGGAAGAGATTTTAACAGACCATGCTTATTGCGAACAAAAAGCAGCGACTACCTGCATCACTTTAATTCAACGATATTCTGACAAACACAAACTTGTAAAAGAATTAAGTCCAATAGTTACAGAGGAATGGGGACATTTCAGAATGGTACTTGCTGAATTGGAAAAAAGAAAACTGAACTTAGGCAAGCAACGTAAAGATGTTTATGTAAACAAGCTTATTGAGTTTCAGAAAAAAGGCGGCAGCCCTGATGATAGATTATTGGATCATCTTTTGACGATGGCTTTGATAGAAGCCCGCAGTTGTGAACGTTTTAAAAGATTAAGCGAAGGATTGAATGATACGTACATGAAAAATTTTTACAGAAAATTCATGGAAAGCGAAGCAGGGCATTATACTTTATTTATTGATCTGGCAGAAACCTATATCGATAAAACAAAAGTGAGAAAGCGCTGGAAAGAATGGCTGGCTTATGAAAAAGAATTAATGGCGAGTGTGGAAGTGAGGGGTGATAGGATACATTAATGATTTGAAGATTTGGAGATTTGAAGATTTCGAGATTTGGAGATTTAGAAAATGCAGAATTTACGAAGTGAAGTAATTTATATCTTCTTGAAAATTTATATAAGTATGTTGCTGTGATAATTTATTTACCGCAGCTAAATTTTTTTGAAGGAATTTTTTATGCTGCTCAGATGTTGGATTAAAAGGTTTATGACTTCTTGCAGCATTGATGACATTTATTTCTTTCATCAATTGCTGGGTTGTATCATCAATACAGGTTGAAATAAATTTATCCCATACATAATTAGTAGCAGCATAGTTAGGGTGAACCATGTCTTCTGCATAAAAACGATAATCCCTAAGGTCGTCTATTACTAATTCGTAAGCAGGAAAATAAAATATTCTATCATTTGAAGCCACTACCTCATGAACCGCTTGTATCAGCAAAGCTTTACTCCTGTTGTTTTCTACAAAACCATCTCTCGAATGCCTAACCGGACTTATTGTAAAAATAATCTTAGCATTCGCATTTACAGACAATACATTTTCAATTGATGTCTTAAGCGCTTCAACTATTTCTGCTGAAGACAACAATCGTTTTGTGAATTTATCTGTCGGTATTTTATGGCAATTGGCTACTACATTTTTGTTTTCAAGTTCGTAAACAAATGCTGATCCTAATGTAAGTAAAAGCCAATCTGCTTGTTTTATAAAATCGTGTGCTTGTTGCTGGGATTGGTTGATATCATGGAGACAAGTAATTTTATCAGGATGAGAAAACCGACTATGGTGCTCCCAGCTATTCCAGCTTTCATTTGCATAAAAAAGATCAGCTTCACTATATTGTTTATTTGCGATATAAGAATCGATAGATCTTGTAATACTTATTGGATTAAACAATATTCCATTTGAATTTTCCAAAACAGAAAATTTTAGCTGCTTTAATTTTGTACCAATATTTTCTGTAAAACAGCTCCCTATCAGCATCAGTTTATCCTGGTGCCTGATCTTTGTTTCAAAATGTTTGGGAGTAAATTCTAAATGAAAGTCCATAATAAATTACACAAATATTTGAGATGCAAGATTACTGCTTTCTTTCAATGCATTCATATCTAAATTATTCAATAAACTTTTTTCGTTGAAATACGCGACCATCAATTCTGTGTCCATATTTCCTACCAATTCATCATCTGCCATAGGGCATCCACCAATACCTTTTAAAGCTCCGTCAAAGCGCCTGCAGCCTGCTTTTACAGCTGCTTCAATTTTTTCTTTCCAATTAGCAACTGAAGAATGAAGATGTACTCCTATTTGAGTATCTGAAAATGCAGGAGTTATTTTAGATAAAATATCATATACCTGGGTTGATG
The DNA here is from genome assembly GCA_040387955.1 of Bacteroidota bacterium. GTDB lineage: Bacteria > Bacteroidota > Bacteroidia > Chitinophagales > Chitinophagaceae > Ferruginibacter. The sequence goes on along the minus strand of JAZKCS010000004.1, from coordinate 33,409 downwards.
TAGCAAGTCCAACTGTATCAGCAATAGACACAATACCAATTTGCATGTCAACCATTTTTTCAACCCATTGTAAAACAATGTCCTCATTATATACATCACCATAAGGATTACCAAAACCCATAGATATATATATTACCAATTCTTTATTATTCTTTAAACAAAGATCTTGTATGCTTTCAACCCTTTCTAGTGATTGAGCAATGGTTGAATTAGTATTTCTTTTTTGAAAAGTTTCTGAAATAGAAAAAGGGTAACCTAAATAAGTTATCTCATCATACATTACAGCATCTTCTGCCCCACGCTCATTAGCAACTATTGCCAACAATTTACTTTTTGTATTACTAAGATCTAACCCTTTGATCACATCAGCAGTATCCTCCATTTGTGGAATAGCCTTAGCCGATACAAAGCTTCCAAAATCTATTGTATCAAAACCTACTTTTAATAATGAATTGATGTATTCGATCTTTTTCGGCGTAGGAATAAAATTTTTCCACCCTTGCATAGCATCACGAGGGCACTCGATCAATGTTATTGATGTAGCCTCATGTTTTTTTGCAGGTATATCCATTTCTTTAGTTCAGGGATGTTATAATTTTACCATATTCCGCAGCCTTTGCATCATTCTTTTTTATCTGATAAATATTTTGAAGCATGCTTAGAGAATTTTTATACTGTGCTTTATCTACTGGTTTTAATGCAGGCATAGCAGCATAAATTTTATTTGCAGCTTCGGAATAGATAATGCAATTATCCATATTTGCCATTGAGGCATCATTCAAAGCTTTGCGTTTTTTTATATCTTCTGGTTTTGCACCTTTTATTTTTTTTGCATCGTCACTGATATCATAAGCATTATTATAATAATATCTTGCTAACAACAAATTAGCTTCAGCAGTAGACTTTAACTCGATCGCTTTCTTCAAAGCGTTTTCCAGATTTATTTTGTATTCACTATTTTTAGGATTATTAGCATTTGCATCGTTGGCATAAATAAAATTAAAAAGTTCTGCGCCATAATTATAAGCCAGCGTATAATTAGGAGTTTTTTGTAACAGCTCATCATATTTTACGAACATATCTTCTTTGGTTCCGTTCTTTTCAACTGATTCCATTTCTATTGCTGTCCAATAAGCTTCATCAGGAAAAACAGCCCTACCCTTTGCCAACGCTGCTGCAAAATTTACTGAATCTTTTTTATTGTTGTAATATTCTGCAAGATATTCATAAGGTTCAAGATATTGCTTACCACTAACATTTGCATCAGTAAGTATTTTATAATAAGTAACTGCATCAGCATCATTTTTATCAAGTCTTGCCGCAAGAGCAGTATTTAAAACAAGCGATGTATCCAACGCAGGAAATTTATATCCCTGGTAGTCATAATTTTTACCACGTACATAATCTTCCACTAATAATGCACTTTTAAAATTTGTAAATGCATTTTTATAATCTTTGTCATTAAAAGCTTTTGCACCTGCATCAAAGAATCCATTGTACAGATCAAATAAAGAAGCGTTTTGCTCTAATGTCATCAATACATTTTTATTATCCATTTCCTGGTATTTTTTGAATGCTTCAAAAGCCTCCCATTTGCAATTAGTGCAAAGTGCTTTCAGCTCATCTTTTTTGCTGATAGAATTATAGATATACCCTTTGTAATACCATGCATCAGCTTTAGCTGCATTTTTAGGATTAGCAAGATGCTTATCAACCAAATCTTTGGCTTTTGTATAATCTATTTCTTTCTTACCCAATGCTTCCCGGATATCATCTAGATCCTGTGAATATGTAATTGTTGTACTACCTATTATAGCGGCTAGCAATATTATTTTCTTCATTTTCAATCATTTATTTTGTTAAAGATATAATTTGTAATTATTATGGATGCTATTTTCTTCAAAATTTCACAATTCTACTTCTCCTAACTTATCATTAGATTTGCAATCTTTTTATATACTTGATCTCACAAAACACCATACAACAAATATTAAGCCGTATCGATATAATTGATATCGTTGGTTCGTTCATAAAATTAAAGAAAAGAGGCACAAATTATCTTGGATTATGCCCTTTTCACAATGAAAAAAGCCCTTCTTTTACTGTATCACCAGCCAAAGAAATATACAAATGTTTTGGGTGTGGCAGAAGCGGTAACAGCATCAGCTTTTTAATGGAGCATGAGAAATATAGTTATGTAGAAGCCTTACGCTGGCTTGCCAATAAGTATAATGTTGAGATAGAAGAAAAAGAAGCGACTCCTGAACAAAAACTTCAACAGCAAAGTGCTGATAGTTTATACATCGTTAACAATTTTGCCCAAAAATTTTTCAGTAATTATTTATTGAATACTGAAGAAGGCAGAGATATCGGGCTGAGTTATTTAAAGCATCGAGGGTTCAGCGAAGAGATCATCCAAAAATTTCAACTGGGTTTTAATCCGGAAGGCAGAGATAGTTTTGCAACAGCTGCTTTAGCTGCACAATATAATATTGAATTATTACAAAAAAGCGGATTGGTAGTAGTTCGTGATGATAAACCAATGGATAATTATCGTGGCAGGATCATATTTCCAATACATAATCAAAGCGGAAAAGTGTTGGGCTTTGGTGCAAGGGTTTTAAAAACCACAGACAAAGCGCCTAAGTATATCAATACGCCGGAAAATGATATCTATGTAAAAAGTAAATTATTATATGGCAGTTATTTTGCAAGATTAGCCATTGATAAAGCTGATGAATGTTTATTGGTGGAAGGATATACGGATGTTGTTTCTCTACACCAGGCAGGTATTGAAAATGTGGTTGCTAGTGGCGGTACTTCTCTTACACCTGATCAGTTAAGACTGATAAAAAAATACACCAATAACCTTACTATCATTTATGATGGTGATAGTGCAGGTGTTAAAGCCGCTTTGCGTGGGCTTGATCTTGCATTGGAAGAAAGTCTGAATGTAAAGCTTGTATTGATTCCTGATAAGGAAGATCCAGATAGTTATGTCAACAAAGTTGGCGCTGCTACATTTTCAGAATTTGTTGCTGCTAATAAAAAAGATTTCATCTTATTTCAATTAGAAACTTCTTTACAAGAAGTTGGCAACGATACTACCAAAAAATCTGCATTGGTTAACCGTGTTGCAGAAACGATCTCTAAAATAAATAAGGCGGAAGATTTTACCAAGCAACAGGATTACATTAAACAATGTAGCCAGTTATTAAAGATCGATGAGCAAGGGCTGCATACCTTAGTGAATAAATTCATTCGTGAAAAAATAACTAAAGAAGAAAATAAACTAAACAGAGAAGAATCGTTTGACTCTTTCCAAACATCATCATCTGAAAGTTACAGTCCGGATGATGACGAAGTAGCTTCTTTACTTAACAGGGATGAACATCATGAAAGAGCAATTGTAAGATCTCTATTGGAATTTGGTTTGAAAGATTGGGATGAAGAAAGAAAAGTAGCAGATTATTTTTTTGATGAAATTGATAATGATATTGAAGACCTGATCGACAATAAAAATCTTGTACGAGTAATAGACACTTATCGTACCTGGTATAAAGAAGGATTAGAGCCCACCCCAAAAACTTTTCTATATCATGAAGACCTTGGATTAAGTTCCTTGGTTGTAAGCCTGATGGATTACAATTATGAGATCAGCCCTAATTGGAAAGAAATTTTTGAGGGTAAAATATTGACACGGGAAGATCTATATAAAGAAGAAGTCTTTTCTACCTTGAATTATCTTAAGCTCAGAAAAATAAAACATCTTATAGAAACCAATCAGCAGGATCTTGAAAATCCGCATACTTCCGACGAGCAATTATTATTACTTCAAACCCATCAGCATCTGAAACAACTTGAAATAGAGTTGACAAAAAGGTTAGGTACTGTAATTTTTAAATAACTTTTCCTTTCCTATTTTGACAAATCTCTGATTATCAATGTATCATTCTTAAAATTTTAACTAATTGGCTGCTATTCAGTATGTCAATATGACACGCCTTTGCATTTAAATGCTTATTTTTGCAATCCTCATAAATTATGGAAAGTTTAGTATTACAAGACAGTAAACAACACGACGAAGCAAGGCAGGGTGAAGCTTTTTTGCCATTTAAACTCGATAATAATCAATACAAAAAGCATTTTTATATTGAGAGTTATGGTTGTGCAATGAACTTTGCAGACAGTGAAGTTGTAGCCTCAATCCTTCAGAATAATGGCTTTGGAGCAACATTGGATATTGAAAAAGCTGACCTGATATTTGTGAACACCTGCTCTATTCGTGAAAAAGCTGAATTGACCGTAAGAAAACGTTTGACTGAATTTAAGAAATTAAAGAGAAGCAATCCGGGAATGCTCGTTGGTGTATTGGGTTGTATGGCTGAACGTTTGAAAGAAAAATTCATAGAGGAAGAAAAATTGGTTGACCTGGTTGTAGGACCGGACGCTTACAGAACATTACCTTCTTTAATTGAAGAAGCAGAGACCGGTCAAAAAGCAGTGAATGTTTTGTTGAGCCGTGATGAGACCTACGCAGATATTTCTCCAATAAGATTAAATAGTAACGGCGTGAATGCCTTCGTAAGCATCATGAGAGGCTGTAATAATATGTGTTCATTCTGTGTTGTTCCTTTTACAAGAGGAAGAGAAAGAAGCCGTGATGCAGAAAGTATTATCAATGAATGTAAAGATCTGTTTGAACAAGGCTACAGAGAAGTTACATTACTTGGACAAAATGTAGATAGCTACCAGGATACAAATAATGAAAACAAAACAACAAGCTTTGCTGAATTATTAGAAAGAGTTGCACAGATCGATCCATTATTAAGGGTTCGTTTTTCAACATCACATCCGAAAGATATTACAGATGATGTTTTATTTACAATAAAAAAATACGATAATATCTGTAATTATATTCACTTACCTGTGCAAAGTGGCAGCAGCAGAATGTTGCAATTGATGAACAGGACCTATACAAGAGAATGGTATATCGCTAAAGTGAATCGCATCAAAGAATTATTACCTGATTGCGGATTAAGTACAGATATGATCACCGGGTTTTGTACAGAGACTGAAGAAGATCATCAGGAATCTTTAAGCCTGATGAAATATTGTGAATACGATCTTGCTTATATGTATTTCTACAGCGAACGTCCGGGAACACTTGCTGCACGTAGGTTTAAAGATGATATACCAGAAGAGATAAAGAAAAGAAGACTACAGGAAATGGTCGATCTGCATCGTATACAATCTTTAAAAAGTATGCAGAAAGATGTAGGCAAAACTTTTAAAGTTTTGATAGAAGGTACATCTAAGAAAAATGAGAATGAATTGTTCGGAAGAACTGATCATAATAAAGTAGTGATATTTCCGAAAGGGAATTTTAAGAAAGGTGAATATGTAAACTTATATATCGAAAGATGTACTGCAGGAACATTATTTGGAAACCCTATAATAATTGGACAGAGCATTAAATAATTTTAAACTAGTTTTTCCGCCGTGCGGAGGAAATAAATATGGATCTACAAAGTATAAAAAATCGTTTTGGTATAATAGGCAATTCGCCGGCACTAAACCATGCATTGAATGTTGCAACACAAGTTGCCAATACAGATCTTTCTGTGTTGATCAATGGAGAAAGTGGTGTAGGTAAAGAAGTTTTTTCTCAGATCATTCATGCGTTGAGTGCAAGAAAACACAATCCATTCATTGCGGTAAACTGCGGTGCTATTCCTGAAGGAACGATCGACAGTGAATTATTCGGTCATGAAAAAGGGTCTTTTACCGGTGCAATGGATAGCCGTAAGGGTTATTTTGAAACAGTGAATGGTGGCACTATCTTTTTGGATGAAATTGGCGAAATGCCTTTGGGTACACAAGCAAGATTATTGAGGGTTTTGGAAACTGGTGAATACATTCGTGTTGGTAGCAGTAAAGTGCAAAAAACGGATGTACGTGTTATTGCTGCAACAAATAAAGAGTTATTAGAATTTACACAAACCGGCAAGTTCAGAGAAGATCTTTACTATCGTTTAAACACTGTACCTATAAGGGTTCCGGCACTAAGAGACAGGAAGGATGATGTTCCTCTTTTGTTCAGAAAGTTTGCAGCAGATTTTTCAGACAAATACAAAGGTGCTTCCATACAATTGGATGAATCAGCAAAAAATATGCTGATGAATTATTCATGGCCCGGCAATGTAAGAGAATTGAAAAATATTGCTGAACAGATCTCTGTTCTATCAAAAGAAAAATATATCACTTCGAAAGAATTGCTGGCATTCTTGCCGGAAAACAATTTTAATCGTTTGCCTGTATTGGCCGGAGGCAGCGGATCTGTAAGTCATGCAGAGTTTGCAAATGAAAGAGAGATCTTGTACAAATTATTTTTTGACATGAAAAAAGATGTCAATGAATTAAAGAAAATGTTCTTCGATATTTTACAGAATCCGAACATGGCACAGCATATTCCTATGTATAATAATGACAATGATATTGCTGATCTTCCTGCAACTGTAAACAATCCCAACAATTACGGAGCACAACAAAATAGCCAACCTGTTTTTATCAATCAAAATAATAATAATGACATCCACCATCATGAAGCAGTTGAGGAATCACTTAGCATCATGGATAAGGAAAAGGAACTGATCATTAAAGCTTTAAAAAAACATAAGGGCAAGCGTAAAGATGCATCTTCGGATCTTGGCATCAGCGAAAGAACACTTTACAGAAAACTAAAAGAATATGATATTGAAGAGTAAGTTCATAGTGTATAGTTCATGGTTGATGATCAGTAGGCCAATAGCATTATTTTTTATGCTGTGGGTATTTAGTTATTCCACATGTAAATATGGTTTCAAAGATGCCGCCCCTATTCCACCGGAAGTAAAAACTTTCAGGGTAAATTATTTAGAGAATAAGGCAAGATATGTAAACGCACAATTGAGTCCCCAATTAACAGAAAGATTAAAACAGAAAGTGCTTGGCAATACAAGATTGCGTCAGACCAATGACGATGATGCACATTATGATATCAGTGGATATGTATCAGATTACACAATAACTACCAGCGGTATTACTGGAGCTAATGCAGGTACAAACCGGATCACAGTTTCATTTCATCTTATTTTTAAAAATACATTAGATGATAAAAAGAATTTGGAAACGGACCTTACCAATAGCTTTGATTTTCCGGCTGAACAAAGTTTGGCGCAAGCCGAAGCATCTTTGATGAATGATATGGTGAAAAATATTGTTGATGCAATATTTAATAAGATCTTTTCTAACTGGTAAGCATCATAATGATTAATTTAGTATTATTAAAAGATGGCCATAAATAATATGTTGCAAAACTTATTCAATATTGATTCAAATCGTGAGGATACAAAATCACTGCTTTTACAAACAGTAAAGGACCATCCGTATTTTGCCCCTGCTCAATTCTTTTTACTGAAACAAATTGATAAGGAGGATGCAATGTATAAGCAACAAATTGCAAAGACAAGCGTCTTATTCAATAATCCCTTATGGCTGAATTTTCAATTATTACATAGCAATCATAATAGCAATTCCTCTAAAATTAACGATGTTACGGAATTGAATACTGACAATCTTGAAAAGCCTCAAACTGAGGAGATCGAAAAGCAGGATAATAATTTAGAGGCAGTATCTCAAATAGAGGTTGTTGGCACAAATACTTCAGAAAATCTTCCTGGAGAAGAAATTCCACCTATTACCCTTCCTTCACTTTCAGACCCAGTCAAAGAAGACTCGTTTACTTTTGAGCCACTATATACAACTGATTATTTTGCCAGTCAAGGTATTAAATTAAGTGAAGAAATAAAGCCTGATGATAAGCTTGGAAAACAGTTGAAAAGCTTCACAGAATGGCTTAAAACGATGAAAAAGGTACATGTAGCGGAACCTATGGAAACTGACGCCAATGTTGACGTTTCCATTCAAAAACTGGCAGAACAGTCTAATACTGAAAACGTTATTCTTACCGAAGCAATGGCAGATGTACTGATACAGCAGGGAAAGGTTAACAAAGCTATAGAAGTATATCAAAAATTAAGTTTGCTCAATCCCTCTAAAAGTGCTTACTTTGCAGCCAAAATTGAACAATTTAAAGTGTAATATATGTTAGTGTTATTTGGAATTTTAGTGATCCTTGCTTCGGTTATTTTAGGCCTTATTGTATTAGTGCAAAACCCTAAAGGTGGTGGACTGTCAAGTTCTTTCGGTGGTGTAGGCAATCAATTAATGGGTGTAAAGCAAACAACTGATGTTCTTGAAAAAGGCACATGGATCTTTGCTGCTATAGTAGGCATCTTATGTATCCTATCTCCTATTTTCATTCCTAAAGAAGCTGGTGCTTCATCAAAAAATGAAGAGTTGATCAAAGGTGCTTCAGGAAATGCTCCTTCAAAATTGCAAAATCAAACTACGGCTCCTGTGACTGTTCCGGCTACACCGGCTGCAGATTCACCAAAAGCGCCATAATATCTTTAGCAAAAAAATATTCACCTCGTCGCAAACGACGAGGTTTTTTATTATACATTAGCTTACAATTAGCGGTTAATTGAACACTATGAAAAGAATAATATCCATCCTTTTTTTACTTGTCTTCATTGTAGCTATTTATTTAGCATGGATGATCTTTGGAAGCAGCACGGCATTTTCTGAAGACAGAAAAAACATTTTCATCAGAACAGGAAGTAATTTTGAAACAGTTATCACTGACCTGCAAACTCAACAGGTAATAACCCACCCTGCTATCTTTTCTTTCATTGCTGATAAATTAGATTATACCAATAATATAAAAGCCGGTAAATACAGTTTTAAAAAAGGAGAGAGTATTTACTCTATTATCAAAACATTAAAATCCGGGAAACAAACTCCTGTAAATTTTATCATCAATAAAATACGGACCAAAGAAGATCTTGCTAAAAAATTTGCAGACAACTTTGAATGCAGTTATAACGAAGCGCTTTCGCTGATCTATAATAAGGATACTTTATCTAAATATAATTTAGATACCAATACTGTAATGACTATAGTAATTCCAAATACTTACAGTATTTTCTGGAATACTTCTGCTCCCAAAGTATTTAAAAAATTATTATCTGAAAAAGATAAATTCTGGACAACAGAAAGAAAAGCAAAAGCGAATGCATTGAACTTATCTACCGTTCAGGCATATACGTTAGCAAGTATTGTAGAAGAAGAAAGTAATAAAGATGATGATAAAGGAAAGATAGCAAGTGTATATCTGAACAGGATAGAAACAGGTATGACCTTAGGAGCAGATCCAACAGTGAGATATGCTATGAGAGATTTTGGTTTGAAAAGAATTTACAACAAGCATCTTAATTATGTTTCTCCATACAATACATACAAGCATACAGGGTTGCCTCCTGGCCCTATCTGTACGCCTTCTATCAAAACAATTGATGCAGTACTGAATGCACCTTCTACCAGCTATCTGTATTTTGCAGCCCAACCTAATTTAACCGGCTACCATAATTTTTCAAATACATATGAGCAGCATCTTGTCTATGCAAAACAATACCAGCAATGGATAGAACAGTATTTAAAAGCAAAGGACAGTATTAAATAGTATTTACTTATAATTTGTAATCAGTAAATTTGTGATCATACTTATTTCCCGTTGAAAAAAATTGAGCGCTTAATCATAACAAAAACACCATTGGCTTTTGTGCTACGCAAAAGTAAAAGATGGTATTTACCTGGATTTGAAGGCATCCCGTTCTATGATGTATTGCGTTTTTTTTATAGACAAGTAAAAAACGGTGGGCTTTCAGAAAGAGCATCTGCAATTTCTTACAATTTTATAATGGCTATTCCCCCGTCATTTCTTTTTTTATTTACATTGATCCCAAGTCTTCCTTTCATTTCTAAAAGAAGCCTTAAAGAACAATTGCATGCACTTATAGTTGACATTGTTCCTGCTCGTGTACACAATAGTAATTTGATAAAATTTGTTGACTCATTCATCGATGGTTCCAAGATCGGTTTGTTATCATTCGGGTTGATAGCAGCATTATTTTTTGCATCTAATGCTATTATGGGAATTATGAGATCATTCAACAGAAACTATGTTGGTTTCGAAAAAAGAAAAGGACTTCACAAAAGATGGATAGCTATAAAACTTACTTCATTACAATTTTTATTGGTGCTTAGTTGCTTGATATTATTAATAGCACAAGGTGCTGTATTAAAGTGGCTAGGTATTACAAGTGAAGTGGTAAGAGATTTCATTTTTTATGCAAGATGGATACTTATAGTAACCTTGATCTTTTCATCGATCGCATTTATTTATAAATATGCGCCTGCTGTACACAAAAGATGGCGGTTTATTTCTCCCGGTGCAATACTGGCTACATCATTAAGTATATTGGCAACAATAGGATTTTCTGCCTTCGTAAATAACTGGGGCAAGTACAATGCTTTGTATGGTTCCATCGGTACTATAATAGTTTTAATGGCACTTATTTTTATTAATTCATTGGCATTATTGATTGGTTTTGAATTTAATGTAAGCATCAAAACATTGAAATCCATAGCCGAAAAAAGATTGATCGAAGAAGCTTTGGCCAAAGTAAAAAATGCTGACACCAAATAATAAGATCTTATTTGGCATTCATATTTATCTTTGCACAACCTTATTTTACAAAAATTGAAAAAGATCATTTTTTTATTCTTTGCAGTTAGTTTTAGTCAAGCTTTTGCTCAAACAAATTTATATGTTTCAGTATCCGGTAATAATGCTAACACTGGCTCATTAGCAACTCCCTGGAGAAACATACAATATGCAGTTAATAATGCAAGTAACAATGACACCATTAATATTTTATCGGGTACATACAATGAAAAAATATCTATAGGGAAATCTAATATTTATATACGAAATCATAAAGGCAACAATCCTATACTAAGCGGTACAGGCTTAACGTCACAGGTTGCAATGATAGAGATCAGTAGCCGATCAAACATTACTATATCGGGTATTGAAATTGCCAACAATATTATGTTAGATGCACAAGGCATCTTAGTAGATGGTACTTCTCAAAATATTACAATAGCCAATTGCAAAATCCACGACATCCACTTTTCTTCAAATCCGGCTGCTTCAGTTAATGACACTAAAAATGCACAAGGCATCATTGTGTATGGCTCTAATGGCACCACAGCTATCAGCAATCTTAAAATAAGAAATAATCAATTATATAATTGTAGATTGGGTTATAGTGAAGGTATTGCCGTTAATGGTAATGTAGATGGATTTGAAATTATAGGCAATACAGTGCATGATATTACTAATATTGGTATCGATGCAATTGGTCATGAAGGCACATGCCCTGTTGCTTCAAATGATCAGGCAAGAAATGGATTAATAAAAGGTAATGTCACCTATAATTGTTTGTCTGCTTATGCAACATCAGGTGGCTTATATGTAGATGGAGGAAAAAATATTGTTATAGAGAATAACACCTCTTACCAAAATGGATATGGTATTGAGATCGGTTGTGAAAACCAGGGAAAGACCACAGACAATATCATTGTAAGAAATAATATTTTTTTAAACAACCAGATATGTGCAATTGCATTAGGTGGATACGCATATCCGAATGGCTCGGGCAAGGTCACTAATTGCACCATCAGAAATAACACCTGTTTTAAGAACGATTATAAAAATGATGGAACGGGAGAATTGTATCTTTCTTACAGTGAAAGATGCACTATAGAAAATAATATTTTTTACATGTCGCCACAAAATGTACTGGCATATACTGAATTGACACAACCCTTTTTAAATTTTAACTACAACATTTTTTTCAGCAATAATTCTCCTGCAAATTTTGAAACAGATTGGAATGGTACTTTTTATGAATCATTTACAGCTTTTAAAAATGGTACCGGTACAAATGCAAATTCAAAGGTTATAGATCCGCAGTTTATAAATGATGTTCTTTCTTCTCCCGATGCTATTCTTGATTTTCACCTTAACGGATCTTCACCTGCTCAGGAAGCAGGAAACCCTTCTTTTGTTGCTGCATTTACAGAAAGAGACATGGATGGAGATCTTCGGGTTTCGGGAATTGTAGATTGTGGAGCTGATGAATATAACTCTTCGCCATTGACCACCTATATATTTACTGGCAACGGCAATTGGAATATTGCTGCCAATTGGGTAAATAACAATATACCTCCGGCAACACTAACCGAGAATGAAATTATCATTATTGATCCTGTATCAAATGGAGAATGTGTTTTAACAGGCGAACAACATATTGCCAATAAATGTCAGCTGATAGTAAATCCCACAAAAAAATTCAGGATCACTACCAGATTGGTAATAGCAAATCCTTAACGGTCGGGAACGATGGCGCAAAATCCCCCTTTGCACTTTACCCCGTTTAAATTACCTTTGCCCTCTCAAAATCATAAATCTTAAATAAAACGAAAATGGCATACGACGTAATTGTGTTAGGCAGTGGCCCAGGGGGTTATCCGGCTGCGATCAGAGCAAGTCAATTAGGTAAAAAAGTAGCAATTGTAGAGAAAGAAAACCTCGGAGGCATCTGCCTTAATTGGGGTTGTATTCCTACTAAAGCTTTATTGAAAAGTGCTCAGGTATTTGAGTATGCTAAACATTCAAAAGATTATGGAATTACTATAACAGATCCAAAAGCAGATTTTGGTGGCGTTATAGGTCGTAGCCGTGGTGTTGCAGACAAAATGAGTAAGGGTATTCAGTTTTTAATGAAAAAGAACAAGATCGATGTGATCATGGGTTTTGGAAAACTGATAGCTCCGGGTAAATTAGAGATAACTGCAGCTGACGGAACAAAAAAAGTTGAAGAAGCAAAAAATATAATCATTGCAACAGGTGGCCGTGCAAGAGCATTGCCTACTATGCCTATCGATGGTAAAAAGATCATTGCTTATCGTGAAGCAATGTCTTTACCAACACAACCAAAGAGCATGATCGTTTGCGGTAGCGGTGCTATCGGAAGTGAGTTTGCATATTTCTATAATAGCTTAGGTACACAAGTAACGATGGTAGAATTTATGCCACGTTTGGTTCCTGTAGAAGATGAAGATATCAGCAAAGAATTGGAAAAACAATTCAAAAAGCAAGGTATGACAATCATGACCAGCAGTGAAGTGTTAAGTGTGGATACAAGTGGTGCTGGCGTAAAAGCAAAAGTAAAAACTGCAAGCGGTGAAGTTACATTGGAAGCTGAAGTTTTATTAAGCGCTGTAGGTGTTGTTGCAAATATTGAAAATATTGGCTTGGAAGGATTAGGTATTAAAACCGATAAAGGAAAGATCATCGTTGATAAAAATCAACAGACTAACGTACCGGGCATATACGCAATTGGCGACTGTACTCCTGGCCAGGCGTTAGCACACGTTGCTTCTAAAGAAGGCATTAATGCTGCTGAACATTTAAGCGGCCATCATCCTGAACCACTTGATTACAACAATATTCCTGGCTGTACTTATTGCACACCTGAAATAGCAAGTGTTGGCTACACAGAAAAAGCAGCAAAAGATGCAGGTTACGAAGTTAAAGTTGGTAAGTTTCCATTCATTGCAAGCGGTAAAGCTGTTGCAGGTGGTGCTACTGATGGTTTTGTAAAAGTTATCTACGATGCTAAATATGGCGAATTCTTAGGTTGCCATATGATCGGTACTAATGTTACAGAAATTATTGCAGAAGCTGTAGTTGCCCGTAAATTAGAAACAACAGCACATGAAATATTAAATGCGGTTCACCCTCACCCTACCATGAGTGAAGGCTTGAAAGAAGCTACAGCAGCAGCTTACGGAGAAGCGATTGACATTTAAACTATAAAAAATATATCTTAAAACCCCATCCATTATTGGTATGGGATTTTTTTATTTTAAAAACTTTCAAACAAAGAATCTTAATAATAAATTATTATATTACTTTTAGCAATTAACATCCTTCTATTAATCAAAATATTAAAAAAATGGAACCGATTGCTGAAGATCAAGATCTAATTGTGCTTGAAGAAAATTTAATTCGGGCAGACACAGGTAAAAGATTTCTTAACTACATAATTGACCTGCTAGTTTTTTATGCGTTGTTTTTTATACTTGGAATTTGTATAGCTTTTATAAGTCCATCGGTAATTGAAAATATTGATGACTCCCCTGGATTTAATCTAGCTGACAGGCTTTTTTCTTTGTTACTATATGGAGTTTACATGGGAGTAATTGAAGGCTTATTAAAGGGTAAATCCGTAGGAAAATTTATTACAAAAACACGTGCAGTAAATATGGACGGCAGTAGGATCAGTTGGGAAAAAGCTTTAGCAAGAGGCTTTAGTAAAGCTGTTCCATTCTGTGCTTTTAGTGCACTTGGTAGTCCGTGTAATCCTTGGCAAGATCGATGGACATCAACTATGGTGATCGATGAAAGAGAATTAAATAAAAATATTTAGATCATAGGTACGTATAATAAAAAAGGATCGCAATTGCGATCCTTTTTTATTACTATATTTTTAAAGATCAATTATCCTTTCCAGGAACTAATCTTGTAAATTCTGAACCATTGAATATTCTCGTAAGATTAATATCATTTGATTTTTGATACGCATCAATATTTGCTTCTGCAACTATGCGCCAAAAATTCTTTGCTTTTAATTCTACGTAATCATTACTTTGTTGAATAAACAAACCCGTAATGGTACTACGTGTTTTAAAATAAATTTGTACCGGTGTTTTGTCAACTTTCTTTTGTGCAAGAAAATTTTCGATCTGATCGTTTAGCATATTATTTACATTTTATAAATAAAAAAAAACAGAGAACTTCTAAAGGTTCTCTGTTAAAATTAAATTACCATCTTCTGTTGCCACCACCTGACCTGCTATTGCTATAGCCGCCACCATTAGAACTACGTTCTTTTTCTTTTGCAACAGAAACAGACATTGCTCTGCCTTCAACTTCTTTATTGTTAAGTCCAAGAATTGCGTCATTTCCTTCTTCGGTAGAAGGCATTTCAACAAAACCAAAACCACGAGATCTTCCGGTTTCTCTGTCTGTAATTACTTTGGCAGAAGTTACTTCACCAAAATTTGCAAATAAATCGTTCAATTCACTGTCAGCAGTGTTGAAACTCAAGTTTGAAACATAAATGTTCATAAAAAAAAATTAAAAATAATAAAATAAAATACCAGTGATGGTAGATAAAAAGCAAGCTATTGAGGAGAGTAATATTATAAGAAGAAAAATAAACTATCTAATACAGTGAGCTAAAAACTATAATCACAGTGCAAAGATAGGGTTTTTTGGGCAAAGTGGCGTAGTTAATTTGGAGATTTGGAAATTTGAAGATTTGGAGATTTATAAAGGCTGAATATCATGACAATAGAAACAATATTACTATTGAGTCATAAATGGTTTAGGCTGCTGTTCACAAAATTTTCAAATCTTCAAATTTCCAAATTTCTAAATTGTTAAATCAGTTTTTCACCAACCCCACATATTGTTGTGTAACTTTTTTAATGATAAAACCACTTATCCATCCAACATATCCATATTTAGGATAAATGAATTTTTTGTTAGGGTTGACCGTAACAATTTCCTGCACTAGGTGATCAAGCCAGATAACGCCAGCTGTTAGAGCTTTTTGATCAAAGGTTTTCAATACACGGTTAATATTTTTTTCTGCAGCTTTTATTTCAACACTATCGTTCATCGAAGCAAAGGTTGGCTGCACTGTTTTATCATAATCTGCAACAATTCTTTTTCTGAAATCTGCAATATCCTTTGCAGTGATCTCAACGTAATTGCTATTAATAGTTTCAGGATGTTGCAATGAAACTGTAGCCCATACTATACCGCCTGATAAATAAATTATATCTTTTAATTTAATTTCTCTTTTGTAAACCAGCTCTCTTATAACAGGTGCCGACAAACTATCATTCCATAAAAATTCTCCTGTCTTCACAAAATTATTTATATCTCCTTTTGATGTAGCCTCTATCAATCGCTGAAAAGATTTTGTTCCTAAAGAAAAATTGATCGGTACAAAATTTTTAGTGCCGCCGCCAAAATATCCGCCTTTAGTGTTACCGCTACCAATATCCAGTTGTCCTGCAGTAAAGCGGTTTCTTTGTGGAACAATACCAAGCATGCTCAATTCTGCTTCCTGTTCGGGTGTGATGTGTGTGATCTTTATTTCAGT
The DNA here is from genome assembly GCA_040387955.1 of Bacteroidota bacterium. Classification (GTDB taxonomy): domain Bacteria; phylum Bacteroidota; class Bacteroidia; order Chitinophagales; family Chitinophagaceae; genus Ferruginibacter. Next base: position 17,159 of record JAZKCS010000004.1, on the reverse strand, counting down.
TTTCAATCCTTTCGGACGAATAACATTTTCAAAATATTCTACCTTATTGTATTTATCCAATTCTTGTTTTAATCCACTGCTTACAACAATGTATGTTTTATTAGGTGCAACTTTATAACGAGTATTAATAATATCCATTAATAGTGCCAAAGCATCCATTGTTTCTTTTTCACTTTGATAAGATAAAGATGCAGCATCAGTATTGATGGCAGTATCCATTTTCAAAGTATAATCATAATCTCTGTCCTTGCTCATCTTCACATCTATCACACTCATTTTAACACCTTTGGCTCCTATCTCAATACCTGCATACAAATCTCCTACACCTTGTACGCTTTTTAATAAGCTTTCAACAACATTCGCAATCACATTGAGTTTTTGTTTCCTGTATAATTTTACTGCAGTAGTGTAATGTGTGATCGCGGCCTGAGGTTGATCAATTTTTGTATATAAATTCCCCAGTCCCTCATTGGCAAATGCTTCGCAATATGTATCTGCATTTTGTTTTGCTTTATTCAAGCCTGATTTATAATATTCTTCGGCTGCTTCATATTGTTTTGCTTCAAGTAAAGTATTGGCAGTTTGCAACAATCTGAAAGCCGCCTGGCTTCTCACAGTTTGAGCAAATAAAAACGAATTTGTAAATAGTAAAATAATGACAAGTAAATATCGGATCTTCATATGTGGTTTTTTAACTTTTGAAAGTTAATAAAAAAGAGTACGCCTAAAGGTTAGAGTTATAAACCTTTTTTCCTCTTTTTAAACTGCATAAAAATGACATGTTTCTATTAGCAGAAACGCATAACACTATTGCTCAAACACTTAGCTCTTACCTGTCTTTTTTGCACGTATAAAGTTTCCTAAAGCAAGCCCAGCTCTAACAAAAAAATACTTTTTTTCAAAGTAAACATTATAAGGATCACTTCCATAATACCCACCTGTTATAAAGAAAGCAGTATTACCACTGAGAAAAGGCAAATAAGCGCTTAGTTCAAAATTTATTCTTCTTTCAAAATCACTATGAAATCCTTTCAGGTCATCAACGATCATACTTGCTTGTGCTGTAAGCCTAAATGATTCTTTAAGATAACAAGCCCCAACTGTAGACCATGGACTGGCAGCATCTTCTTTCACACGCCACCGATGGTTGATCACTTTTATAAATCCTAATTTTACATTCACTCTACTTTGTCCGTATATACCAATCAAAGAATCGGCAGTCATAAAATGTTGCTCAAAAGCGATCTTCCCGAAATAATCATAGTAACTTGATTTCATATCCGACTCACTGTTTCCTCCCGAACACTGGGAACAAAAAGTAGTATCCGTAGTAACTATTTTATCTCTCCAATTGAAATTTAAACCCACCTCAACAAAGTTGGTTGCAAAATTACCGTCATGGGTATTAAATGATCCATCACCATTAAAAGCAGCGCCATCCTGCCCATTTGAATGATGCGTTAATTTTACACTTAAATATTCTACATTTTGATATGGATTTTTGATCCTTCGAAAAGGATAAAAAAATCCTCCGCCAGGCATGAAACTTGGTGTTCTTACCGGAAAAGATTTATCATTGAATTCTGGGTTGTCCCTAAATATTCTTACCATGTATCTTGGCGTAAAGAAAAATACAGGACGTAATTTTTCTCCTCCGATTGTAAACAATGGTTGAATATCTGCAGACATTATATAGCTGCCTTTCTCTGAACCAAGATCTGCATACGGAGGGCTTGCCCAACTTGGATCCCAATAATTCAATACACGATCATAAAACCTTTGGTTTGATTTCTGGTTTTCAAAAACCTGTTGAGCTCTTGGTGTAGGCGTACAATTCATTACAACATTATTTTCATTTACGTTAATTGAATTTGTATCTAACACAGAAAGAGAATCAGGTACCTGTGCATTTATGTGGGCTGAATAAAAAAAAGTAAATGCACAAACGATAAATAAATTTAGCTTTTGCATAACGATCCATTTTATTAACCATAATATATTTCCATGCCAGTTTGTAGTACGTTAAGCACATAAGCAATTGAAGGCGAACAACTTTTATTTCTTTTGGGGTTGTGGATTTTATTACACAATTCAACAATTATCCGGCTATATGTTACAAGTCCGGCACTTACCCATGCACTAATCCTCACCGTGCTTTTCACTTCTATCCGGCAGCCTTTCAGCTTCATTATTTATTCAACATTCCCTGCAAAGTTTTATGCAAATCTGCATATCACAACATCATGTAAACAAAAACATAATGTTTTGTTACAACACTCTCTGAAACTTTTCGTTTAACAAAACATTTGTTCTTTAATGTTCAAATTTGATTCTCCATTCTTCAAACCAAAAAAAGCTAGCCATGAAAAGTACTGCCATCCCCTATTTCTTGTCTTGTGCCATTTGTTTTGTTTTGCTTTCAACGTCATTATTTACTTACGGACAAGTATCAAAAAAAGATCAGCAAAAAATTTTATCCTTAGCATGGTTTATTGAAAGTGCTAACAATTCAATAAACTCTCTCAGTGGATTATTGAAAAAAGATAATTATAGGAATAAGATCAGCGCATTAAACAATCCTGCAAACAGTGAATTAGGGTTCAATCTTAAAAACGAGACTGTATCAGCACTTGAGCCAATATTAGGTAAAACAAAAAAAACTGATCATAGAAAATTCAGTGCAGTTATTGGCAATCTTTTAACCACACCGGAAGAAAGTGGACTGATGCCAATTGCAAAATATATTCCTGCAGTAAGTTTATTCAGTACAGTATTATCACTTGTTGGTAATTTAGCTATCAGCGAAAAAAGAGTTACCAATGAAGATCTTAATGCATTCATTCTGCGAACACGGCAATATTTTACACAGTACGAAAAATTAAATACCATCAACGAAAATTTTGCGACAGACATTGAGGCTTTATTATCATCAACTGATGACACAAGAAATAATCTAAAAACTTTTTTAATTGAATGTATCATTACTATGGATAATTCCGTATCACAGGAAACGCTTAATGGAATGAGTATGGAAGCACTTATGCAAAAATATTATGACCCTCAAAAATTACAGGTAAAATTAGATACAACAACAAGCCTTAGCGGCGAAAGCCTTTATCCACCTGATGCCGCTACTACAGTAAAAATGCTTGGTGCCTCTCTAAAAAAACTACAAAAAGAATTTGAATCGATGTATACCAATAATTATAAGGCATTGAAGGAATTAACTGCTTCCCTCAAAACAACTGTTCCGGGGATCAACCAGGAAAAACTTGCTGCTACAAATGAAGATATTGACAGGCTTTACAATGACAGCCGGCAGTCTGATATCATTAACCTAAATATTGTAAGATTAGATGAAAGAATGAATATTGTATGCAGAATGGTCAACGGCAATTGATATGTAGCCTGCTTTCGGTATCTTTGTATTGATGAAAAAAAATATTGTTTTTATTTTTTTACCAATATTGTTTCTACTTGTATTTGTTAGTACAAAGAGGATCTTTATTGAAAAAAAAATACCAACATATACATCCACTGCAATAAATAATTTTAATCCTTGTCAAACTCCGCTTCAATCTGAAATTGAAATTTGTGATCTTTACAAATCACTACCCGGCTCTTACAAGAGTTTACAAAAAACTTCTTGGCATTTCTCGGACAATATAAAAGTCAATGCAGCTGAGGGGGCGGATGTTTCAATTAATACGCTTTACAATAAAGGGTTATTCAACAATACAGCTCTTTCGCACAATTATCCTGCCCATCATTTTTGGTAAACTTCATTTCTGAATTTTTAACTTCCATTATTGAGGAATCGTATTGCGGTCTCCTCTTTCATTCATTAACTATTCAATATGTTTATAGAAGCAGACAATATTTTACTCATCGGGTCATTACTATTATTAATGAGTGTAATAGCAGGAAAAACCACCAACAGGCTTGGTGTGCCAACTCTTATATTATTCTTGATCATTGGAGTACTGGCCGGTTCTGAAGGAATTGGGGGCATTCATTTTGACAATGCAGGCATGGCACAATTCATAGGTATCACTGCATTGAATTTTATTCTTTTTTCCGGAGGGTTAGATACTGATTGGCACAGCATTAAACCTATATTATGGCGGGGCATATCCTTATCTACCTTAGGAGTGTTTGTTACAGCTATATCCGTCGGCGTTTTTGTACATTATGTTTTTGATTTTACTATATGGGAAGGCTTATTACTCGGCGCCATTGTATCTGCTACAGATGCTGCAGCAGTTTTCTCAATTCTGAGAAATAAAGGTGTAGCATTAAAAGGTCATCTACGCCCTACTCTTGAGCTTGAGAGTGGAAGCAACGATCCTATGGCCTATTTTCTTACGATTACCTTAACAGCAATAGTTGCTTCGGGTAATGCCAGTGCAGGAGAATTATTAGTATCATTTTTAAAAGAATTTATCCTTGGTGCGGCAATTGGTTTTATTATGGGTAAGGCTAGTGTATGGCTTGTAAATAATTTAAAACTCGAAACTGATGGACTTTATCCTGTATTGACATTGGGATTAGCATTTTTCACTTATTCGGCTACACATGCTATCGGAGGCAATGGATTCCTTGCTATTTATTTATGTGCCGTAATAATGGGCAATAGTAATATGGTTCATAAAAGGAGCCTCATAAAATTTTATGAGGGCCAGGCATGGTTGATGCAGATCATTCTCTTCCTTACGCTTGGGTTACTTGTTTTTCCATCACAAATTTATCCCTTGATAGGCATGGGAATTTTGATCTCTGCATTTTTAATATTTATTGCAAGACCCATAGGTGTATTTACTGCATTGTCTTTTTTTAAATCCAACAACCGAAGTAAACTTTTTATTTCATGGGTTGGCTTAAGAGGAAGTGTGCCTATTGTATTTGCCACATACCCGTTACTGGCTGGAATACCCAAAGCATCACTCATCTTTAACCTGGTATTTTTTATATCAATTACTTCAGTTTTATTACAAGGCACAACACTGGCGTATGTAGCTAAACTGTTGCATGTTACCGTACCTCCAAAAGCTAAAAGAAGAATAGGTAGAGATTTTGAATCAACTGATAATATTAAATCTGAAATGGTCGAAATACCATTACCTGAAAATGCAGGATCTATTGGAAAACGGATAGTGGATCTTTCTCCCAGCGTCACAATACATATTCTTGCTATTAAAAGATCAAATGTGTATATATCGCCGAATGGTTCAACCAAACTTCAAGAAAATGATATTTTATATGTTTTAGCTGAGGATAAAAATTCGCTGGAAGTATTTGAACAATTATTAAATACATAACAGACAAAAAATAATCCATTAAATAAAAAAACGGCCACCTAAAATAGGCGGCCGCTATAGGATATGGTTTCGTTCACCATCTTTAAAATAATATCATTATTTTATTAACTTCTGGGTTAAAACCTTACCCGACATCTTTATTTCTAACAGGTATGTACCTGATGTTAGTGATTTAAGATCATTAATTGCAATTACATTTACGCCAGCACGTACAGCATTTTGTTGATTACGTAATACCTGTCCGGCTGCATTGATCAATCTTACTTTAACAAGACCATTGATATCAGTTGCTAAAGAAATATTTATTTTGTCTGCAAATGGATTAGGATAAATGCCTGCAATATTGATAGCAGTGATCGTTACATTAATCATAACAGTATTACTGTAAACTGCCCGTCCGTCTATATCGATCATTTTTAATCTGTAATAATTCGCTCCAGCTTTTGGCTGATCATGTTTTATCGTATAATCATTCCTGTTAGTACTGTATCCTTTTGCGGCAATACTTCCAATTTTGTTATAAGTAATCCCATCGATTGAATATTCTAACTCAAAATGACTGGCATTGATCTCAGTAAGTGTGGACCAATTCAATGCAGCTACATTGTTTGAATATAACCCTTGTAAATTTCCAAGTGTCACAGGTAATGGCCCGCCATCTATTGTAATAATACCGGCATCTATATCCAATTTTATCTCATCAGGCGACAAAGAGAAAACATCCGTTTTTCCTGAAGCAGGATTTACATCACTGTTTTTATTTGCCTGTGAACCCGGTGCATTTTTAATGGTAAAGGCAGTATTGGCAGGCAGTGTGGTAAATCTCAACGTGTAATTTGTAGTAGCAATTAAGTTCACACTGATGAAATATTCGCCGTTGGCATCTGTAACATCACTACCAACAACATTATTACCAGCATCATACAATGTTACTGTTACATTTCTAATGCCTGGTTCATTTGCTTCCTGTTTACCATTCGCATTAATATCCCACCATACAAAATCACCTACCCCTGCAGTGATCGCATCGAAACCTGCATCGATCGTAGAATTATTTTGTCCTGCTGCTAAAATTATATTTTGTACTACACCGCCTGTTGGATCACTATCTATATTATCATTAAAACCTTGATTATCTGGTGAAGGAGCATAACCTAAAGGTGTTGTAAATGTTACGCTGTAAATCCCAGGAAGCAGGTTATCAAATGAATAATGTCCGTTTACGTTCGTAGTAGTTTGTGTTGTTGTTGCGTCTGGAAGAGTCAATGTTACTGTAACATCTGCTATACCAAGTTCTCCTGCAGTTTGTAACCCATCGCCGTTGATATCATTCCAAACATAATTACCAATGCTACCGGTTCCTTTAAGTCCAAAATCGATATTATCATTTGTTGCAGTTAATAGGAAACAAGCTGTTCTTACTTCACCACCGGAAACATTCACTCCATCATTCTGATCATCAGTTTGAACATCAGTTGTACCGACATTTCCTTTTCCATAACCTGCCGGAGGAGTTACTCCAACTATATAATATCCTGTAGGAATATCATCGAAATGGTAATTTCCATCTGCATCTGTTATTGCTGTTCTGTTTAAATAATTTCCTCCACAATCATATAATTTAACGTTTACACCAGCTAATCCATCTTCACCTGCATCTTTGATACCATTGTTATTTTGATCAGCCCAAACTGCATTTCCAAGATCTAAACTTTCCGGTTCAGAACAAACAGGACCGCATATACCTATATATTCCACATTTGTACCTGATTTAGCAGCAAAAGTTATTAAACCAACATTATAATAACCTTTCAATGTAAATGATACCGTTTGAGTTTCATTACATGACAAGGCATGATCGAATTTAATACCACAGATATGAGATGTAGGATCAGTTCCGATCTGTGGATTAGGTCCTGTAACACCAGCAAAGTCTGATATATCATCAAAACAACCACTGCAGATAAGGTTACCGAAGTCAAAATGGCTAACAGTCTTTACGCAACCACCTTTTACAGTATAAGTAAATTTAGAAGTAATACCTGAAGCAGATCCTTCATACACCACTCCTTTAAACTCTACACTTGTTCCCCAGGGAGTGGTATTTGTAAAAGAACAAACAGGATCAACCTGCTGGTAAAAACCTGCATCATACTTTGATGCAGTAGCGCCTAAAGCCACCGTTATACCCGAAATAGTCCCGCCAACAGGATCACTATCTTTTGTATCGTCCACACCTACATTACTTACAGCGGGTGTAAAACCAACAGGAGTTAAAAATGATAATTTATAATTACTGATAGCTACTTCATTTGAAAAAGAATAAAAGCCATTGTCTTCTGTTATTGTAGAGGCTACAATTACGTTAGAAGCATTTTTGAGGTTTACAACCACACCGGGTAAACCAACTTCATCCGCATCCTGCAAACCATTTTTGTTTGCATCATTCCAAACATAATCACCTATTACGGCAAATGTTTGAGCATTTGTTAAGTTACATAAAAGAATAAGGGCAAAGGAAAAGTACAAAGTTTTGTTTAACAGAAACTTTGAAAGAATCATAGAGGTTTGTTTCATTTTGTTACAATTTAATATACAATAAAGGGTGCTACGGCACAAATCCGATAATAGAGGGTAATCCAGTAATTGTATTTAAGGGAGGATTTCGGAGGATAATTGTATATTATATACGAAGGTGGCAGTGAAATGCAAGCCTAGGTGGATTTTCTTAAAGAAATTGGAAAAAAGGAATTAAATCAGAATATTAAAGTAACTATTTGTCAACTAAGGTAGAAAAACATTTTTAAAACGCAAAGATATTTAAAGTATTTCTTTATACTTTCTCTTTAGCCGCCTTTTTTGCAAAGGCTAATTGTTCTTCGATCGATAAAAAAGTATTATCAAGTATAATGGCATCGTCCGCCTTTTTTAAGGGGCTGATTTCCCTATTTGAATCTATATAATCTCTCATTTCAAGGTTACTTTTAACCTCTTCAACGGTTATGTAGGGATTCTTTTCAAGCATTTCTTTAAAACGACGCTCAACTCTTGTGGCAATATCGGCAGTCATAAATATTTTTAAAGCTGCATCTGGAAAAACCGTTGTACCTATATCACGGCCATCCATTACTATGCCTTTTTTTACCCCCATTTGTTGTTGCTGGGCTACCGCAAATTCCCTCACCTCTTTTATAGTTGCTACTTCACTTACTTTTTCTGCTACTACCAGGTCTCGTATAAGATATTCTACATTTTCATCATTTAACCTTATCTCAGATTGCTGCGTTTGCTCATTATATTCAAAATGGATCTCTATACTTTTTAAGGCAGCGGTAACAGCAATTTTATCGGCCCAATTGATATGATTTCTTAAGAAGAACAAAGTGATCGCTCTATACATTGCGCCACTATCAATATATACATAGCCCAGTGATTTAGCAAGTTGTTTAGCCAAAGTACTTTTACCGCAAGATGACCAGCCGTCAATTGTTATTATGATCTTGTCTTTTTTCATTATTACAAAAATCAATTAAATATTCCATCCTTCAAAACAAAAAGCCACCCAAATATGGATGGCTTTAAAATTTATCTTAAAAGATTAAGCTTCTGATTTAGCTTCTTTCTTTTTTTCGTCTATTTTGAGTGTGAATTTAATTTTCTCTGCTTCTTTATCTAATTCAGCAACTAAAACATCACCTTCTTTTACCTGCATATTTAATATCTCTTCGGCTAAAGGATCTTCAAGATATTTCTGAATGGCCCTGTGTAAAGGTCTTGCCCCGAATTGAGAATCATAGCCTTTGTCAGCAATAAAATCTTTTGCTTCAGGAGTCAGTTCCATTGTAAATCCAAGGTTTACCAAACGTTTCATAACACCTTTCATCAATATATCGATTATTTCGAAGATATTTTCTTTACTAAGAGAATTAAAGATAACTACATCATCGATCCTGTTCAAAAATTCTGGACTGAAAGTACGTTTCAATGCTTTTTCAATAACAGCTTTGTTATTTTCATCTGCATTCTGAACTCTTGCAGCTGTAGCAAATCCAACACCTTCACCAAAATCTTTCAATTGACGTACACCTATATTAGATGTCATGATGATCATCGTATTTTTGAAATCAACTTTTCTGCCAAGGCCGTCGGTAAGCTGACCATCATCTAGCACCTGCAATAAAATATTATAAATATCCGGATGTGCTTTTTCAATTTCATCTAACAAGATAACACTGTAAGGTTTACGTCTAACCCTTTCCGTTAGCTGACCGCCTTCTTCATATCCAACATATCCCGGAGGCGCTCCTATCAAACGGCTTACAGTGAATTTTTCCATATACTCACTCATGTCAATACGGATCAAAGCATCGTCATTGTCAAACATGTATCTTGCTAAAGATCTTGCTAACTCTGTTTTACCAACACCAGTAGGACCTAAGAAAATAAATGTACCGATTGGTTTTTTAGGATCTTTCAACCCTACTCTGTTACGCTGAATCGCTTTTACAACCTTTGAAATAGCTTCATCTTGTCCTATCACTGCGCCTCTAAGATCATCAGCCATACGACGTAATTTTTCTGTTTCTGCCTGCACCATTCTCTTCACAGGTATACCGGTCATCATGCTGATCACTTCTGCAATATCTTCTTCTTCAATAGGGAAACGTTTGTTCTTACTTTCTTCTTCCCAATCTGATTTTGCTTTTTCTAACTCTTCCTGTAAACGTTTTTCATTATCCCTCAATGAAGCTGCTTCTTCAAAACGCTGGCTTTTAACTACTTTATTTTTTTCTAACTTAATGTCTTCGATCTTTTTTTCCAACTCGATCACATCCTCTGGAACATTGATATTCTTGATATGCTTTCTTGCCCCTACTTCATCCATTACATCAATGGCTTTATCGGGCAATAATCTGTCAGTCATATAACGTTCGCTTAATTTTACACATGCATCAATTGCTTGTTCGCTATATGTAACATTATGGTAATCTTCATATTTGCTTTTGATATTAGCAAGTATTTGGATCGTTTCTTCAACAGAAGGTTGTTCAACAATTACTTTTTGGAAACGTCTATCCAATGCTCCATCTTTTTCGATGTGCATACGATACTCATCTAATGTAGAAGCACCGATACATTGTAATTCTCCTCTTGCCAAGGCCGGTTTAAATATATTACTTGCATCCAGTGATCCACTTGCTCCACCTGCACCAACAATAGTATGTATCTCATCAATGAATAAAATAACATCTCTGTTCTTTTCTAATTCATTCATGATCGCTTTCATTCTTTCTTCAAACTGGCCACGGTATTTTGTACCGGCTACTAACGCAGCAAGATCAAGCGATACAACTCTTTTATCAAATAATACTCTTGAAACTTTTCTTTGTACGATCCTTAATGCAAGGCCTTCCACAATAGCAGTTTTACCCACACCTGGTTCACCTATTAAAATAGGATTGTTCTTTTTACGTCGAGATAAAATTTGAGATACTCTTTCGATTTCTGTTTCTCTACCTACAATTGGATCAAGAGAATTGTTTTCTGCAAGTCTTGTTATATCACGACCGAAATTATCTAATACAGGAGTTTTTGTTTTTGGTTGATTTGCAGCTCCACCTTTTTGTGCTTTTTGTTGCTGACCGTATTGTCTTTTTTCTTCATCAAAATCATCTTCATTCTCTTCAGAAAAATCAGCTTGCGGAGGATTGCTGGTTACAAAACCAAGTTCATTTTTAAAGATGTCATAATCTACATCAAATTGATTTAAAATTTGAGTAGCCACATTTTCTTTATTCTTTAAAATAGACAACATTAAATGTTCGCTTTCTACCATTGCACTTTTATGTGCTTTTGCTTCCAGTACAGTAATACGAATTACTTTTTCTGCTTGCTTGGTTAAAGGCAATGAATTTATGTTGGCAATATTTTTTCCTGTTTTATCTTTTACGGCTACTTCAATTTCTTTACGTAGCTCATAAAGATCAACATTAAGGGATTTTAATATTTTGATGGCAGTATTTTCTCCATCTCTGATCAGACCAAGCACAAGGTGCTCAGTGCCGATAAAATCATTACCTAATCTTAACGCCTCTTCCCTGCTATACGAAATGATTTCTTTTACTTGTGCTGAAAAATTGTTGTCCATGCTATATTGAATTTAGGTTGTACAATAATAACGATTATTTTGAAGATATAGTTTGCTGCTTTTGCGAAATGTTAATATGTTTAAAAGTTAGAAATTAGCGTTAATAAAATTAAGAATGATAGGAAGTATTTAATATAGACAATCTTCTATTTTTCAGTAGTTTGCTCTCTATCATTGATAAATTTTTCTTTACTTTACAAAGATCACCAAATCGCAATTACAATAAATGAATGTCAAAATAGATACCAAAGAAAGATTTACTGTTTTTACGCCTCAAGAAACTAATATCTCTGCTAATATGACAGGAGAACTAAGCAATATGTTGCTTAGTTACCTCCAAAAAGACATTCCCCATATTGTTCTAAATTTATCAGCCGTAGAAAGTATGGATGAAGAGAGTGGCAAAATGATAACGATGTTGCAACAACAATTCTACGAAAGCAATTGTTCTTTAGTGATTTGTGAGCTTCAACCAAATGTAGAAACTATGTTGGACAAAGAAGAATTATTGGAAATAATGAATGTCACGCCAACAGAAAGTGAAGCCTGGGATATTTTGCAAATGGAGGAAATTGAAAGAGAAATGTTTGGAGATAATTAATAAAATTAATGATTGGTTAATCAATGTTAGCACTTACTATATTAGGAAATAATTCGGCTGTTCCGGCATTTGACCGGCACCCTACTGCCCAGGTTTTACAAACAATGGAAGAAGGTTATTTAATTGATTGTGGTGAAGGTACACAGATACAAATGGCTTTATACAAGATCCGTCGAAACAAGATCAATCACATTTTTATTTCTCATTTGCATGGTGACCACTATTTTGGTTTGATGGGATTGCTTTGCAGTATGAGCTTGGCGGGAAGAACGCAAGACCTTCATTTATATGCCCCTGCAGGGCTTGAGGAGATCATTAATTTACAATTGAAAGTTGCCAATACAAGTTTTGCATATCCGTTTTATTTTCACCCTATCACCGCAGAGGGTGAAATAATGAATAATAATAAGTTGAGTGTTACAGCCTTTAAAGTAACGCACCGGGTAGAGTGCTGGGGATTTTTATTCAGAGAGAAAAAAAATCCAAGAAAGATCGATAAGGACAGGGTAAAATCTTATGATATCCCAACAAGCTATTATGATAAGCTTCAGCAAGGTTATGATTATGTTACAAAAAATGGCACTATCATTCCTAACGAAGAAGTTACGGTCGCTGCTACAGAACCTAAAAGCTACGCTTATTGTGCAGATACTATTTTTGATGAGAACCTTCCAAATATTGTTAAAGGTGTCGACCTCTTATATCATGAAAGCACTTATTTGAAAGCTTATGAAGATAAGGCTGCTTTATATTTTCATTGCACTACCACACAAGCTGCTACCATAGCCAAAAGAGCCGGTGCAAAAAAATTGCTGCTTGGTCATTTTTCATCTAAGTATGAAACGTTGGATGAATTTTTATCTGAGGCAAAAGAAGTTTTTGAAAATACTGAACTTGCATTGGAAGGATCTTGCCATAAATTATAGTTACTCTTTACCCGGTTTAGTATTGAACCCGTCGGCCATTATGAATTTGTAAAATTCCGGGAACCATTTGCGCCAATAATATTCTGAATGTTTGCCGGTTTCATCAATTGACATATAAACCATTGATGTAGAATTTTTTCCCAATTTTTCTACAATGTTTTTCATTTTTGAAACGTCGCTATCTCCTTCCAAAGCACCCATATAAAAGAATAACTTTCCTGTCATTTTTTTACAGGTAGAATCAGTAAGTGCATCAATTGGTGGTGCTGTCCAGAATGCCGGAGAAAAAATACCGGCTTTACCAATCATATTGGGATATTTGAGCATTGCGTAATAAGCGATCAAGCCACCCATGGAGCTGCCGACAATGATCGTATTTTCTTTATCCTTTAATGTTCTATAATGTTTATCAATGTAAGGCTTTAATGTTTTGATCAGAAAATCTGTATAATCATCACCTTGTGCTTTAAACAATTTTCCTTCTTTTTCTTTATCGGGTTGATAAATGAAATCATAGGGATTGTATTCACTTAACCTGCTATCACCACCATGATCAATTGCTACAACAATTGCTTGCTGTTCCTTAGGAATAGAATCTAAAAATTCATCCACACCCCATTCTCCCACTCCTGCAGTAGCAGCATCAAATACATTTTGCCCATCCTGCATATAGATAACAGGGTAACGTTTATGGGCAGACGAATATTTTTCAGGAAGGTATATCCAGACCCCTCTTGTTTTGTTTAGCTGTGGAATAAAAAAAGCAGTATCAATTATTCTCACTTGCTTCGAAGCAGTGTGAGCCCTACCCGTCAATGCGTTTCTCCAGCATGGAATCGAATAAACCAATGAGCCTGCAGTATCAGTTTGAATATAATGATTGTCTACATCATTTCCTTCTTTATCACATTCAACATTGCCCCAATCTCCTTGCGTAAATTTAAAAGCAAGTTGCATTACAGTATCAAAATGACATACCAGGTAATTATTACCTTTTGCATCTTTTTTAAATTTATATTTTTCGTCCTTAGGATTCCATCCGTTTAAATTAGATGCCATATAATATTCAGCACCTTTTGTTTGCTTAGCATCTACTAAAATAATTTTGCAGGAATCCTTCTGAGCAATACAAAAAAAGCTTGCTGAAACCAGCAAGCTTGATAATAATATGTTCTTATAAAAGATCAAATGTTATTTTTTTAAAAATCCTTTTATTTTTTCATGCAGTCCCTCACTAACAGGAACAACTGGTAAACGTAATTGATTTTTTATAATTCCTAATTCATATAAAAATGCTTTAACGCCTGCCGGATTATTTTCTGCAAATAATAAGCCATAAGCTTCAAGCAATTTATAATTTATTTTATTAGCACCAATGAAATCTTGTTTCAATCCCAGTTTCACCATTTCAGAAAACTCTTTTGGAAAACAATTTGCAGCCACACTGATAACACCGTCAATACCACAAGCCAATTCCGGCAACACAAGATCATCATCACCACTCACTACTAAAAAATCTTCGGGCCTATCACGCAATATCTGCATGCACTGAGGAATATTGTTACTTGCTTCTTTGATACCAATGATATTTTTTTCTGCAGCCAAACGAATAGTTGTTTCTGGCTCCATATTTCGGCCTGTTCTTCCCGGAACATTATATAAAATGATCGGTTTAGGTGATGCTGCCGCAATTGCTTTATAATGCTGGTAAATACCTTCCTGTGATGGTTTATTGTAATAAGGACTTGCGCTCAATACAGCAACTGCTTTATCTAAAGGGAATGATTTTACTGCATCAATAACTTCTTGGGTACTATTGCCGCCAATACCTACTACAACAGGTACTCTACCATTTACTCTTTCAAATGTAAAATTTGCAATATCAAGCTTCTCCTGTTTCGATAAGGTTGGCGTTTCACCTGTAGTACCTAAACTAACAAGGTAGTCTACACCATTGTCGATATCGAAATCGATCAACTTTCCTAAAGCATCAAAATCTACTGCTGAATTATCAGTAAATGGTGTAACCAATGCTACACCCGTGCCTCTTAACTGTTCTCTAAAGCTCATTATTTGCAATTTTTTGCGAAGGTATCATTAACCCATGAATTTGGAAAAAGAAAATCCTCCAATTTTGGAGGATCTTCAAGTATTTTTATTTGCTATTAATTATTGTAAGCTATATCTGAAGAGTAATTACGTTTTTTTAGTATAGCCGAATGAGCAAGATAATTTTTGTTTGGGCTATATATAAATAAACAAGTGCCGTTTTTTATCTTATCGATGATGGGCTTATTCAATTTTTCCATTACTGCAGGACACCCCCAGCTTCTACCAAGATAACCTTTGGTCCTGATCATACCTTCACTAACATAGGGTGCACCATGCATTACGATCGCTCTTTCATGAGCTTTGTCGTTGATCCCTTTTTCTATTCCATTCAAATACATTGAATAACCATTCTTTCCAGTATAAGTTCCGGATGTTGAATAAAAACCAAGGCTACTTTGATTGCTTTCAGGAATATTTGAAAAGTTATTGGCGAATGCCTGTCCTGAATTCATTCCATGAGCTACATATGTATTAAAAAGAACTTTGTAGTGTTTCAGGTCCAAAATATATAATCTTTTTTGTGTAGATGGCTTACTGAAATCTACAATCGAAATAATATTTTCATTTGCAACCTTACCTGCTTCTTTCATATAGGTTAATCCTGTCATTGCATAATCGAATACCTGGCGAGCTAACCCCAATGAACCAAGACGTAAGCTATCGTAAATATTTGCTGCAACATTTGCGGTATTTGCTACTGCAGTAGAAATAACTGGTTGTGGTGATTGAGTTGAAGTGGTTTTATTGATCGGGTTTGTTTTAGCAAAAACAAATGGCAGATGTAATAAAAAGATAAATAGTGACGAGAAAAAGAAGTACACTTTTTTAAACATTAATGATTTCATGGATTGAATTTTAAATACAATAATTAGTTAACGTGTACTGGTGGTCTCTATATTGTGTGGTTTTATGATTGCCCCAAAATAAAACGCCCTTTATTTGCTGTAAGGGGCGTTAGTTTGGAATGCAAATATAAGTCGCAGTTAGTCGATTACATGTAGTCCAATTACTATTTCTGATAACTTTAACAGTATTAAATATTACATTAATTGCCTGATTTACAAATACTTATAAATAAAGCTGCCAAATGATCGACAGCTTTATTTCAATGTAAACTCCTATTAAAACCTGGTACAGATAATTGATTAATTTTTATTCTTATTTAATGGCTTTTATTTACAGTTTTTTAGAAAAAGGTTCCCAATAACAATTAAAATGCCAGTATCAATATACATGATATGCTGCCTACTATTAATTGCATAACGTCTTGGTTAAAGTTATTAGGGGGCTGGAAGAGATATTACATAGATGGTTGGAGAGCGGACAAAATACAAACAATAAAATAAAAATGCAACTCAAATTAAAAAAAAAGCCCGCTGTAAAGACAGCAGGCGAACGATAATGGTTGTACCATATGAAAAAAAAGTTGATGTCCTATCTAATAATTGCAAATAACAATGAACAATTTCTGCTAAATAAATTGATAATATTCCTGCATCTGATCAAGAAAATAAAAAAGAGAAAATAGTATTTGCAATCGTTTAAAGCTGGAAGAATTAAACTTAAAACAAAAATAAAAAATGGATATCCGGAGTGCAACTTATATTACCTATATATAAGAAATTTTTATCCGTTTTAAGAAAATAAAAAATATAACAAATTGAAAATCAAATAAATAAAATTATATTGATATTTTTATTATATATATGCCGTAGAAGACTTTTATTAATAATAGGCTTGAAAAACCTAACATTTTAGAAATAACTTCTTATTAAACTACGTTTTACCCAAACTTGTTGTTACTTATTCATTTAAAATTATTTATAGAAAAAAAATGCACCCAGAAAGGGTGCATTTAAAATTTTAAATTTTTTGAAATTATGAAGGTATCAATCTAGCAAGTCTTTGTTTAAAAACTTTCATTGCCAGTGTAATTCCCATTCCAACTAAGATGATCGTCATTCTTGGATCAAGTGGTACTTCAGGTGGACGGGCATCCGGATTATCTCCCGGATTCTGACCGAACATGATCGAAGGAACAGCCATCAGGCATA
>JAZKCS010000003.1:0-91394 GCA_040387955.1 Bacteroidota bacterium | reverse complement strand
CCCAAAGAACTACTCGTAGCACGGCTACTGATAGATTTTATTTTTAAACCGTAGGCATAATAATGATCTTCAGCTAAAAGCTGTCCTCTTTTGTGAGTGACTGTAAAATTATCAAAGAAAACTGGTTGGTTGCTTTCATTACTTAAATATATGTATACATATCCATTCTTTATAGCCTTCGTTTCCGGCATGGTCAAAAATCTATCATCCCCATTCCCAGATAACGCTACTCTTTTAAATCCACTAACGCCAGGTACAAAATTAAAATTTTCATCAAAAAATATATAATTTAGATAAGCTCTGGGTTTTGTACTCGCATTTGCATCAGGATTATTGGGATCTGTAAAAAAATCTGTTACCGAAGTACCATTATAATTATTAAGGCGATCATCAATTGCAGAAGTGTTGGCACCATGCAATATACTTCCTGCCCCCTGACCTGTTATAGCATTTATAATACCCGCTAACAACCCTGTAACTTCATTATTTCTACTTGTAGGGGTACTACTTGTGGAAGATGGAGGATAAAAATAATCAACATACGAACTAATCTTATCCCCTGCCATTATATGCAATAAGGCATTAGGACCAATTTTAGGATTTGAACCATCCCCTAATAATTTGGAACATTGCTTATAATGGTCATCGTCGGGTAAGTGATATCCACTTGTCCAATCATTTGGTCTATTATCTCTAGTTCCAGTAACTTCATTTCCAAAAACAGCTTCTTCGTTTTGACCAGGCTCCATCGTACATGTGCTGCTAGCATTATTTATTTCTTCAGTAATAGTACTACGGACGTTCCCTAAATTATCTTTTATAAAATAATCAAATATCCCTTCTTTTCCACCAGGCAATGTGATTCCACCACCGATATAGTTGGCTGAAGTAACAGAAGCACCTTGAGGTGTAATAATTCTAATTTTTCCTTCCTCATGCATTATCATTTGCAATTGTAGACCTTCAGAATTTTGAGAGGTTTCTGAATAAGTATATCCTCCAATATAGCTTGTGCTGATAATTAGTGTCTGGTTATTTGTCTGTGGTGTCGGATTTTGAGTAACTATCTTCTTAAGCTTCTCTCCTGTTGCAGTATACAAATATTTTATAGTTCCTCCTCCTGGTTCATCTGGGTTTGGCGCTATGGTAATTAACTCTGGTTTGTCCAAATAATTATAAACAATACTTAATATTCGTCTATTCTTGTCAGTTATAATATTACCATTAGGGTCATAAGTATAATCAGGAACTGTTGAGGTAGAAGATTTATTTTTGTAATTATTAAAGTCTCCCAAGTTTTCTCTACTATTTCCATCATTGAAACCATGGTCATATACTCTTGACAATTGATTTCCAATCTCTTCTCCAGATACATCATAATAAGTATACGATAGATCATCAATTTTTTCAGGACTATTTTCACTAATTTTTATTCCCCAATTTGTCAAATGGGTTATATTCCCATTTTGATTATAAGCTATAGTACTGCTAAAATCGACCTTGGTCTTATTCCAGTTCTCTGATGCATTTCCTTTCTGGGAAAATTTAGCTGCTGTTAACCTGCCGGCTCCGTCATATTCATAATCATATCTCCGTGGTGTATTATCTCCCTGACTTTTCCATTGAACACCAGATATGCTTCCATTAAACTGGACCGTTGAACCAACTGATTGATTAGTCTCATATGATATCGCCATACCAAAATAATGATCCCATTGACTATTTGTATATTCACTTAAAGCATAATTTTTGTTTATCCCCGTAAGCCATCCTCGAATATTATAATCATACTCAATAGTTTCTAATCCTTGTCCACTATTATAATTAGGAGATAATACTTTTTTTACTCTTCGACCGAGTTCATTATATTTATACGTAGCAATAATTTTGTACCCATTATCCGCATCTTCCAAAGATCCCTCAACATTATTACTATTGCTAAAAGATCTACTAGCAATATTTATTTTTTTGCCTATCCCAATTATTCTCCCAATTTTATCGAACTTATACTTGGTTAGTGTTGTGAAATTTGTATAATCTGTACCTACGGCATTGTGTGTTTCTAAACTACTTAATACTCTCCCATCAAAATGGTATTGAGTAGAGTTAATTTCAGTTCCGTTTAGGTTATTTTGTGATAAGCTTTGAATTACTCTACCTTCTTCATCATAATAAACTGTGTTAGTCAGATAAGAGCCTGATTCGTCTAATATTCGAGTTTTAGTCCCAGTTATCAAACCTTGATATCTTTTGCTAATATTTCTAGAATCAATATTTCCATCTTTATATGCAAATGCTCCATCATTTACATAACTTTTTGCATCCGGATAATTATAATTATCAAAATAATTATATTTTAATGCAGTAAAAATTTCAGGGTCATTTATATCCGCAGGCGATAAAGCACTTCCATTAATTACAATTATTTGTGAAGGTGTATTGGCATTTGCATCAAGAATCGTTTCAAAATTATCATTATCGCTGGTCTCAAATCCACTAATAAATTCTATACTGTTAGAAGCTGTATAAATATTTGGTAAACTCGGCTCCCTGTTATCTATTATAAGATCCCCTATTGGTGAACCAGAAATAGTAATCGCAGTACTTGTTGAAGTACTCATATTTACCTCATCTTGGAGTTGCTCTCTGCTGGAATTTGATTTATAAAGACCATTAATTATTGTACGATTTAAATCATCATAAATATTAACAAACCATTCTTTTTGTATTTTAGCACGCTGATTACCATCTTGAATAAATACTGGACGATCCCTTTTATCATAAACAATATATTCTGGATCTTTCCCTGGTGATTTTTTATAAATCATCCTTCCTAAGTCATCATATTCATAAATATAACACGAGGCGTCAGCCATTTCCCTAGTAATGATTCCATCAATCCCTCCCACATCCAAAAGTTCTTGCATTGATGGAGGTATTATAAAACGTAAACGTCCCAAATCATCATATACATAATGAGTTTTTAAATTTTGAGAGCTGTTGGAATTCAGTTCTACTTCCTTCTGTATTATTTGTCCAAGCCGATTTATATATGAATAAAATTTTTTCCCCTTTTCATCAATTGCTTCAGTTTTTATTAAAAAACTTTGAGGATAATGTGATGGATCTCCATCAGAAGGAGATATTATTTCTTGAGAATTATTGTCATAATATTCTGGAGTATAGGGCAATGCTCCACTTTCTAAGTCAATTTTAAAATATTCAATTTCATAATTACCATATGTTTTCGCATCGGCAGCTATATAAGTTCCAGTCCATCCATTTCCTGGAGCATAAGATTTAATTGGTCTGTTTAAAGGGCTTCCATCATAATCAACTTTAGAATATGCATGTTGATCGTTAAATGTTGTATTGTAATAAGCATATTGTGAATTAATTGCATCAGTTTTAAATTTACCCAAATTCTCTGTAGTCGGATATGGTAATAACGATTTATCTACCCTACCTCCAACTTCATACGTTATTGTTTGGACCATATCATACCACTGATCGGATTCATCATAATGAGTGCCTCTACCAACAACTTGGATAGGTCTACTTAACCCATCTAAATATGTAGTTGTTTGCATACGCTCATTTATCGCTAAATCATCGGCTTCTTCAAAGGATTGAATTCCGGGCACAGTGATTACATTTTCTCTTATATAATTTCTATTTTCATAATTTATGGTTTGATAGAAAGTATTAACATAAACTTCATTGGAATATGATTTCCAAAAATTCTGAGGATATGTATTGTATTGAGAGGTAGTAAGACCACTTATTTGAACAACTCTTCTAAATTTAGTGTTACTAAATTTTACCAAAAAGCCTGGGAAAGACGCTCCGCTACCAAAATTAACCCATGCACCATTTTTTTCAGATACTTCCCATGTATAAGCGTATGAAGCTCCGGATGGAAATAAACCGCCAGTTGGAACTTCTATTTTAGAGAAAGATGGAGATGTTTTATATTGAATGGTATTATTCTGCAATTCAATCTTTCCTGCGTCTAATGATACTAATCGTATGGTTGCCCAGTTTGAGGTATATGTATCGATAGTTACGCCATTAACAGAAATGGTAGTTACCCGTCTATAAAAGGAATATCGATCTTCAAGTCCACCTGGTTGATAAAATTCCTCTGTAGCTCCAGCAATATTTACAATTGTAGAAGAAGAATAATTTCTTTGTTGCCATTGATAGTTAACTGTGCTTCCTATTGGTAAAGCTGTAGAAGCAATATTTAAAATACAAGGTTGCTGTCCATAATAGATCGTTTGAGTTACCGGGGTGACAATATTTGAAGAGATTATAAAATAAACATTCAATACTGAATATTGATTGGATGCTTCATCAGTTATAGCCACAAAGGGTTGTGTTGAATTACTAATCCATTTAATAGTTACTGAAATAGTACCATTAGGATTTATTTCTTGAGATAAAATACGCCCCCCATTAACAGTCCACTTAATTTTAGAAGCATTACTACTTATCGGATAATTAAAATCAGCTGTATATGTATAAGAATATGTCGAAAAAAAAGCATGGCTTTTCTTGACAATTGTAGACCCATTAATTATTGCACTTGATTTAGGCGTTGAGAAGGGAATAATATTTGTCCCGATAGGTCTACCTGCATAATGAGGAGCATCGGGATTTTGTCCAACTTCGACAGTATCTAAAGGAACCAACAATATATCCTCATAAGAAATAGTAGCAAAAGATCCTAATAATGAATCTAATCCATTATAACTGTCAATGTTTAGATATGATTGTAATGTACTATCATTTACCTCAGGCAAATTCGCATATGAGGAATCATAATAATTGCTATCAATCTCTATTAACATAAGAGAATCTATTGTAGTCAATGAATCCCAACTAATTCCAATAGAATCATAAGATAAAGTATTAGTAGGGTTATTGATGATTGCCAACCTTTGTTCTAAAGAATCAAACCCATTTCCATACGGAGAGAAAACAGAGTTATCCAAAGTATGAAATTCATTTATTGTGTCAAGAGGAATTTGAAAGAAATTATTTAAAGAATCTATAGAGGATACAAGTGAACTATTATTAATGTATACAGCACTGTCGCTTTGACTTAATATGGCAGATTCTTGCACTGGATTATATACACTTATTAAAATAGCATTTGTATAAGCAGTGTCGCCTCCATTTGTCACTCTTCTTCGAATAAATACACTTGAAGGAGGAAGAAATAATAAATCACTGTCTTGCGCTGATCTTCTAAAAGTTAAATTCGCATGAAGATGTCCGGATAGAGCATCAGGATCAATAATATAAGAACTCGAAGGTAAAGTATGATTAAAATCAAACCCGTCCGTTGAAATCTGCCATCTATATGCATATATATTATTAGCACCATTCGAAGCCTGGGTAGTGTATATATTTCCAGGGACAGTATTTAATGGAATACGTTGATTTCCTGAAATAATTTCTCCGGGATTAAAAGTATCTAAGACTGTAATTTGAATCGAGTTAGTAAAAGCGACTAAGGTGTCACTACTGTTTAACAAAAAAACTGACCTTCTAATTAAAATATTACCAATTCTATCCAGAGCTCCATCAAATTTTAAAGAATCTGCAAAAGTACTGTCAATGATTTCAAATGTTTCACCTTCATTTTCAGAAATTTCCCATATAAAAAGAAAATTAGGAGTACTTACATTGGTTGTTGGCAAACTAGCATATATAACGTTAGGTATTTGATTAATACTGAGCGTTTGGTTTCCGGATGTAATTTGTCCACCATTTAATGTATCTGTTTGAGCCAAAACAGCTAGTTTAGCAACAAATAAATTACAAAATAAAAATAGAACAATTCTTAATATTTTTTGTACCATAAAGTATCACGAATGTTGGTGATGAAGTATTTTAATGCTTATAATTATATTCATATGTTTTTATAATATTTCTATTCTGATCTCTAATTATCTTTAATCTTCCAAGTGCATCATATTCATAAAATAATAGCCTATTATTTGCATCACAATCTGCCACTTTCCCAATCCCTTCTTGATAAGTTACAGTATTCATAAGCGATCCCGATGGATACAATCTTAATTCGTCTATTATACCTACACCCGTAATAGAAATAGTGGAAATATTACTTAATTCTATTTTGTATAATGACCACCCATAATTTGTAGAAAAAATTTCTGTGGCTTGTTGGTTATTAATAGAAACTGTGCCACTAGCGGGTTTTGCCCAATAAGTAATTGTGTATTTTGAAGGTGTACCTTCCCCAGTTCTCATATTACGGGAAATCGACGCACCAGGTGATAATTGAAAAGCTTTAAATCCAGTTAGTTGATCTGTAGAAATAATATTTGAATTATTAAAATCCCATTGCCCGTTACCATTACTCTCAAAACTTGAATATGCAATATCTACATAATTAGCATTAGCTACAGATGCAATTACATATCTATTAGAATAATCATTAATAAAACTATTGATATTGTCATTAGAAATAGTTTGAACTAAGTTGCCATCATTATCATAAACCATTTCACTCTGAAGCTTGTAATACTTATCCTTATTATTACCTGAAAATAAAAATAAAGAAGATCTTGGAGTTTTAATATTTTCTTCTCCAATTACAGTGGACAGAATAGGGGCATCTGTTTTTAAAGTATATATTTTTTTGGGTCTAACCTGCTGAATTCCATTAAAAGTGTATGTATCATATTCGGTAACATTTGCGTTTAGTAAATAACGTTCTGTATAAGTTATAGGATTGTTATTATCATCAAAAACGATTGATCCATCAGGGTTATGTTTAATAAGTGTTTTGGTTTCCCAGGTTTCCATTGATACCGGTGTGTAAATAGCATTCCTTCCTTTTAAAGTGAAAATAGCTCCCGATATATTATAATCCTTGGGATAGTAATTTATTGTTGTTATGACAGAATTAGGATCCTTTTGAATTGTTTTAGCCTTTTGTAAAAGTGTTGATGGATCAGTAAGAATTGCAGATCTATCTTCGTAGTATAATTGGCCTTGAGAATTATATGATTTTTGATAAGTACTTGTTTGATCAACTCTTCCTGTTAGGTAATTATAAAATATGGGAGTTAAGTCATTCTTTGGTGTTTTAATAAAATAATTATACTTGCCCCAATTACCTTGGCGAACGGACTCACTTTTTTGGCTATTACAATTACAATTCGAATTATTAGTATTAATAGCAAAAGCAAGATTTCTGTTTATACTATTTATAAGCCCTTGTCTTCTATAAATATTATACCCATTATATGTTTCATTAATTATTTGATTGGAACTATTATAAACTTTTTCACTTTTAGGTAATCCGTATACCCAATCTATCATCCTAGGAGCATTAGAGAAAGGCCAGGCAATAGTAGGCCTAAGTAATGGCACATCTTTATCACTAGTATATTCATACACAGTTTTTCCATTATAACTATTGGGAGAATTGGAAACTACTTCAACTCTTGCAAACCTCTCTCCAATGGGATTAGCACTTACTTGATTTTGATTAGTGAGAGTATAAGTATAAGTATCATTAACTGTAGCAGATACTATTTCAACTATAACCTTTATTACAGCATATACAGTTAAAACAAGATTTAAACCTGCAACAATTTGAGCTGGTAATAGTGCCATTATACCTCCTTGAATACCAGCCATAATTAAACCACTCAAAATAGCTTTTCCCAAAATCTTACTCATATCTATATTTGAAGCCATTTCAGGATATTCTATACCCGGGTATCTGTAAATTTTATACGTGGCAGCAAGTACATAATGATTTTGTGATAGACTATGGTATACAGGATCTTCATACCCCCATCTGGAAGATTCTCCTCCTGAATTTTTATAATTATATTGCTTAATAATGTCTTTAGAGTGATTTTCTCCATCAAACATTACAGTTTGACTTACACTGACCCCACCACTATATATTTCTTGATTCGTTCCTTTATTAAAAACTTTATTTTGAGAATATGTATAAGATATGGAACCTCCTGTAGGATAAGTCACAGATTTCAAAAGTCCATTTTGCGCTAATAAATTTTTTGAAGCTTTTAACCAATATAAAGTAGTTTTAAAGTAATCAGTTTTTCTTGTTTTTTCATAAAAAAAATCGTGGTCTTGATCTAATGGCAATTGACTATTATCGCCATTATAAAAACCCCAGTGATCTTGAGCCAAAAAATTTCTTGGTGGTACTATATCATCTTTATTAGAAGTAGTATTTGTAATATAATTGAACTGGTAAGGTGGTTCCGTCGCGTTGTCTGAAGCATCCCCAATTTTTTGTATAGATAAAAGACATAATCTAACTAATTTCTTTTCATAAGTTGAAAAAGTATAATCATATGCTTTAATTGTGTTCTTATATAAATAACCATACTTTAAATCATATCCTCGAATTAACTTGCCATCAATAGAATAATTAATTCCTACTAATGCATTTTCTCCCTCCAAATCAGCTCTGGGCTTTGTATCATAATTAAAAGTTACATTTCCATTATTGGGCAAAGTTATACTAACAATCCGTTTAGTAACAGAAACAGATCTTCCATATACAAGCATGGTTGAACCTGCTTTAAGCTTATTAAGTTTATTAGGATCTTTAGAAATATCTCCCGCCAGTTTACTATTACTTCTTAGTAGTTTGTACCATCCCATTCCATTAACATTGGAAGCGTTAAATCCACCAAGAGATGCCAAAAAACCACTTACTTTTATGGCAGCTCCAGTTAATCCATTTGTATTTATTAATGAAGATTTATTTAAATCCCTATTGTGAGTTACTACTTTAGAACTGACAAAATCTGTATTTATTGTTTGGTAATTAAAAACAATTTTTTCGCCGTTATTAGTATTTTCAATTTCCGATAAGTTCCATGCTGTCACTATAAATGGCTTGACATCCATTGACATTGGATAACCATAAAAACTATTAAGTTCCATTTCTCCAGCTCCTGGCTTCCCTCCAACAATTGGCTTCCAAGTATTATTTTTAAATTCTGAATATTTATATTGACATAATCTTGTTCGATTTAGTGAACTAAAAGTATATTTTAATCCATCTTCAGTAGTAATAATAAACTTATTAATAGTAGTTCGTATTCCGTCTGACGACATATCGGATGTTGTAAAATCAACTTTAATTCTAGAATCGCCTAAAGTTGTTATTTTCCAATCTCTGCCTATAATAAATGTTCCCGATCTCCCTCCAAAATGAAAAATAAATTTATCTTGTTCTACATCTGCATCTACTTCTGTAAATCTTTTAAAAACATTGTCTTTATATGGTTTTCTGAATATCCCACCTAAAAATCCATCGCCTCTTTCTTTAGCAAATAACGGATAATATTGTTTACCTACATTACAACCCTTTTCAGCATTACTATTATATAAATAGCCAGGAGAATATTTGCTTTCTAAAATCTTTAACCCATTATTATCATCATAATGATAATATGCATTAGAACTATTTAACACACCATTTGAAGGTTGATCATCTGGCAAACCGTTTTGAATCCGAACTATTGCACCTCCGGCTTCCAAACTCCATCCTGTACCAACGTTAGTTGCTATTTCATTTACAAGCAAGCCATTTCCACTAGAATAACTTAAGCCCAACCCTAAATTGAGACCTGCCTTTTCATCAGAAAAATTAATTAATGGAAAGCTCTGTTCGGCAGCACCGTTTTGCATATTTACCTGAGCAAATAAGCAGTAAGAAAGCAATAAGAAATGTGTCAACAATAATACTTTTCTCATAAAAACATGATATTAAAAATTGTAACCTACTCTAAATATTATAGGTTGAGTAAAAGGAATTTTTTGTTTGCTTAAAAAATCATATAACAGTTGTATGTTTGACATTTTAAACCATTTTGAATCTATTTTTGTTTTTTTAGTGAGCCCAATTAATCCTGATTGTTTCCATCCGTTAGAATTATTTAACTGATTGAAATTTTTAAATTGCGAATTATAATTCATCTCATATCCTCCTGTTAAAAAAAATTGTTTTTTTAATTTCCAATCTATAAAGCTTCTTGTACCAATCCCTTGATGAGTAATATTAATACGGTTGTTACTTCCTAACCCCACTTTATAACTTGCACCAATACCAAACGTGCTTTTATCATTTAATTTATATCCAATTTTTAAGGCAACATCACCTGTCCCCGGTAAAAGACTATTGCTTTTCGAAAACTGTAAATCCGCACCATATTCTAATCGTTGAAGAAAGATTTTTGATTTTTGTGAATTAGGTTTAAAATCAGGAATAGCTGCATCCCCCTTTGTCCCAAACTTATTAGCCTTATCTTTTAAGGCTTGCATTTCCGATTTAGCTTGTTGAATATTCTGTGTTAAACCCGCCATAGCATTTGATCCTGCTTTTGAAACTTTATTCTTAATATAACTTTCAACAATTGCCCTACTAGGTAACCCTACTTTTACATCATTCAAACTGCTTGAAGATGATAATCCAAACATGGCTGATAATTGACTGTTTTCTTGAGTGAAATTTTTAAAACCTGGAATTTTATTCAACATGTCAACAACTGCAACTTCTACTTTTGCAGGATCAGAAAACAACTGTTTATAATTTTTAATAGTTTCTACATAGTAATATGTTTCCTTACTGATTTTTTTTAGATATTTGTTATTACCGATAAATTTCAAGCTTTCACTTAGTAACAGTTGTTTTCTTTCTTTAATATACTGTTCTATTGCATCAGTGTTATCAACTACCTTAGCAAGATTTTTAACTTTTTCATTAGTATTATTAAGTGGTTCAATAACACTCGAATCGAGTTTATCTTTTTGACTCTCCAAATACTTTAAATGAGTTGAAAGTTTATCGCGATATTTATCATATTCAGCTTTATATTCTAAGGTTAATTCTTCTCCTTTTTTTATTTTTTGAAGTAACGAACTGAAAGTTGTTTGAGTACTATTAAATAATCTTTTGGCTAGTTCTGGATTTGTTTTTTGCAATATCTTATGTATCTTCTTTTCCCACTTACATAATTTCAATAGTGTCTTTTCTGTCTTACTTGATATTCGGCTGCTATATTTATCAATTTTTGCATCTACTTTTTTCAAATAACTCCCTGGAAAATCTATTAACTCATCCGCAGCTTTGCCAATATTAATAATAGAGTCAATATATTTATCAGGTTTTTGAAGAATGGTCTGTAATATGGAATCCCCGTCTTTAGTTTTATCATTTGATAAATAACCATATTTTCCTATTTTTTTATCAATCTGATTCGTATATTTAGTCACCATTGATAATGCAGTATCAAGCTGTGCATTACAACTAAGTGAAACAATTAAACCTAATAAAAATATGATGAGATTAATTTTCAATTATTATTATTATTAATTTCAATTAGTTAATATTTTTTTGTGTTAGCAATTTCTTTAATTCATCAATTTGAAATTGCAATAGTTCATTTTGTTTTTGAAGTGCTTCTGTTCTTTTATTTTGATCAATTGCATAAAGTGTTAATTCTTCGATTTTTTGAACTAAAGTCGTTTGTATTTCCCCCAAATCTATTCCATCGTTTTCTACTTCACAAGCCGATGCCAATTCGGGAAGGTGTTTGTGAAGTTTAATATATTTTTCTAAAGTATTTAATGGCAAAAGAGGGTAACGATCTTCAAAAACATAATCAGGCCAGGCACTAGAAGATTTCACTTTTATTTTATTGAACAATGCAGTACCATTAACTGAAAGCAAATAATTGTTTTGAATATCATTTGATATGGAAGACACTTTTGCATCAGTAATATTTCCCACAAATAAACGAGAAGCTCTTATATTTCCATTTACATCCAATTTTTGTGTTGGTGTTGTTGTGCCTATTCCTACATTGTTTCCCAAAGTAGCTAATAAGGTTTTACCACTAACTGTTAATTCATCCAGGGAGGAACTATTAGAAGTAGTACTATTTAAAACAACTGGACTCGAATAATTAAATGCTTTATCAACAGTATAAACGCGATAATAATAAGTCGAATTTAAATTCAAGCCATTATCAACAAATGAAGCATTCGTACCAAGGTAAACTACAGTTCCATTGCCGATAGTATTACCTACCCCATATATACCGTTTACATTTGGCGCAACAGAAGATGCTGGATCAGAAGTATAACGAACTATCATATACCCGCCACCATCTGTATTAGCTGCTGTCCATTGAAGTGAAAGAGAACTACTTGTCGATGCGTTTACCGATTGCCCAGTGACTGCAGATGGTGCTTCAGTATCCACTCCTCCTGCATACGCTACAATATCATCAATATAAAAATATGCACCAGAAAAAGTACTGTTAGGATTGAACCGTATAGTACCACTTTGACTCTGTGAACTTGTTCCAGATACAACAGTTGTATATCCCTTTGTCCAGTTTGTTTGCGTCATTGTGTTTCCAGTTTGGGGAGTTGCACTTGATCCAAACGCATTGATTCCATCGGGAGACATAGCAATTAAAAAATATTTAGAATTAGATGTAGAAGAATTTTTATAATAATACTGTACAGTATAGCTTGTATTATTTACTACTCCCCCATTTAAATCTGAGGGGGTATAAAATGCATTAGAACTGTTACCCGATACAGTCCATGAAATGTATTTATTACCCGTACGAGCACCTCCATTTATAAACGATACTATCGAGTTCGAGTTGCTAACAGTATAATAACTAGAAGGTGTACTTTGGAGAACAGCTGCTGCTCCTGAACTTGCTTGATTTTCAAAACCTCCATCCATATTTGGAAATGATCCTATTGTTTGAGCTTGAGAATAACTCGTTTGCTGATTTAGTAATAAGACCAGCAGTATAGCTGTTACCGCTATGGATTTAAAGAAATATTCCTTCATTGTTATCATAACATCAATTTTAATTGTATTAGTTAGTTATTTTATAAAGTTTATTTTGACTATTATCCGTAAAATAGATTTCACCATTTTGCAGAACGGATATACCATTAGGGTTACCTAACGATATATGTGTTGTTAAAAGACTTGCGGTTATCACCCCTTGTTGTCCATTACCTGCAATTGTTGAAATAATGCCAAGGGAGGTAATTTTTCTTATAACGAAATTGGATTCGTCTGTAACGTAAATATTACCAGCACCATCTATTCCAATCCCTAATGGATTATTCAATTGTGCATCCAAAGCAGATCCACCATCTCCGGAATATCCTTTATTATTTGAAATCTTTCCAGCATAAGTGCTTATTACACCATTTGCATTTATTTTTCTGATTATGGAACTTCCCTCTTCAACAATAAATAGATTTCCAATACTATCTGTAATTAAATCTATGGGTAAATTCAACCTTGCATTTATAGCATTTCCCCCATCGCCACTATATCCTCCATTATAAGAACCAATAGCACCAGATCCGGCTATAGTGCTAATAATTCCATCTGAGGTCACTTTGCGAATTCGTTGATTAAAAGCATCTGCTATATAAATATTATTATCAGAATCTATGTGTATTCCCATAGGATTATTCAATTGTGCCTCGATTGCTGGCCCCTCGTCTCCAGAATAACCTCTAGAACCATTTCCTGCTATAGTTGAAATGATGCCGTTAGTAGATATTTTTCTTATCACATTATTTTGGTGATCAGAAAAATAAATATTTCCAATTTTATCGACACATAGTCTGTATGGAAAATTTAATTCCGCTTCGTTTGCAGCTCCTCCGTCACCTGAATATCCTGCAATCCCTGTTCCCGCTATAATATTTATATTTCCGTTTAAGCTAATTTTCTTAATTACATGATTGCCATAATCTGCTATATAAATATTTCCTTCGCTATTAATACATAAACCTGTTGGATTGTTAAAATCCTCAGCAATTTTTTGAAGTGATTGTGAAATCCCCGTAAAGAATAGAAAAAGGAATAAAATAAAAAGTATGAAACTTTTAAAATTCAAACTATAATGATACATGTATGTTTTTTTTTAAGGAATACAAAACTGAAATAAAATAAAATGTAATCAAAGGGGAGTAATTATTTTTGTTTTGTGTATCAACGACACGATGTCAAATTATTTTATAAAAAAAATAGTTGAAGTAGAAAGGTTTCTATAAATCTTTAAGTTACATTCATATATTTTTACTGCTTAATAATGTTATCAAATTCATAACATTATTTTTATAAACTCCGTAAAAATACTATGTATGGAAATTGTTATATGTGACAAGTTTATTCATAAAAAGATTGGTGAAAATATCGAGCTGCTTCGTATTAAACGCAAAAAAACGCCAAAGGAAATGGCTATTCTAATAGGCCTAACCCCTGCAGGTTATAGAAATATTGAAAGAGGAATCACAGAAATTTCAATCCCGAAATTATTCCTTACAGCAAAGCTTTTACAAGTTCCCTACACCGAAATCCTAAATATAGGTGAACATAAACTCGAAACATTACTTACCCCCCAAGTCGAAGATTTGTACAAGAAAAAAATTGAATTATTAAAAAACGAAAATGAGTTTTTAAAAAAACAAGTGATTTCTTTCCATGACATTTTATATAAAAAGAAATTGTCTTAACATTATTATTATTCAATGCGAAACCGAATTATTTTTAATTATCAGATTAATGCAATAAATTTTCATCTAGGATGAAAAATATTCATTATCCTTGTCCCATACTTGTGTAACATGCCGATACTTTTTTAAACTAAAGCTCCACTCCATCAGGTATACTAGCCGGTTTAATAAAAAATAATAAAACCAGTTTACAATTTTGCATTGGTTACTTTTTAATCAAAACTCTGAAAAAATAAATAAAACGTGAATTCATGATTAAGCCTTTAAATGTATCGTGACAGAACGTTAATATGAAACTTGCAGGGTGAATTCACGATTTTTTAATTGAAAAAGAAAAGTATATTGTTAAACAAATGACACTATTCAAATAAAAAATAATAAAATGAGTGAAATCTTCTTACCAAGTTTAACCTTACTTTTTGCTACTTTTTATACAATTATATCTGATATTAAATTTGAAAATAATTTTTTTCGCAAGATCTTACTAGGTATAACCGGAATTATTTTCGCCATCTCACTTGTTAGTATAATGAACCAAAAAGCATTAAAAGATGAAGAGAACAGTAAGCAAGACGAACGATTTATCAATACAACAAGCAAGCTGGATAGTTCAAGCAAACAGATTGATACTGCACTTGATTCTCTCAAATCCATTCAGAAGAGTGCAAACATCATTATCGACAGCATGTCAAAACAGCTTTCTTCGCAAATAAAACTTTATAATACCACTCAAAAAATAATGAATCAAAGCCAAGACATTTTATTTAGTCAGAAAGAAATTACAAATATAATTACCCCTTCTTTAGATGCTCTTTCTCCTTTAGAAATCGAAGTCAATTTAGAAATCCCTTTCGATTTTAGAAGTGAAATTAATTCATGGAAAATATTGAATAAACTAAACTCAATCAAAAATTATGTGGAAAATAATAAAAAAGGAGTGGAAAGGTATAGCGACTCAATAGAAATATGGTACAAGTCAAAAGACAAAGTATCCTCATTTGATTTTTATAATATACATAAATTTTTACAAATATTTGGAGAAGATAGCGGTTATGTTGATAATATATTCAAAGGTGCTTACTCTATTTACTTTATGGAAAAAAACAAGATAAATCTTAAAAAGTATAAAGAAGAAAATATTCAATTCCAATTATTCCCTCAATTTCATGAAGTTTACTTCAATGCTCAAATCTCATTTGAGGACAAAATGATTTATGTTCAAGTTATTGATCCCAATGCTGAATGTAACAATATTGTAGGTTTTGATGATATTAAAAATGATGCAGTTTTCTTTATTGCCAATAGTAGAATTTTAAACTATTATTTAAAATCGATAAAATTAAAGCAAAAAAATGGACTGCAAAAAAAGTGCACTATTAACTTTAATGAAAAAGAAGGAATGTCGATGAAGATTAAAAATATTTTTGGAACTGGAGAATTAGATATGCAGAAAATTTATTTACATAAAATGACAAAAAAAGAATTCTATTAAGCTATTAATGGGGGTTACGGAATTTAAAATGTATGTATGCAGGTATATGCGGTCTGTTTATACGAAAGAAAATTACCTATCCTATATAAATTTTTTCAAAGATATTTTGGAACTCGCCAAAATAACCAAAATAACTATATCGGTGTGTAATTGGTGCCAGCATATTTAGCAAAGAAAGCACATTAAATTTTTAAAGTATGGAGCGGAGGTGTTAGTACAGCATGGGAAAATCCTAGCAACTGGAATTGCGGTGCAGTTCCGGATGAAAACACCGATACTTTGATTTCAGGCAACAACTTTCCTTATTTTCCCCCAAATTAATTTTAATCAGAAATGTAAAAGTTTAATAGTCTCTAAATCTTCAAATATTATAATAAAAACCGGTAAAACTTTAAATGTTACAGGTCATTAAAATAAACGTCAATTAAATACAGTGAGAATAAACGATTTCTCGTAAATGGACAATTGATATTTAACGTGAATTCACGTTTAATAATACCATAAAACGTGAATCCTCGCTTTGTTATCAAATTTTAGCGTTCTTTCACATAAAATTGAACTATTATTCGTGAATTCACGCTTTTATAAGCTTTTTTCTTTCAGTTTTTCGAACACTATTGATATTTCTTTATCTAGGTAAGATTGAGAAATTGATATATACCTATGAAGTTCTCTGTAGTGGGAGTATGCCCGCTAATATTTTAATTCTATTTTTACAAAAGATAAAACAAGTTTAGGTATTAAAACATCAAATTCTTTTAGCTCATTCTTAAATTGTTCATCCAAATCAATTGTCAGCTTCCATTCATTATCGATAGATTTTTGTTCATTGTAACTCCCGAATTTTTCTATATTTGGTAAACGCTGTCCTGCTGTTAGGTTTTGCGTAGTTGATTCCACTAGATCCTTCCATAATTTCAAATACTTCATTTTTCTTGTCATTACCTAGAAAATGATTTACAATTTTATAACAGTTCCCCAACTTTTACATATAGTTGATTCTGATATACCTTCTGCATCAGAAAGGTGTAGAATTCTTAAAACAAAGTTCCCATTGAAGTGATATTATTTTAAAAGGCACAACAATCGCTTGACCAGTAGTTTTAGTTTTATTTGATTTCATTAGAAAGAACCATTAAATACGTGCCTTTCCTATTTTTAGAGGATTATCTGCCATATCTAATGGGCATTGAAACTAAAATTTTGTTATTCAATAATAATTCATTTCTCTATTTTATTCTTTTGGTGGTTTGCTCCCAATATAAAGAGCCGATAATTATTACTCCGATTTTTATATTCAAGTTTTCCTATTACTTCTATAATATTCTAATAGCTAAAGATTATTGTATCTAATTAATTGTTCAAAACTCATAGACTCCTCTTCTATCCATTTATTTTCTATTATAAGATTTTTAATTATACTTTGTTCTGAATAATTAAAATCATCTTTTGGTAATCCAGAAAGAAAAGTATTTAAATTCCATTCACTATTATGATAATCTGAATGAACAGGAATAGCTAATAGCATATCATAAGGTTTAAGTATTTTAATTTCAGTAGCTTTCAGTAATAATTTAGCTTTAATTCTAGAATAAATAGACAACCCATGAAAGTCCCAGTCACATGAGTAATAAACGGGTATGAGTAATTTCTCTGAACTTATAAAATCTATGATTCCAATGTTGTTCCCTCCAACATACCATAACTCAATATTAGCTTCACGTGCTTTCCACGGGTTTTTGAGATGAGCTAAGTTTTCGCAAAGAATAATTACTTTAGGATTAAGGCAATCAACTACCAATCTCCATTGTAAATTTTTAGGATCTTTATCAGGGAAATCTGTTATCCCCAAAACCTTGCAAACCGATCTTTTTAAACCAGGTTTATTTTCAAGATATTTGGAACCATGCCCTTTGAATATTTCGCTGGAAAATGTTCTTATGGTAGAAAGATTTTTTGAAAGTTCTTCTTTATATTGAGCAATAAAAATCAATGTTTGAATATCATTTTCGTCAAAACGTGTTTGTGATTTGAGTAAATCATTCTCAATCAAAAATGCTTCATAACTCTCAAACTTTTCGAGATATTTAGCTTCATATATTTTATTGAATGCGTCTAGTGCGATAAGTTTACTATGAGATTTATCCAACGCTTTTAATGAGTTAATAAGATAATTAATTTCATAACTTGACAGTAAAGTCTGGTTGAGTTTTATCTCTCTCTGCTTAAATAAATTATTTAATGCTTTTAGTTCCGTCCAGTTCATTTCTTAATCTTGTTTAAATAAACGTTTAACTGTTCATTATTGCCTTTTGTTTTGAAATAAGAAGAGGACGGGTAATAGTTAATGTTACCATCATCTTTTCCTTTGATTAGATGATGTGCGTACCATTCGTCGGATAAGCCTATATTAAATGCATGTGGTGCCATTGTTATAATCTGATATTGGAATTCTTCAGCAATAGCGGGAAATATATTAAAATTTGTATTGTCAATACTTCCTAACTCCTCCAAAATAATAAAGCGAAGCCCTTCCTGTTTTGATTTTTGCGTTGACAGCCTTGCGATTCCTAATAATGCTATTGCAGAATAACTTTCTCCGGTGCTTCCAGGCACTTCGGCACCGAATTCATCCTCCAGCTTCGCAGATAATTCAAAATAAGTTCTTGGATCTAATAATTTCCCGATTGGAATTCTGTCTTTTAGTCGTGCCATTTTCCTAAAGAACTCTTCTAAGAAATCTGTAATCGATTGATCAAATTGTAGCTCTCCCCTTGTCGCAGATTGTCTAACAGAATAAGCAAGATTATTGATATAGTCAATATTGATCTCTTTGTTCTCTTCAAACTTTACATTGAAATAAAACTTTCCACTTATTTTTCGATTAATGAAAAAAGCATTAATGTTTTGAATCTGTATTTTATTGTTTTTGTAATTATCTGTAATCTTCCCAAAAATTTTCAGCATATTATCACGTATACTATCAGCAATCTGAGTTCTGTTATTGTTAGCTTCCTGTAATGCGGTAGTAATATCATCAGCTGTCTTAACTTTATTACCTAGTAAGGCTCTTTCCAACACTACAAAAGAGTAAGAATTTTTTTCAAGTTCATAATTAACTTCAACATTCTTTCTTTGCCGAGTTTCATCAAAACCATTAGCAGTTTCTATATAATATTGCATGTAAGAGCTAAATGCTTTTTCAAATTCTTCCTTTGATTCTTCTATTTCTTTCATCGCCTCATTAAAATGAGCTATATTCTCTTGAAAGTCCTTATAATATGTTATATGGAGTTGATTAAAATCTCCTTGAAGTTTAATAATATCATTTGCAGTTTCTTCTACTTGAAAATTAATTCTCTTTACCTCTTTTTGTAAAGCATCCTTTTCTCTATCTTTTCCACCAGCATATTTAGAAAGTTTTTCCAGCCGTTTAAACCATCTATCTTTTATTTTCTTCAAATCCCGTTCTATTACTTCCGGTTCTTTATATCTCAAACCAAACTGATCTTGCAACTCGATTAATTCATTTTCATCAAGAGCCTTTTTTCTTTGCAATTCGGCAACCTTGTCATCTCTAAGTAATATGCATGATATGGCCGTTTTAAGGTGATCAATACTAGCCCTTTCGCTTATTCTTGGATCAAATATTATATCAAACAGACTTGTATCGTAATTCAAACTATCTCTTATATTATTTAATGCTGAGCATTTTATTTCGATACTTTTAAGTTCTTCATTTATTTTATGAGTTAATTGCTGAACATTGGCTTTTAAACTTTCTCTATTATGTAAAAGATCTGCATCTGGATTTTTTATTATGAATTCTGACATGGCTCCTGACTTTACCCATAGCCCATTCTTAGTTTCTATTATTTCAAAATCCTTAATTTCTCCGGGGCTGATAAATCGATCTTGGTTGTTTGGTTTTGCGGTCTTATCTATGGGCAATGTGGCAAAATGTAAAATTACCTGAGTTTGTTTCTCATTCAATTTTGGAAGATTATTGAAAAACCAATGCAACAGACTATCATGCCCCTTAGTCTGTAAAAGTTGTATCAGCTTTTCTTTTTTTATCTTTTCACTTTCAAGTTGTGTTTTCAGTTGGTCAATTTCCCGATTTTGTTTGTTCCTGGCATCTTCAATATTATGAAGCGTTTCATATTCATTAATATAATGAGTTGCAAAAGCAATTTCATTTTTAATATCATTTACGCTTCTAACCGAAATATCTACTTTATTGATCGATTTCCAGTTATCATGAACTACTGGCAAAACAACCATCTTTAATTCGGTTATTTGATCATTTACTTCTTCAATAGTTTTGACAAGGCTGATGTATTTACTAACTAATCCATAATTCAATTCGGCATTATCATACCCTGTCTTCATCCTGCTTTGGGTAGATGGAAGCTTTGCAATAATTTTCTCGCAATAATTTAATGCCTCCTGTTGTTGCTTTTGTATTTGGCGAATATGGACTTCAATCTTTCCTTGTTCTAACAAAGACAGATAACAATTACTTATCTCGTCAGTTTTAAATTTTTTCCATTTATTATTTCGATTTTCATTTAGCTGGTGTAATTCGGTTAGATTAGTTTGTTTTTGTCCTAACAACTTGATATCTGTATTTAACCGATTATATTCTTTTAATACTTTTTCCAATTCAAATTTTTCTAATTCAAAGGTTGCTAACATATCTTCATTAGAGTCTTCGAAAAGGAATTCTTTTAAATTTTTAGACGCACTATCGCCACTTAGCTTTAATGATTGAGCTTTGGAAAAAGACTGTATTACTTTCGCATAAGCTTTTAAATTTTTATCTAAAGCCAGGTTGATCGGGAGAATACTTTGTTCGTTTAAGAAACGATAATAGCGCTGAATTTCATCTTTAGTTCTAAAATGCTGCAGTTTTAAATTCCTGCTATCATTTAAAGCCTGAGCTAGTTCCTGTATATCCGGTATTGTGCCATTGATTATAAAATCTGAAGCAAATAGTATTTCTTTCTGATCTAATGATAGCTGTTGCTTATCTTTTGTGAGATCTGTGTCTTTAGTAATAATAAATGGAATAATACGTTTTCCTGTTTGGCCATTAATTTGAATACCGATAGTGATAAATTTAGTATCGCTAATTATGATATTCAAAAAACAATAAGCACATCTTGTTTTATAGGGAAGTGTATGAATATGCCTCTCTCCCTTTACGTCCACTGTGCCAAACTTTATGAGGTCTTTATCATACACAAACATCATTTGCATTAAATCTGCTAGTATTGATTTACCTACGCCATTCGGGCCAATAAAGTCTGTACGTTTGTGATGAAATATGTAATCGTGATTATAATGTTTTACAATCCCAACAGTTGATAATGAGTAAATTTTAGGGTATATCATATCTCATCGTCTTTTTTAAGATTGGCAACAAAATCTTCGAACTGAGTTAATTCTTCTTCATATAGTTTAGCCAAACGATTAATTGCTGGTCGAATCTCAAAAACCAGTTCTTCATTTTGGGATGATAATTTCTCAACCCACCCAAGTTTATCGAATGCATCAATTACAGATGTGATCTTTCGTTCAACCATCTTCCAGTCTTTTTCATCATACGTGTTTGATTGGCGAACACTATTAAAAAATATTCTCTTATACGCTTGCTGCTGTTCTCCTTCTATAATCAAATTTGTAATGTCTGACCACTTGAGTACTTTTTTCTCATCAAAAAATCGTTTGTAATATATATCAAGCAATGTAAGGCCTATCAATATTTGTATTTCTGTCAATTCTCTATGCCGAGAATTATCAGAGAAGCGCCCTTTTGCTGTATCGAAAAAATCAAGATAGAAATATTTCTTTCCATCAAAATTGGCAGACTCAAAGTTTAGATTATAAAGGTTTTTATAGAAGTTACGCCAATGGCTCTCGAATTCTTCTGATAAAGAAAAAATCGTGTACATTTTTTGGTCAATGTGTTTTCCAGACAGCAACAATATATTGATGTCTGCAAAGTGTTTCTCTACTCTTTCTTCTTTAAGAAAGTCATATGAAGCTATTTCCTGATTTTCGTTTGCCATAGCGCCATTTCATTTTGTTTCAATTGTACAAGTTTTTGTTCTATATCGATAAAAATGTCTTTTTCTTCTGATGAAAGAGAAATCATTTCGGCAGCAACCTGATATGCAATAGACAAGTCTTCTCCTGCTTCCAAAACCGTGTTCATCAATTCATCCATTGAAACTCCTTTCTGCTTCTCAAGTTTTTCTCTTCCGATATTGACCCATGTATTTATTGTTTTTTGTCGATTAACTTCATTATCAATTTTATTTCTTTCTATCATTTCATACCGTTCGTCTGTCAATACAGGTATAACCATATTAGGCTTTTTGTTATCGAAATCACTATGCCTTAAGTACAGCATTCTTATTCTTTCAAACACTAATTTCTTAAGTGGAAAATTGGCTTCAAAAATAACTCCTTCTTCACTATATTTTGCAACGTCCAAAACAGTTCTTAACATTTTTTGTATTTGCAATCTGTAGTTGGCACGAGCAGAGAAATATTCTTGTAATTCACTTAATTTCTCGCTAGCATTATTTATTTGCCGTCTTACTATACTGATCTTAGCCTCAATCGATTTAAAAAAATCTGCGATGTCAGTATATATAATTTTCGCTTTTTCC
Source organism: Bacteroidota bacterium (assembly GCA_040387955.1). Lineage (GTDB taxonomy): Bacteria > Bacteroidota > Bacteroidia > Chitinophagales > Chitinophagaceae > Ferruginibacter. The sequence goes on along the minus strand of JAZKCS010000003.1, from coordinate 68,627 downwards.
CAATCCTTAATCGCTTTATCTTTTACAATATTATTATCTAAAAATTTCGTCTCTTCTACTTTTGCATAAAAATCATCAACTACAAGTTGCAGATCTTTTAGAAATTTTTCTTTTGAAGCCATAGCTCCTGTTATATCTTCTGCTCTTGCACCGAATTTTTTAAATGTTATCGCAAATTTTTTAACTAATTCTACTGCATTATCCTTTTCATCGCTTAAAATTTTATTCAGTGTTTTATAGGCTTCCTGCAATTCGTCTTCCAGTGCAGCTAAATGGTCAATAACAATTTTCTTAGGGCCTGTGATAAAAAGCCGGCCAAATTTTCTTTCCAGATCTTCGATGGATTGTATCTCTTTGAACTTTAAATAAAAACTTAATTCAAAACTTCTCTTAAGGGGGTGCTGCTTATAAGGATTATCCAATTTGTTCTGCATCGTTTCTATAATACTATATGCATAGTCTGTTAGATAATACTTGCCTGGTTGATTAGGATAGTTCCGGATAAAATAATGCAAAAGATTGTCTTTAATTTTTGCCCATTGACGTACAGATTCCTGTTGAAATCTATCGCTAATTTCAATCAGCGTTTCTTCTATCTGTTGATGAGAGAAGGGCTCTTCAATGGAACCTTGTTTAATCTTCTCATCTAATGTAATAATTAAATATCCCCCATCAAATTTTGGCGGGAGGAGTAAATCGTATTGGTCATATAATGCAGTATAATTATTCATTCAATAATGAATGGAGTATTGTGTTATAAATTTTGTCTTTAACCATTTAAGTTTATAGCTATGATATTACTATATCCATAAGAAAAAATTAAACTTCGTTAATATTAAAAAAATTACCTTCTCCAAACCATTCTTTAATTTTCAATATAGCCAAATCTTTCATTTCTGATAAAGACAATATAACAAGATTTTCTTTTGCTCTAGAGCAAGAAACATAAAATAAGTTTCTTGTCCTTAACATTCGATCTTCAGTAGCTTCAGTAGCATTAATAAAGTTCTGAAAATTATATTTTTGTTTCCAACTTGTATCATCGATAACTACCAATACATTACGATATTCCTCACCCTTGGTGCCATGTTTAGTAGAAAAGACAGTTTGGTTTTGGGTGTGCTTAAATAACTTAACAAATTCAATATATGATAAAGCGAGTAAGCTCTTATAAAAAGCAATATCCTTTTCAATTTTTTCTTTTAATTCTGCATCTTCAATTGTAGTGATATCTACATTAATTTTATTCTGAAATTTATTTATGTTCTTAGGTAATTGCACTAAGTTGTTCTCTATTACAAATTTAAATACATCGCCTACTGTACCTGTTTTTCTTAAATCAATCAACTGAATTATTTTTTCAGAAATTACTTTTTTATCTTGATGTACTTTTAAATGACCAGACTCAGCATTATCCCCACCGTTTCTTTTTAAAAAACGCATAACGCTATTAAAATGATTTGCTGAATAAAATGTGACCAGGTGTTCAATTCCTGTTTCTCTTTCTCTCGATGTTTTCCTATCTACGGAACCAAGAAAAAATGAAGTGAATTGATTTTCTCTTTTTAATAATGCTTCATTAGCTCCTTCACCAAAACGGGTTGAGAAAATTCTGTACAAATCTCCAAAGCCTCCTCTTTCAGCAACCCGGCTATTTGCAATTATTAATATTTTATCATCACTACCTTCCTCAAAATTCCAACCTTCGCTTGCCAATTTGGAAATCACTTTATCATAATTGGAATTTTTTTGAGGGACTAAAGATTTTTCATATTCCAATATGCCTTTTTTTGGCGGGTCAGGATAATTGTTACAATTTATAAACTTAACACTGCCATTTATTTTTTCTACATCACCGGGTATTTTTTGAACGAGATTTGTTCTTACAAGATTTAGCAGATTAATTACATTTTCGGAGGACCTATAGTTTTCTTCTTTAGATACAATTTCTATTTGCTTTGAGTCAACATAAGACTGCAAGGAGCCCACGCCGGTATCGTAAATTTTCTGGTATGAATCACCGTAAAAACCTAAAAGAACTTTATCCCCATTATTTTTAAGTAAATGAGTAATAAGAGCATCTGCAGTTTCAACAGCAGTATCTTGATACTCGTCCACCAAAATATATGGATATTTATTTGCTATAATGCTTCCAAGCAGTTTATAATTTTCGAATAAAGATTTGGAAAGCGTAATAACATCATCATGATGCAGTTGCCCTTTTTCGAAATCCCGATAAGAACTATCATTATAAATAACCTCATTAACTCTATCTATCAAACCCAATTGAAATTTTTCTGGTTTTTCCGCTTGCATGGTGGTGTTAAGCTTATCAAGTTCAATAAGCAATTGTCTATTATAAGGCTTAATGCAATCCCACAAAAATTCGTGGATTGTTGAAACTGCTACAAGCGGATTGTTTTCCAATCTTTCAATAATTTCATTTTTCGCTACATTCGTATAAGTTATACAAACAATTTTTTGATTCTTTAACTTTAAAGCATGCTCTTTTAATTCTATTAAATAATTAATTGTTTGAATCAGGGTATATGTTTTTCCAGAACCAGCACCAGCTTCTAAAACAAAACTTTTATTTCGTTCAATCAGATCCTTTATCTTATCAAATGCACACATGATTAATCTTTTTTAGGATTATGTACACACATACCCGCCAACCATTCTAAACCTTCTTTAATATAAAGAGGTACGCCCCAATTACCATAAACATCTTCTTGAAACGACATTATATCAAAAGCGAAATTTGTTTTAGCTTTCGATTCCCCAGGAGCCAAATCATAAGGTGTGCTATCTGTAACATCTTGAATCGATTTAGTTCTAAATAAACTAAATTCATTTTTTACAATTTTTGCAGCTTCCTCAATTGTTACTGATGATATAATAAAAAGTTTATTGCAAATTATAAACGATTCTTCAAAGCTTCTTCCAATTCCACCATTTTCGATTGTCTGATATGAAATGGATATTAAATCATTGGCAGTTTTTTCGTTTTCTGTACATGCAATTAATTCGGCTATAGTTTCTTTTGCCGGTAACCATTGTTTTAGTGTTTCGTTGGATGTAACCTCCCCGTTTATGCCATTATTTACACAGCATTTGACACCTTCAGTTGCTGTGACTGAATCTATATCTGTAATAATTAATGTCTTAACCTTAATAAATTCTAAAAGTTCTTTAAAAAGGTGTGTGTAAGCTCCTCCGACTTCAAGTATTGTTACATATTCGTTTTGGATACTTGGAGCTACTTTTTTTATCATTTGCGGTAATAACATTCTTTCAGTAGTACCTTCAACTAAAATCACTTTATCTGAAAAAAACAAATCTGACTTATGTAAAGTCAGGTATTGTTTTAGAAATCTAAAAGTTCGTTTATCGTCTTTTATCTTAAGAGCATTAAAATCTTGGGTTTCTATTTTTTCGTCAATTCTGTTGAAGTACCTAATTCTATTGAAGCCTTTTTCTGAATCTATTCCTGCCTCTGATAAAATATGTGAAGAATGTGAAGTAATTACCAATTGTACATAGATATTTTCATGTTTAGCTTCATCTAAAATGCTTTTTATTTGACTTATAAAAACTTGTTGCATTTGAGGATGCATGTGTGCTTCCGGCTCCTCTATCAGAATAGTTAAAAATTCTGATACTTTTTCTTCCTTTGCATTTCTAAATCTTTCGATAAAACTAGCCAGTTCAAGTATCATGTAAATCAAATTGCTATACCCAAGACCATTATAATTTTCAGGCAAATCAATTTCATCTTGCTTATAATAATATTTGATATTATTTCTAATAACAGATTCCGAATTAAACTCAGAATCGATGGCTATAGCTGGGATAACAACAGGTGTGGCAGCACCAAATTTCTTTAAATCTGCAAGTATTTTCCCGAGTACAATATTGTATTTTATTTTTAGCTCTTTAGCAATTTCTTTTAATGATTTTTCCAGTGCATCAACATCATTATTTGTTTTATCTCTTTCCTTATAGTATTTGGAAAACCCCAAAGCAAGTGTATTGTTTCTATCTCCTTTTTTATCGTCTAAAATTCTTAATGCTTTGATATCCTCAAAGGAAACAATTTTTTTTATTTTATCTTTGAAACTACCTTCAATTTCCCGTTTATATCCACTGACTTTGTCGAAAGCATAGCAAGTAGTTTTATAAAAGGAATCTAAATTTTCTTTTAAAAATTTAAGAAGCACAATATCTTTATCCTTTCTATTGAGAAAAGAATTCATTAACCCTAGTGAATTAGTAGGTTCATAAGAGACAAGAACAGTTGCATCACTCCTATTATCGTCTAAATCAGTAATAAACTCACTTAATTCAACAAGGGAATCTGCTTTTTTATCGTATTCAAACTCAATAAATAATTCAACTTTGGGGCTAGAATTTTTAATATCTGCCTCAAGCTCTTCTTTATCTGTTTCACTAATATCATCTTTTATACTATCCAAATATTTTTTAACAATCTCTCTAAATATTGAATAGGATGACTGCGAAAAATCCTCAAATGATAACTTATCATCTCCACTAGTGAGAATTTTTATCGCCTCTAAAAACGAAGTTTTCCCTGTATTATTTCTGCCAACAATTAATGTTATATCATCTTCTAAGTCTATGCTGACATTTTCAAGTAGTCGAAAGTTTTTTATGGTTATATTTTTTATTCTCATAATGCAAGTCTTTTATCTTATTCTCTAAAGTAAGTATATATCATCCAACTCTATGAAACACCACCTCGAGTATCAAAATCATTTCAAATACTTTCTACTTCTTCTCATTACATCATCAAACTTTGGTAAATCATGTATCTGATTACGAAGTTTTGCTTCCCAGCCCTTTTCAAAGATTGCTTCCTTCTTCAATACTTTAGCTGCAAACTGTGCCGGATCTTGTCCTTTATGTTTGGCTTTGCTATTGAATTCGCCTAAGTTTTCCCTGGGATTCATTCCTTCGATTTCTGTCAAGTACCAAAAATCATAAAGATCTCTTGGCTCTGTTCTTCCCATCAATGCTGCCATTTTCTCTATCAACACTTCGGACAGTGGGTAACATTGAAGCCTAAACGACTCTTCCGGTAAATCAGAATAAGTAATGTACACTTCTCTTATTTCTACAGGAAACTCCATCTTTTCTCCCCTTGTAATGTCAATCTTTATATCCCTGCTACCCATGTTACCACCTAAAGGGCCTATATAATTCACATAAAATAAAGAGCTGCCGCTTTCTTTATGTATATCATCTGCTTTGTGTTCTAAGGTTAAATTGGATTCTTCTTTTACCCAAACAAAAACTTCTTCAAGCATTGTTTTTAGCTGTGCATGTGTAAATCTTTCATCTAATAATGTAAAATCCAGGTCTTCTGAAAAACGATAATCTTCAATATAACATTTTTTTAATACAGTACCTCCTTTAAATACCATCGCCTGACTTAATACTTTATGATTAGCAATACCATTCAACATCCATGTAAGCACATAATCTTTTTCAATCTGTTTATCACTTACTTTATTTTCTGCAGCATATTTGTTTATCTCTTTAGGAAGAATCATATTTAACTATAAATAGGTGATAAAATGGATTGACTGTCTATATTTTCCTGAATGTTCCAACGGTAAAGCATTTTGCCTTCTTTTACTCCTGAAGGCTCCAACAAGAAATACGATCTGGTTTTTAATTGTTGGAGTGTATCTATAATGGCTGTATCGATCTTTAACAAATCTAACAAATATCCGAGTCTTTTGCTTACCGCTAAAGAATCGAATTGCATTGCATAATCCAACATCTTGCCAAAATCAATCTGACCTTTACTTTTATTTAAGGCTTTCGCTATCTCAGTAATACCGCCAGCATACTCCGGTTTAAATAATGCATCGATAAAAGTTTTTTCCAAATCGGAACATTCTATTTTATTAAAACTATCCACCCATGTTTTCTTTCGGCCAAAAAAATGTTTTTCATTGTGATAAATGAATTGAAAAGAAATATCTTTTATTTTTAGTATTGCAGGTTTGATTTGTTTGTTTACTACAATCTGTTCCTTTAATGCCGGCTGTGTTATCAAACTATGAATTTGCATGGCAGAATAGTAGCCTACATAATATTTTGCTTCGCCAACGATATACTGAGCCAATAAATGCCAATCAGGCATAAAAGATTCAGGATTCTGCTCATATGGTATTACATAGTAAACTCCTTCCTTTATCCTCATTAAAAGTCCTCTTTTGGTCATATCACTGAGAAGACGTTTTACTGAATCTCTGGATGAACTTAATAGGTAATTTGTAGCTTCATTTAATGTAAAGCAAGCCCTGCTACCTTCATTGAGTTTTTGAAGGAGTTCTGCTGATTGAGATGATAATGTCTTATTTTTTATAGCCATACAGTGAGCTTTAAACTCACTGTAAAGATATAAAATATTATATTTGCTAAGATAAAAAATGATAAAATCTATAAAAAGCTATGGATCAATTGAATGAAAAGGCAAAAAAACTTGGTGAAAGCATATCATTGTATTGCAAAAGGGAGCCTCACTTACATAATTCTAAGGCTTCAGTTCTAGAAGATACTGCATGGGGAGCTTCCCATTTATATGCTGAGGTATTGTATCGTGCTAAAGAACCAGCATTCTATTGCATCAATTATGATAAGCTAAAAGATATTCAACAATTATTTCAAAAGGAAACAGGACAGAAGATAGACATTGATTTACTGTTAAAAAAAGAGTGGATCAGGATAGTATATGGTATTGTGAAAATACCCAGTGTAATCAGAAGTGTAATTTGGGAAGTAAAAAAGGCGAGTGAGATGAAAGCTGAAATTATCTTTCTGACACAAGTAAAAACAAAAGATGGCGCAATTGGCAAAATCAAATTTAAAAGATTAGTAAAAAAATATGAGGAAGAGCAAAATATACGACTTGATATAAACAAGGCTAGTACTTATCATTTTTTGGAAGAGAAAGAAAAGGTCATAAAGATTAATAATGTATCCTACTATAAGCCAATTGTAGATTATTTACGGGAGTTTCAATTTATTGAGTACGTTAATGATTACCGAAAAAACAAAGAAGATGAGAATAATATTTGGATTGAAAAAAAAGTATTGCAAAATATTATTTCATCAAACAGAAAAATTTTTCCAAAAACGCCCAATTTAAAAAAGTTAACAGAACTTAAAAAAATACAAAAATTTGGAGATCGTTTTATTTTAACCTTTGAAAATGATGGGCACTCAACCGATAAGGTGGGAGCAATATTGTGGAGTAAATTGTTAGACGACAATAGTTTTTCAAATAATAGAGAAAGAATGTGGTTTTGGTATAAGCGGCTAATTCATGGAAATTTTGAGTGGTGTTACCCTGGCCCTTATCTTGAACAAGAAGCATTAAAACAATTTATTGAAACTGCTTATGAAATTGTTATAAATGATAGTGATCTGTCTTTTGGCGAAACAGAATACAGAAAGCTGAAACTTGACCTGGATCATGGACGCTTATATTATCTTGAATATATTTTGAGCGGTATTGACCAAACCAAATTTCCCATATCTGATGATCTTTTTGAATTATACAATGGGATGAGCAATCTTGATAAAGAAACTCAAAATGAATTGCTGTACATGCAAACTGTACGTGATCCGTTAACTTACTTTATTATTCAGATAGTAAAAAATGATTCTGAGTGGGGAAATTACCCAACTGTTTTTAAATTATTAGTTAATGCTTCTACAAAACCTTATATATTATGGAAGGTTTGTTTTGGTATATACTATTGGAATCCTAAATTAATTCCCTTTCTATTTTTGAACAAACCAACAGCCTCTTTGGGTTTTACACTTTTGTGGAAAGCTGAAATATCAGATTCCGTAGGTCAGGATAAAAACGACATTAAATTGGCGTTATTAAAATCGGGCTTTGAACTTGTAATAGAAAGTATCAATGCACAATCTTTCAGTGAAAAAGAAAAAAGCAAAATAATTTTTCAGTGCCTATTAAAACCTTTTATTAATAAATTTAAAATTCCGGCAGGACAAGATATTAATCGCCAGAAAAAAGAAGAAGAACACACCATAAAAGTTGCAGAAGAACTGAAGAGCATTTTTTCAAATTCATTTGAACCGGGCATTATTCATTCCGTATACGGAAATTATCTGAATCTTCTTTTTCCAAAATTACTATTCTCTTTATTTAAACTTATTAAAGAGTATGAAAAAGCAAACTATAGAATTTATCATAGTTTAAGCCTTCCCTTTGCAAAACTTGATCTCTTATCATGGCTTCTACATTTAAGATTATCAAAAGAATATAGCAAGCAAATAACTGATAGCGATAATATTAAGTATGAAATATTGGAAGAAATCAAAAATATCTATCTACTTAGTATTAATTGCGATGAAATAGACCACTGGCACCATGAAAGAAAACGTATGCAGAAAATGTTGCCCTCCTGGCATAGTTATCAAAATTTTGATGACCTGATAAATTGGGAAGAAATTTTACTTGAACTTGAAATTGAAAACTTATCTGACGATTTTTTAGGCCCCAAGCAATTGGTATTAAAAAAAGCTTCCGACAAATATGATAAATATAATCGATTTACAGGTGAAAAAATACGAACACATTTGTCAATCCTGTTGACTGCATATAATGCGTTATACAATAACCAAGGAAGCTTTGTTGCGAAAAAATTACATGTTAAAAGCATACTTAACAAACTTGAAGTAAAAATTACTTCTTACATAACTAAATACTGTGTAGATGAGCCTGTGAAAAACCGAATAGACATTTTTGATGACATTTTTGAAAGGACTTATTGGGCCAAAGAGAAAGAAGAATTACTACCAGTAGTTGGTTACACTATTAATAAATTTGAAGAAACCAATAAGCGAAAAATTATTGAGGAATTAGTTAAAAGCCGTCAACTAACAAGGTCATTAAAATTATTTGAGTATGTAAGAAGTGAGAAAGACCGGGAAATATTAATCTCAATAATTAATAACCAAAATATCACAGAATACCTGGATGCTCTATATTCTGTTAATGACATTCAATTTATAATGCAGGAATTAGCCCAATCTGAGAGTTTTTATGAAAAAGCAAGTGAGGCATTAACTTTTTGGGAGAAGAAAATATTAACAGGAAAGCGGGAAGATAAAAATGAGTATATAAAAACCGCTTTCAGAATAAAATTACTTTTAGCTTATCATACCGGAGATGAAAAAAAGATCCTTGATGTTCCAGAACGTATATTCAAACTTACCGGTGCAAGCAAAGATTTTTCTGCCCATAATGAAAAGGAATTTTATAGAGCACTAATATTCCTGAAAAAGAAAGAGCCTGTTAAAGCATACAATATCTTCAATAACCGTTTGAATGACTCAACTGAGGAAAAGCCAACGTTGGCACTTAATCGTTTCGCATCTAAACTGCAATGGGCTGATGAAACAAAAAAAATAGAAGACAAGAAAATACTTTATACAGAAGCAATAGAAGAATGGAACGAATTTGAAAAGAAATTGTCAAGAAATACTTCCCTACAATACATTAAAGAAAAAATATGGTATAACAAACTTCACGCCTTTTTAAAACTGGAAGACAATAGGGAGTTTGATGCTATATATTATCAATTGGAAAAAACGATGCAATTGCGAAATGATTTCTTGGAACTAAGGATCTCAAATCTTGTTCAAAGAAACATGCATTTACAAGCTGAAAAGCTAATAGTTGAAGCTGAAGAGTATCACCAATTAAGTGATGGTACTTTTCCCGAATTCATTAATAAAATACGAGCAATTACAAATACTGAAAACACCCTCTCGTTACTGCAAGAGCAATACAACAGGATATTCGCCAAATCGCCAGAAGAGTTAATTAAAATAATCCCAAGCAACTTAAATGGCCGAATTAAACTTCCTGAATTTATTTTGATTGAAATAACAGCGGCCGCTAATGACATGCTTACTTATATAAATAGCATATCAAAAATTGATTATGAAGACAAATATTCTGACCTCATTACTCTTGCTCTTAATTCCCGATTAAGGATTTATAATTGGCATGTAGGTAATGCCAGAGGAGGTTATTCTGATTCATATAAACCTAACCCCGGTGAAATAGATTTTGCAATTTTTACAAGAAAAGAGAGACTCACAATTTGTGAAGCAATGATACTTGAAGGAAAGAATACTTCGGTAACACAAAAACACCAGTTTAAAGTATTCAATTATGACCATTCGAGAAAGCAATTTTACATGATAACATATTATAAAGGGAAAAATGATAAATTTAATTCTTATTGGGATGGATATAAAAATGACATTACTTCTGTAATTCAATTTCCTGAACAGTTCAAAATAAAGAATAAAATTTTAAAAGATTTATCGAAGTCATTCGGAAATAATTCTATAAGAATTGCTAAAGGGAATCATGACGGAGGTGTTACACTTTATCATGTATTTATAAATATAAATTATAAAGTTCTTAAATAAGATCAAAGTTATTATTGTCCTTTAACCAATATTAACTCCAAATTAACTTAGGAATCTAAATTAAAAAAAAACTCCCTATTCACTAAAAAGATGTTTGTTTAAGCTAGGATTAATTTTCTAGTACCCTCGTCAAAATTAAGCTTTAGCACTAAAGCTATCGTCTCATTTTTACTTATATTTTGATATTTGTAAACTCCAGCTATTTTAACAGGATTAATTTTTAGGGTTGCCTTCACAACACTTCTGAAACCTGTAATATAAGTTCTAATGTTGTCAATTTCATAAAATGCATATTTACGTAAATTTATATCTAAAGATAGCTGTGCATTAATATTACGATTTTTAGAATTGTCAGCATCTATAATTTTATTAACAATAAAACTTTTATTCTGCGATAAAAAATCATGGGCAATTGCTGTTATATCAAAAGGTGGTCCATCATCTTCTATTTTTAATTTAGTGTATAATCCAATTGTTTGATTGATTTCTTTTTTTTCTAGAAACCTTACGATCCAATCATTACTACTATAAGTAATTGCATAAGAATCTATTTTTTGAAGCTCTAAAATCTGTTTTGTTGCCTCATCTGCTTCTTGGATTGTATATAGGCTAATATTTGGATATGCTAACGCTTCTTTAAATAAACCATTTGTAAAACCGCTTTTAGAAACAAGAATTCCTTTATCAGCTTCCAATGCTTTTAATTTTGAGGCAAATTCTTCAATAATTTTTATATCAACTTTTCTCTTCCAATCCTTACATTCAATAATAGTAGTGAAAGAATGCCTTCCAATCTTGTGTGTCAATAAAACATCAATTTGTCTTAAGCTCCCTTGCCTTGTGAGTCGATGAACATTTTTTTCAATAGTTGTAGCATGACTCTTGTTTAGATTTCTTTCTAAATTTTCGATAAAGTTTTCAAAATGTTTCCCTTTCACAGATATATTTTTATATTATGAACCAACGATTTCATTATAAAAAATTTGGAACTGAGGATCTTTTGAAAAAATTGGACATTTATTTAATTCATTTAGTCTTTTTTTAGATGCTTCACTAAATGGCCCACCATTAGCTTCCATGAATTTTAATAATTTCGGTAATTCCGTTGATATAGTTATGATATCATCCAAATTTTGTTTATTCTCTGGTGTGAAAGAATTATATTGTTCCATTTCCCTGAAAAAGCGTCCAACTGCACCTTGCTTACTAATAATCCATTCGGAGGCATAAATAGCTATGCTATGATTTGATGTTATCGCAAACCATTTATCACGAACTTGTCGGTAAATCCGATTGCGATCCCATTCTTTGCTATTAGGAGAAATCCATAATAAATGCTCTTGATCAAGGGGAAATTGAATAGAATTTGAGGGATTGAATATGTCATCAGTATCCCCATATTCATTATAAATGCGTACAGGATTGTCGCCGGTAATTAGTTTAATATCTCCAATAATCTTACTAACTCCAATTTGACTTTGATCTTTTAATTTCACGAATTTTTGCCAATCCGATAGATGTTGAATAATAAAGTCTATTCGATTATTTATTTTAATCTCTTCCTTAATTTTCAGAATGTCTGTTCTTTTGAAATTATACTTTCTCTTTTCATATTGCAAAAATAATATCGAATCATCTGACCCAAAATCATCCCGACCCATTCTTTCTATCATCTCGTCTACCTCTATATTTTTTTCTTGCAAAAAACGTGCATTGCGAAAATATAAACTTAAAATTACATTCAAAACCTTATGGCGTTGCTCATCTGTTATATCTTCGATTTTCGGATCAGTTAATAATTTATATACATGCGGATATTCTGAATCTATATTTTCTGCATAGAATTTCTCAACTAAGTATTTTGCATCGCCTTCCGCTTCAGGTAAAGTGTACAAATTTTTAGAAACGCATATATTCGTTATACTAATTGGATATTTTACTTCTTTCGTTTTAACATTGCCTACTTCCACAAAATATTTGTCATTCTTAGCATCCTTAACATCCGCAAATGGCCTCAGCGCTGACTTTGGAAGAAAATGTTGTCGTCTCGGTTTGCTCATTGTTATTAGGTAATAGTATCCAAATAAGAATAATATACAAGTGAAATAATTAAGACTACTCTACTATCTTATAATCATTGCGACACTTGAAATCGTTTCAATTGGAATTTGATTTTTCATGACCAGAATATTAACTTCGATTTTAGTTAATTGATACTTTCAATCATCACAAGGCTAGCTTAAATCGTCTGTAGAAAATTTCATAGCACAAAATTGTATTTTTTTTCGTTTATAACAATTGCATTGATTATTGATTGTAATAGATTCTTGAATAATAAATATAATAAGGACTAAATATGGATTAAAAAATAAATAAAAATATCGCAAATAATTTATTATCAATCATTTACGATATTTAAAAGTGGAGCTGCAGGGAGTCGAACCCTGGTCCAAACATATTCGCCGTAAGCTTTCTACATGTTTATTTATGCATTATTTTTCGTAAGAAAGCAGGAGCATAACAAACCAACTTTCTTCTTAGAAGAATGATCTTAAACAATGGTCACTTCATTCCATTACAGCAACCTGTTTTCTTTTGATGTCGGCGGCGGAACACGGTAACAAGTAAACCTGTTCGGCGGCCCTAATGGATGCTAATCTATCGATTAAGCAGCCATGGCATACTGAGTATTGCCATTTGAAGTTTTGAATATTCAGATTTAAGTGCTAATTATCCAACGCACTACATGCTTACACTTACAAAGATCTATGCTGTCAAAACCGGTCAGCCCCGGGTTTAATTTGGAGATTTGAAAATTTGGAGATTTGAAGATGAAGACAGCTTATAAAATTAAGGATGCTTTCATTTTCAAATCTCCAAATTTTCAAATCTCCAAATCAATTACTTGCCTCGTCCGTATCCAAACCAATCATTACCATTGGCGAAGATCATTAAACCAAATAATAATATCATACCAACGATCTGGGCATATTCAAGGAATTTCTCATTAGGCTTTCTGCCAGATATCATTTCAACTAAAGTAAAAACAACATGACCTCCATCCAAAGCAGGAATAGGTAATAAATTCATGAATGCCAATACGATAGATAAAAAACCTGTGATGCGCCAGAAAGATTCCCAATCACCCCACTCTGTAGGAAAGATAGAACCTATTCCTTTGAAACCACTTAAGCCTTTATAGGCACCTGTTGAAGGTTGTAATATTTTTTTAAATTGATCAACATAAAATTTCAGTTTGTCCAATGCCATACCAATACCTGCTGGGATAGCTGCAAAAAAACCATATTTTTTTGCTTCAACTTTAAAAACTCCCAAGCTATCATATTGTTGTAGACTTAAAATAGGTAACCCTATTTTTCCATCTGCGTTTACACCTGACTGCAAGCTTACCAAAGTTCCTTTTCTATCAACAGTCAAATTTACTTTTTGATTTTTTTTATGCTCTACCAAAGGAGTTATTTCATCATAAAAAGCTATCGGAGTAGAATCAATTGCTACGATCCTATCCATGAATTGCAAACCTGCTTTTTTACCATTGGCCGTATCTTTTGCATCATACTCACCTACATAAGTTGGCAGGCGTTGCATGAGTAACATTCCTGTACGTTTTTTGCTTTCTACTAAACGCTCAATAAAATTATGTGGTATAGCAATTTTACTTTGTGTTCCGTTTCTATCAACCGTAACATTTTCGCTCAACAATAATTGAGGTTGTATCTCTTCAAAATAAACAACCGGTTTATCATTGATGGCTACGATCCTATCTCCATTCTTTAATCCTAATTGCATCAAAACACTATCCTGCACCCAAATACCATTTGTTACAGAAGCATTAGGTGTTTTTCTTTCGCCCCAGATAAATAATACCATGGCATAAATAAAAAATGCCAATAATATATTTACGATGATACCGCCTAACATTATTATCAATCGTTGCCATGCAGGCTTACTCCTGAATTCATAAGGTTGAGGTGGCAGCTTCATAGCATCTTTATCCATGCTCTCATCTATCATACCGGCAATCTTTACGTAACCACCTAAAGGGAGCCAACCAATGCCATATTCTGTTTCGCCTATTTTCTTTTTTACCAATGAGAACCATGGATTGAAAAATAAATAAAACTTTTCTACCCTGCAGCCAAACCACCTGGCTGTGATGTAATGCCCGAATTCATGCAGGACAACTAATATTGATAATGATAGGATGAGATAAAAAACCTGCATGCCTACATTTGCCCAATTGATTGCTAATAATGTCATATTTTTTATATCTCTATTTAGAGATCATCTTTTATTTCACAGCTTTGAAAATTTTAAGCTGTTACGAATTTAATAGGTTCAATATTGCTGAAAAAGTAAAAGTGAGTGACACAACGATGTTCAATAGTAGTACAAATGTTAGTTACCAAAATCCCTTCTACAGCTTTATCAAAGATGCCGCAAAATTACGTGCTTCCCCATCGCTTTCAAAATATTCTTCAAGTGTTGGAGACTCGATAAAAGCTGTATTCTGAATGGTTTTTTCCACAACGGCAGTAATGTCTAAAAAGCCGATACGATTGCGTAGAAAGGCCCACACGGCAATTTCATTAGCAGCATTTAGTATACAAGGCATATTACCACCTTTAAAAAGCGCCTCAGTGGCCAATGCTAAATTTCTGAAAGTTTTAACATCGGGCTCTTCAAAACTAAGGTTGGCGCTTCGTCGAAAATCGAAACGGGGAAAATCATTTTGGATGCGCTGAGGAAAGGTCATTGCATATTGAATCGGCAATTTCATATCCGGCTTCCCCATTTGTGCTTTGATGCTACCATCTTCGAACTGTACCATGCTATGAATAATACTTTGCGGATGAATGACAACCTGGATCTGTTCGGGTTTTAAATTGAACAACCATTTTGCTTCGATCATTTCTAAACCCTTGTTCATCAATGTTGCAGAGTCTACCGAAATTTTTGCACCCATGCTCCAGTTCGGATGTTGCAATGCATGATCACGTTTTACATTTACCAAAAAGTTTGGCTTCTTTCCCAGGAAAGGACCGCCACTTGCTGTAAGGATTATTTTTTCGATCACATTCCTTCCCTCTCCTACAAGACACTGAAAAATAGCAGAGTGTTCACTATCAACCGGTATGATCGGCGAACGATTTTCAATAGCTGTTTGCATTACTATATCTCCTGCTACAACAAGCGTTTCTTTATTTGCAAGGCCAATCGTTTTTCCTTTTTGTGCTGCTTTTAATGTTGGTTTCAATCCTGCAAACCCTACAATTCCTGCCAACATAAAATCGTATGTATCAAAATCCGCAGCTTCTTCCAAAGCATCTTCGCCGGCAAAAACTTTAATATCTTTTCCTGCCAATGCCTCTTTTACTTTCTGGTATTTTGTTTCATCACCTATCACAACAGCATTGGGTTGAAATTCCAATGCCTGTGCAATCAACAGATCATCTTGTGTCTGTGCTGTTAATATTTCTACTTCAAATAATTCCGGATTAGCACGGATAACATCCAATGCCTGTGTTCCAATAGAACCGGTAGAACCAAAGACCGCTATGCGTTTTTTTTCGCTCATAATTATTGTCTGAATCAGGATTTAGAGGATTCAAGGATTTACCGGATTTTTACCTGTAAATTCTATTTGCTCTACCTGAGGATTTTGCTGTGAAACCTATAATGGGTAAAGATAAGGGAAAATAAAAAGCCCCGAAAAGGGCTTTTGAAACATTACACATTTTATTAACTTAACAGGCTTGCAAAAGCATCTCTGATCTTATTAAAATTAAATCTGTTGACAATTACGTCCATTTTTTGCCTGATCTGTTCATTTTGCAGGTTACCAATTGAGCCTTCATGTGTATGATCGACTGTCGGCGTATAATTGAAATTGCCAACTTCTATCCCCTGCCCAACTTGTTTGTAAGCATCTCTAAAAGGTACACCTTGCAACACCAGTTTATTTACTTCTTCAACACTGAATAGATATTTATATTTTTCGTCTTTAAGTAAATCTTTATTTACTTGAATGTTGCTTAACATTAATCCTGCCATTTTAATACAATCATTCAGATTTTGAAATGCAGGAATAATATGTTCTTTCAATAATTGCAGATCCCTGAAATAACCTGATGGTAAATTTGTTGTTTGCAGCATGATCTCATTCGGCAATGCTTGTATACGATTGCAATGAGAGCGGATCAATTCAAATACATCAGGATTTTTTTTGTGCGGCATGATGCTGCTACCTGTTGTCAATTCATCCGGGAAAGAAATGAATGCAAAATTCTGATTTAAATATAAACATGCATCCACACTTAACTTCGAAAGTGTAGCAGCGATGTTGCCAATAGCACTTGCAACAATACGTTCAGTTTTACCCCTACCCATTTGAGCATACACTACATTATGTGCTAAAGTTTCAAATCCTAACAGCTCAGTTGTCATTGTTCTGTTGATCGGAAACGAAGAGCCATAGCCGGCTGCAGAGCCTAATGGGTTTTTATTCACCACTTCGTAAGCGGCTTGTACAGTGATCAGATCATCTATTAAACTTTCAGCATAAGCACCAAACCATAAACCGAAAGATGAAGGCATGGCTAATTGCAAATGTGTGTAGCCGGGTAAAAGATCGCCTTTATATTTTTCACTTTGAGTGACGAGTAGATCAAATAACTCTTTTGTATTACTTACTAATTTTTCTATCTCACTTCTTAAAAATAATTTAAGATCAACTAAAACCTGGTCGTTCCTACTTCTTGCACTGTGAATTTTTTTACCAATATCTCCGAGTTTCAATGTCAGCATTAATTCAACCTGCGAATGAATGTCTTCTACTCCATCATCTAATTTAAATCCTTCTTTGCTAACCAGTTTGTAAATGTGTTTTAACTCGGTTTGCAATTGTGTCAATTCATCTTTTGTCAATAAACTTACAGACTCCAACATTTGCGTATGCGCCAAAGAGCCCAACACATCAAATGGAGCTAAGTAAATATCCAAATCTCTGTCGTTGCCAACGGTGAATTTTTCTACTTCTTTGAGAGAGACTTTATCTTTTTGCCAGAGCTTCATATTAGTTAAGAGTTAAGAATTATGAGTTAAGAGTTATTGAAGAAAGATTTGAGTTTATTCAACTCATAATTCTTAATTCTTAACTCTTAATTACTAAACTATTTGTTCAACCATTTTTATATAAGTTGCAATACCGTTTTTTATTTCATCCAGATAAATAAATTCATCTGCAGTATGGCTTCTTGCACTGTCACCAGGCCCCATTTTCAAAGTTGAAAAAGGCATCAAAGCCTTATCAGACGTAGTTGGTGAGCCATAATAACCTTTACCTAAAGCAATGCCAGCTTTTACTAATGGATGATCCAACGCAATAGATGTTGATTTCATTCTTGTGGTACGTGGCTTGAAAGTACTTTTCAAATTTGCTTTTAACGCTTCTAAAATTTCTTCAAAACTGTACATTTCATTTACCCTTACATCTATCACAAACTTACAGGTAGATGGCACTACGTTATGTTGTTTATTTTCAGTTTCTATAACGGTAACTGTTAAACGAGATTCGCCTAACAATTCACTGATCTTTGGGAACTGATAATTTCTTATCCAGTTTATATCATCCAATGCATTGTACAATGCATTCTCTCCTTCTTTACGGGCAGCATGACCAGCTCTACCGGGTGCAGTACAATCAATTACCATCAACCCTCTTTCTGCAACTGCCATTTCTAATTTTGTTGGTTCACCTACAATACCGAAATCGATATTACCTAAGAAAGGTAAAACAAGTTCAATGCCATTTACACCACTGATCTCTTCTTCTGCACTTGCCGCAAATACAACATTGTGACTGATATCATTTCTATCATAAAAATGCAAGAATGCAGCGATCAATGAAACCAGACATCCGCCAGCATCATTGCTCCCTAATCCAAATAATTTTCCTTCTTTTTCAATCGGAGAAAATGGATCAAGTGTATAACCTTTATTGGGCTTTACCGTATCATGATGAGAATTCAATAAAACTGATGGCTTGTTCACATCATAATGTTTGTTTTTTGCATAGATATTATTACCTACTCTTTGACATGGGATGCCATGCGTTTCAAAAAAGTTGATGATAATTTCCGCAGTATCATTTTCTTCTTTGGAAAAAGAAGGCGTTGCAATCAATTGCTTCAGCAAGTTTACTGCATCTGTATACAAGATCTCGTTCATACTTATTTTATTAAGGTTCCTTTTGTTTCGCTTGTTACATTTTGTAACAGATCGTTGGCATCTCCTATTAATACTTCTTTCACACCACTATTAATGGCATCAAAAGCATTTTCAATTTTTGGAAGAATACCATCGAATAATTTATTCTCATCAAGCAATTGCTTGTAAATATCTTTAGTGATCAAAGTGATAACAGAGTTTTCATCTTCCACATTCTCAAGCACACCTTTCTTTTCAAAACAATAGATCAATCTTACATCATAGCTTTTTGACAAAGCTGTTGCCAAACTAGAAGCCACTGTATCTGCATTGGTATTCAACATTTGACCCTTGCCATCATGTGTTAAAGGGGCTATGATCGGCATTAGTCCTGCATCTAACAACATTTGTAAATTATTTGTTGCTATTTGAGTGCTATCAACATCACCTACAAAACCAAAATCAATTCCGTCTTTTGTGATGGGTCTTTTAAAAGCAGGAATAATATTTGCATCAGCACCGGTCAATCCAATGGCATTGCAATTCAATGATTGTAATTTCGCCACCACTTTCTTATTCACTAATCCACCATACACCATTGTTACCAGATCAATCGTATCAGCATCAGTAATTCTTCTCCCGTTTACATAATTAGATTTGATGCCTAACTGCTCTCCTATTTTCGTAGCGATCTTTCCTCCACCATGGATCAATATTTTTTTTCCTCCAACTGCAGCAAATGTTTTAAGAAATGAATCTAATGCAGCTTCATTATCAATTACAATACCACCGATCTTTATAACAAATACTTTATCCATTATTTACTTTTCAAAATTTCTGCAAGAACAGCTTGTGCAGCCCAAACCCTGTTAGATGCTTGTTGTGTAACAATGCTATTTGCACTATCCAACACTTCATCACTCAATTCAACATTTCTTCTCACCGGTAAACAATGCATCACTTTAGCATCATTTGTCAGTTTCAATTTATCTTCTGTCAACATCCATTTTGGATCGTTGCAATATATTCTTCCGTAATCTGTGTATGTACTCCAGTTCTTTACATAAACAAAGTCTGCATCTTTTAATGCTGCATCCTGGTCATGAGTGATAGTAGCACCTTTGGTGAATTTTTCATCCAATTCATAATCTTCAGGATGAGTGATCACAAAATCAGCTTCACCCCATGCATTTACCCATTCAGCAAATGAATTAGGAACACATTGTGGTAACGGTTTGATGTGAGGTGCCCAGGTAAGTACGATTTTAGATTTACGATTTACGATTTGTGACTTTGCAATTTCTTCCTGAATTGTAAGGATATCAGTCAACGATTGCAACGGATGCAATGTTGCACTTTCTAAACTCACAATTGGTATACCTGCATATTTAATAAATGAGTGCATTACCTCTTCGCTATAATCTTCTTCCTTATTTCTTAATGTTGGAAAGGCACGGATACAAAGTATATCGAAATAATTTCCAAGGATCGGCGCCGCATCTTTAACGTGTTCAACTGTGTTGCCACTCATGATTGCACCATCTTCAAATTCCAAAGCCCAGCCATCTTTATCTACATTAAATACAATTGGCTCCAGTCCTAGGTTTTGTGCAGCAACATGTGTACTCAATCTTGTACGTAAGGATGGATTCAAGAATAATAATCCTATTCTTTTACCACCGCCTAAATTTTTATCGGCAAATGGGTTAGCCTTATATACCAAAGCACTTTTTACTAATGCATTGATGTCGGCTACATCTTTTACTGAAATAAAATTCTTCAATGTTTATAATTTTAATTTTTAAACAGCTACCGGAGCCAATGCTAATTCTTTTTTAAGTGCATCTAAGAAAATATCCGCTTCAATTTTTGTAACATTTAAAGCAGGTAATAATCTGATGACATTAGGTTTTGCTTCGCCGGTAAATATTTTGTGTTTGAATAATAAATTCTTCTTTACATCTTTTAATTCTTCAGGTAATTCTATTCCTATCATCAAACCTTTTCCTCTTATTTCTTTAATGCCTGGAAGTTTTTTTAACTCATCGATTAAATATGCACCAATTGCTTCTGCATTTTTTAGCAAATCTTTCGATTCGATCTCTTCTAACACTGCCAACGCAGCAGCACATGCTAAATGATTACCTCCGAAAGTTGTTCCCAACATAAAATGCTTGGCTTTCAATTTTGGAGAAATAGAAATGCCTGCTACAGGGAAACCATTGCCCATACCTTTTGCCATGCTGTAAATGTCTGCATCTACACCTGCATGATCATGACTATAAAACTTGCCCGTTCTTCCATATCCACATTGAACACTATCGGCAATGAATATTGCATTATACTGATCACACAAAGAACGGATCAATTTTAAGAATGAAACAGATGCCTCACGAATACCACCAACACCTTGTATGCCCTCAATAATTATAGCACAGACCTCGTTTCCATTTGCTTCAAAGTATTGTTGTAAAGCCGCTTCATCATTGAAAGGCAGGAACACGACATTGTCTGTTTGATTTACGGGAGCAACAATATTTGGATTATCCGTAACCGCTACTGCCAGAGAAGTACGTCCGTGAAATGCTTTTGAAAAACTGATGATCTTTTTTCTGTCATTATAAAACGATGCCAGCTTCAATGCATTCTCATTTGCTTCTGCTCCTGAATTACATAAGAATAATTGGTAATCTTCTCTACCGGAAACCTTTCCTAATTTTTCTGCCAACTCTACCTGCAAAGGAATTTTGATTGAGTTAGAATAGAATCCAACTTTATGCAATTGATCTTCCAATCGTTTTACATAATGCGGATTTGTATGACCTATGCTGATCACCGCATGACCTCCATAAAGGTCTAAATATTTTTGTCCTTTGTCATCGTACACATACGAACCTTCTGCCCTGTCAATAATAATATCATTTAAAGGGTATACATCAAAAAGTTTCATCAATATTATTTTAAAAGTAATTTGCTTTTAGTTTCAGTCCTGTTGTCTCTTCCAAGCCGAAGATCAGGTTCATGTTTTGAACAGCTTGTCCGCTTGCACCTTTCAATAAATTGTCAATGATAGAATGGACTACCAAAACGCTTCCGACTTTTTCCAGTTGGATCAAACATTTATTTGTATTGACAACTAATTTTAAATTCAATGTCTCATCTACCATATCTACAAATGGATGCGTTGAATAAAAATCATTGTATAAGGTTTTAAGTTCAACAAGCGATTCATCACATCGGACCTGTGAACTGATGAAGATGCCTCTTGTAAAATCTCCTCTCCATGGCACAAAGCTCAAACCGCCATCTTTAGGAGAAGCAGGAAATACTTTTTGCAATTGATTCAACGATTGTTGAATTTCATCATTATGCTGATGTGTTAATGTCTTATAAGCAGAGATATTATTTTGTCTCCAACTAAAATGCGATGTAGCAGACAATGATTGCCCTGCTCCTGTACTACCGGTAATGCCTGTGGTATAAATATCCTGCGGCAATAAACCAGCTTTTGCCAAAGGCAATAAACCTAGCTGAATAGCTGTTGCAAAGCAACCCGGGTTAGCAATGTTATTTGCTGTTTTTATTTCTTCTCTTTGTAATTCAGGAAGTCCATAAACAAATTTTCTTCCATTGATCGTTGCATCAGCATTCAATCTGAAATCATTGCCGATATCGATCAATTTGATATGAGCAGGAATATCATTTGCGGCAACAAATTTCTTTGCTTCACCATGTCCTGCACAAAAGAAGATCACATCAACATCATAGTTATGTATTTCAGAGAATTTAAGATCAGTTTCTCCAACTAAGTCAGCATGAACTTTAGACATAGGGTTGCCTGCATTGCTTCCGCTTTGTGCAAATGCAATTTCAACGTTCGGATGATTAACTAATAAACGAATTAATTCTCCACCTGTATAACCTGCTGCTCCTATAATTCCTGCTTTGATCATTTTTTATCTTTATTTGTTTCACAAACACTGTGATATATTCCAACCTGGTTACCAAATATTTTTGTAAAGCCTCTTACATCTTCACCGGTGAAGCCTGTATTCATTTCACCATACTTACCAAACTTCGCACTCATCAGATCATTATCACTTTCAATTCCGATCACCTGGAAATGATATGGTTGTAATTGTACAAATACATCACCTGTTACTTTACGTTGGCTCTTTTCTAAATACGCTTCAATATCTCTCATCACAGGATCTAAAATCTGCCCTTCATGCATCCAGTTGCCATAGAATTGAGACAATGTATCTTTCCATTGCAATTGCCATTTGGTCAATACATGTTTTTCCAAAGCATGATGTGCTTTAATGATTACCATCGGCGCTGCTGCTTCAAAACCTACACGGCCTTTAATACCAATGATCGTATCTCCTACATGTATATCTCTACCAACGCCATAAGGACCTGCGATAGTTTGTAAATATTGAATGGCATTTACAGGATGATCGAAATGTCTTTCGTTTACTCCTTTCAATTCACCTTTGTCAAAATGCAATTTCACTTCTTCACTACCACTCTTTGTTACTTGCGTAGGCCATGCGTTTTCAGGCAACATCCCTTTGCTATTCAAAGTTTCTTTACCACCTACACTTGTTCCCCATAAACCTTTGTTGATCGAATACATTGATTTATCAAAGTTCATTTCAACACCTTTGCTCTTCAAATAATTGATCTCTTCTTCACGGCTCAATTTCATATCACGTATCGGTGTAATAATTTCAATACCCGGCACATCAATATTCAATATCATATCAAAACGAACCTGGTCGTTACCTGCTCCTGTACTACCATGCACTACAGCTTCAGCTTTTAGATTTTTTGCATGCTCTGCAATATGCATTGCCTGGCTCAATCTTTCTGCGCTTACACTTAAAGGGTAGGTATTATTTTTCAAGCAATTCCCGAAGATCAAATACTTAATGATCGACTCGTAATAACTTTCAACAGCATCAACGGTTGTATGTGTTTTTACACCAAGCTTGTAAGCATGTTGTTCAATATGCTTTAATTCTTCTTCAGAAAAACCTCCGGTGTTTACAATTACAGAGTGAACTTCATATCCCAGTTCATCTGTAAGATATTTTACACAATACGAAGTATCTAAACCTCCGCTAAAACCTAATACAACTTTTTTGCCCATCTGATAGTTAGTTATTGAATGCTTAAAAATTAAATATTTGTCTGAATATTGATTTTGGAGAAGGACCTCCTCCACTGTTTTGCCTGCGTTTCAACAACTTCAAAAATCTACTTTGTTTTACTTCCATAAAACGTTCGTACACTTTTGAATTCTTTTTGAAATCTTCTTTTGTTTCTTCTGGCTCAAAATGATCTTTAGGATCGTACAACATTGCTGTACACATACAGTTCTTCCTTTCTTTGCTCATCAGGATATCATAGTTGACACAGCTTTTACAGCCAGCCCAAAATGCTTCGTCCTGCGTAAGTTCAGAATAAGTAACTGGCTCGTATCCAAGATCTGAATTTATCTTCATTACTGCAAGGCCTGTCGTCAATCCAAATATTTTTGCGTTTGGATATTTTTCCCTGCTCAATGCAAATATTCTTTCTTTGATAGATTTTGCAACCCCGCTCTTTCTGTGAGCTGGTGCTACTATTAATCCGCTATTGGCCACATATTCGCCTTCCCAGGTTTCGATATAACAAAAGCCCACCCATTCTCCGTTATTTGTAACGGCGATAACTGCCTTACCCTCATTTATCTTTTGCTCAATATATTCCGGTGAACGTTTTGCAATACCTGTACCTCTGGCTTGTGCTGACGCAGCCATTTCGTCTGTAATAGTGGTGGAGTATTTACAATCTTCAACTGTAGCTACCCGAATGATAATATTATTGTTTTCCAATTGTATTAAATTGAAATAAGATTAAAGTAAAATTGTGAGAATCCGATTTGGGGTTTATCCACTGACAGGGGCAATAAAATGCTCGGCCTATCAGCAACCAGGTCGGCGGCGGGGAGATACGGGAAACACAGGTTCAATAGCAAATGATACTCTTGCTGAGTTTAAATTTGTATTGATCTTATGGAGTTGAATATTTTCCAATGTTTGCGTCGATTATTTATTTATGCAAATGTAGTATTTTTTTGAAATACAGGCCATTATTTTTTGCCAAAATAATGTTATCGTCTGCCCTACTTAAAATGTGTTTCAAAATATTGACTGTAAATGTTTTAAATTAGAGCCAAATTCCCAAAAAAAGCTATATGAAAAAAGCCTATCCACGCAGAAAATTCATTGCTGAAACCGGAGCCATTCTTGCCGGAAGCATGCTCTTAAATCCGTTCATTACTAAAGCTAATGTACTGCTTGGCGAAAAAAAGAAAAGAATAGCCATGGTCGGCACCGGCCATAGAGGTTCTGGTATGTGGGGGAAAGACCTTTTAAAAGATTATGGAGAATATTTTGAGTTTGTAGCATTGTGTGATATAAATAAAGGAAGAGTAGAGACTGCTAAAAAAATGATTGGCACGGACTGCCCCACTTTTACAGATTTTGAAAAAATGATGACGACAGTAAAACCTGAGATACTGATTGTAACAACGATCGACGCAACGCATGATAAGTTTATTATAAGAGGAATGGAATTGGGAGCCAATATTATTACTGAAAAGCCAATGACCACTGACGAACAAAAATGCCAGGCCATCATTGATGCAGAGATCCGGACGGGTAAAAAAGTAACCGTTGCATTCAATTATCGCTACTCACCCCAAAGAGCCAAGTTGTATGAGATGTTAAGAAGCGGAGTCATTGGAAAGATAACATCTGTAGATTTTCATTGGTACCTCGATGTGAACCATGGCGCAGATTATTTCAGAAGATGGCATCGTTTAAGAGAAAATAGCGGCAGCTTATGGGTACATAAATCTACCCATCATTTTGATTTGTTGAATTGGTGGATCGGCTCTGATCCGGAAGAAGTTTTTGCTTATGGAGCATTGGATTACTATGGAAAAAACAATACTTTCAGAAGCACCAATTGCAGACCTTGTGAATTCAAATCAAATTGTAAACACTATTTGGATATAACTAAAGATGAACGACTTACGAAATTATATGTAGACAATGAAAAACATGATGGCTATCTCAGAGATGGCTGTGTATGGAAAGAAGACATCAACATTTTTGATAAGATGGGAGCATCAATAAAATATGCCAATGGTGTACAGGTAAGCTACTCTTTAACTGCCTATTCTCCTTATGAAGGGTACCGCATTGCATTTAATGGAACGGAAGGAAGATTGGAAACCTGGATCAAAGAAAAGAACCCTCCTATCGAATTAGATTACGATGAATTTATGCTGACCAAAAACTGGGGCAAACCAGAATTTATAAAAGTACCTCGTGCAAAAGGCGGACATGGTGGTGGAGATAAATTAATGAAAGACATGTTGTTTGTTCCGGGAACTGCTGATCCATATAAACAGGCGGCGGGTACAAGAGACGGTGCATTATCTTGTTTGGTTGGTATTGCTGCAAGAAAAAGTTGTGATAGTGGCAAGCCGGTTAAGATCAAAGATCTAACAAGCATACAACCACAAGTAAATAAACTGTAACAATTATACCAACTCGATAACAGTTATCTCTGGTAAAATACCTACCCTACCTGGGTAACCAATAAAGCCAAAACCACGGTTGATGTATAATTTTTGTTTAGTGTCTTCATAAAGACCAGCCCATTGCTTGTAAACGTATTGAACAGGGCTCCATTTAAAGCCTGGTATCTCAATACCGAATTGCATGCCATGTGTATGGCCGCTCAATGTAAGATCGATGTCTGAATATTTTGTTTTTACCTCCGCATCCCAATGACTTGGATCATGACTCATCAATATTTTGAAGGGATATTTTTCTGATCCCGGATAGGCAAGATCCATTCTTCCATGTTTAGGAAATCTTGCTTTGGCACTCCAGTTTTCTATACCCAATAATGCAATTGCATCCCCATTCTTTTCCAGCACCACATGTTCATTCATTAATAATCTCCAGCCAAGATCAGCATGCACCTTTTTTAAATTTTCTAAATTCTGCTCTCTTGTGATACCGTTATTTGGCCATGGCACATAATCACCATAATCATGATTACCAAAGGTTGAATACACTCCCATTGGCGCTTTCAGTTGTTTGAAAACATCCATGTAATCATCCATTTCGGTTGCTTTATCATTTACAAGATCTCCTGTAAATAAAATGATATCAGCATTCTGCTGTAATATTTCTTTTACCCCATGCTCAACAGCTTTTTTATTGGTAAAGCTTCCGCTATGAATGTCACTGATGTGCAGTATCTTTAAACCTTTAAATCCTGCCGGCAAATTATCATAAGACAGTTGTAATTTTTTTACCTGGTATTTGTATTTATTTCCAAAACCATAAACTAGACTTCCAAACAATCCACCACCCGCTGCTAATCCAAGCCAGCTTAAAAATACTGAACGGCTGATACCTTCGCCTGCCATTGCTTCTCCTTCGGTATTATTATAAAACAACTTCCCTGCAATCCATTGAATCCCTCGCCTGATATCATCCACCAAAAAGAAAATTACAGCAATCAATTTTGCAAAGAACAAACCCAGTATAGTGGCAAATAAATAAGTACGTACACGCCTTGGCATGAAACTACTATCCGTTAACACAAATACTAAAAATCCAACAACTGCTAAAATTGTTATTGTCCAATATACAGCATAAACAATGGTTTTAGTTTTTGGCGAAGCCGATTGCGTAACTGCTTTTACAGCCTGGAATACATAAGCATCCAACAAAAGCATTACTGCAACAAATATTATAACACCAACGGGAGTACGCATTTTCGAATTATGAATTATGAGTTATGAATTATGACTTTACCCATTTAATAAAATCATCC
The DNA here is from genome assembly GCA_040387955.1 of Bacteroidota bacterium. GTDB lineage: Bacteria > Bacteroidota > Bacteroidia > Chitinophagales > Chitinophagaceae > Ferruginibacter. The sequence continues at coordinate 40,979 of JAZKCS010000003.1, read as the reverse complement.
AGTTGTGCACTGATGACCTTCATGGTATTCTCATCTGTAAATTTACCATCTTCATCCATTAAACGGTCAACCGAAGATATGGGCAATTGATTAGGATGTACTGTTATTTTCAAATGATTTAACACGCTTGATAAATGATCCATTCCTCTCAGGTTGCCTGCCCTTCCTGTCGCCACACCTGTAAGCAATGCTTTTTTGTGCCACCAGATCGTTCGGGGTTTAGAGGTATCTATAAATAATTTTAAAGCTCCGGGAAAACTGCCATTGTATTCAGGGGAAATAAAAATATATCCATCAGAAGGAACGATTATATCATTTTCAATTTGCTGAAATGCATCATCCCTTTCTAACAGGTTTACACCTTCCAGGGAAAATAATTTAACACCCATTCCTTTTTCTGCCAATATCCGCTGATATTCCTTCGCTACTTTTAAAGTGTAACTACCTGGCCTGTTTGTTCCTGCAATAATTGTGATCATCTATAATTGTGTATTACTTGTAGCAAAGATATTGAACCTTTGTTGCCCAATTTTATGCCGAATAGCTAAATTTGCCAAGCTGTCATTCATATATCAATAAATAAATATACTAATATGAATTTTACTTACTATGGACATTCTTGTTTTAGCGTGGAATTAGGAGGTAAAAAGATCATTTTTGATCCATTTATTACAGGAAATGAACTGGCAGCTGAAATTGATCTTAGTAGTATTGAAGCCGATTACATTTTTGTCAGCCATGGTCATGCAGATCATACATTGGATTGCATTACCATTGCACAAAGTACAGGCGCTAAAGTAGTTACCAATTGGGAGATACATGAATGGCTGAATAAAAATGGAGTACCCAATACCCATCCAATGAATACAGGTGGCAAATGGGAATTTGATTTCGGCGTTGTAAAATGTGTAGTGGCTCAACATTCATCTAGTTTACCCGATGGAAGTTATGGCGGCAACCCGATGGGTTTTATATTTATGACAGACGAAATTAATTTTTATTACAGCGGGGATACAGCTTTGACGCTTGATATGCAATTAATTCCGATGTTTGCGGAAATTGACTTTGCGATTTTGCCGATAGGCGACAATTTTACGATGGGAATTGAAGATGCCACGGAGGCGGCTACAATGATTCAAACAAAAAAAATTATTGGGGTACATTATGATACCTTTGGATTTATTAAAATCGATCATAAAAAAGCGATTGAATTATTTCATAGCAAACATTTAGAATTAATACTTCCGGAAATCGGGAAAACAATAAGTCTGTAATAATAGACTAAGAACTAAAAGAAAATATGGCAAGAGTAATTGGTATAGCAAATCAAAAAGGTGGTGTAGGTAAAACAACTACAGCAATTAATTTAGCTGCTAGTCTGGCAGTGTTGGAATATAAAACTTTGTTGGTAGATGCTGACCCACAGGCTAACAGTACAACAGGTGTAGGATTTGATCTGCACAATATCACTAAGAGTTTATATGATTGTATGGTAAATGAAGCAAGCGCAAAAGATGTGTTGCTTAAAACTGCTATTCCAAATTTAGATCTCATCCCATCTCATATTGATCTTGTTGGCGCAGAAATTGAAATGATAAATTATCCAAATCGTGAAGGTGTTTTAAAGAAAATATTGGAACCATTAAAAGATGAATATGATTTTATTGTAATCGACTGTTCTCCTTCTTTAGGTTTGATCACAGTGAATGCATTGGTTGCTTCAGATAGTGTTGCTGTACCGGTTCAAACTGAATTTTTTGCATTGGAAGGTTTAGGAAAATTGTTGAACACCATTAAAATTGTACAGAATAGGCTTAATCCTGAATTACAAATAGAAGGTATATTGATGACAATGTATGATGGTCGTCTTCGTTTATCTAACCAGGTCGTAGCTGAAGTACGCAGACATTTTGATGAAATGGTTTTCAGCAGTATCATTCATCGTAATACAAGATTAAGTGAAGCACCAAGTTTTGGTAAGCCTGTAATATTATATGACGCAGATAGTAAAGGAGCTGCAAATTATTTGAACCTTGCAAAAGAAATATTGCAAAAAAATAACCTTACTAAGATAAACCAGGAAGATAAAATACTTGAGTAGTAAGTTGGATCCTTCAACGTCCAACCTCCAACTTCAAACTTATAACTCGAAATGACACAACCTAATAAAAAAGACGCTCTCGGAAAAGGTATCCGTAGCCTATTACAAAATATAGATTCTGATCTTAAATCTACAGCAGGATCCTTAAGAACTGATGTAGCAGAAAAGACTACCAGTGTTAACCGAATTTCTTTAGACCAGATAGAAGTTAATCCCAAACAGCCACGTAGAGATTTTGATGAAACTGCATTAAGTGAGTTAGCTGCTTCATTAAAAATACACGATATCATTCAGCCGTTGACCGTAAGTAAAATGGCAAATGGCAAATATCGTTTGATCGCAGGTGAACGCCGTTTCAGGGCATCAAAAATCGCTGGCTTAAAAGATGTACCCGTTTACGTTAGACAGGCGAATGATTCAGATCTTCTGGAATTAGCTTTACTTGAAAATTTACAAAGAGAAAATCTAAATGCCATTGAAATTGGCTTGAGCTACAAAAGATTAATGGATGAACTTGATTATACACAGGAACAAGTTGCTGAGCGTATGGGCAAAGAACGCAGTACTGTAACTAATTACATCCGTTTATTAAAATTACCTCCCGATATTCAGGTCGCTGTACGTAATGGTGTGATCTCTATGGGACATGCTAGAGCTTTGATCAGCATTGACGTGGTTGATAAACAATTATTTGCTTTTGCAGAAATAAAGAACAAAGGCTTATCTGTTCGTCAAACTGAGGAATTAGTTAGAAAAATGTACACAGGCGGCGCTACAGTTAAAAATTCTGTAAAGCCTACCCTACCTCCTGCATTTAAAAAAATAGAAGATAATATTGCATCACAGTTCAATACAAAAGTTAAACTCGTACACAATAAAAAGGGTTACGGGGCTGTAACTTTTGAGTATTATTCAATAGAAGAATTAAATGCTTTGTTGGATAAATTGAATATTAAAGTAAGTTGATGCAAAAAGTATTGATCATATTTTTTTTATCTATCTTTTTTTACAACCATTGTTTTGGTATTCAAAAATCTGACACCACGATCTTTGTTCCCGTTCAAAAAACAGATACAGTAAAAAATAAATTTAATCCCCGTACAGCTACTATTCGTTCAGCTATTATTCCGGGATGGGGACAGATATACAATAAAAAATATTGGAAACTACCATTGGTATATGGAGCGCTTGGAACTACTGCCGGCATTTTTGTATATAATGTAAAAAATTACAAAAGGTTGAAGGATGCATATGCATATAAGTTAGCAGGACAAGATGAATTGATCTATTTTAAATACCAAAATCTCTCAGCAGAATCATTGAAAAGTTATCGGGATGTATTCCGGCAAAACGTGGATTATTCTGTTCTATTTTTCGTTATTTTCTGGGGTTTGAATGTTGTTGATGCAACAGTAGATGCTCATCTTAAATCCTTTGATGTAAATGATGACCTTAGTCTGGATATTAAACCCGGCTATAGCCCGGTAGCTAATACTTCCGGTGTTAGTTTAGTTTTAAATATCGGCAAATAAAATCTTTTGTAAATTTGCACACTTAAACTTCTAAATCTTAAAAATGAATATCGCACTGATCGGTTATGGGAAAATGGGGAAAGCTATTGAAGAAATTGCTTTACAAAGAGGACATGCTGTTCCTTTAAAGATCGATATAACCAATGCTGATGAATTTACTCCTGAAAATTTGATTAAGTGTGATGTTGCTATTGAATTTACAAGTCCACACAGTGCTGTAGAAAATATTTTAAAATGTTTTAATGCAGGCATCCCTGTTGTTTCGGGAAGCACAGGTTGGCTTGATAACTGGGAGCAAGTAAAAAAAAGTAGCGAAGAAACGAATGCTTCTTTTTTATATGCAAGTAATTATAGCGTTGGTGTAAATATCTTTTTTGAAGTAAATAAAAGATTAGCAGCATTGATGAACAAACAACCTGATTACAAGATCATCACAAAAGAAATTCATCATACACAAAAGAAAGATGCACCAAGCGGCACCGCTATCACTCTAGCAGAACAGATCATGGAAAATATTCCTTCTAAATCCAAATGGGTGAATGAAGAGAGTAATGATCCAAAAGAATTAACAATTATCAGTGAACGTATAGACCCGGCTCCGGGCACACATATTATTAAATACACTTCTGAAGTTGATGATATTGAGATCATCCATACAGCGCATAACCGTACTGGTTTTGCAACAGGGGCTGTATTAGCCGCTGAATTCTTAGCAGGTAAAAAAGGAATTTACAGCATGAAAGAAGTATTAGGCCTTTAGTTAATGTGTAAAAATCTGGCTTATCCACCATATTGTTTCCGTATATTTGTGATACATGTATATTAATTGCTCATAAGAGCAAAGTTTACACCCTACACAACCTTACTCGGATCAAAATGAAGAACAGCAAAGTTTCTTTAGCTATTGTTGATGATCATCAGATAGTAATTGATGGCTTAAAATCTTTGCTTCATGGCCACGAACAGTTTTCCGTAGTTGCAGAATGTACCCAACCCGAAGAAATGCTTCACAAATTATCTTCTACCCCAGTTGATATATTGCTTACAGATATTATGATGCCCGTAATGAATGGCGCTGAATTATCTAAACAAGTAAAAACAAAATTTCCTCATATAAAAATACTTGCTTTATCAATGAGTGGACAAGGTGATCTTGTCAATCAAATGATAGATGAAGCCAATATATCCGGATATGTTTTAAAGAATATCGGTAAACAGGAATTCATTACTGCATTGATAAAAATTTCTACAGGTGGTATCTATTTCAGCCAGGATGTGCTGAATGAAATGACCAGGGCTGCTGAAGTACAAAAGACAAATGAAGAAATTAATTTGACTACCCGTGAGATAGAAATAATACAATTGATAGAGAGAGAATACAGTAATAAAAAAATTGCTGATACACTTTTTTTAAGCGAACGTACGGTTGAAACACACCGCAAAAATATCTTTCGTAAAACGAAAACCTCAAGTGTAATAGGGCTTATAAAATATGCTTACGAGTACAAATTGATATAATATTTGTACCCCTAAATTAGCATCCTCTAAAAACAATTAATCGATCAACACAATTTGTTTTGTCTGCATCTGGCCATCGCTACTGATCACTGTAACCATATAAATTCCTTTTGACCAATCCGTGGTATTGATCTTAAATACTGATGAAGTTGTATTAAATGCATTTTTTAATTTACCTCGACTATCATATACCATAATTCTTTTGTACTTAGTATTATTGGTAGCAACTGCAAATACACCATTCTTAACAGGATTAGGATATATTTTCATTGCAGTATTGGCGGCAATTTGTATTGTTTTTATTCCTGTATAAAAAGAAGCACCACCTTTTTCAACAATTCTGATACGGTAATAATACGTCCCCGGTAATAATGACCTATCCTCGAATATATAAGCACTGCCAGCATGCTTATTTATTTTTCCAATTGATGAAAAATAATTTCCATCGGTTGAACGCATTATTTCAAAATGATCAATATTAACAGACTCAGCAATTTGCCAATTGACCAGGGCATTTACATTTTGTTTGATCACACCAAAAGAAACAATCCTTACAGGAACAACATAACATGGGATCACATAAATATCATATACACCTGATGAATCTACACAACCATTAAATGTAACCACCATACTAATACTGTGATTGCCATATAATGGAACAAGTGATGACACAGGAAATGATGGACCGGTAAAGGTATACACCCCGTTATCATACCAGTCGATCGTATAGATGCCATAATTTAAATTGGCAGCTAATGCCAATGGCGGAACAATATTACTTGTATCACAAAGCGTATCACAACCAACAGGGAACAATATTGCGGATGGGCTTCGTTTTATAGAAAAGCTACTTGAATTACCAGCACAACCATTTACAGGATTGATCACTGTCACAAAATAATTACCGGCCTGACCTGTATTCATCACCGGACCGTAAACTCCATTGTTCCAGTAATAAACATAATTAGGATTAGGCGGAGAAGCTATTGCTGTGAAAGTATATACATTTCCTGAACACAAAGGCCCGAGAGCAGATGGTGCTACTGTAACTTGCGGTTGCAAGCCTACTATCACACAGAAAGTATCTGTAACAGAACAACCTCCATTTATACTTGTGTCCGTTACTGTTAGTGAATAACTATAAGTACCAAGTGCATTCTGTGTAGTGCTTAAATAATAATTGGTTTCAGCCGGGATAATATTTCCATTTAAGAACCATTGATATGCATAATTCGATAATACCGGAGCATTGTATAAAAATATACTTGCAGGATTAACCCCATCGTAGCATGCTACTGTTTGCCCTTGTATATCTGCAATTGGCAATGGCCTGAAGAAAACATGAGTCGATGGTGAGGTAAGATTACATCCTCCGTTATTACTTGTAACCACTACCCAATACTCTCCAATGTCAGTTGTAGTATATGTACTCGAATTGGCGCCATTAATAATATTGCCATTATGATACCATTGATATGTCTGGAAGCCAGCGGTAGCAGTAAGTGTAGCCGTTGTACCGGGGCAAATAAATGTATCAGGTGTAATAGTTATTGGCGGAGGAACAATAACATTTACATTATGAGTTGCAACATCTGTACAGCCATGACTATCCGTTACCGTTAGTTGTATCGTATAACTTGTTGGGCCGGGTGTTGGATAAGAATGATTCGTATTACCAATAAATGATGTTGCATTATCACCAAAGTTCCAGGCATATTGATACAACGGACCTGATGGTGATGCACTAAATGGTGCATCTGTGCCTGCACATACAGTGGTTGGCCCTGTGATAGCAGCATTTACCAGGTAAATAGTTACTGGTTTGGAAATAGTTGATGAACAACCATTCTTTGAAATGGTCAAAGTAACAGTATACGTCCCTCCTGCTGTATAAGTGATCGTTGGATTAGCAACAGTATTGGATGGGCTGAATGTTCCCGGACCCGTAGTACTCCAAAAATATGAGTAACCACTATATGCTGGCATTGCCGTAGAAATATCAGTAAGCTTGACTGCACCACATGTAATCAATGTATCAAAGTCTGCTTCCATGGGTACATTAATAGTGCGACAATAATTGACTGCACAGGTATCTCCCGAAAGACTGATCACTTTTGTGTATACACAAACTGTATATTGCCCTGCATACTTATATTTATGATCTGTGGTATCTGCAATTGTAATAGCACTTGCACCATCACCAAAGCACCAGTGATATGGAAAGAGCGGATTAGGCAAAGGAGTAATGCTTGCTTTAAAGTGCATCGTATCACATCCATTCTCTACGAAATTCATTGAATAAGTATTATCGCAACAAATGGTATCAATTTTTACATAGCCCAGTGTATCTATGCAACCACTGGCAATATTAGTAGTTACAACCCAATACAAACCTGTAGCTATAGCGGTATAAGTAGATGAATTCGTTCCTACAGGATTTCCGTAATTATCTTTATACCATTGAAAATTTACAGGCCCACCTGGAGTTGCAACATTAATTGGAGAACTGATAGGTTGCCCACTACAATATTTTATAGAGGTAGTATCGGGAGGTAAATAATCAAATATACCAGTACCACAAGGCAATACTAAATACGGCAATTGATATGGCGGTACAGTTATTTTAGCAATAGAGGGACAAGCTCCCGGTGATTGATAAACATATACCATATATGTACCAGCCTGGCTTATATTGATAGATTGTGTATTGGTAGAAGGAAGTGAATTATCATTTAAATACCATTGATACGACACACCACTTAAAGTAGAACTTAAGGTGATTCCACCTGCACACAAAATCCCTGATGAAGTGATAGTTGTTGGCGGCGGTTCTGATACAGTTACAAAAAATGTATCGGTACCACCGCAGGTTGTAACAATTACTGTATCAAAAGTTACGGGATTGAATATAGAACCATGCCATTGTATTTGAATGGAATTATTTCCCTGCCCACTGGTGATAGTTCCTGAATTTACAGGTAGTATACTCCATGTATAACTTCCAGGAGGCAATGTATTATTTGCAGTATAGGTGAAATTCTGATCTACACAAGCATTAGCCGTACCCGTTAGTATCACTGGTGGAGGCACATTACTTACAGTTAAAGAAACAGGAGAAGAATTACATCCTTTTACAGTTTGAAAAACAGTAACAGTATGTGGACCTGTTCCATTCCATTGTACAACTACTGAATCTTTATGTGATCCCATTTCTGAAAGAATAGTATCTCCTGCTGATACTGTCCACGTGAATTGTCCTGATGATGGCATATTGGTTGCAGCACTATACACATAACTATCTCCTGGACAGATCACCAATTGACCTGTGATAGGACCAATAGCTGGAGTATCATTTACAATTACATTGAACGATGATGATGGTGTGCAATAATTTGTAGCAGTAACAGGTGTAGCAAACACAACATAATTGCCAGCTATATTCCATGTGGGTAAAATAGATGGTGTATTCAATAAAGATCCAATAGTGAATCCACTGTTTGGTGTAATGCTAAAGTCTGCACTACCTCCGTCTGTTACAAAATAACTACCTGTGCTCCCCACACATAATGGCGAAGCCCCTCCTATCAGGAATTTAGGTTTTATGTTTACTGTCAAAGTGCTTATACCACTACATCCTGTAAACGGATTTGTATAAGTACAGGTAATAACTTCTGTACTTGGCGGGATTCCTGTCCATAAAATATTAATTTCTGTACTATTAGAATCAGCACCATTTATTGTACCACCACTTGTTACACTCCAACTATAAAAGGTTCCGGGCAATGCCGGCAATGAATAGTTTTGTGTTGAATTCTGACAGACAACAGTATCACCATTAATAGGAATGTTATTATACAAAACCGGCACATCTAAAGTAGCATTACTGCTGCACTGTCCACTACAAGTGCCAGTACTAACGGAAACGGATGTAGGATAATTTATTGGTGGATTATTCCATTGTACAGTTATACACTGCAGATTTGTTGGTCCTACAATTGTACCTCCATTTACCGTCCAATTGAATGGTGGACAGGTTGAATTAACACAATAAGTGGCTGTATCATTGGGACAAAGCATCTTTGAGCAACTGGATACAATTTCCGGAGAAGTACCGGGGTCAACAGTAATAACAGCAAGCATAGTATCCGAACAACCGCATCTTTCTCCATCAAAAATATTAGAAATAGTAAGTACAACATTGTAAGTACCTGGCAAACTATACTGATGTGTTGGATTAGCTGCACTAGATGAATTACCATCTCCAAAATCCCAATAATATGTATTTGCACCCGAAGAGGAATTATTGAATTGCAATAGAGTACTTGAACAAATATTTGTGTTAGGTGAAAAATTAAACGCCGCTGTTGGGGGCGTTAATAAACAAAAATTAGCAGTAAGTGTATCTATACATATTCCACCGGCATTGGATACAATTACCTGTATAGAACCAGATGATCCGTTACCCCAAATGAGATTGAGAGGATTACCAGAATACGTTGTTGGTGTAGCACCTGTAACTGTCCGTGTATAAGTAAAGCCAGGTAGGTTTGGATATACATAATAAGTGGCAGCACTATTTTTACAAGCATATTGCGATTCCTGCTGTCCACCATTAGATCCTCCTTGACACCTGTCATCGGTTTTACATGCAAAAACATGTGCATTATCTCTTAGTGTAAAAGTGGGACAACAACCTTGTGCATATATGTTATTATTTTTCAGGAAAAGGAAAGAACAGATTATTAAGAAGGATAAAAGTTTATTCATACAAGCAGATTAAATTGGTATAATAAATAAATCCCTGTTCAAAGTAATATTCATTTTAAGAATATACAAGTACCACTAAGGAAAAGATGTTAACAGTATGGTGATAATATTAAAATTAAGATCAGTTTGCAGGAAGGAGGCTGTTTACTTTTTCAATTAATTCTTTAACATTAAAAGGTTTTTCAGATATCCCATCAGCTGAAAAATCTTCATAGTTGGTAAGATTTTTTGCATTTGCCGAGATCAGGATCACAGGGATATCCTTATAGTTGTTGTCTTGTTTTAATTCTTTACAAATCTCTCTTCCATCTTCCCCACCCAGCATTACATCCAATAAAATAATATCAGGCTTCTTGTTTTTTAAGAGATTCAAAAATTCAGGCTTATTATAACTTGTCACACAATCGAAGTTGTGTAATGTAAATATTAATTGGTACATGTCCAGTAATTCAAAAGAATCATCTAAAATATAAACCAATGGCATGTTATATTATTTAAGGTAGGGTTGAAGCAGTTTCGTTGATGTAATATAAGTCAATTATTTTAATTATGCAATAGGTAAAAAATCTATCAGGGTTTACCGTTATGGATCAAACAAATATTTGTCTAGGTTTAGTTAAGCTAACCAATCAGATTTTCAATATATATCCTTGATTTCTTTCTTGTAATTTCCTATTCTCTTTTCTTAGCACCTTGTATACTATCAAATTGTTCAGTGTATTTTTAAGATCCAAGGAATTTTTAGGAAAGTAAATTTAGAATGGCCGATGTTATGTTCATATAATCTTCTTTCCATATCAGTACAGGCTCCAATATAATACTTCTTGAGTTTTTCGGAATATATAATATAGCATTATGGTATAATAAAAAAAGCCTCTAATAAATTAGAGCCTTTTTTGTGAACTGGCTGGATCTCGAACCTACCAGTATAAATATTTAAAAATCAATTAATTATAAGACCATAAAACTTCGACTCACAGACCGACTCACTAATTTTTTCTTACACACCCCCTACCCCCTTTTTCGGCGATTTCAATACAATAATACTACTTAAATTTAAAAAAAACGAATAAATCTGTGCTCAAAAGTTAAGCAAAAATTAATAACTGGGTGGGACATACGAAATAAATTTTGAATAGTTAAATATATCAACCTTATCGACCAAGTGTTGGCAACCAAAATATTCATAACCCGGAGATCAGCATTTCAAGTCTGGTCTCCGGTCATTATAGAGATGGTGATGTAATCATTTTAAAGGTTCAAATTATAAATATTTTCCACAGGTCAATTAAAACAAAGATGTAGAAATTTGGTTCCTTTCAAATGGCTAAAATTGTAATTAAATCTAACAAACACATAAATATTACTGACCATTAGTTTTACGATTAATAAGTGAATTCACGATTAATCAATAAAAAAATCGTGTATTCATTGCGATTCTCGAATTTTAACGTTCTTTCACGATACATTTAATGGTTTAATCATGAATTCACGCTTTTCATTTTGCAACTGCAATTTTGCAGTCGTTACTTACTATAAATGAATCAACAAGGCAAAATGAAAGATTAAAGTGAATAGATAATAAGTTTGCTTGACTAAAATGAAGGAACAGAAAGCAATTATTCTTCCCGTTATGGACTTGTGGTAAAGATTAAAGTATTTCCATAATAATGTTAGCGGTTGTTTTCGACTACTAGTCCTTCACTTCAGTGTCAACTTTTGTCCCATCAGGAAGATCTTTTAATTGAAAATGCATTTCACCTGTCAAGTTATAATGTTCATATAGGTCAACGGCATATATATTCTTTTCGTCATAAGCACCACCAATAATTGGCAGGATTATGTATGAGTAAACTTGTTTCGGTTTAAGAATTATTCCATGAAGCTCAAGTTTATCAACTAAAACAGGAAGAAGTAATTCTTCGGTCAATTCATAATTTAGTTTTTGGTCAAAAAAATCCTGATAGTTGTCCGCTTTAAACTCACACGTTCCGCCACCAACGTCAAGAAAAAACAAATGATCTTGCTCGTTTTTAAGTAATGCATCGCCAGACTTTGTCAACCCAACAATTGATTTACTACTCGTCAACCATACCCAAGTCGAAAGAATCTTGGCAAGGTCAATTTTGTCCAATGGAATAATATATTTTTCTACGTCAATTGTCATTTACGAATAGCCGCTTACACATAAATATATGATATAAAATCATTTCTTTGAAATTATGACATGCTAGAATAATGAATCTTATATTCTCTATCTATTTAGAATTAGCATTGCAACATTGCATTAATGCAATCTATGGTTTAAAAATTGAGAAATATTTTATGTTATTGCTTGAGTGTTGGGCGCATGCGGAAAACCTCGTAAAACTAATTTAGCTTTAAATAGATCCAATTCGAAAAATATATCCTCCATTGTTCAAACGGAACATAATTGCACATATTTTGAAATTGAAGTCGAAATTTATAAGTTCCCTCTTCTTTTATTTTAAGAGCCAGAGGAAAGTCATAATCTAATATTTTCAATTTATTTGGTTTAAGTTTTATACAACCCACTCCTTCTTTGCCAGGTAGATAGTCCACTGAAATAGAAAAATCTATAGTGTCATTTCTATTGTTATCTACTCTTATGCATTCAATCCAAAAATTAGCGACCAGTTTAACTTCATCAGGTATTTCGATTGTTTCAGTACAAACATTCTGAAACTGGGCAACTAAGTTAAATACCTTTGAATTACTCCAGCTTTTTTGTAACATTTCTATCCCTTTTTTCAACTTAACTGTTTTTATAGTATCAAGCTTAGAATTCTTGGATATATAAAAAAGCTTCAAGTGCAAGCACGAGTCTGGATATGCTATTTGAGCATTCGAACCTTCGCTATAAATGAAAAGAATTAAGAATATTATTAACGCTATTTTAAAATCTACCACTTAAATATATTTATGTAACTGACTAGGATAAATTGACCTCCAATACATGAATATATGATATTAGATGCAACCTCAAAAAAATGCAGGTAATTAATAAATCAATATCTTAATATTTTATTTTTACTTGGCAGCTTAGTTATGCTGGATATCGGCGCCAAGGGATACTTTTCGCATTCGATTTTTAAACACACCAAAAGTTAATGGTAATAAGGAAATTATTAAGCTTGCTATGAAGTGATAGTCGTAGTTAATACCATTATAATTTAATTCTCGTTTATTTTCCTTACAGATTGTACACTCGATCACTTTAATGCAACTGTCAATATAAGATGTCAACGCTGTTGTCAAGAAGAATAAGGAAATAGTTAATAGTAATTTAGGCAAGACTCTCTTTTTTGTGGTCTTAAAAAGTAAGATTGAAAAAAGAATATTAAAGGCTCCAAAAGCCGAGATAAAATATTCGCTTACAAACAATCGGAGGTTTTTTCCGAAAAACTCTATGTGATTTCCTTGGAAAAGTTTAAAGAAATACCTTACACACTGTCGATAATCTTCTTCGAAGTAGAATGCAATAATTAAGGCGGTAAAAAAAACTGTTGAAATTACTATCGCCTTAATAAGATTCTTCATTTATCCGTCTTTTTATTTACTGATTATTGGTGATCGAAGTGATTTTGAAAGCTTGCTGCTAACATATAAATATATGATAATTAACAACCTTACTGGCAGTTTATATTAGGGATAGCTTGTAAACGATCCCTTCAAAATTTTCTTACGTAACAGCGTTAAAGTATCTTGTTGCCTTTTAATATTGCCAAACTGTGCAAAACTATCCATTAGAGTAATTACTCGAAACTCAATATGTGCTATTTTGAAAATAGAATCACTAACCTGTTGCCATTTGTGCCAATTCAAAATATCAGGATTAGAATCCATTTTTTTGAATTTATTGTCTAAGAAATAAATTTCGTCGAAAGTGTTATCTGAATTAAACTTGAAAAATTCCAAGGATGAATCGATTCTATGCTGCCCTTGTTGTACAACACGCCACATATCATTATTGCCATTAATTAAAAACTTTTCCTCCTTCGACTTACAGGAAGCAATTAAGAGTAGAATTGTTAAATAAATGGAAAATCGCATTTAGATATTTATTGACCAGTAACATTAACATAATTATGATATAAAGATTCGTAATAGTTGCAAATCCATACCGTATACCATTACTGTCCAGTTGGTACTATTATTAATTTATCTGTCTCGCAATTCCAAATAGATAAAAATTTTTCAGAAATAACTAATTGTTGTTTCCAGTTTGTAAGGTTCTTATACAATCGGAAAGTGCATATGTCTGTAGCAGTAATAAAATCCCCTGTTTCAGGTAAATGATTATGAACATTACCCATATTTTTACTGCCGTCTTGATTTGTTTCTTCCACTTTAGTATCTAGGGTTAAAATATTTGCATGAAGTTTTCTTTTAGATATAAGATTGTTTTCCATATCGAAATTTAAAAGATAATCATTTCCAATTATAACAATATCTGATCTTGAAGTACCAGTTAAAATATATACTTTTTTCTCAGTCTTATTAATTATGGGAATTAAATTGAAACTGGTATTCTTATATCCTTGAAAGAAATTGGTATCCCTCTGTAGTTCCTTCAAAGCAATTTTTCGGATCTTATAATATTCCAATTCTTCATTTGTAAAATTCCTTTTAGTGTCATCAATATTAGCTTTAATTGAATCAAAAGAATTTCCAAAGGTAATAGTACAAAGAACTGGCATACTATCTCTTTTAGAAAAAAAGATGCACTTATAATTTCCGTTATTCTCGTAAGAAAAATATCCTTCCATATTACTTACTTCCGATTTAAAATTCTCCAGGAAGATATCAGTTCCAAACCATGAAGCACTTTCGGATCTATAAAGCCTTTCGCCTTCTTTAGATATAGAATCTGCAATTGTCATTCTATCAATTTGTGAAAATGACAAAATGAAAGAAAATAAAAGGAGTATAGTTATAACATAATATTTCATAAATGTTAAATAATTATGGGTAAATAATATTATTCTATAAGGATTACACAGTTTTGTAAGTTTGCAAATTTGTAATGGGCTTTTATCTTTATATTATAATTTTTTATTCCTTTGATAGGATAGTAATGATGAGGTGATTAAAACCAATGTTGCAAATTTACAAAGTAGCAAATTGAAAAATATTAACTCATTTATTTTATTAGTTTGAACCTTCCTTTCATTGTTAGTCCATTGACATTAGATGTAAAATATATTATGTCCTTTTCGATGTTATCAAATTTAACATTCATACTATCGCCTGCTTGAAAAGGAAAATTTGGCAGTGTAATTTCTTCCATAGTCATGTTATATTCACAATCATTTAGCCAATTCAATTTTGATTTTATGTAATATTTTCCACTGCTTGAATACTCAATATTGCTATTATTATCTATAATTATATAGGCAGTAGTATCTCCAACATCATCAACATATTTCAAAGTACAATGCCTTAAAAATTTGCAATCAAATTTATCGTCACTTTGAGCAATTGAAAATAAGGAACAAAATAAAAGAATAATGATAGTAAATATTTGAACAAATTTCATAACCTGCATTTTTAAATTATTAATATTGGTTGATAACATAATCTTCAGTTTGTTATTTTTTCTAGGTCTTGCTTAATGGCTTTTTCTGTTGATGCATTCATTGTCAAACTGATTTGTCCGTCCTTAGGAATTTTAATTTTCTGTTTGCCAAAATAAGGTATGTTGTCCTTGTATGAGAATGCCACTAAAATTGCATCTTGTCCAACAGGTAATTTTCTGTAACCTTCCTTCTTTTTTGTAAAACTGTATTGGTTACCGTCATTGTGAATTGAAAAAACTGCTACTCCATAATTTGGAATCACTAATGAAATGGAAATAAAATCAAGTGTGTCTTTTGATTTGACATTAACTAAAAAAGTAGAAATATCTGTATTCTTATCTTCTATAAACCTGTCAACATTAACCCAACCAAGTTTATTTAATTTAAATGAATATGAAGCAAGCAGCGATGTCTGCTTTTCAGTTTTTCTTTCCTTTATTATTTGATTTCTTATCTTAAATAATGCAATATATTTTTCTGCTTCTGTTTCAGAATATCCTTTTGAGACTAAATTCTCTAACGATGTTGTTTCTGTTATCCCGAGTTTGTTGAAGTTGATTGTGTTTGTAAGATGCTGATTTTTTAATTGAGTGAAAAATTGAAACATATAAGTTGTCCAACCTATGTCATCAAATTCAAATTTTTTAGAGCTGTCAATTTTGTCTTTATAGCTCTTTGCCAAGTAATCAACAATCAGTGAGTCTGAATGATAAAGTGGTTTTTCTAAATTACTTAAATAGATGTCAAGTAATTGTTTACTTAATCCATTGAACCAATCACAAGTTGCAACACTCATTGCACAACATCTGTCCTCAAACTCCCTGGTTGCAATGAATGTATTTTCATACTTGGGGTTTAACAAACTATCTGTTTGTCTTTTGCTGAAACCACATTCAAAATCGCATTTGTGAAAATTCAATAAACTCAAAGGAATTGGAATTAAGTCACTTTCAAGATTGCCCGTAATCGCCCAATCAATTTTTGCCTTGTTGTCAAACTTTCCCTCAAATATTTTCATTTGAGGATCTTTGCGGTTAGATTTCATTTCAACATAAATGGATTTACCTTCTGCAATTCCCAGTGACATATTATTCTCTTTTGCATCTATAAAAAACATCCCGCCTGTCTGTAAAATATTTTCGCCTGAAGTTGTTTGGAGATTTGACTTGATGATGTCAGCAATTGTATTTGCTTCAATAAGGCTTAATGTGACAGTTATGGCAGTTTGACCTTCTGAGTTTACAAAGGTATTTTTAAGAATTGTCAAAGTTGTTCCGTGTTGCCCCACAATTAAAGTATCTCTGTCTCCTTTTAATAAAAAGGTTTGTCTAATAGGGCTTAAACTGTCAAAAAGTGGTGAAAGCGGTGTTTTTGGAGAATAGATCCTGTCCTCAATTGTGATTTCCTTCTTCTTTTGCGATGGGTTGCAAGCAAAAAGTCCGCTTAAAAAAAGAATGGTCGTTATGTTTCGTAGTGTCGTCATAGAATTACAGCTAACGAGCAGGATTTTATGCAGATTGCGAATTAGTATCTCGTCTGCAACGCTGCTGAGTGAAAATATTTTGATGAAATTAAGATAAAATGTTCAGCGATATTAGTTTTGTCAAAGTCCAACTTGCCTAAAAAACCAGAGTTTTACTAGTTTTTAAGTCGTTTCTATATAAGGTCCAGGTCCCTGTACAATCCAACTGCTCAATTTCTCCATTCTCTAAAATATATGTAGCTATCATTTCCCAATCTCCTTCAAAATGATTGTCAACAAGTACACCTGAATAATGAATTTCTGGGGGAGGCAAATGGTCAAAAACTCGTGAAACCCCATCTTCGTCTATTTCCCAATACTTGGGATATTTTTTTATAAAGCTAATAATACCTTCGTCTACAAACCCATTAATAGTTGCAGGTTCGTTAAAAACTTCTTTCCCTTTATCGTCTACACATGTTCCCGATATAATTCCATCTATTAATGACCACTCTATTTCAAAAGGTACTGATGTACCTTTCATATTATCAGGGTAAGGTTCACCGTAAGTATATTGCCCGCTAAGTTTTTCTATCATAAAAAATCTATTTAAAAGTGTATAGCTTACTTACTTCCTTGGGTAACTAATATATCTATTAGACCATGTGAGATAAAATAGGATTAATCATTTTCCCTTTTTGCAATTTTGGTGTTAACACCATCTTCATTTAAATCCCACTCCCAATTCACAGGCTTTTCAGACATAAATTTCTTTTGAACTTTAATAGTATTTTTATCAATAATTTTTACTAACCAATAAACTTCAATAGAATCAAAACTTACTAGTGTAGTAGCAGATAGGGTATCTAAATAATATTTTGTACTAAATCCTTTTCGTTCACCTTCTGACAAAACAATATCCCTATCGTTTAGAAATTCAAATCTTGTGGCTGTGTCTTTTTTAACTGGATGCCATATACCACCAATTAGGTAGCTTGAGGTTACTTTTTGACTGAATAAATTCAATGAAAATAAAAAGCACAAAAGTAAAAGAATAAATTTCATAGTTGATTATTTCTTTTTAGTAGTTTTCTTTGAAAGTAAAATATATTTCATTGTTACTATTTGTCTTCCTCTGTTTTATCTTTTCCTTATTATCCCTTTAATTTTTAAGATAGGGGTATATAAGGAAAATGATAATTAGGATAACGATTGCAAACTTACAAAGTTGCCATTTCTTACCGTATACTCTTTATTTCTTTATTAAATTAAATATTTTTTTTATTTTCAAAACACCTACACTTAGAATAAGGTTGTTTATGCCAATTAAGAAAATTGCAATTATGGGCATTTGCTCACTCTTCAGAAAAAAGGGATATTCTCCTTTAATACATACCAAAGGGAAGCCTAGTATATATTTTAAAGTCCAATAAAAAAATTTACTTATTGAAGGAGGTTGTTCATCAATCATAGAAGTTGCAATCATGCCAATAAAAAATAGTATATCAATAACAAATATGATTAAGAAGATTTTTCCAATATTACTAAGCATATTATTAATCATTTAATATTTTAATACTCTTCGCCTTGTTTCGGGCATACGAAACAATTTTTGTTACTTATCAAGCTTTGCCGTTTTGTGTGCCACGAACCAGGGCAGACTGATAGCGGAGCAGTAGGTTATTTAGTTTTGTAAAGATTAAAATAGCTTTTCCCGTCGTTAAAGAGGGATACGGGAATTAACGATTTTTCAATAATAAATGGAAACTTGTTCATTACTTTTTTTACAATTCTTCTATTATTTTGGTAGTATTCTTCGACTAAATACGGCTGTTTAATTTGATCCTTCCATTGGCGAATTGTCATTTTTCCATAAACCAAATAGCCTTGTTGATAATAGAAGGTTTTGGTAACAAAAGCATCCCCTTTACCACCGCTAAATAATATTCGGAATATAGAATCCTGTTTTGAAAAAACATAAACATCAAACCCTCCGTCAATTTTTGTAGTATTTCCTTCAATTTTCTCGAAATCTCCTTCGCCAATGCTTTCACTTAATTCTAACTCTTTTAGCAAAGCTTCGGCTGTGTCGTTCAGTTCATGACGAAGAGAGAAAATGTTGCGCAAGGAATCGACGTATGAAGCGTATTTTTTTATTTTGTCAACATTTCCAGTATTAGATTCCTTTTGTCGCACTATTAGTTTTTTTGGAAGTATTCCATTAGTTCCATTATAGTAGTATTCTAGGTTGTCAATTACAGGAATTTTAACTGAAGTCTTTTTATAAAAACCGTCAGCAAATACAGCATGCCCAAAACCACAACCAAAATTAATGTCTGACTGATATTGTTCAACTATCACACCTTTATTAGAAAAAGTAAAAATTATTTTACAAGATGTGTCATAATCTGGAGCCCGATAAATTGCTTTATTGTTCAAATATTTTAAAGTGTCAATAAAAGAACCTGAATTGTAACTCAGTGCGCCTTTGCAAACAAATAAGCTAACCGCAATTTTAGAGCTATCAAGTAGTTTTATTTTTGCCTCACCGAAATATCCATAAGTGTCTCCATCCTTAACTGTTGTTTCGCTGTCAAGTTTATAAGAGCCAGTCGGATTAATAAAGCTCGTCCAAATCTTTATGATAGAATCATAGTATAATTTATCTGTTTGTTCTATATACCAGAGCTCCTTTGAGTCGAAGAGTGAATTATATTTCTTAGCCTCCTTGTTGATGTTTTCCTTTATGTGTAAATCAAACTGACGGCTTCTTTCTAATAGACTGTTGACATTCCTATTATAACCTGCTTCATCATGAAACATACTATTCATTAGAGCTAAAACTTTAGGACGTTCCATAGCAAATCTTGTATATTCTTCAATTGAATTGTCAAAATCTGAAACTGTATCATAAAATAAGAAAACTACCAAACTGGTATCAGGATCAAGGTTATGTGATAAATATTCTTTGGTAAGGGAATCATTTATTTCTTGGGAAGCTGAAACTGAGCTTTTCTCCGATTTTTTGGATTCACACCCTAATACGAATATTGCAATTAATAAAATATACTGTCTCATATTTTGTAACAAAGAAATATTTAACGCAATTGCCACCAACACATAAATATATGATATAAATAGAATTTACAAGATTGTAAGTTTATTTGCAACTGTCAATGGTCTGTAAATTAAATACGGTTATTAATATGTTAGTTTGTGTAGTAAAAGAAAATGGCAAATCGGAAGAATCATCCAGACCTTGAAAATTTACACCATCTGTCATATATTGTACTGCCCCACCATTTTTTAATTTAATGTATAGACTGTAACAACTTTTTGGTTTTGAAAAGGTTTCATTTCTGGCTTTTAAAATTTTAGCAAAAACGTCAAGATGGGAACTGTCTAATTTCATAGTCTTACTTTGATTAACTCCTTTAGGAAAGGATAACTCAACAAACTCTATATTTTTTTTTGATAGGTCCTTATTTGGCAATTCGCCTACATTGCAAGCATTTATTGAAACAGCAGAAAGCAGCAGTAAAATTATTTGATGTTTCATTTTGTTATTCGACAGTAATAGTGGATGAAGTACAACACATAAATATAATATAAAAAATATTTCTGAAATTGCAATATTGCAAGTTTGCAACTAGACCTTGATCTTATTTTTATAACACTACTCTTATAATCCCTTTATTTCTTATAATGATGGATGTAAGTAAGAAACAATTTAAAAGTAACGAAACAAACTTGCAAAGTTGCAAACTGGAATACTTTTGCAAATACTTTTGTCACTTGCAGTTTTAATATGCGAACTTCCATCCCAAGTTACTTTGAATAGAATCTTTTTGAGAGTCTCTTAATCGGACAAATAAGAAATACTGCCCTAGCCCCAAACCATCATTATTCATGAATACGTAAAATTTCTCATTCCCGTTCTTGACCATTTGTTGATTTACTATTTCAATGACCTTTTCTGAAAGCCAATCGTCATGATATTCAGGATAAAAATCAATTCGTTCTTTATTAATTAGAAAAGTAACCCTTACAGGCCCTTTTTCACTTGTCCAAACTTCTTGTATGTCCTTGGGCAAAAATCTGCCTCCAGATGCATTTGAAAAGGCGGTTAGTAGTGATATATATCTCTTATTTCCATTGCAAACATCATCTTCAAAATCACCAAAAATCGTCCTCGTTGTATCAAGAGAAAAAATTTCTGAATTTTCCAGTTCCATCCCAGGATCATAATACCTTTCAAATATCTTAATATGCTGTGCTATTCGTACTTTATGTAATGTGTCAAATAGTCTTTTATCATCCAAAGTATTAAAATGTTCAAAAAAACCGAGTTTACGTAACCCAATAATTTTTTCTTTAACGTCATTTTCCTTCAATTGCTTTTTATGGTCAGAGCAAGAGTGAAGAATAAATATTACAATCAGCATTATGAAAAATGATCTAACCATAAAAATAGCGTACAATACATAAATATATGATATAAAAACTCTCAATAATTGCAATTTTGCCAAGTTGGTATTATCTACAAGTTTTTTATACCTTTAAAGCTACCAAAGCAGATATATGAGAGCTTTAATCTTCGTTTTCCTACTGTCCTGTACCTCAAAGAAGGATTATTCCACCATACGTTTAACCAATGAATCAAGATACAATATTGATAGTATCCAAATCAGTATAAATAATTACAAATATTTGAAAGAAAATCTTCTACCCAGAGAAACCTATAATTTTATGTTCTTAAAGGATTCCGTAGATAGCAACCATGATGTAGTTTACTTTTTCAAAGGTTTTATCAAAGACTCCGTAATATTTAAAGGGGGTATTTTTTCAAATGATTTGGGGTACATCCCAGACCTATTGAAAATGAAAATTACAGATGATTTTAAACTAGTAAAGCACTAGTTTATTTTGATATTTAAACCATAGTGATTGCAAACTCTCAAAGTTGTAAAATGAAAATACTTGATGTTTGCTTTTTAAACCCACCTTGCATAAAACCCAATGTTAGTTGCGGTCTGTAATTTTGACCCACTTATCGTTTTTTCTTTCATACATCAATCTAGTCCCTTTTGACCAATCTGCACCTTGCCATATTAGTATCTCTTTCTTTATTGGCTGTCCTGTGTTGTCATAGTAGTATGTTGTGGTTTTTCGCTTCCCGAAGTCTAAGTTCCTTGTCAATCGCTGCAAGGAGTCAAAAGATAAACTTCTCTTTATATATCCTTTTTTAAAAAATCTTACTGTTTCCAACTTTCCAGCCGAATCGTAATTATTTACTTTACCCTTAGCTCTTCCTTTTTTGAAGCGTCCTTTGATTTCAATTATTCCGTTAAAATAATACCCTACCTGCTTCCCTTTACACAATTGATTGTTACAAATAAATTGTTTGGGTGAATGGCTAAAGGTTACTTCGATAATCGAGTCTTTTACTTGAGCACTTACTTTTGATATTCCCAACGTAAGATACAAAGCGAGGATTATAGCATTTCTAGTCATGTAAATGAAATGTAGTCAAGATGATTATTATAAAAGAAATCTTCTCATAAAATTAAAATCCAATATTGATGGGAAGTTTTGTCACCCGTAATTAAAATAAACAGTAGCCGCTCCTTTCGATTTTGCATACTTAAGAAACCTTTGAAAATTTCTCAAGTCTTGTCCAAAGTTGTTGCGTATGTACCCTTCTCCTTTATCAACTTCAAAATTTGAAAAATAATAGTCAATTCCAATAGTGTCGTTACCATAAACTTTGATTTTTTTATTAAGCATTTCAATGCCAGAAAGTTTATCGATCAAGTTGTTTATAGTTTGAAGTACTCTATCAATGTTGCCTTTTAAACTGTCTCTTTCAGATTGAATTTTGCTCGCTATTTTTTGACGTTCCTCTTCTGTTTCTCCCAAAAAAATTTGCTGTTCTGTACTTTCTTCGTCCCAATATTTTTCCATTTCTAAAATTGGAGCTATGTCAATGTTAACGAGTTGGGCTATTTGATCAAATTCGGGCGTACCTGTTGAAACATGTTGTCTACACATAAGGTTACAGAACTCTCTACTTAAACTCATTTTATATCGTAAGTCTTTTTCATTTTCGTAAAAGTCTATAGAATAAACTTCTTTATCCTTGTCCGTTGATATATGAATGTCGAGTCCCATTGAAATTATAATTAAAAAGCGTCGACTTCATGCAGGTTGATAAAATAGAATTTCATCGGCTGATGTAAATATTTATTAAAGTTATGTATTAATGTTAAGCGATGTTTACCAACCTAAAATTAAGGATTATTAGCTGCCGAAAGACTTTGGCGTGGTTCTAAAGGACACTATATTCTCTTATATTCCTGAATTATATTTAATGTATCCCTTGTGCCAGGCGTAATAAATTTCAGTACCAATTTTTTCTTTTTTAAATGTATTATCTTATACTTAAACCCAAATTTCTGATGTTCTGAAAGGAATTTTTCAGGAACTATATCTTGAAGTTCATTTGGAAATAAATATAAATAGTGGTTATTTAGTTTCGACCAAGTGCCGAAAGAATTACTAAAATTCCAGCCTGAAATCTTTGACGTATCTATACCATTTGCATCTACTCTTTTGTATGTTGAATCTTTATTAATTATTAAATACATCTTGTTTGTATCAAGAAGTGGGCGTCGAATTTGCCACTTACCTATGATACTAGATTGCTTACATGAAACTAATAGAGTAATAAATGCTAATATTGATACAAGGTTATTATGTTTCATTATCACAAATGTAATCCCAAGAATAATAGAAGTTTGTAAGGGACGTTGATATTGAAATTACTGGTGATGAAGATAAGAATAAAAGAGAATTAAAACTGCTAACGTTAAGAGCTTGCTGAAATGATTGTATATTAACGCCAACTCAAAAGTTCTAATATTACTAACTTAGTGCTATTTGAAGCACTGAAACAACAAAATGAATAATAAAAAAAGTAAGTACATAATTAGAACTGCGATTGTTTTATTTATAATATTTTATATTGGTCATTTAATATTTACTATATATCAATTTAAAGTAAATGGACGATATACTATTGGAACAATTGTTTCTATTAAAACTAAAACAGTAGGTTTAGGAAAACAAAAAGCGGTCTTGGTCAGTTATAATTTTAAGAATAAAAAATATCAATATGAGATGGATGGTGATTTAGGTTATAAAATAGGTTCAAGATTTTTTATAAAAATTAGTCCTACTGGAAATGGGTTTGGGATGGGTATAAAATGTGAAGTTCCCGATAATATTAATATTGCTCCTGCTCATGGTTGGGACAAAAAATGGATGCAAGAAAATTATCCTGATTGTTCATTAATTAAATAATCATTTCAAATGGTCTAAACACTGTTTGGAATTTGTAAGATACAAGTATGCAATGGGATTATTAGGGTATGGATAAAACTGATATTTTAAAAGTACTGAGTGCAAACTTACAAAGTTGCAAAATGAAGAATAGTTTGATGTTTGTGTATCAATCCAAAATTGATAAACCCTTTTTGGCGGTAGTTGTGGTTTAGCTCATTATGATGTTGTCAGGCGCCCGAGTTTTTTTTAATATTTCAGTTACTTCATCTGCTTTTTTTGTTCCAATAAGCAATCTCGATCCATCTTTTTTAATAAGTTGAATTCCTTTGTTGCCTGAAATATTTAATGCTCTATTTTTTCCGAATCCTCGAATACCCCAACCACCATATTCCCCAATCGGATTATATTGTCTAACAAATGATTGATTAATACTATCCCAAGAGAAATATTTATAGTTAAAATGTAATGGAAAAAAGCGAACATAAATTCCATCGGTCTTTATGTATGTGTCAAGTTTTAAATTAAGAAACAGTAGAGAAAATAAGAATATTAATGTCGTTACTATAATAAGTCCCCAATTGGATAAAGGGTTATCTCCAAATTGCTTTCCTAAGATTACTTGCTTTGTTAAACCAAAGATGAAAAGACCATTGATTCCCAATAAAATTATCCAAAGCCAAATCTGTTTGAAGCGCTGAGTTTCCGAAAACATTTTTTTATTGTCCATTCTAATAAAAAATTACTAATGAATAGTTGATAAAAATACAGCCAAATAAATATATGATATAAAAAGATTTCAGAAAATTGCAAATTTGCAACTTTGCAGTATCTCATCTGATCATTTCAGTAAGTCTCTTCCTAATAATCCCCAACAACTAGTAAAGAGGGGTAAGTAAATAAGAGAAATAATCTATCAATTACTTATGCAAAATTAAAAAGTTGCAAAATGCCCAGATACAATTTTTATCTACTTGCATTTGTATTCTAAACCAACTTGTTTAACTCTTTTGTCATGATTTCAACTAACTCATGGCGTCCATGAAATTGGGCAGGTGTATTTTGGAAAAGGGATATTTTCCAACTGTCATTTTGTTTTATGGCAAGTAAAGATTGAATAGCATTCGTTGACGGGTTTATTTCTTTTTTTTCAGGTGGAATCATGCCAACACTTGCTCTCAATAATGCGATTTTAGAATCTAAAAATCGAATTTCTTCCACTTTCCAAACATAATTAGCTGTCTTATGATCTGCAAACACTTGGTTTAATTCTTCTTCAATTTGCACCTGCCCATTCATTTGACTTCCATCAAATCCGATAACATTTGCATCCTTTGTGAATAAGGAAGCCATACCTGATGCATTTTGATCATTCCAATGGGTCAATAACTGGTTATGTAATTTTTTAATTGCTTCTATTTCCATTTTTTTACTATTTAATTAGTATATACCGCATGATAAAAAATATCTCTAAGGCTTGGATTTTTTTATTATTTTTTTAGGTTTGTAGGAAAGTAAAACTGTTCCGCATGGAAATGCCTTTGATTGTGTCAATTTTAAAGCGAGAATACTTTTGTTGTTCTTAAATATAGATAACCCTTTACCTAAACAAAGAGGATTCTTTAAAAAATAAAATAAATCCACTAAATTGTTTTCTATTAGTGCAGATGCAAATGATACGCCACCATATGCTAGAAAATTTTTACCCTTTGCCTTTTTTAATTTTGCAATTTCTTTTTTGAGGTTGCCATTTATTAGAGTAGCATTTTGCCACTTGTTTTGTTTGACAGAATTTGAAAATACAAATTTGGGTAGTTCGGAAATTCTTTTTCCCAAAGCAAAGTCGGGATGCTTTTTATTAAGAGCTACTTTATCCCAAAAAGGTATTAGTTCGTCTGCTGTTTTTCGTCCGAGTAGCAAGGCGTCTATATCTGATAAGTTATCAACGCAAAATTTTATGACCTTAGAATCCCATTTGAAATTTGTGCCTCCGTCTTCCATATTAGAAAACCCATCTAAAGTAATGTGCATTTGAAGCTGTAGTTTTCCCATTGTCGTTTAGATTAAATATCTTAAAAAATAAAAAAATCAATCAACTTTAATCCCAAGATAAAATAGAATTTGTAAAATTGCAACATTGTAATTATATCTCATTATTTAAAATCTATTCCTTTTAATCCATTATTTTTTATGATAGGGATGGTAAGGAAAAGAAATAAATTTAACTACTAAAACAAAATTGCAAAGTTGCAAAATGAAAAATAGTTGATGTTTGTTTGACAAGCCCCCTTGCATGAAACTCAATGTTATATACCCTTATAATAAACTATGTACTTGTCATAGCTGTCCAATTTTTCCTTTGAGAACCTTGAAACGAAATCTTTAACTAGGTCATAGTTTTTGTAAAACAACTGAATATATTCATTAAGAGCCAATGTGTAAGCTAAATTAGCAATTCTCAATTCTTGTGCATAAAAACTCGGATCATTTTTTAAAAATCGAAGAAGTTTTATCAAATAAAGGTTTTCAAATGGTTTCTGTTTAGGTAACACATAACTATCATAATACATTCTATCAAAGTATATGACAAATTGCATATCATTGTTAGTCCACTCAAAAGATTTAGTCCAGCTATTTTCATTTGATTGAGTTAATTCAAACGATAACTCATGCAACATTTTTTCACTTTTTTTAGAAAGCTCTAAGGGATTAATCATGGTATATATGATGTAAGGTCTTTATTTTTTTGAGTTAAAGTTAAAAACAAAAAATCATGTCAGTTTGTCAAGCCCAAGTTGCATAAACACAATGTTAGCAGCAGCGATTATTTCTTCTCAATTCTACTTTTAGCCTGTCCTTTATAATCATAGTACGAACGAGATGAAATTAAAGCATATCCTATGTCCGAAATACCTGTACCAATAGGATCCCATTCGGTTGATAAGCCATTATTTGGATTTTTTAAAACAGCTTTATGATAGTTGACATACCTTTTACCTCCTGCAAGAGCAATGTCCCAAACTAAGTCGGAACGGTTGTCCGTAACAATTTTAGCACTAAGCAAACCACTATCGGCAGCAATTGCATAGCCTAGGTCATTAAATTCTTGCCTTGGTGGATCACGCTCAATTATATACTTCATTTCAGGACTTGAATTTTCTGGTGCAACTCGTTTCTTGACAGATACCAGGTTTTCGTTGTTGTCAAAAAGATGAAATATCCATTTTGAAAATTTTTCATCAAATAAAATTTCTGGGTCTTTTGAATACTGGATATCAAAAAAATTTAGAAAGAAGTCAAGTCGCATATCCTTAATAGACATAAACCATTCAAAATAATTTCTGGCTTCTTTTTTTGTCCAATTGATGTCCTTTTTCAGCCAATTCAATTGGTGGCATAAATAATGGATATGACTTAATAAGGTCTGAGGTAATTTGTCTATTTTGAAGTGTCTCCATATGTTAGTGCTAACACATAAATATATGATATAAATTAATTCATATCTCTTATAATAGGGAAGTAAGGAAAAAGTAATTTTAAAAAGAAAGATGCAGCAAAGTTCTGTCTCGGTCATTAATGACCAGTTGGTACTATTATTAATTTATCTGTCTCTCAATTCCAGCCATCAGGCATACAATGAATAATACCGACAGTACTTTAATGCCTATCTTTTTTATTATTGGTTTTGATTTAGTTTTCATTTTACAATTTATTAATGCGTTTTTCATATTTTAATTAACCACTACTTTTTCTAGCTGTTTGCTACCGTTTGGTTTTACTATTTCCAAATGATAGATGCCTTTGCTTACCAACGCAGGTACTGTAAAGCTTTCTGTGCTGTTACCGCCATTGTGCTGCACTGATTCCATCAACAATTGCTGACCTAGCGCATTGGTTAAACGGATACCGTATTTACCTTTTGGCTGGTTAGTAAATTGTAAACTGATGCGTTTATCAGTGATCACTGTGGTGTTAAGTGTAATAGCCGGTGTTGTGCCGTTGCCATTTACAACTTTTATCACATAGCTGTATCTTACTGCTCCCGACAGGTCTACTGTTTTGATACGGTAGTAGTTCACTCCTGCTAGCGGAGCTACATCCATAAAGCTGTACGTAACTGATGAGCCGTTGTTTGAAGTAGCCGGGATGATACCTGCTTTGGTAAAGTTATTACCGTCTGCAGAACGTTCAACTTCGTACTCTTTAACACCGTTCTCAACTCCTGTTTTCCAGCTTACTTCCATACCCTGTGCTTTTTGTGCAGCGCTTACATTGATGATCGTTACAGGAGTTGTTCTGGTGAACACGATCCTGAACCTTTCATAGAAGCTTGCCTGAACTGCTGGGTCTGCATTGAACACCCTGGTTGTTGGTGCATCAAGGCTGATAGCCGTTGCGGTATTTAAATATTTATCTTCCAAGACTGCTGTGGTTGAACCATCATTCAAGCTGCTTGGTACGATCTCTAATTTGTAAGCCTGTTTCTTCAGGTTGGTCATGCGGTAAGGAATGATATCGCCGCTAACGATAAGTTTGCGTTGTTCTGCGCTCAATACATTTGTTCCTCTGATCATACCGATCCCATCTCCGAAGCCTTGTACCTTAACATTGTCTTTATTATCGATGTCATTGTTATAAGCATCATCAAAGCCAACGATGTTACCATCAGCAAGGCTGTAGTTACCGCCTGTTACTGCTGCATAAAGGTTTGTTTCAATATATGGAACAACTGCTGCAGGAGCTGATGGACGGAAGCCTAGGCCTCCCGAATTAGTTCCTGCAGATTTAGAAGCTTCAGTCAACTGAATAGTACCTTGTGAGCCTGTAGCATGAACAAAGAAGCCCATCCCTGATTGTACTTTGGTATTTGGTGTAGTCCCATAGCTACCTCCACCCGGTACAGGTTTCCAAGGTGTTGGCGTATTAAAACTGAAAGTTTGATAAGCACCTAAGCCATAAGCACCATATAATTGTGGATCCCAAACGTAGAACGCATTATCTGCTCCACCACCTCTGGTCACATTTAAGAAATCTATTTCTGATGGTAAAATATTACCTACAAGACCATTGGTGTTTGCAGGGATAGTTATTGTCGGATAAGGAACTGTATATAATTGGCCATTTGCTCTTATGATAGTTTCTGTTGGAGTAGTGATCACTCCGGCTGTATCAACACTTCTGTCTCCACGTATATAGATCATCCATGCATCTGCCGCCGTTCCTCTTGATACTTCTCTTGACAACAGGCTGCCGGTAAATCCTTGCCAGTTCACACCATCATATTGCAATAGTGAGTTACCGAAGGTTTGGGCATCAAAACCATCTGCTACTGCTGTAGCCGTATTAGCCGTTATCCTTGTTCCGTAACCAGGATTTGGGTCATCTGTATAAGATGTAGCTCCTTCCTGCCAAGACTCACGGATAGTCTGGCTGTTAGCATCAACAGGAATTGCCAATAGTCTCCATCCTCTGTAGGTATTTTCACGACTGAAACGTTCTACTGTTACTGACCCACTGATCAAATTGCCATTCAATAATTGTCCTACGCTGGCAGATCCACTTGCAGAAGATCTTAAAGTCAAAAATCCTGCACTTGCAAATGTTGTATTACTTACATTTTCAAAAGTTATACTCTTTGTAATATTCAATGAACTTGTAAGTATTGCGCCAGAGGGATTATTAATAATTAATGTTCCGACAGTTCCATTTCCTCCAGCAATATTTTGGTTAGCAGAACCATTTAGTTTTACAATTCCTCCGGCAGCATTTATACTACCATTATTTGTAATATTTCCACTTATATTTAAAGTGTGTTCATTTGTTATGATGAGGCTACCATCTATTATAAGGTTACCAATGTTTACATCAGCATTTGAAATACTAACGGTAACACCTACAGGTATTGTAACCAATGCCAAAGCAGCAGGGATACCACTACACCAATTAGAAGCGTTGTTCCACTCTCCATTAGCTCCACCAACCCAGTTACCTGTACATGGCGTAATATTGATCGTGTTAGATGTATTCTCAACTGAAGTGCCTGTAGTAGTGATACCCACTACGTAGTAATTGCCCGGTATGTCTGTGGTGTAAGATGTTCCAGTTTCTCCGTCTATGGCCACATTATCTTTATACCATTGATAAGTAAAGCAAGAAGCAGTACCCGCATTTACGCTCAGCGTTGTATTAACAGCATTTATAGTTGAATTGATGATCATCGAATTGGCAAGGTCATACGTATAATGACTTACTCCAAGACCGGTTGTTTGTGCAGCCACTCCGAAACGATGTGAGTTTACGACGTAACCAACCGCTCTAGCAGGATTCCCGCCTCCGTTGATTGTAAACACAGCATGGCCTGTGCCTTGGAAATTGTTATCGTACTGACCTACACCGGTTATCTTAACTATATGCTCCTGAACGCTTGATCCAAAACCGGTTCCGGGACGTACAAAATAATAAGTATCATCAGTAGCAGGATCTATGGATAAGTTGATACTAATATTGCTAGTTAAAACTCCCCCTAAAATATCTTGAACATTCACAAGACCACCGCCATTTGGTCCAAAAGTATCATCGAGATTTCCATCGCTATCGAACTGAAAGAGAATGGCACCTGCGAATATGTTATGGATTGCTATACGCAGTTTATCACTAGCGGCAAGCTTCAGGTCAAGTCTACTCCAGCCAAGATTAATATTCTGGGGAGATTCTGCGCCAAAATTTGTAATGACATTATAGTTTCCGCCACCTGCAAAAGTATTATCAATGGAGCCATCCGTATTAAAACGAAGCAAACTGACGTAACCGTAACACGATGTAAAGGGAACAGCCACTACAATTTTTCCTGATGATTGAAGCACTCCGGGAACCTGGAGTATTGAATTGCCAAGGAAATCTTCGGTGCTAAAAACACATCCGCCCGGGGCAATGTTTGGGCTTCCTGCATTATAGGTATTATCTAACACACCCGCTGATGTATATTTTTGAAGCCAGACATAAGCGCTGCCACCATTGAAACCCTCGGCTTCTGATCCGAACACCACTACGCTTCCGCTGCCGTCCGTCATGGCGATAGCAGTGTTAAAGGTTATGTAAGAATTAGGATCTGTTGGTGGAAGCAAGACCTGCCACAAAGCTGTGCCCGTTGCAGCATCGAAGGAGCCAAGCCATGCCTGCGATCCCTGGTTGTCAGCGTCGTCGGATTTGAATCCACACACAAATAGTTTACCGTTATAATAATCGGCATTCACCGGGTTGAGGTTAAAATATCCGTTGGTTATCTTACCTGTTGTCCACACCACGCTACCCGTAGGGCTTAGCTTGGTGATAACAAGGGCATTACCATTGTTGTTGTTTGAATAGCCCATCACAGAAATAACGGAACCATCAGCCAGCGGAAACACACGCCGAGGCAGTGTGCCCTGCGTTTCATCGGTTCTTCCGCAGACAGTGGTGCCAAAAGAATTATCCGCAGAATATGTTTGCGCCTGCGTTGGAAGGCTTGCTGTTAATGACAAAAGAATAACAATGAGGCAATGTTTAATTTTTTTCATATTAAGATTTCTTAAGGTCAACAGCCTGCCTTGTTTCGATGTAGTAAGGAGGACAGGTGTAAATTATTTATGGTAACAGACTACAGTATCAAATGTAGTTGTGCCCGAAAGTAATATCTTTTAATAAATAAATATGATTTTTTTGCCGGAAATTGAGGCGAACTGTAGTTTTTGGAAGGTGAACGCCAGTATGTCGCCTACATTACCAGAAATAAAAAATTGAGATGCTGCCAGTCCTGAACTTTAATTACAATTAACTTACATACAATATAAAATTTTTGATTCCATAGAATACTCACTGAAAAATATTACTGTAAAACATAAGTAACGCAAGATTTTTAATTTAAAAATTAATAGTAATTGTAAAGGGCAAATATAAAATGAAATCAATGCACTATCGTAATATTATTTCCAGCATTGACAGTTACTGTAGCCGTAGGGTTTACTGTCAGACTTCTTATTGAAACATTTGAATTAATTATAGTAGTTCCTGAGTTTATTTCGACATCCGTATTGATATCCGGAACAGTCCCACAACTCCAATTCAATGGGTTTTCCCAGGAATTATTTACACTTCCGATCCAAGAATTGACGAATTGTATAGTATAAACAAACCCTGGATTATTGTCTGTCAAACATCTGAACTTACGGTCATGCCAGGATGAGGGGATATTAATTAAACTGATAGTACGACTATTGGTATTGGCAAAATTAGGTCCATCAGTAATATTTGTATATCCGTTACCGGTATTCATTTGCCATTTATAATTTGTTCCCTTTAAATTGGTTGTAATAGTTGTATTTGCCAAAGGCGGACAAAGTTGAACCAGGGAACCGATCTTATTTTTTAAGATAGATATTGAATTGCCTGAGTAATTAACTGCAACGATCTCCGGTTTGCCATCTCCATCCAGGTCACCGGTTGCAATGGCACGAGGGTTTTCTAAAGACCCGTACTTTATATTTGTAGCAAAACTTATACTACCCAATGTGCTGGTGTTCTTTGTTACTGTTAAACCAGCTGGTGCCAGGCCTTTTACCACCTCAGGTTTGCCATCACCATCCATATCATCAGCGGTTGCATAACCTCTCGTTGAAAAATAAACAGGTTGCGTAAAATATATTGAACCACCATTTGGAGTAAGATTTTTATAATAAGTTTCCTCAGTTAAAATATCTGTCTTACCATCCTTATCAAAATCTACTGCCGAGATATGCCAGATAGAATGACCGAACGTATAACCATAATTCTGGAAACTCATTTGTAAAAAACCGGGCCCATAACTTGAATTTATCAATAGCGGCAAACTCGTTCCACTGCTTCCAATTGCAATATCTGGTTTATTGTCATTGTTATAATCGCCCCCAGCTAATGATTGCATCAGGTAATCTGTTCCAAATGAATTATAATTTGATAAGCCATAATTAAATGATAAATTTCCATTCATTGAACGGTTCATAAAGTAAGATATTACACCTATCACTCCTCCATTCCTATAAGCATTCGTTACAAAAATATCCGGCTTGCCATCTAAATCGGCATCTATGATTGCCAGATCTCCTAATTCATAAATTGAATTAAAAGTAATTGCAGTATCAAAAGAAATATTTCCTGTGGAACTGTTGTTTTTCAATACAGCTAAATGTTGAGCATAACCTTCAATTGCGCTCAAATAAATGAGTTCCTGTTTTCCATCACCATTTAAATCGCTTATAGTTATGTTATGAGGATTCTTACCCGTTGAAATATCTTTCCGTTGCGCAAATTGTATAGAATCCACCGAACCGATATTTCTGTAAATTGAAATGGAGAAGTTATTATAATTCGCAACTGCAAGATCCATTTTTCCATCTCCATCCAGGTCTCCAACAGCAACGCTTTCAGGATTTATTCCAACAGGTAGATCTAACCTATCTCCAAAACTTCCATTTACTAAGGTGGCGGAACTGAATGTTTTTGTAAATGGTCTATACGAACTTGCTATCAAGCCGTTAGTCGTAACCGTTATCGGTGCATAAGTTGCACCCGATGGAACAACTACACTAATACTGGAGGTGGAAGCACTAATAATATTTCCCACTGCGGTTCCAAAATAAACAATGTTATTTGATGATGATGTGCCAAAATTTTGTCCTGATATTATCACTGTATCCCCTACAGATCCAGTATCAGGTGTAAAGGAAGTGATCACTGGAATTTTAATATAAGTAAACCCACCTAGCGTTGCCGTTTGATAACTATTGGTTATTGTGATCGCTCCCGAGCTGCCATTTCCTACAGTAACGTTTATGACACTATCTGAAACAACAGAAATAGTAGTGGCGGGTGTTCCACCTAGTTTAACGCTGCTAATTCCCGAATTAAATTTTATACCTTTTATTGTGACAATTTCACCAAGCTTTGCTGTTGTTGGTGAAAATGATGTGATAGTCATTGGTGAAGTGAATATGAATCCGGTAATAGATGCTGTTCCATAGTTGGTGGTAACCATAATATTGCCACTTGCCCCGCCTCCCAGTATGGCTGTTATGCTTGTATCGGAATTAACTGTAAATGAAACTGCAGAAATACCACCAAAACTAACAGAAAGGACATCTGTAAAATTTGTTCCTTTAATAGTTACAGGGTAATTTGTACTTGTGGATGTGGGTGAAAATGAGTTGATAGTAGGAGGTGGAAAATAAATAAATCCGGATTTTGTTGCAATACCTCCTCTAGTACCAAGTGAAACAGTTCCTGTTGTTCCTGCGCCTACAATAGCAATAATCAATGAATCTGAAACAATGGTAAATGAACTTGCATTTAACTTTCCAAACATTACATAAGAAGTATTTGAAAGATTGGTTCCTTTGATTGTATCAACTGTACCAGTACCTCCATTAATTGGACTAAAAGATATGATGGTTGGTTTAGCTACCCACACAAATCCACCGAGGGTATCTCTTCCTCCAGGAGTTGCGATAATAATATTTCCACTTGCACCTGTACCAACCACGGCAATGATGGTAGTATCTGTAGTAACAGCAAAACTTGTTGCATTAATGCCGCCTATAGATACTAAAGATGTGTTGCTGAAATATCTTCCTCTTATTGAAATTGTAATACCTGGTCCGGCGGAGTCAGGTGTAATTGAATAAATTTCCGGGACCCTTGCAAATTTAAAACCCGTTCTTGATGTCGTTCCAAAGGATGTTGAAACCGAAACACTTCCTGTACTTCCCGTATCAACAATTGCTGTAATACTGGTGGATGAATTTATGATGAAGCTTGATGCATTGGTGCCACCAAATTTTACTATTGATGCGCCTGTAAAATTTTTACCTGTTATTGTAACTTGATTACCGCTTCCAGTGATGGTAGGTGTAAAAGATGTAATAATTGGAGCCGTATAAACAAATCCGTCGATGGTTGCAGTTCCTCTAGTGCCTGTTACTGCTATCGTTCCACTATTCCCTAAACCTACTTTTGCCCTGATCGTTGAGTCATTTAAGATACTAAAAGTACTAGCAGCTGTGCCTCCAAAACTTACTCCTGTAACCCCTGTAAAATGAGTTCCACGTAGCATTACAGTATCTCCAATATTAGCTGAATCAGGTGAGAAAGAAATAAGGGATGGTCCAATAAACCTGAATCCATTTAAACTGCCTGTTAATTCATTACTGATCACGGACACTGGTCCATTTGCGCCAATTGATACTGTTGCGGTTATTAAACTATCATTTTGAGTATAAAATGATGCGGCTTGAACCCCACCAAAACTCACGCTGTAAGTATTCAAAAGAAACTTACCCTTAATATTTATAGTAGAACCATTATAACCTGAATCTGGAGAAAATGAAAGTATTTGTGGAGGAAGTATTACGTTAAAATAATCAAATTTTCCGGTTCCATATTGTGTTGTCAACACAATTGGTACATAAGTTTCAGTTAGCCCTACCGGTACAACAAATGAAACATTAGCACTATCAATTACAGCAAATGAAACTGAAATACCTCCAACATTTATTGATGTTGTAGTGTTCAGATATCCGCTCCCATTTAATATAACCGTTGTACCCGGAGCTGCCGCATAAAGATTTGGAGTGAAAATGGGATTGGTAGTTGTATTTTTATAAACCGACATAACAGGATTGGTTATAAAAGTATGACCAAAGAGCAAGTCATTTTTGCCATCATTGTTAAAATCGCTTACTGCTATTGAGTTTGAAATACCAGGTAATGCATATCCTATTGTTCCTCCAAAACTTAATTGACTTGCAGTACTAGTATTAAGACCAATTAAAAATCGGTTGCTATATTCAGTAACAAGGATGTCAGGCAAACCATTTCCGTTGACATCAGCAATGCCTACCTTAAAAGGACTGGAAGAAACCCCAAAATCCACTTTGGGTGCAAAGCTTATTGTGCCAGTGGTAGTTATATTTCGAAGACTTGATACAGAAAATCCCTGGTCATTACATGCAGCAATATCTAATTTGCCATCCTGATTCAAATCACCAATTGCTACAGAACTCGTGTTTTTGCCGGCAGCAAATAACTGAGCAGCATTGAATGAAATGGAACCAACGGAACTTGTGTTTTCAAAAACATATACATAACCGGTGTTGAGATTTACCATAGCAATATCGGTCTTCCCATCATTGTTTAAATCACCTAAACTAATGTCATCTACTGTTGAGCTTGCTAAATTTATTTTTGTATCAAAAGAAAATGATGTTCCAATACTGATATTTCTGTATATAGATAAACTATTTGTAAGGGCATTATTATTTCCTAAAATAATATCCGGTTTCCCATCATTATCTAAATCTCTTGCGCAAATTTTTGACACGGTTGAACCTGTTGGAAAATTTACTTCAGGTGCAAAAGAAATTACTCCTGAAACGCTGGTATTTCTGTATATTGAAAAGCTATTGTATGTTTTTCCTGCAATTAATATATCTTGTTTTCCGTCCCCGTCCATGTCAGCAATCGTAACATCAACATTAGCATTACCTGTAGTCGAATATTTTACAGGAGCAGCAAAAATGATGGAATCTGAAATTGTCTGATTTTTATAAATTGAAAAATTTGCTACTCCCGAATTCGCTAATACAATGTCAATTTTCCCATCATCATCAAAATCGGCAGCGTCAACAGCATTTGGATATACGGTTGCAGATCCTGTAGAATAATCTATTCTAGGCGATAAAGAGTTAGTATTAAAATAATTAGAAGCCCCCATAAATGTAACATTATAGAATTTAGAAGAGTAGGCTGTAAGATTATTTGCTGTAACCGTAATAGGCGCATACTTAGCGCCATTAGGCACGCTAACATTAAGTGTGGTGGCAGATGCGGTTAATACAGTTGACTTTACTCCACCAAAATAAACAAAATTATTTGTAGGTATTGTGCTGAAATTTGATCCTAAAATGGTAACAGTTGTTCCAACAGGACCTGAAAGAGGACTAAACGAATTTATCACAGGAGTTTGAGCGACAATGGCATTGAAAAAAATTAAACTAAAAGTAAAAAGCAAACACAGTTTTACATTTAGTTTGGGAAAAAAGTTCATCTATGCTAAATTTTAAAAATTAAATAACAACTTAAGTAGGAATCTCTCCAAAAATAAGGAATTAACCTTTGTATATTAATGAAAAATACCAATTGAAAAGTGAATTCAGATTGGGAAGCGAGAGATAATTTTTTACTGGTTGTTTTAAAATTAGTCGAGAACAATTGGCAATTCATATTGACGACTGCCATCCATAGCACTTAATTCAAACAAAATCAACATTAATCTTGAATTCAAACGTATTTTTTCAATTTCAATTGTAAATTCAAATTTACCCCACTCAGGCGCTCCCGCATCAGTTATTTCAAAACCTTTCTTTAGCTCCTCGTGTCCGTCTTCTACAACCCAATTAAAATTTGCCTCAAAAAATTGCCCCTGTCCTTTTATACGGAATCTGTTTGCATTTATCTTTGTTACAGTCACATCCTTGAATCGCTTGTTAAAGTATATTTTAGAAGCAGGTTTTATGGCAGTTGGCTTTTCTATTTCCTCACTTGATACTTGCAAATTTTTTAATGCATCGATCTTTATCGATGTATTTTTTGTTTCGGTATTATTACATGCAACTAAGCCTATTACTAATATTAAAAATGTCATTTTCATATTTAGATCATTTAATTTTTTTCTTATTATCCTTTTCTAGGAGGTTGTACTTTTCGAAAGCCTGTTCAAATACAAAGAAGTGGTAAAGCTAACACTTGAAATAAAAAAACCAACCGTGATAATAAGCCTAATAATGATTAGTATTTGTCCTTATAAAATTGCATTTGCTGATGGGTTATTAGAAAATAAAATTGTAGAAAATAAATTCCACACTAAATGCAAAGCGATTGGTAGTAGTCGTAACCGACAATAAATAAATATTTTAATGCGAAAATTATATAAAAGAAAATAGTACCATAATATTTTTTTATGTTATAGTTTTACTCTTGCAAAAAATCTGTTAAAATAAATTATAAAAAAATTTTAACGATTTTAAATTTCCAATATTTATAGAATCCCACCTGATTTATTTTCTAATCCTTCTATGAGTAATAATTTTCTTTTTAGATAATTATAAACCCACCCCTACATATCGTACCTGATTTCTTTTATTAATGTTGAATCAATAGGCTTATGCATTTTTTAAAATAGCATGCCAACGGATTGAATGATACCCTTCAGGGTTATTATTACTTATTTTTAAAAACATTAATTATTATGAAAGCAAATTTTAACTCAAGACTCAACAAATGCCTTCCCAAAATCCGGGGATGGCTAGATGATCCAAAAATTAGTACAAAGAGAACAGTACTTTTCTTCCTAGCCCTATTTACATTTTCATTTTCTTTTGCACAAGTTGATTTTCGACAATCAGCTAATGATGATAAAAAGTACGGACAGGGAAATGTTCATTGGATCAACTCAATACTACAACAAAACAATTCCACGTATACGGAAGGAATGTCGAGTTTGCAACGAACGATCTTACTCAACATTGCTCCTACGCCTGGAAATAATCATAGTTTGATATTCGATTTTCAAACTGTTAAGTCGAGTACTAAAGCACATGCGTATGATTTTTTAACTTCATGGGATCAGGCAGTTGCAGCTTCTGATGCAATTAATGGTCCCGGTTTATTCGTTAATATAAATGATTGTGGAGCCGAACCTGCGTCAGACCCCACAGGTTTTCTTACAGAATGTGCAGCAGCACATGCCGGCTATTCTGCAACCGTTTCTTATTCGGATAATATGGGTGATCCCCCGGGTTATGAAGGCAGTGATGTGAATGAAAAAATTGCTGCTTATGAAGCAAGATTTGGAGATCGAACCATACAGATTTGGAGTAAAACTCCAATCACTAATGTAACCTTGAGGCAAGTGGGAGTAGCTTGCAAAGAGCGTCTTGGTTATCAAAAAGGCCCTGACCCTGATTTCAGGTACGAATTATCATGGACTTCAACTTCATCTACAATTGTAGTTGAATATGGCGCCCATTTGGCCGTTGGTGTAGATCCATTAGAGGCTGGTATTGGATATGGAGAAGGTAAAGGTGCAGGAAGCATTTCCGGTGGTCCATATCATACTCATTTAAGAACATTGGATTGTGAGAGTCTTGGATCACGTGATAACCAAATAAAAATTGAACGTGAAAGACCTACAGTTCCACCAACATGTGAAATAACTGGCCCACCATGTTTTGATAATACAACTACTTCTCTTCCTTTCTCTGCGGTAATAAACACTGATGAAGGACCGATTACGAGTTATCAATGGAGTTTTGTATCGAATTCTGCGAATGCAGTTTTAAGCGGTTCAAGTTCAGGATCATTATCTGAAAGTACTGGCCCCACAACTATTAATATAGATGTCGTCCCAGGATTTGGCGGATTCACTATGGGAGGAAGTTTCTCTTTACAATTAGAAGTGAACAGAAATGGAATAACGCATATTTGTACTTTAAATGGCAACGTAACAAGTAATGTGGTTACTGCTACGGCTTCACCTACTTTAGTAAATTTATTATCTGCATCTCACAGTACACAACTGGGTGTAACTGTTTCTACGGGTAGTGTAAATGATTACAATTATCAATGGAGT
This sequence comes from Bacteroidota bacterium, assembly GCA_040387955.1. Taxonomy (GTDB): domain Bacteria; phylum Bacteroidota; class Bacteroidia; order Chitinophagales; family Chitinophagaceae; genus Ferruginibacter. The sequence goes on along the minus strand of JAZKCS010000003.1, from coordinate 958 downwards.
GTTGAACCAGCTGTTGGTGGTACATTTAATTCTACCACTATTAGTAATCCAATTTTTACAGTAAATGATCTTGGAGTTTACACTTTTACAGTAGTTGCCACAAGTAAAACAGATGCACAATGTTCATCTCAAGATACTGTAATGATTGCTACATCAGCAGGATTCCCTCCATGTTCGCAAGATCCTCAAACTATGTGTAGTGGTGTATCTACTACATTTACTGTTCATGGAGCAGTTAATCCAGATCCAGTTAATATTTCTTATCTATGGTCAATAATCCCTTCGACGGCAGGTACAATAAATGGTAGTGCTACTGGTCAAGATGTTAGTGTTACTTCTTCAAGCACAACAAACTTTACTGTAAGGCTTACAATGTTAGCCGCAAGTGGTTTAAGTATTAATTGTAACTACCCTGTTACAATAGTAACAGCACCTACAGTTACTGTTAACGCACCGGCTCGTTGTACTAACGGTGATGCATCAACTATAACAGCTACCCCAGCAGGAGCAGCTAACTATGCATGGACAGTACCCGCAGGTGTAACCAACCCCGGTAATGTATCAAGCTTCAGCGCAACTGTTGAAGGCGTTTATTCTGTAAGTATTACAGTTGAAGGCAATGCTTGCCCAGGTGCAGGTTCTGCTACTTTAGTAGTAAATGATCCACCAACTGTAAATGTTACAGCACCGGCTCGTTGTTCTAACGGTGATGCATCTACTATTTCTGTTACTCCAGCAGGAGCAGCTAACTATGCATGGACAGTACCAACAGGTGTAACCAACCCTGGTAATGTATCAAGCTTCAGTGCAACTGCTGCAGGTGTATATAGTGTTACTGTTACTTTAGCAAACGGATGTTCTGCAACTAACTCTGCTACTTTAGTGGTAAATGATCCGCCAACAGTAAATGTTACAGCACCGGCTCGTTGTTCTAACGGTGATGCATCTACTATTTCTG